>DASTRX010000035.1:0-29467 GCA_035760985.1 Polyangiaceae bacterium
GCCTGGCAGCTGTCCAGGATCTGCCCGGCGACGCAGCTGGTCGCACCCTGCGCGGCGCAGGCGCCGACGCCGCAGCTGGTGGTCAGCGTCAGGTAGTCGTCATCGGGCAGGCCGTCGCAGTCGTCGTCGATGCCGTCGCAGGTCGCGTCTGCCGCGGCTGGAGTGCCTGCCTGGCAGCTGTCGACGACGTGGCCGTCGACGCAGCTGGTGGCGCCGGCGGCGGCGCAGGCGCCGACGCCGCAGCTGGTGGCGAGGGCGGTAAAGTCTTCGTCGGTCGAGCCGTCGCAGTCGTCGTCCACCCCGTCGCAGGTCGCGTCCGCCGCGGCGGGCGTGCCCGCCTGGCAGCTGTCCAGCACCTGACCGTCGACGCAGCTGGTGGCCCCGCTCGCGGCGCAGGCGCCGACGCCGCAGTTGCTGGTGGCGGGCACGAAATCCTCGTCGATCGAGCCGTCGCAGTCGTCGTCCACCCCGTTGCAGGTGGCGTCGGCGCTGGCGGGCGCAGAAGCCTGACAGCTGTCGACGACCTGGCCATCGACACAGCTGGTGATGCCGCTCGCGGCGCAGGCACCGATGCCGCAGCTGGTGGCGGTGGCCACGAAATCATCGTCGATGGTGCCGTCGCAGTCGTCATCGACCCCGTTGCACGTGTCATCGACGCCGGAGGTCTGGATGCAGAGGTCCGCCGGGTTTTGCGTCGAACAGTCCTGCGCATCGACGCTCACGCCATCTTGATCCACCCACTCCAGCAACAACGCCGGGCCGGCGAAGCTCTCCAACGCTCCCAGATCCAGCGTTCCTGGCCCGAGCTCGACAGTTCTCTCGAGCAGCCAGCCTTCCATGGGACCGAGGCCGGCCAGGCCGCAAGCGACGTCTCTCGTCACGTCCAGCTCCAGCACGCCGCCGCTCTGTGTGTTGCTCACCACTGCACTGGTGGTCTCCGGCTCCACAAACGCGAGCTGGGAAAAGGCACCCTCCATCGTCCACGCCGAGCCACCCGTGCAGTTGGGGCTGGAGTTCTGGGTGTCGCCGTCGGCCGAGCAGTTCCAGGTGGCGCTGGCCTCGCTCCAATCGTGGCGCAGCCGGTGCGCCGAGACGGCCTCATCGTTCCAGTCCTCGGTCACGTTGGCGATCGGCAGCTCCAGCCGTGCCCGCGCCAGCTGGCCGCCGAGCGCCTGTGCAACGCTGCTCGGATCGATGCCGACCAGCGCGCGGCTGCGCTCGGAGGTGATGCGCAACGTCTGCTCGGCGCCAAAGTTGTGGTCCGGGTCCGTCTCCAGCACGTACGTATCGCGGCTCACGGGGAGGATGCGGCTGCCCGTGATCTCGCCGGTCGCGTTGACCAGACGCTGGCGCGCCGTGCCGAGCGGCGTCTGCAGGTCCGCTACCTGTGCGCGGTCCGGCTCACGGCTGCACGCTGCGGCAGCCAGGCAGATCAAGACAGGCCACGCGCCGCTGAGCGGCCCACGACCGAGGGTCCTATTTCGCATGAGCCGACGACGGGATGCTTGCATCCTCCAATGCCTCCTGGGGTGCGGGTTCCCCCCGCAGATCGGGGTGCGGGGTATCCCCGCAGTGAGTTCCAGCGCGCTCGCAGCTGCGAGCGCGAGTGCCGGCTCGGGGCGCGGGGGGGCGTCCCCGCGGACCCTAGCGATCGCGTCGAGCGTATGCTGCCGCTCGCTGCGCGACCCGCTGCGCGCCTCGACGAAGGTCGAAGCAGGCTACAGCTCGATGCCGGCGTCTGGAATACTTAAGTATGACGGGTGCGTTCATTTCGAGGGAGTTAACGTTACGTGCTGGATCCGGCACTGAACGCTGAGTGCCGCAGCGGCTCGCCGCGCGGTCAGAAATGACTCCCGTGCAGCGTGATCAGTCGCGCAGTCCGAAGAAGTCTTGCACTGCAGTCAGAATGCGACTGCGCTCGCCTTCGACGCGCATGTTGCGGCTCTCGGCGTCGAGATGCTCGCGCGCGGCATCGAGCGCGACACGGCGCTGGGCCAGCACTTCTGCCACTTCGCGCGCGATCTCGGGGCGGCGCTCCAGCAAGGCACCGAAGGCGGCGCGGTCCACGCGCAAGCACTCGCAGTCGCTCAGGGCGATCACCGAGGCCTCACGCCGGCCGCCGGTGATCAGGGCCATCTCACCGAAGAAATCGGGAGCGCTCAGGGTGTGCACGCGATTGTTGGAACCGTCCGGCAAGTTCACGCGAATTTCGACCTGGCCGTGCGTCAGAACATACAGCCAGTGCGCCTTCGCGTCTTGCCGCGTCACCACCTCTCCGGCGGCGTACGGAGCCACCTTCACGGCACGCGCGAGCTGATCCAGCTCTTCCTCCGATAGGCTCTTGAAGAGCTCGATCTGAACCAGGCCGTCACGCACATGTGCCACGGCCTTGCGCTGCTTGCGCTCGACGCGCGCCACGTCTTCGTTCGACACGAACAGCGTGGCGGCGGGGATGGCCAGCGGGATCTGTGCCCGACGCAGCGCGGCGTGGATGCGCTCGCGCACGGCGGAGCTGGTGGAATCCGTGCGCCACATGTCGGTCAACCAATAGCGGGTGGCATACCGGGCGCTGCTTTGATTCTGCTCCTGTACCAGATCCAGGCACACCGTGTTGGGCAGCGGATCTCGCGAAACGTAGGGGATGGGCGCCGACAGCGCCTGATCGACCACATGGATCACTTCGCGCGGGGCGGTCCGGTAGTCCACGTTGAAGTGCACCCACATCCTGTGCTGCCTCGAGCAGCCCTCGCGTTTGCCCAGCACGCGCAAGGTCTGATTGAGCAGCTGGCTGTTGGGCACGATCAACGTGTCCCAGTCGCGGGTCTCGACCACGGTGTGGCGCCAGCGGATCTGCTTGACCTCGCCTTGAATCTTGTTGTCGAACTCGATCCAGTCTCCCTCGTTGAGAGAGTCATCGATCTGCAAGGCCACGCCGCCGATCACGCTGCCCAGCGTGGACTGGAGCGAGAGACCGATCACGGCCGTGGCCACGGCGCTGGTTGCGACGATGCTGGCCAGGTTCACTCCGGAGCGGTGCATCAGCCAGACGAGCGCCAGGACATAGGTGGTGCCCACGAGCAGGTCGTGCAGGATGTCGGGTGCGCGCAAGCGCACCGCGCGCAGCGCCACGTCGAAGATGAAAGCAGCTGCCAGGTTGATCGCGAGCAATACCGCCAGGAAGTCCGCGGCGATGCTCACGACCGACAGCCACAGCGCAGGTCCGAGCCGGCCCCCGTACGTGGCCAGCAGCGCCAGCAGCAGATACGGAACGAACAACACCGCGGTGCGCCGCAGCCGCACGCGCACGCGCGAGCGCGGCAGATCCGGCGTGAGCCGCAACAAGGCCGCGACGACCACCAGCCCGATGGCGACCGCCATCAGCCAAATCAGATGACTCATTGCCGAGAGAAGCCCTGCCGTCAGGTACGGCGCGTGCCACGGCCGGGTAAGCGCCCCAGCGCCCAGGTGGGGCCGCCGGCGGTTCTGTCGTCCGCGCGCGCGGCGCGTCTCGTGTCGGACTCCAGTAGGTGGGAGACCGGGGTCAAGAGTCCGCGCGCGTTGTCGTTCGCTACTGGGAACGGGACGGCGAATGAGCTCGAGGCACCAGGGGCGAGGCAGGGCTGCCGTGGGCATTGTGCCTGCCGAACGCCGTTGGGCCCCTGCGGCCTGCTGTTGCATGGCTGTCGCACTCGCGGGCTGCCCGCAGCTGCTCGGCGACGACTTCCTGCTGACGCGCGAGCGGCCGGAGGACGCCGGGGCGCGTCCGGCCGGGGGCAGCGCCGGCGCGGCGAGCTCGGGCCAGGCTGGACGGGACGCCGGCTCGGGCGGGTCCGGCGACGCTGCCGATGCCGCCAGCGGCGGCGCCGGCCCGGGGCCGGCGGGCGACCCAACGTGCAACGATGGTCTGCGCAACCAAGAGGAGACAGGCGTCGACTGCGGCGGCCCCGTCTGCTCACCGTGCGACTGCGTCTTCGGTCCGTTTCACGATCTGGTGCAGGTCGAAGGCCTCGGTTCCGACGACCGCTGGGGCCCGATGCTGTCCGCTGATGGCAGGTCGCTGTACTTCTCGGTCCAGGCCGCCAGCGATGAGCAGATCCATCGAGCCGTTCGCGCCAGCACCGGCACCGTCTTCAGCAGCTCCGGGCCGCTCGCCGAGGTCAACGGCAGCGGGCTGGATGGCAGCCCTTTCATCAGCCGGGATGACCGCAGCCTGCTGTTCTTCTCGGATCGCCCCGGCGGCCTCGGCAGCCGCGACCTGTGGCTGGCAACGCGCGAGAGCGCCGGCCAGAACTTTGGCGCGCCGCAGCTCATGGCCGGCGTGAACTCCACGGCCATGGATCTGCTGCCCCGGCTGAGCTACGACGGACTCACGCTCTTCTTCGTCTCGACGCGCGCGGGCGGCAGCGGAAACTCCGATATCTGGGCGGCGGAGCGCGCGACCCCGAGCGGCCCCTTCGGCCCGCCGCGGCCGCGCGCGGATCTCGACAGCGGCGGCCGAGAAGAGGGATTCTCGTTGAGCGGGGACCAGCTCACCATCGTGTTCTCGTCCAACCGCGGTGGTACCGGCATGGATCTCTGGATGGCGCGCCGCAGCGATCCCCAGGGCACCTTCGCAGCCCCGGTGCCGCTTGGCGAGCTGAACAGCAGCGCCGACGACCTCGACCCCGGCCTGTCCCTCGACGGGCGAGAGATCTTCTTCACCACGCAGCGCGACGGCGATTACCGCATTTATCATGCGCTGCGGGACTGCCAGTGAGCGGCCCGGAAGTCCGGACCCCCACTGACCTCCGCTCTGCCCGTCAGTTGGACGAGATCGACAGCTTGCCCGAGAACGCCACCACGACGTCCACGGCCCAGGCATCCGCGGGGAGCACCCCCGATATCTCCAGGTCGTAAAAAGCATTCTTCGTGCTCCAGTAGTCGAGCACGTCGTGGTCGTTGTCCGTCTTCAAGGCCAGCACGCTGCCGGCCTTCCCGGACGGAGGGCGCTGATAGGTGGCAACCACGCGCGGCGGAGGAGCATCGGGCGAGCGCGAGGAGAGCGTGAGCTTGAGCGAGTCGATGAAGGAGAGGTTTTGCATCGAGCCGCGCGCCTTGACCTCACCGGAGAGCGGGAACAGCTCGGGATCGAGCGAGTCCGGCAGGGTTGCGTCCTTCGGATGATCGAACTGGGTCTCCAGCGTCGTCGTCACATCCGGTACGCCGGGCAAGCGCGGCACCCCGTCAAATGCCACGTCGCTCTGCGTGACCACGACCTTGGGGATGTCGGCGCTCGCCGAGCAGCCCACGCTCGCCAGCGCGCCGAGCAGCAAGCCCACGCCCGCGAGACCAAAGCGCAAGCGCGAACCACGGAGAAGAGCCATCGGGTGTGCCATCAGAGTTGTACGATGAATCCGAGTTGCAGGGTGGGGGCGAGGGCGTTGACGACCGGATCCTCCGGGATGGAGATCGTCACCTTGCCGTTGGTGCTGCCGTCCTTCGGCTGCAGCACGCTCTCGATGTTGTGGATGCTGGTGTGAACCCAGCTCAGGCCGCCGCGCGCGAAGAACGTGAAGCGGTCACCGCCGAACTCCATGCCCGCGCGCAGGTTGACGTAGTCGTAGCCGACGCTGGAGAGCAGCGCGCGATCCTCCTCGGCCACCCCCGCGAACATGCCCACCAGGCCGTTGGCGTCACCCTCGAAGTAATGCCCGTAGTCGAGGCCCAGCGAGGGGCCCCAACCCAGGGGCAGGAAAGTGCCGCCCAGCCGTACCCCGGGGCTGATCCCGTTGTAGCCGAGGCCGGCGTGCACGCGCGCCATCTTGTGCGGGCGGTACACGAACGACGCGATCACGCCGTCGGGCACGCCCAGGTCGAGCATGGCGCCGAACTTGCGAGGCTGCGCCTGGGCGCGCCCCTCCGCTTCGCCGGTGCTGGCGTCATAGTTCATCGCCGGCGCGCTCAGCACGTTCGAGGAGGCCCCATCCGCCAGCGGAGCCGCCGGCGGGGCGACGGAGTCCTGCGGCGTCTGCGCGGCCGCGGGCCTCGCGAACAGGGCCAGGAGCCCCACGGCGCACGAGCCCACGGTTCTGCCCCACCCCGATCGAATCCAGAATTGACTGCTCATTCGCTGACCGAGTCTCACATTGCAGTGGACGGCTCGGGGCAGGCTTCCCATAGGCGATTCCTTCCACCTGCCGAGCCTCGCGGACCAAACGTGTCTCAGAATGGAACTGCGCGGGCCGACGCGCCACCGACAGCGTCGGCGCCGGGCTGAGGATGTCGTATGAAGGGACGCCATGGCTTCAGATTCGCAGTTTTCCGCGCCCGAGCTGGCTCCCTTGCTGCGCTCGGCGCTGGGGCGTTCGGGCCGTTGGCTGTTTCTCACGGGCGCCGGCATCTCCGCCGAGAGCGGCATACCCACGTTTCGTGGCCCGGAGGGCTACTGGCGCGTCGGCTCGCGCAACTACCACCCCCAGGAGCTGGCGACCCGGCAAGCGTTCGAGGCCGCTCCCGCGATCGTCTGGGACTGGTACCTGCATCGTTACCGGACCTGCCAGCAGGCGGAACCCAACGCCGCGCACCGCGCCCTGGTCGAGGCGGCTCAGCTGCTCGGGCAGCGCTTTCTGTTGATCACCCAGAATGTCGACGGCTTGCACCGGCGCGCCGGCAGTCCCGCCGAGCGGCTGTACGAGATTCACGGTAACATTGCCTATGCGCGTTGCAGCGCGGGCTGTGCCGGCCTCACGCCGCTCGCAGAGCTGCCCGCGTTGCAGGCCGCCGGGGGCGGGCCGGGCGAGCTGCGCGAGGCGCCGTGTTGCGGCCAGTGCGGGGCCTGGCAGCGGCCCCACGTGCTCTGGTTTGACGAGTTCTACGATGAGCCCCTGTTCCGTCTGGAGAGCTCGCAACGCGCCGCGAGCGACGCCGCGCTGCTGGTTGTGATCGGCACCACGGGCGGCACCAACCTGCCGCTGCAGATCGCCGAGATCGCCGTGCGCCGCGGCACCCCGCTGATCGTGATCAATCCGGAGCCGAATCCGTTCTCGGACCAGGTCGATCGCAGCGGGGCGGGCCTGTTCTTGCGAGGGCGAGCGGGGGAGTGGGTGCCGGCGCTGCTGCGCGAGCTGCGAGCGGTGCTGGCGCAGCCCTGAGGCACGCTCCCGGGGTGGCGGCTGCCCCCCCG
The DNA here is from genome assembly GCA_035760985.1 of Polyangiaceae bacterium. Lineage (GTDB taxonomy): Bacteria > Myxococcota_A > Polyangia > Polyangiales > Polyangiaceae > SZUA-265. Next base: position 7,163 of record DASTRX010000035.1, read on the forward strand.
GCATTCCGCCCAGCGGAGCTCGGGTCAGAGGGCGCTCACGAAGTCCCACGTCGTCGGCCCACCTTCGACTGGATAGCCGTGGGTCGTGGTGTCGTAGCCGTCTTCGCCGTGCTCGCACCAGCGCACCGGCAAGCCCGGATCGCAGCCTTGATAGTCCGCGCAGCGGAAGATGCCGGCGGTGCTACCGCGCGGGGTCGCGCTGATCGCGGCGTCGCGCAGCATGCGCACCTCCGCATGGATCTGGGCGATCGGCGGCACGGTCTCGCTGGAGCAGTTGTTGCGCTGCGCGTAGAAGTCCCTGGCCTCCTCGCCCTTGGCGAACGGTACACCCGAGCCGGTGCTGCCGTCGTCGATGCCGTGGATCACCAGGGCGGCGAAGCGCGTGTCCTCGCAGCCGCTGGTCTCCAGCCGCTCGCCGGCCCCGGGCGCGATCGCGCGCAGCACATCGCTGCGGCGGCAGCCGAGGATATTGCTGAAGTGCGCGCCGGAGCTGGTCCCCATCACGAACACCTTGTGCTCGTCCACGCAGAAGTTGGTCTTCACGTAGCTGAGCAGGTCATCGAACCAGGCCACGTTCTGGTCGCGCGTCCCGTCCGTCCACGAGCTGCCGAAGGACTTCGGGTAGACCAGAATCGCCTTGTCCTGCATGGACATCTGCACGCCGGCGCAGTTGCCGCCGCCGAAGCAGCTGACCTCGGTATTGTTTGCTCCGTGAAACACGAAGCCGACGGTCGCCGGGGCGTTGGGGTCGTAGCCGGGCGGGAAGCTGATCACGTAGTGCCCCTCTTGCCCGCCGCTGGTCAGCGTCTGCGCGCCGGTCGCTCCCGGCGCGGGGTTGCTGCAGCCCGCGCTGGGATGGACGCTGCGATCGTCGGGAGAGAAGCCGCTGCTGGCGCTGGCTTCGCCGCCGGAGCCGCTGCCGGCCGAACCGGGGAGCATGCTCGTGCTGCCGGCGGCCGCCAGAGTGTCATCCGTGGTCGCAGGTTGCGAGCTGGAGCCGGAGTCGGAGCACGCGGCGGCGTGCGCGCACAGCCCGAAGAGCAGAAGGAGCGTGGACGGTCGTGTGAGCATGGTCAGCCGTACCACGACCCGGCTCCCCCCGGCGCCCACAAACAACGCCCCATTTCAGGCGCAAAGCAAGTTCTCAGCGAGGCTACTCTGGTAACGGTTCCGGGCAGGGCGGACGAGCCCGCCCCGCTCGTTCAACGCGCGCCGTTGGTGGCCGCGGCGGGTTCGGCGCGTGCCGGCTCGGTGCGCACGGACTCGCCGCGGTTCGCGTCGGTGCGCAGCATCCCGTAGCGCTCGAGCCTGCGATACAGCGTCTTCCGATCCAGGCCGAGCACCAGCGCGGCCTGCGACTTGTTGCCGTGAACAGCCTCGAACACGCGCAGGATGTAGCGGCGTTCGACCTCTTCGAGGGACAGCAGCTCCGCCGGTTCGTGGGTCTCGGCCAGCTCCTCCGCGCGCTGAAGCTCGCGCACCTTGTCGGGCAAGTCCGCCTTCTCCACGCGGTTACCGCGCGCCAGCACGGCTGCGTGTTCCATGCAGTTGGCGAGCTCGCGCACGTTGCCCGGCCAGGAATAGCTCATCAAACAGCGCTCGGCGTCCGGCGAGAGCTCGCAGGGCTCTTGCCGGGTACGCTCGGTGAAGCGCTGCAAGAAGTGGTTGGCCAGCAGCAGCACGTCGGTGCCGCGCGCGCGCAGCGGCGGCAGCGTGACCGGAATCACGTTGATGCGATAGTACAGGTCGGCGCGGAAGCGGCGCTCCTCGATCGCCGTCTCCAGATCCTGGTTGGTGGCGCAGATCAGCCGCACGTCGACCGGCTGCTCGCGGTCCGAACCGAGCGGGCGCACGCAGCGCTCCTGCAGCACGCGCAGCAGCTTGGGCTGAAGACCGATCGGCATGTCGGCCACCTCGTCCAGGAACAACGTGCCGCCGGAGGCGCGAGCGATCAGCCCTTCGCGCGCGATGCGCGCGTCGGTGAAGGCGCCCTTGGTATGCCCGAACAGCTCGCTCTCCAGCAGCGGTTCGGGAATGGCCGCGCAATTCACGGCGATGAACGGGCCGCTCGCGCGAGCGCTCTTGGCGGTGAGCGTGCGCGCCAGCACCTCCTTGCCGGTGCCCGACTCGCCCGTGATCAGCACGCTGGCTTCGGAGGGCGCTGCCCGCTCGACGATCTCGTACACGGCTCGCATCGCCGGGCTTGCGCCCAGCAGCTCGCCATACGACCGGCTCGCCGCCACCACCCGCCGCAGCTCCGTCACCTCCCGGTGCAGCGCTCCGTGCCGGATGGCTCGCTCCAGCGTCACGCTCGCCAGCTCCACGTCGAGCGGCTTGGTCAAGAAGTCGTACGCGCCGGCTCGCATGGCGCTGACCGCGGCATCGATGCTGCCGAACGCCGTCATCACCACCACTGGCAGACCGCGATGGCGCTGCGTCAGGCGCGAGCACAGCTCGAACCCGTTCAGGTGCCCCATGCGCACGTCCGTCAGCACCACGTCGAACTGACGCTTCTCCAGCAGCTCTTCGCCCGCGCGGGGATCCGTGGTCCACACGACCTCGAATTTGGAGCTGTCGAGCCCCTCGGCCAGCAGCTCGCACATGCTCTTGTCATCATCGACGACCAGAACCGCTTGTTGACTCATACGGATTCCTCTTCTCTGGGCTGTGGGGCCAACCCCTTGCCGGTCCGGGCCACTGCGGCCCGCCCGGCTTTCGGCGCACGCGGCGCGGGGCGACGCGCGTTGCCGTCGTCGCTCGCGGGTAGATGTACACAGAAGCGGCTACCGCGACCGGGAGCGCTGTCCACGGTGAAGAACCCGCCGTGCTCCTGGACGATGCCGTAGGCGACCGAGAGGCCCAGGCCCGTGCCTTCTCCCACCTCCTTGGTCGTGAAGAAGGGCTCGAAGACCCGCGCCATCACCTGCGGAGCCATGCCGGGGCCGCTGTCGTCGACCTCGATCACCACGTACTTGCCGGTGCTGCCGTCCTGCTCGTGAGGCGCCTCGCGGGAGTACACGGCAAACCTCACCAGGCCGCCGGTCTGCAGAGCCTGGAGCGCGTTGACGGTCAAGTTCGTGAGCACTTGCTCCAGCTGCCCCGCGTCGACATCGATGCGCGCGTCCATCTCCAGCTGGCCGAAGGCCAGAGTGCTGTTCTGCTTCTCCGCCAGCGGCTGCAGCAGACGCACCACGCGCTCCACCAGCTCGCGTGCGTTGGCATGCACGCGCTTGGACTCGCGCGCGCGCGCGAAATCCAGCAGCTGCCGGATGATGGCCGTCATGCGCGCCGCCTGATCTTCGATGATCTGCCCGTTGCGGCGCGCCTCCTCGCGGATCTTCTGGTCGTTGCGGATCAGCTTGGCTCGGCCCATCACCACGTTCAGCGGTGTGCCCAGCTCGTGGGCGATGCCCGAGGCGAGCTTGCCCGCGGTGGCCAGACGATCGGCGTGCCGCAGCTGATTGAGCGCTTGCAGCCGGGCGTTGGTCTCGCGATCGAGCTCCGCCTGGTGCTGGCCCAGCAGCTCCGCCATGTGATTCATCTCGCCCGCCAGCTCGCCCAGCTCGTCGGCCCGGCGCGCCTCGCAGCGCGTCTCGAACTGCCCATTGCCGATGCGGCGGGCCTGGGCGACCAGCGCGCGCACGGGCTGGAGCACCAGCAAGTATCCGAGCAGCAGGTAGCTCGCCGCGCACCAGAGCAGGATGCCGACGCCGCCAGCGACCGCTCGGATCACCGATTCGGTCACGTATTGCTCGCGCGGCGCGAGCGACTCACGGATCTCGATGAAGCCGCCGCCCGGCAAGCCGGGGATCGGCGCGTAGGTCACCATCTCCGATTGCGCCGGGCCGGTCTGGACCACCTGCAGGAAGCCGTCCGGTCCCCGCGGCAGCGCGGGATCGGGCGCATCCGGGCTGTCTGGCGCGATCCAGCGCGAGCGCAACAAGCCCTCGCTGGCATTGACCCGCGCCAGCAGGCTCTCCGCCGCGCTCTGACCGTCTTGCTCCCACGAGATCAGGAAAGCGGGGGCGAGCGCGCGCGCCAGCACGCGGTGATCGCGCTGCAGATCGGTGTCGAAGACGTCGAGCTCCCGCCGGAACTCGAGCGCCGTGCTGGCCGCGACGACCAGCAGGATCCCGAGCAGCGCGAACAACAAAAAACGGAGCGCGAGCTTCATGGCCAGCCAGGGCAGGAGGAAGGGGAAACGGGGTCTGTCCGCGCCCGGCCGCTACTGCCGCCTTCCGCTGCTTCCAAGAGTCGTGCCGGAGTCACATTATTCCCCTTTTGCAGCCGTGCGGAGCCTTGCCCCACGTCCGGGCACCCCAGTGCCCCGGTCCAGTTGGGGAAATTTGGTGCAAAGCGCCGGGGAGTTCTGGGACGGTTGTTGTACCAAAATTCCCCGATTGGGCTCGCCGATCGGGGGGCAATTGGGGACTAGCTCGCGGGAAACCCGGCCGGCACGCGCTTTGCTGAACCGCGCTCCATCGGCCCCGTGCCGACTCAGGAGAAACCCACCATGAAAACAGCCATGACCAGTGCCTTCCTCTTCACCGCCGCGCTGGCTTTCCCCGGGGCCGCGCTGGCCCACACGAACCACGATCCCGCGAGCCCGCTCGCGGCTGCTGCCGGCGACGCGAAGAGCGGCAAGAAGGACAGCGGCAAGGACAGCGCGAAGTCTGCCAAGAAGAGCGACAAGAAGAGCAAGGACTCCAAGCAGGCGAAGTAGTGTGCCGCGTTTGCTCCTGGCCGAGGATGATGACGGCCTCCGCCCTCTGCTAGCGGAGAGGTTCCGCGCCGAAGGCTTCGAGGTCATCGAGGCAGAGGACGGAGCTGCGGTGGTGGAGTATCTGGCGGAGTCGATCGTCCAGAAGCGGCGCCACCCCGGCTTCGACCTGATCGTCTCGGACATCCGTCTGCCGGGGCTCAACGCCCTCGACGTGCTGCGAGGGGCGCGCGGCGCGCTGGAGGCGACGCCGGTGATCTTGATCACCGCGTTCGGCGATCAACGGACGCATGACCGAGCCCTGTTGCTCGGGGCCTCGGCGGTGTTCGACAAACCGCTCGACGTGGACGATCTGATCGCAGCTGCCCATCGGCTTCTGGTCGTACCGAGAGGGACGGCCTGAGGCGGCGCGACGCTGGTCCCCCGCACCAAAGAAGAGCTTCCCGGCTCAGATCGCTCTGAGCCGGGGACTCACCAGCAGCGGCTCAGCGACAGCCCGCCGCCGTTGCCGTCGAGGCGCGCGCTCAGGCGGACCCCGGTCGAGCGGGCCTGGGAATTGGCGGGTGGCGCGATCAAGAGCAAGGTCACTCCCGCGCCCAGCGCGGCGATGCCGACGCCGGCGCTGATACCGGCCCAGGTCGCCTTGCTGTGCGCGCTCTGGCTCAGCTCGACGCCCCTGGGATTGCACAGCCGGATCAGGTCCGGCCGGCATTCGGCCTCGGCGTCCCGGTCGTCGCCGCGAGCCAGCAGCGCCAGGACGCCGCCGGTGATCAGCCCGGCGCTGCCCGCGCCGAGCAGCACCCAGCCCACGGTCTTTTGCGTGTTGGCCGTGCGCGGCGGCTCGGGCGGGGGAGCGGACATCGCCAGCGGCGCGACCGGCGTGGCCAGCGGCGCATCCTCCAGCGCCGGCACCACCACGCTCTCCTGCAGCGGGCCTGCGCCCACCTTCACGGTCGTCGACCACGGCTTCTTGCCGGGCGCGCTCGCCTCGATGGTGTGATCGCCGGGGTCGACGGGGATGGCCGTGTTCCACAGCGCGTCCTGCATCGGCTCGCCGTCGCGCTTGACCTCCAGCGTGACGCCCGGCGCCGGCGTCACCTGCACGGTCAGGTAGCTCAGCCTCGGCTCCAGGATGCGCGCGCTCTCGACGGCCACCTCTTCGCGCTCGTCCTTGGCGGACTTGGCCAGGTATGCCGCCTCGCGGAACGTGCCCCAGGCGCTCGCGGTGCGCCCGACCTGCTGATAGCAATCCGCGAGATACAAGAGCGTGCCGATGCCCGGATCGAGCCGCTGGCTCGCTTCCAGCTTGGGGCAGGCCTCGGCCGTCTTCTGGTTGGCGAGCAGCGCGAGGGCCTCGTTGAACAGGCTCTCGGCGGTGGCGCTATCGGTGGCCGACTGCGCGCCGGCTGGCAGCGCCAGCGCCAGGCTCAGCGAACACGCGGCGGCGGTGACGGCGAAACGAGGGGGCTGGAGGCGGGACACGCCACTCACTTACGGCTGCCGAACTTCGACGTGAAGTCGCCCGTGTGCGACTTTTCCTTCGGCTTCACCACCGCGCTCGCGCTCGCCGTGTGGACCGGCGCCGACGCCGGGGCGCGAGTCTTCTTCGCGGCGGCGGGCTTGGGCTTGGGCTTGGCTGCCGGCGCCGCGGGCTCCGGCGCCGCGCGTTCCGGCTCTTTCTCCTCGGGCGCGGGCCGCGCTTCGGCGCCGCTCTCCGCGCTCTCTTCTGCCGTGACCACGGCCACCTTCGGGGCGGGCGCTTCCACGGCGGGCGCGGCAGCAGCGCTCGGCGCCGGCGCCGCTGCGCCCGGGGCGGGACCGGAGGCGAAGTGCACGACCAGACCGATCACGGCGGCCACGGCGGCGACCGAGCCCAGCGCGGCTCCCAGCAGCAGGCGTGACGACCTGGCCGAGCCGTTGGCGGCCTCCATCTGCGTCTGACCCCAGTTGGCCAGGGTAGCGCCCTTGCGCCGGCCGCCGCCCTCCGCGAGCGCGCCGCTGGGTCGAGGCACCGGCTCGAGCACGTCCTGGCTGGTCGCCGCGGCGAGGGGCGGGGGCGGCGCGCTGGCGAGAAAGTCGCTCTTGGCGAAGCCCGCGGCCTCCAGCACGCGCGTGATCCGCTCCACATGGCTGCGTGCCCGGCCCGGCGCGAACGGCAGCAGCGCCACGGCCAGCTCTCCCACGTTGGAGAAGCGCTTGTCCGGCTGCTTCTGCAGCGCGCGCGCCGTCACGTCCGACAGCAGCTGGGGCACGCTGGGGCGGACCTCGGACAGCGGTCGCGGCTCCTCCAGCAAGATCTTGGCGGAGATCTCCGGGATGCTGTCGCCCAGGAACGGCGGGTTGCCGGTCAGCGCCTCGTACAGGATCACCCCCAGCGCCCAGATGTCCGTGCGCAGATCGACGTCGCGCGCGCTCTTCATCTGCTCGGGCGACATGTAGAGCGGCGAGCCCATCATCGAGGACGTGCGCGTGAGCGAGCCCGAGGCCTTGGCATCGGCCGAGTTCAGCGTCTTGGAGATGCCGAAGTCGAGCACTTTGATCTTGCGCGAGCCGCCGGCTTGCTGGGCCAGGAACAGATTGGCGGGCTTCAGATCGCGGTGAATGATCCCGTGCGCATGCGCCTCGGCCAGGGCTTCGCAGGCCTGGATCACGTACAGCGCCGCGTCCTCGACCGACAGCGGACCCGCTGTTTCGATCACGCGCGACAGGTCGGAGCCCTCGAGGAACTCCATCACCATGTAGGGAGCGCCGCTCTCCAGCGTGCTCACGTCGATCACGCGCGCGACGTGCTCGCTCTGGATCTTCACGGCGGCGCGAGCCTCGCGCAGGAAGCGCTCCTTGGCCTCGACGTGCTTGACGAAGTCCGGCAGCAGGAACTTGATCGCCACCCGGCGCTCCAGGCCCGTGTCGTGCGCCTCGACGACCACCCCCATGCCGCCTTCGCCGAGCACGCGCTCGATGCGGTATTTGCCCGCGAGAATCTGACCAGGTGCGACGGGAGAAGCGTCCATCAGAGCAACTTTCAAAGCTGGCGCCGGCGTTTCACAGTGGAAGCACCGGCACCGCTCGGGCTAAGGCGATTCACAAAGCCTAGCAGCGCGCAGCTCGAGCAGCACGGCACGGCCCCGCGCCGATACAAACGGCAACACCCGATCTGGAAAACGGGCGCTGCCTCGGGATGCGACCCGCGGCCTGGCTGTCTCACCAGGTGCGCTAAAGTCTGTGCTCGGAACCTTGCGCCAGCTGCGCCACGCGCTGGCGCAAGGCGGGCGGTAGATCCTGAGCCAGCGCCGCAGCGATGAAGCGCGGCGCGTAGCTCGCGCTGCGCGGCGCATTCTCCGCGCGGCCGAGCTCGGCGCAGGCCAGCGCCAGGTACGCCACGCACTGCGCCTCCTGATCCACGTCGCTGCTGCGCTTGTAGGCCGCCATCAGCTGTGCATAGGCTTGCTCGGCGCGCCCTTGCTCCAGGTGGATGCGGCCGAGCAGCAGCTGATAGTGCAGCTCGTCGGGCAGGATCTCCAGCGACTGCTGCACCGCCCGCTGCGCGTCGGCGTACAGCTCGCGCTGCTCGGCGAACAGCACGGACCAGGTCGCGTCCGCGAGCAGCTCCGCGCGCACCAGCGGCGGCTGCTGCTCGGGAGGACCGAGCGTCTCCAGCAGGTCGTACGCCTTCTGCGCGTCGCCCGTGGCGGCCGCGCACACCGCGAGCACGCCCGCCAGCCGCGGCTCCTCCGGGAACTGTTCCAGTCCGGCCAGCGCGCGCCGCTCGGCCAGCGCGGGCTGTTCGCGCAACAACAGCCGCCGCGCATCGGACAGGAAGGGCCAGCACAGTCGCTGGCGAAAGGCCTCGCTGGGCACGAACAAGCTCGCCAGCATGCCCAGACCGTCGCTGGCGTGGCCGCGCGACGAGTAGGGCAGCAGCGTGGTCAGCGCGCCCAGCGCCGCGGCCACGCCCAGGCTCTCCAGTGCGATCCGCCCGATGGGCTCTCCTGGCGACGGCCAGCGCCAGCCCAGGGCCGAGCCCACACCAACCAGCACCAGGCCCTGACTGAACGGGCCTGCGCCATAGATCAGCGCCTGCTTCACGCGCGCGCGCTCGATCTTGTCGGGACTGGGCACCACGTAGCCTTCGAGCGGCATCGCCCGCAGCCGCACCCGGGTCTCCCCGATGCGAAAGCGCAGCAGCTCGCGCCCGAAGCCGATCACGATCTCGCTCACGTGCCAGCCCACCCAGCGCGCGGCCAGCGCATGCGCCAGCTCATGCAACACGAGCAGCGGCACCCAGAACAGCAGCACGAACAGCACGCCCAGCTTGTTGGGGCTGAAGCTCTGGGCGAGATCCGCCGCGATCAGGCCCACGAAGGCCAGCGAGATGACCACGACGAAGGTGCGTTCGCCCGAGCTGACGGGCAGGCGCGGCGCCGGGTCGTAGTCGACGTTCATGAGGCCGGACCGGACGAGAGCTCCGCGCGGGGCGGGGCGGGGCGGCTCGAGTGCCTGCGCGTGAGCAGCTCGAGCGCGCTGCGGCCGAGCGCGCTGCGCGGTTCGTAAGCGTCCGGAGTGCGTTGCAGCGGCACGCCGCGCGGCGGCACGCCGGAGATCAGCCGCTCGATGTCCTCCAGCATGGCGCGCATGCTCGGGTAGCGATTCTCCGGGTTCTTGCGCACGGCGGTCAGGATCAGCGTGTCGATGCCCTCATCGAGCTGATCGACGAGCCAGGAGGCGGGCGGCGTACGACTCGCCAGCTGATGCGCCAGCAGATCGTGGGCGGAGGCTCCGTCGAACGGCAGCTCGCGCGTGATCAGACGGAACAGCACCACGCCCAGGGAGTACACGTCCGAGCGCGCGTCCGCGGGATCGGCCACGACCTGCTCGGGCGCCATGTACTCGGCGGTACCCATCACTTCGGGGCCGTTGTTGTAGACCTCCGAACCGTCGGCGCTGTCGGGGGCCAGGCAGGTCCGCGCCAGACCGAAATCGATGACCTTGAGCCCTGTCACACGGTCTCCTGCTTCACACAGGAACAGGTTGTCGGGTTTCACGTCGCGGTGAAAGATCTCCAGCTCGTGTGCCGCAGCCAGACCCGCCGCGGCTTCGCGGATCAGGTCCAGCGCGGGACCCGGCGCCATCGGCCCCACCCGCTCCAGGTACTGCCGCATCGTCTCGCCGCGCAGCAGCTCCATGATGAAGTAGGGCACGGCGGCATCCTTGGCAGCGACCCCGCAGATATGCACGATATTCGGGTGGTCCAACCGGCGGGTGGCGTCCGCCTCGCGGAACAGACGCTGGCGGTGACCGAGATCGTTCTGCTCGTGGGTGGGGAGAATCTTCAGCGCGCGCCGCTCTTTGAAGGCCTCGTCGATGACCTCGTAAACCTCGGACATGCCTCGGCCGAGGAGCCTCTCGATGCGATATCGGCCATCGATGACATCGCCGGGGCTGTAGCTAGGGTCCTGCATCATGTGGGGGTAGGGCCGCTGCCGCGGACGGCGAGCGAAGGTAAAACCAAGTCGAGAGCTGCGGGTGTTTCCCGCGGAGACAGTGGGGTGGCGGGTGGCCCCGCCGAAACGCTCGTGGAGGGAACCCCCCGCTCGAGCCTGAGCCTTTAAGCCTGAGCTGATGTCCTGCCTTCGGCTACTCGATCCGGGGTAAAAGGAGAAAGAAGAAAGGGTGAATGGACGGGCAGGGCCTGCCGCTGTTCCCGCCAGGAGCGGGGTGTGGCGGAGGAAGAACCTGCTCCGTTTCGAGGCAGGATCCTGTGCGGGGACGGCCCTCGCTCGTGCGAGGTTTCCCGGTGGCAACCCCAGGGGGCCGCCGGCAGCTGCCCCCGAGGAATGCTACGGTCTGACGGCACCCCACAGCATAGACAAAAAAGCCGGCAAACTTCAGAATTATCGTTCAGTATGTCGAAGTGTCGGCCGGCGCGCTCGCAGCGGCTACATTCGGAGCTCGATCATCGAGAGTGTCCTCCGGAGCCTCTACCCCCAGAGGTCATGTCGCAGGGCGGCCGCTCAACTCGCTAACCGGATCGAATCTGCGGGGGCACCCCGCACCCCGAGGCGTCGAGGCTTTGGACCTCGCGGACTGAGGAGAGTCCCTGGTGGAGAAGGCGAACTCGCTGATCGAGGCAGAAGACGACAACATCGAACCGCTCACGGGCGGGGGCGCGCTCAGCGGCCCGGTGCCGAGCGGATCGAGCAGCTCGCTCTCTGGCGGCGCCCTCTCCGGAGCTCCGCTTTCGGGAGCCCCGGGCGCCGCGGGTCCTGTGTCGGCTGCTCCCAGCTCCGCAGCCGCGGCGTCGGGCACGCACCGTCGCGCGCTCAAGCCGGTGGAGTCGGGGGTGTTCTCCGGAGTCTCCAGTCCGGTCACCGGAGAACAGCTGGTCGACAGCCTGCAAGCGGCGCTGAGCGCGGCTTCGCGGGGCGAAGCGGGGCTGGGTTCGCTGCACCGATCCGTGCGGGATGCCTCGCGTGCCCTCACGTCCTTGCGCCACTCGCAGGAGTCGCTCGGGGAAGAGCTGCGGGTGATGTACCGCGGCTTGAACGAGGTGATGAGCGAGAAGGCGGCGGTGGAGCGCTACGCCGCGCTGCTCACGCAGGAGCGCGACGCGGCGCTCGATGCCGCGGAAGAGGCCCGGCGAGAAGCCAAGCGCGAACGCGAGTTCCTGCTGCGCGAACAGGATCGCTTCATCCAGCTGCTGCTGGAGGAGCATGAGGCAGAGCTGCAGCAGCTGCGCCGTGCGCTGAGCGGGCGGTCGTCCGCTCCCCCCGCGGTGGTCGTGAAGACCGAGCCCACCACCGGCTTCCGCATCGGGGTGCTGAGCGGCGAGCGCCCGAGTCGCCCGGGCGAGGCCGCGCTCTTTACCCGCGGGGACATTACCCGCGGGGACAGGGCGGGCTCCGATCCGGCGGAGAAGGCGCCCATCCTTGACGACGAGACCGTGTTCGTTCGCCCGCTGGAGGAGCGTCGCGCGGTGGTGCCCATGCCGCGCCGGGACGCTGAGGAGGCGCGCGTGTCCGGGGCGCCGCTCGGGCGCTTGCACCTCGCGAGCGTGCCCAGCGGCGACGCCTCGGAGGAGGACGTCGAGGGGCCGCACACGGAGCGCGGCATCGGCGAGCGGGACGAGGTGATGGATCGCAGCCTGACCGAGCGGAACCTGCTCGACACGATGCGCTCCGAGGTGCCGCTGCCCGACGCCGAGGGCACCACGCGCACCTATCCGCCGGCGCCGGCGGTGCTGGATCTGGATTCGCTCGCGGCCGAGGTCGAAGGGAATTCGGAGCGGCCGCCGCCGATCCGCAGGATCGGCGGCTTCGAGCCGGTGCACCTGCAGCCGGCGCGCTTGCCGCAGCTCTTCGACACCATGGTCTCGGTTTCCCCGGCTTCGGCGGGGACGAACGACGACGAGCCCGCGGACGAGAGCTGAGCCGTGCGCCTGCCTCGCGGGGCCGAGCGCCGCGGCCTGCGCGCGGAGCTCGAAGCCTATCTTCACAGCCAGCCGGAGCGCCGCGCGGCGATCGAGCGCTTGCTCGATCTGCTGGAGCTGCCGGGGGACGTCTTTTCGCGCGCGCACCTGGATCCAGGCCACTTCACCGCGAGCGCGTTCGTGGTCTGTCCCGAGCGCCGGCGGCTGCTCCTGATCCGCCATCCCAAGCTCGGGCGCTGGCTGCAGCCCGGGGGCCACATCGAGCCGGCGGATGCGGGCTGCCTCGCCGCCGCCCGGCGCGAGGTGAGCGAGGAGACGGGCGTTGCAGAGCTGGTGCCGCTCGGCGCGGAGCTCGCGGGCGGGGCGCAGGGCATCTTTGATGTGGATGTGCACGCGATCCCCGCAAACCCGAGGGAAGGGGCGCACGCTCATTTCGATGTACGTTACGCCTTCGAGGCGCGCACGGACCAGCTCACCGTGTCGGATGAAGTGAAGGCGGCGCGCTGGGTCGAGCTCGAGGCCGTCGCGGCGCTGAACGACGAGGAATCGATCGCGCGCCCCGTGCGCGCGCTCCTCGGGGCGCGGGCTGTCCCCGAAAAAATTTCCCTGCTTTCCAGCAGCCCTGGACCGCGCTAGTACGTCTGCCCCGCGGGCCATCCCCGCGCCCGAGCGATGACTGCGACGAAGATCACAGCGGGGACACCCCGCACCCCGAGCGAGGCCCAGCCACTGGAGGCGACGCGCGCCCAGGCCCTGGAAGAAATCGGCGCCTGCGCGCAGCTGGAGCAGCTGGCGGAGCTGCAGCGCAAGTATCTGGGCAAGAGCGGCGTGCTCGCCGGCTGGCTCGCGCGTCTGCCCACCTTGCCCCCCGCCGAGCGCCCGCAGCTGGGCCAGGCCGTCAACCGCCTGAAGAAGGAGCTGACGGAGCAGATCGCGGCGCGCGAGAGCGCGCTGGAGAAGGCGGCGCTGGAGCGCAACCTCGGCGGCAGCTTCGACCCCACCTTGCCTCCGCGGCTGGAGGAGCGCGGCACGCTCCACCCGATCACGCAGGTCACGCGCGAGATCGAGGACCTGTTCGTGTCGATGGGCTACCAGATCGCCGACGGCCCCGAGATCGAGACCGACTGGCATAACTTCGAGGCGCTGAACATTCCACCGGACCACCCGGCTCGCGACTCGCAGGACACCTTCTATCTGCGGGGCGCCGGGCGGCTCGTGCTGCGCACCCACACCTCGCCGGTGCAGGTGCGCGCCATGGAGCGGCTGAAGCCCCCGCTGCGCGTGATCGCGCCGGGCAAGGTGTTTCGCAACGAAGCCACCGACGCCAGCCACGAGCACACCTTCCACCAGCTGGAGGGTCTGGTCGTGGACAAGGGCGTGTCCGTCGCGCACCTGGTGAGCTCGATGAAGACGCTGCTGCGCGGCATCTTCCGCCGCGATCTCGAGATCCGGCTGCGCCCCGGCTTCTTCCCCTTCGTCGAGCCCGGCTTCGAGCTCGACGCGCGCTGCCCGTTCTGCACCAGCGGCTGCAGCGTGTGCAAGCAGACGCGCTGGATCGAGCTGCTGCCGTGCGGGCTCGTGCACCCGAACGTGCTGCGCCACTCCGGCGTCGACCCGGACGAGTGGAGCGGCTTCGCCTTCGGCCTGGGCCTGTCGCGGCTGGTGATGCTGCGCTTCGGCATCAACGACGTGCGGCTCTTGCTCAGCTCTGACCTGCGCTTCCTGGAGCAGTTTTAGTCATGCTCATCTCCTTACGCTGGCTGGGGCGCCACATCGATCTGAGCGGGCTCGATCCCAAGCAGATCGCGCTCGATCTGACCCTCTCCACCGCCGAGGTGGAGGGCGTGGAAGAGTTCCTGCCGCACGCGCGGCAGATCGTGATCGGGCGCGTGCTCGAGCGCGCGCAGCACCCGGGCGCCGACCGCCTGTCCCTGTGCAAGGTGGACGTGGGCCAGGGCGAGCCGCTGCCGATCGTGTGCGGGGCGAGCAACGTCGCGGCGGGGCAGACGGTGGCGGTCGCGCTGCCGGGCACCAGCATCCCCGGCATCGGCGAGCTGAAGAAGACCAAGATCCGTGGTGAGGTCTCGCTGGGCATGATCTGCTCGGAGTCCGAGATCGGCCTCAGCAGCGAGAGCGCCGGGATCTGGGTGCTGCCCGACAACCTGCGCGTGGGCTCGACGCTCGCGGAGGCGCTCGAGCTCGGCGACTGGGTGATCGACATCGACAACAAGTCGCTCACGCACCGCCCCGATCTGTGGGGCCACCGCGGCATCGCCCGCGAGCTCTCGGCCATTTATCGTCGGCCACTGAAGCCGTTCGAGCCCGCGCTGCCGCGCACCGGCTCGGGTGCGGGCGTGCCGGTGGCGCTGGAGGACAAGGCCTGCAGCCGCTATCTGGCGCTGGCGATCGACGGCGCGCAGCCGCTGCCGTCTCCGCTCTGGCTGCGCGCGCTCCTGGTGGCGGTGGGCCAGCGCAGCCTGGGGCAGCTGGTCGATCTCTCCAACTTCGTGATGCTCGACCTCGGGCAGCCGAACCACGTGTTCGATCGCCAGCGGCTGGGGAACGACGGCATCGTGGTGCGCAAGGCCCAGCGCGGGCAGGCCTTCACGGCGCTGGACGGCCGCACGCTGGAGCTCTCCGACGAGGACCTGTTGATCTGCTCCGGCGGGCAGGGCGTGGCGCTGGCGGGCGTGATCGGTGGGGCCAACAGCGAGGTCACCGGAGACACGCAGCGGCTGCTGCTGGAGGTGGCCACCTTCGACCCCGCGACGGTGCGTCGCACCAGCGTACGCCACGCGCTGCGCACGGACTCCTCCGCGCGCTTCGAGAAGAGCCTGGATCCGGAGTTGCCGCCGGTCGCCGCCGCGCACTTCGCGAGCTTGCTCTGCAGCCTGCAACCGGGCGTCAGCTTCCCGTTCAACCTCACGGACGTGCGCACGGCTCCTGCGCGCAAGGTAGAGATTGGGCTCGACCCCGAGCGGGTCCGCGCGGCCCTAGGAAGCCCGCTCCCCGACGCACAGATCCGCGAGTTGCTGGAGCGGCTGGGCTTCGGCGTGCAGGCGGAGGGCCAGCGCTTCCGGGTGGCCGTGCCCTCGATCCGCGCCACCAAGGACATCTCGATCGAGCGCGACCTGGTGGAAGAGGTCGGGCGCTCCTTCGGCTACGGCAACATCGCCGAGCGCAGCCTGGTGGCGCCGGTGGAGCCTCCGCCGCACGATGAGCGGCGCTGGCTGGTGCGCCGTATCCAGGATCGTCTGGCGGGCCCGGCGCGCTTCACCGAGACCATGAGCTACTCGTTCCATTCGGACGAGCTGCTCGAGATCGTCGGCATGTCGCAGCTGCCGCACGCCACCGTCGACAACCCGCAGGTCGCGCAGGAGTCGCGGGTGCGCCGCAGCGTCGCGCCCAGCCTGCTGCAGAACCTGGAAGCGAACCGCAGGCACCGCGAGGTCGTGCGGCTGTTCGAGATCGGCAAGGGGTATTTGCCGGAGAACGCGAACGCGCGGCACGAGCCCGAGGAGCGCCATCTGGCCGCCGTGCTGTGGGCGGCGCCCGCGCCGAGCGGCCCCGTGGGCTTCCAGCAAAACGCCCTGGCACGATTGCAGGGCGTCGTGCACGACGTGCTCGGCGTGCTCGATCGCCCTCCGTTCGAGTGGGGCCCGGGGGAGGCACCGCCCTGGGCGCTCTCTGCGGGTCAGAGCGGTGCGCGCTGCATCTCGGCTCGCCATTCGGGAGGCGCGGTGGTGGCGACGCTGGCGGTCGTGTCGGCAGAGGTTCTGGCGCGCCTGGGGCTCAAGGGGCGTTTGCAGAGCGACGTGGCGCTCGGCGAGATCTCGATCGACGCGCTGCTCGCCGTGCCGCGCCAGACGCGCAAGTACGTGCCGCTGCCCAAGTTTCCGGGCATCAAGGTGGACGTCGCGGTCGCCGTGGCCGAGAGCGTGCCCTCGGCGACGATCGTGAGCGTGATCCGCGACGCTGCGGGGGCCGTGTGCAAGGGCGTCGAGCTGTTCGACGTGTACCAGGGCGAGGTGATCGGCGCGGGCAAGAAATCGCTCGCTTACCACGTGCTCCTGCAAGCCGATGACCGCACACTCAGCGACACGGAAGAGCAAAGATTCCTGAAGCGCCTCGACGGCAAGCTCGAAGCCATCGGCGCCCAGCTGCGCGACGGCTGAGCGACGCTCGCGTGCACCGGGCGAGTCGCGGCCGCGAGCACGGGCGCACGAGGGCGAGCCCCCGCTGCGGAGCGGAGGCTCCCATCGATCGGATAGCGCAGGGGAAGTTGAGCGGAGAGGGCAGCGGAGCCCCCGCTCCAGAGCGAAGGCTGCTACCAATCGGTCATAGGTGATCCCTTTCGGCGAGGCCTGGAGCCCCCAGGTAGACCGACCAGGTCGATCCCGATGGCAAGGCGAGCGCGGCGACGCTCGCGGCGGAGATGGGAGCGTCGCGCATTGGGGGGACAGGAAGCGAAAGCGAGCAGAACGCGCACGCGGGCGGCGCTCGCCACGCGGGGGGCGCTCGCCACGCGGGCGGCGCTCGCCGGGACGACGGGGGTTCCCAGGAAACCTCAACTCGATTCGCTCGAAGAGGTTGCGCTGCCCCAAGGCAGACGCGCGGCGCTCGCCACGCGGGGGGCCGCGCGCCGGGACGACAGGTTTCCCAGGTGTGCGCGCGCCACGTAGTTGATGGCGTTCAGCGCCCGGTGCTCGATGGGCATCGCACCGGCGTTCAGGAAGCGCGCCATGCGATGGCCATCCCGAGGCGAGCTGCAGAGGCGCCAGCATGATGGCATTCCGGCAGGATGGCCCTCGCGGCGCGGGGGGGGGGCCGCGCGCCGGGACGACAGGTTTCCCAGGGAACCTCAACTCGATTCGCTCGAAGAGGTTGCGCTGCCCCAAGGCAGACGCGCGGCGCTCGCCACGCGGGGGGCCGCGCGCCGGGACGACAGGTTCCCCGGGAAACCTCAACTCGATTTGCTCGAAGGGGGCGCGGCCCACGGCGGACGCGCGGCGGTGGGTGCGCTCGCCGGCGCTACGAAAGCCTGCCTGGAAAGATCCTACCTATGACCAATCGGTAGGAGCTGCTCCCGTGACCAATCGGTAGGAGCTGTTACCGATCGGTAGGAGCAAAATCGCCCGCTCACCCCCTGTCGATGGGCTTTCAGCCGGCGGCTTTCAGCCGGCGGCCTTCAGCCGGCGGCCTTCAGCCGGCGGCTGGGCTCGGCTGGCCCGGAGCTCAGCGAAGGGCGCGGCGTTCGAGGATGATCTGGGCGAGCTCGGCGAAGCCGGCGCCCATGGGCTGGCTCGCGCGGTAGGCCGGCAGCAGGCTCGGGCGGCCGCGCAGGTTGGCGACGCCGAAGGTGTGCTCGAAGGCGCCGAAGCAGGGCGCGTCATTGTCGCTGTCACCGATGAAGGCGAAGCGGTGGCGAGCGGCCGTGGCGTCCAGTCCGTGCATGAGCTGCAGGAAGCGCACGGCACCGCTGGCCTTGTCGTCGCCGTCGTAGGAGAGGTGCAGATGGATGCTGGAGCGCACGACGCGCGCGCCTCGCTCACGGGCCAGGTCCATCGCGGCTTGTACGACGCCAGCATCGACCTGGCGGGATTCGGCGATGTCGAAGGTATAGTCCGCGATGCGGCTCGGCATGTCGTCGGACGGCTGCAGCTGGGGGAAGCGAGTCGAGAGCTCGCTCGCCAGCTCCGCGAGCCGCTGGCTGCGCGCCGCGCGCTCCGCCGGGCTGGCGCGATCCAGTACTTGCATGCGGCGCTCGCGTTGCGAGAGTGCAATGATCCCGTTCTCGGTGACCATCCCGGAAACGGGCCACTGGCGCGCCAGGACCTGGCCCCAGCCTGCAGGCCTTCCGGTGACACCGACGAGGATCAGCCCTGCCTGCGCGAGTTGATAGAGCGCCGTCAGCGCCGCCACGCTCAGGCGCCCGTGATCGAGCACGGTGTCGTCCAGGTCGAAGAGCACTCCGGACAGGCTCCGAGCAGCGGCGGCAGGGAACTGAGCGGCGGGTTGCATGGGGGACTGATAGCGTCACAGTCGTGGCCGAGTCCAGCCGCCTGCTGGAGAGGCCCGATGCGGCTCAGCTCGGCAGCCGTGCCGGCGCGAGCGAGCGGGGTCCACCGGAGCCGCAGCCGTCGACCAGGCCGAGCGCGTTGAAGTACACGCTGTACCAGCGGTTGGCATAGGCGACCTCGCTGCGGGCGAGCAGGTCTCGAGGCAGCTCGAAGTAGCTGAGGGCCGCGGGGCTCGAGTCCAGATCGTGGGCATCGGCGTGGACGCGCAACGCATGCTGGCCGACGATGTGATCCTGGGGCGCGAGCCATACGAAGGGCCCGTGCTCGTCCTGCCCGGGCTCGCCGGGCAGGCGGATCGGGAGCGCCCCGTCGATCGACACCAGAAACTGCGTGCCCTCGATCCGCCCCTCGAGCATCAGGCCCGAGAGGCCATTGCCGCGATCAAAGCACTCCAGAAACGGCCGCAGCTTCAGCGCCGAAGGCACCGGCAGCGGCTCCACGTTCAACGAGCGGCGGACTCGAGCGGGTGGCTTGCATGCGCTCATGCGCCAGTATGGCTCGAGCCCGCCCGGCGCGCGAGCGCCGGCCAGCGAGCGTTCCGCAACGCTAGTGCTGGGACTGGCAGACGAAACAGTTCTGGTCGTGGCAGTCATCGCGCTGCACGCAGCTGCCCAGCTTGCCTGGACTGAATTCACAGCGCTGGCCGACCTGCGTGCACGGTGGCAGCGGGGCCGGCGAGGGCCCGGCGTTGCGCTCCGGGCAGGCCAGGAGCAACAGAGCGCACAGCAGCCAGGGCCGCGCGCGCCGGGCTGGGAGCGGGCCAGGGGAGCCCAGGTCACGGGAGCCCAGGTCACGGGAGCCCAAATCACGGGAGCCCAAATCACGGGAGCTCAGGTGAGACCGCTGCATGAACTCCATCGCGTCCATCAGAAACCATACGCCGTGAAGCCGCCGTCGACCGCGAGGCACTGCCCGGTGATGTAGGAAGCCGCAGGCATGCACAGGAACGCCACCGCCGACGAGACCTCCGTGGCATCAGCGATTCGGCCGAGCGGAGTGCGCTCGAGCACCGCGCTCCGGTAGCTCTCCAGCTCCAGCACCGGCTGCGCCAGCGGCGTCCAGGTGTACCAGGGTGCAACGGCATTGACCCGGATCTGGTCGGCAGCCCACTCGCAGGCCAGGTTGCGCGTCAGCTGCACCAGTGCCGCCTTGGTCATGCCGTAGGGCGCCCCGGTGCGCAGGTGAGTCAAGCCCGCCACCGATACCACGTTGACGATGGCGCTGCTGGCGGCCGGCGCTGCCGCCCGCGCGCGGCGCGCGGCCGTGCACAGCAGCGGATGCGCTGCGCGACACAGCTCGAAGCTGCTGATCAGGTTGGTCTCCAGGATGCGCCGGTATTCGCCCTGACTATAGCTGGTGGTGGCTTTGCGCACGTTGGTGCCGACGTTGTTGACCAGGATGTCGAGGTCGGCGAAGCGCCCGTGAAGCTGCTCGAGCAGCAACGCTCGCCCGCCATCGGAGCTCACGTCGGCGGCGCAGCCGTGCACGCGCCCCCGGTAGCCGGCGTCCGCCCACTCCTCGAGGCAGCGAGCGAGCCGTTCGGGATCGCGCGCCACCACGAACACCTCTGCGCCGAGGCCCAGCAATTCTGCCGCGACCGCCTGCCCGATGCCGCGCGTGCCGCCGGTGACCAGGGCCCGGCACCCCTGGAGTTGCCAGCGAGAGGTGGACGACGTTGCTGGGCTGCCGCTCATGTCCGGCACAATGCTCGATGGACCGCGAATGTCCACGGCCTTGGCGCGCGCTCGGCCCCCGGTGGAAAACGGAAAGCAGACTGAACAAAAAGGCACGGCGCCGGATGTCAGAGCTCGGCACCTCGGCCTGGAAGCTGCGCGACGCGAGCAAAGTCGCTAGAATTTGTGAGGCGTGGCTCCGCGCATGGGTCCACACTCAGTAGCGCCAGAGATGAAGCGGATCACGAAATGGCTGAGCGTGAGCGTGGGCGGGCTGGTCGCCGCCGGCGCGATCGCGTTCGTGGGCTCGTACCTGGGCTTTGCCGGCCAGTTTGTGGTGCCCGCGACGACCATCGATGATCCCGCGCTGCCGAGCCGCAACATCGCCGGCTACCGCTACCACCTCGAGGTGTTCGGGCTGCCCACCCGTCCGGTGGTCATCGTGTTGCACGGTGGACCTGGCGGCGACTACCGCTCGCTCTTGCCGCTCGAGCCGCTGAGCGATGACTACCAGCTGGTCTTCTACGACCAGCGTGGGTCGGGCCTCTCTCCGCGCGTACCTGACGATCAGCTGAACCTGGACCAGTTCGTGGAGGATCTGCACTCGATCGTCGCCACGACCAGCCCCCACAGCCCGGTGCGGTTGATCGGGCACTCCTGGGGCGCGATGCTGGCGGCCGCCTATCTCGATCGGTATCCCGACACGGTCAGCCACGCGGTGCTGGCGGAGCCCGCGTTCCTGACTGCCGAGCAAGGCAACCGCTGGTACGAGCAGATCAATCACGGCCAGCCGCCCGCCTCCTGGGCGCTGCTGGAGGGCGTGTGGCGCTCCTGGATCGAGTCCCTCTACGTGTACGGTCCCGATGCGGACGCGCGGCGCGATTTCTTCACCCGACAGGTGATGCGCCTGGACGTGCCCGGGCAGCCGTTTGCCGGCTACTACTGCGGTTCCGATCCACGCACCGCCTATGATCCGATCTGGCGCGAGGGGTCGCGCGCCTTCCGTGGCGTCGTGAAGGCCGCGATGGAGGATGGGCGCTTCCAACGCGACCTGGTGAGCGTGAAGGCCAAGCGCTTCCCGCACAAGGTGCTGTTCGTGGCGGGTCGCTGCAACACCGTGATCGGGCCGGAGGTGCAGCGCCTGAACCTGGGCTTGTTTGCCAACGCCGAGCTGGCCGTGATCGACGATGCGGGGCACACCATGTTCGGTGAGCGCCCGGAGGCCAGCCTGGCCGTGCTGAAGCGCTACCTCGCCGAAGATCATTCGGCGATCGTGGCCTCGGAGTAGCCGCCGCCGCGGTCAGTCGGGCAGGGCCGCGACGACGCCATCGACCCAGGCGCGCAGATCAGCGCTACCGCTCTGCCGGGCCAGCTCGCGCAGCCGGCGCAGGAGGCGCGCGAACGACTGTGGCACACCGGGCTCCGCGAGCACGGCGCTGAGCCGGACCACGCCGCGCTGCAGGGCAGGGCCGATCAGCTCGGGCGCGTCCGCCAGCACCAGGCTGGCGGTGAGCAGCTCTTCCGTCGCTCGCGCATAGTCTCGCGCCTCGTCCACCAGCGCGAAACGATGTTCGGCGTAATCGAGCAGCCGGCACTCCAGCTCCACCGCTTCACGGCTGGGGCGCAGCGCAGCAAACTGGGCCCGCAGCTCGGCGACGCGCTCCGGGAACGCATCCGGTGCGGCGCGGGCCTGGTCGACGCCGACCGAGGCCGCCAGCTCGTTGACTGCGCCGAGCAGGTGCTCCAGCTCGGGATCGGAGATGGGCTCGGGCAAAGACATCGGCTCGTCCGCATTCCGAGTAGCACAGCCCCGGCGCTCCGGCGCTAGAAGACGACGAGTGATGCGCGCCACCCATCTCGTGCTGATCCTGGGCTGCCGGGTGCTGCCGGACGGCACGCCCAGCAGCGCGCTGCAGCGGCGTGTGCAGGCCGCGCTCAGCAGCGCCGCCGCGCTGCCCGGGGCGCGCTTCCTGGCTGTGGGGGGCGCTCACGGGCAGGCGCCCGCGGAAGCCCTGGTGATCGAGCGCATGTTGATCGCGGCGGGGGTGCCGCCGTCCGCCATCCTGGCGAGCCCGAGCGGGCTCACCACGATCGAATCACTGTGCGCGTGTTGGCCGCTGCTGGAGCGCGCTCTCGCGGAGGAGCCCGGGGCGACACTGCACGTCTCCACCGACGGTTATCACACGCTGCGCTGCCGGGCGATCCTCGCGCTCTGGGGACGGCCCGCCCGCGCCGCCCCGGCGCCGCGCCCACGCCTGCCGCGCCATCGCCTCTGGCTGCTCCGGGTGCGAGAGCGCGCGGCGCTGTTCAAGGACGTTCCGCTGGCTCTCTACTGGCGGGCGACGGGCAAGCTGCGCAGCGGCTAGCTCGGCTGCACAAAGACAGGGCTGCACAGACACAGGGCTG
>DASTRX010000036.1:0-45199 GCA_035760985.1 Polyangiaceae bacterium
CCGGCGGCGGCGCCGCGCCGCCCGCTTCCAGCGCCGCCCCCACCGCTGCCGCGCCCAGCCCGGACCTGGATCCCGGCGCCGCGCTGCGCGCGTACTACCAGGCGCTCGCGCAGCGCCGGCTCGACGCTGCGGCGCAGCTCAGCACGGAGAAGCTGCGCGCCTCGATCGAGAGCGCCGAGGCGCAGCTCGGGATGGGGCGTCGCAATGAGGCGATCGCGATCCTCGCGGGCGTGGTCGAGTCGCCGCGCTTCGCGCCCTTGAGGACGCTGGATGAGGGCCGCGCCGCCGTGTTCACCTTGGGTGACGCGCTCGGCCGAGCCGGAGCCTACCAGATGGCGCGCGTCTATCTGCTGCGCTTGATCCAGGGCTCGGCGGTCGACGGCTGGTATCGGCGAGCGGTGAGCAGCCTGGTCGATATCGGACTGGCGGGCGGCGAACCAGAGCAGATCCTGCAGGTCCTGCCCGGGCTCCCGGCGAGCGCGGAGGAGCCCTGGGCGGGCGATGTCGCCTACCTGCATGGCGTGCTCTGGGAACGCATGGGCCGCACCAGCGAGGCGCTCCAGGCCTACGCCCGGGTCAACGCGCGCTCGCGCTTCTGGGCGCAAGCCAACTATCGCGCAGGGCTGATCGAGGTCGACCAGCGGCAATTCGCGCAGGGCGAGCAGCATTTCTGCAAGGTGGCGGATCCCAAGCAGACGCCGAAGCTCGCGCCGCTGTTTGGGGGCAACGACTTCTTTCAGGTGCGCGATCTCGCCCGCCTGGCGCTCGGGCGTGTGGCGCACGAGCAGTATCGCTTTGACGACGCGCGCTACTACTACCATCTCGTGCCGGCCGATTCCGAGCGCCTGCCTGAGGCGCTCTATGAGTCGGCGACCTCGCGCTACGAGGCCAAGGACTACGCCAGCGCGCACCGGCTGATCAACGAGCTGCGCGCGCTCGATCGGCCGCATGCGTACGCCGACGAAGTGTGGATCTTGGACGCTTACGTCGATCTGGCGGAGTGTCAGTTTCCGCGCGCGGATGCCAAGCTCGAGGAGTTTCTGAAGCGCTACGAGCCCGTGCTCGACGCTGCGCGGCGCCTGGAGTCTGATCCGCGCGCTTTGCAGGCGCTGATCGACGGTAGCCGGAGCACGGACGCGCAGGGCGCGATGGGCCTCGGCCTGCCGCGCGAGGTGACCGAGCTGCTGGTGAGCGCGATCCGCGTGGATCCCACCTACGGCAGGGTCAGCCACCAGCTGGCGGAGCTGGATCGCGAGCTGGGCGGCATCGATGGCGCCTCCGCCGAGCTCGCCGAGCTGAGCGCACGGGTGCGGGATCCCGAGGCGGTGAAGCCCCGTCCGGCCTCGGCCATCGCCAATACTCCCGCGGATCGCCTGCGCGAGCTCGCGCAGCAGACGGCGGCGCTGCGGCGTTTGCTGCGCGAGGCCAGCCTGGGGCAGGGCGGCGCCGCGCGCGATCTGCAGCTCGCCAAGCAGGAGCTGATCGACATCGAAGCCCAAGCCGAGAAGCTGCAGGCGGCGCTGGCAGCGCCGTCCGCGAGCGCGGCGACCGCGCGCGGCACGCTGCCCGCGGAGGCATCGCTAGACCAGCTGCTGCGCGCCGATGCCGACGAGGCGCGCGAGCTCGCGCAGGGCGCGCGGGCCCTGCGGGCCCAGCTCGTGGAGCAGCGCGACCGGCTCGGCCAGGAGGCGCTCGGCCGTCTGGAGCGCAGGCTCACGCGCCTGGTGCGCCGCGCGCGCGCCGGCCGCATCGAGACCGTCCTCGGGCGCAAGCAGGCACTGGAGCTGGAGGTGGAAGCGCTGTCCCAGGGCTACCTGCCACCGGGCGCCGTCGACTCGCTGGAAGCGGCGCGCTATCTGGGGGACGACGAGGAATACTGGCCATTTGACGGCGAGGACTGGGATGACGAGTACATCGGCGGGGAGGGCTTGCGGTGAGGGCCGCCCGAGCGCTCGGCGGCGCGCTCGCGCTCTCGGTCGCGCTGGGCGCGCGCGCGCGCGCCGCGGACAGCCCGAGCCCCGCGGATGCCGCCGGCCTCGAGCGGCGCAAGATCCAGCCCGTCGCCGAGCACCGGGTCGAGGGCGCGAGCCGCAACACGCTCGATACCCAGGCCCGGGAGCGCCAGCGCACGAAGCGCAACGGCCGCATGGGCATGCAGATCCCGGCGGCGCTGCGCCAGCGCGCCCAGGCGCGCGTGGAGGCGCGCATCACGCAGAACCTCGCGCGCGCGAAAGAGCTGCGCAAGGTCGCGCTGGGCATGCTCGGCAAGCTGCTCAGCGAGCTGCCGCCGGATGCCACGGAGCTGCCTGAGACGCTGATGCGCCTGGGCGAGCTGGAGTGGGAGGACTCGCGAGAGGTCTTCCTGGAGCGCTTTGCGCAGTGGGAAAAGACGCCGACCGATCAGCGGGGTGAGCCGCCGGTCCCGGACTATTCGCGCTCGCGGGGCCGCTTCAAGCAGGTGCTGGAGCAGCACCCCGAGTTCAGCCGCTACGATCTCGCGCTCTACGTCGACGGGTTTCTCGCCACGGAAGAGGCCGAGACGGAGCAGGCGCTGGAGCGCTTCAACCGCATCCTGGCGCAGTACCCGAGCAGCCCGTTCGTGCCGGACGCGCACATGGTGCGCGCAGAGGCGGAGTTCGCCAAGGCCAATCCCAACTACGAGTTCGCCTACCGCGAGTATGAGGCCGTGCTGGCCTATCCCGACACCGAGCTGCACGACCTGGCGCTGTTCAAGAGCGCCTGGGCGCTCTGGCGGCTGGGGCAGACCGACGAGGCCGCCCGGCGATTTCTGATCGTGTTCAAGACCAGCTCGCAGCGCAGCAACGCGCCGCGACTGGGCCGCCACGCCGACGAGCTCGATCAGCTGCAGGCCGAGGCGCTGCGCAACCTGGTGGCGGTCTTCGTCGAAGACGAAAAGAACACCGCCGAAGACATGCACCGCTTCCTGGTGCGCGCGGGCGGCGAGCAGTTCGCCGGCGAGATCGTGCGCGCGCTGGCCGAAGCGCTCTACGATCAATCGCACTATCAGCGCGGGATCGAGGCCTATCGCCTGCTGCTGAAGATCCAGCCCACGGATGAGCACGCCTACGAATACGCGCTGGCGATCGCCAACGGGCATTCGACGCTGGAGATGTGGGACGAGCTCCAGCAGGACTACCGCTCCATGCTGAATGAGTACGTGGCTCCCGCGGCAGCGCGCGGGGCGGAGCCGGCAGCGGGGAACGGCGCGCCCCCCGCCAGCCCAGGGCAGGGCAGCGGCGCCTGGTTGCAGTTGCAGGACGCGGCCACGCGCGCAGCGGCGGCTGGCGCGATCGAGAAGGCTCTGTACAACGACGCGGTCGGTCTACATGCGAAGGCGCAGGCGGACAAGAGCAGCAAGGTCGAGTTCGAAGCCACGGCGGCCCTGTACGACGTGTACCTGACGCGTTTCGGCACGGGCCCGCGCGCGTACGAGGTCTACTTCAACCTCGGTGAGGTGCATTTCCATCATCTGGTACGCGCGATCCCAGCCGCTGATGCCTACCTGGCGGCTGTGCGCCTGAAACCCGATGGCCCCTGGTCGCACGACGCGCTGTACAACGCACTGGCGGCGCTGGAAGCGGCGCGCGAGGAGGAGTTCCAGGCGGCGAAGAGAGCCGGGGAGAAGCCCAGGGAGACGCCCACCGACAAGAAGCTCACCGAGGCCATGGAGCTGTACGCCAGCACCTACCCGAACGACCCCGATCTGCCGGAAATGCTCTTCCGCCAGGGGCGGCTCTACTATGACTACCAGGTCTACGATCCCGCGGTTCGGCAATGGGGCTTGCTGCTGGAGAAGCACCCGAACAGCTCCTACGCGCGCGGCGCGGGCGAGCTGATCCTCGACTCTTTCAACAAGAGCCAGGACTATCAGAACATCGAGACCTGGGGCCGGCGCTTGCTGACCGCGCCCGCCTTCGCAGGCCCGAGCGGCCAAGCGCGCCTGCAGAATCTGATCGTTCAGGCCATCTTCAAGCAGGGGGAGCAACTTTCGGCTTCCGGCGCCCACGGCGAGAGCGCCGCCGCCTATCTGCGCGCGGCCAACGAGTTCCCGAAGGACGAGCGCGCGGCGCAGGCGGGTGTGAATGCGGTGATCGAAGGGGAGAAGGCCGTCGATCTGCCGCGCGTGCGCGAGGCCGCAGCGCTGCTCGACGAGAAGTACCGCGCGCGCCCGGAAGCTGCCAAGGGGATCTGGATCGCGGCCAGCTTGCATCAGTCGCTGGGGCTGCTGGCGGAGGCGGCGGGCTATCACGAGGCGCTGGCCGCGCACTGGCCGAAGGATGAGCGCCACCAGGACGCCGCGTATAACGCCGTGCTGCTGCGCACCAGCCTCGGCCAGCGCGAGCAGGCGGTGCAGGACGGTGAGCACTTCCAGCGGCGATATCCCAGCGGTCCCACGACGGACGAGGTGACCTTCCTGATGGGCAAGGCGCACGAGCAGGCCGAGGATTGGCGGTCCGCGCGCAACCTCTACCTGCGCTATGCGGGCTCCGCGAAGCTGCCGAGCCGCCGTATCGAGGCGCTGGTGCGGCTGGCGGTCGCCTGTGTGGAGCTGAACGACGACAAGGGGGCGCGCGACGCGCTGGAGCGCGCCGTGAAGGAGCACAAGACCAGCTTCAGGTCGCTCGACGATCGCGGCAAGTACTTCGGCGCTCGCGCGCACTTCCTGCAAGCCCAGCGCACGCTGGCGGAGTTCGAGCAGATCAAGATCGAGGGCGACGTCAAGCAACTCGGCCAGCGCCTCAAGCGCAAGGCGGAGCTGCTCAAGAAGGCTAGCTCCGCGCTGCTGGACACCGCCAAGCTCGGCGTCGCCGAGTGGACGACGGCCTCCCTGTATCAGGTCGGGTTCATCTATGAAGCGTTCGCAAAGTCTCTGAGCGGTTCGCCACCGCCGGCCAACCTGAGCGCCGAGCAAGCTGACGAGTATCGCCAGCAGATCGATGAGTTCGTGGTGCCGATCGAAGAGAAGAGCATCGAAGCCTACGAGAGCGGCTGGCTCAAGGCACGTGAGCTGGGGATCTACAACTCCTGGACGGCCAAGATGCGCGAGGCACTGGGCCGCCTGAACTCGGAGATGTATCCGCCCCTCACCGAGGTCGGCTTCCGCTTGCGCTCCGAGGGCGCGCAGAAGCTGCCGGATCTGATCCCCACCACGCGCCGGACGGAAACGGGGGCGAGCCGCGAGTTCTTCATGGGCAAACCGGCACAGGACGCTCCGGCGGGCCCTCCAGCGTCCCAGCATGCCGGATCGAACGACAGTCGAGTCTCGCGAGCAGGTAAGCCATGAAGACAGCGCATCGGGCTGCGGGGTGTCCCCGCCAGAAGAGCTGCGGTCCATTCTCTCCGCTTTACCGCGCGCTGCTCGTGCTGGCAGCCCTGGGCTGCGGCAGCAGCGCCGTGGTGCAACAGGCGCCGGCGGTGCCGCCCGCGCGCAAGGAAGCCGTCGGCAAGATGATGCGGGCCGTGGACAGCGCTGCGCACAGCAAGGGGCAGCCTCAGGCCATCGATCTGCTGAAGCAGGCGGTCGCGGAGGATCCGGAGCTCTGGGAGGCGCGCTATGACCTCGGCGTGTTGTACGCTCGCGCGGGGCAGCTGGCGCCGGCGCGCCAGGAGCTCGAGCGCGCGCACCAGCTCGCCCCCAACGCCGAGGACGTGGTGGCGGCGCTGGCCGAGGTGCTGCGCCGCAGCGACGAGCTCGGCGCTGCGGCGGACGTGCTGTCCCGCTTCGTGAAGAGCTATCCCGCTGCAGCGCGGGCCCGGCGCGTGCTGGTGGTGGTGCTGCGCGAGAGCGGCAAGTTCGAGCCCGCGCTGGAGCACGCGCGCGAGCTCTTGAAGCGCCAGCCGGGCGATCCTGCGGCCCTGGCCGAGCTCAGCCTGACGCATCTCGAGCAAGGGCAGGTCGAGGTGGCGGAGCTGTTGATCGAAGAAGCGCTGAAGGCCGAGCCGCGCAGCGCGGTGGTCGAGCGCGCGGCGGGACTGATCGCGTTGAAGCGCGGCGAAGATGCGATCGCCTTCAGCCACTTTGCCAAGGCTTCGGAGCTCGATCCGAACGACACTGCCGCGGGGCTCAACACCGCGACGGTGTTGTTGCAGGCGGGCGTGTATGATCGCGCGGAGAAGCATTTCCGGGCGGTGCTCGCCGTGCAGCCGGAGTCCGCGGAGGCCAAGCTGGGGCTCGCTGCCGCGCTGCGTGGCCAGGGCAGCCGCAAGGATCCCGGCCCGTACCGCGAAGCGGAGAGCGTGCTGAAGGAACTCCTCGCCAGCACGCCGGGCGACTGGGCCGCGGCGCACAATCTGGCCGTTCTATATTCGGAGTCGATGGATCGTCCGGATGAAGCGACCGCCGAGTTTTCGCGCTTTCTGAGCAACGCGCCCTCGGAACATCCGGCGCGCGCGAAGGCCAAAAAATGGGTCGACGAGCACGCGACTGCCTCGACCAATCAGAGCGCTCGCAAGTGAGCCGCGTTCTCAAGCGTTCCTCGGGCGTTGCGAAGATGAACCCTGGCCGTTAGGCCGCCCCGATGTGTGGCGGCAGGGGGTCATGGGTGACTACGAGGTGGAAATCAACGCCCCACCCGGCGTAAGTTCGAGCTGTCTCGAGCGGTCGAAGCGCAGGGAAGGCCAGCGATGCTGCCCCTCGCTCGATCTTCGGGTGGGAGCGCAAGACTTTGCCGCAACGCAGGCCGGGCCAAACCGTGGTGGACGAGATGGCGGGGTTTGCCGATTTCGAGGCAAGCTCGTCTCCCAACAATGTCCCGGGGGCGAGTGTCTCTTCAGGTCATGTGCCTTCAGGCCATGTACCTGCCGGTCATGTCTCTGCGGCGCATGCCTCCGCAGGGCAGGTCTCTGCCGCCAATGCAGCGGGAATTTTCGCCGAGGGATCGCGATTTGGCGCCTACGTCGTCGGCCCCTGCATCGGCCACGGCGAGACGGGGCGCATTTATCGAGCCGAGCACGAGGCCATCCCCATCGAGCTGGCGTTGAAGGTCTTCACGGACGAGTCGTCGCGCAGCGCGGTAGGCCGCAACCGCTTCTTGCGGGAGGCGCGCCGGGCCGCCACCATTCGCCATCCGAGCGTCGTGTCGATCTTCGACGTGGGTGTGCAGGATGGAATCCCGTACCTGGTGACGGAGCGGCTGCAGGGCGAAGATCTGGACGCCGTGCTGCGCTCGCGGGGCGCGCTGGACGAGCGCACGCTGGTCGATCTGATGGTGCCGCTGGTGGCGGGCCTGTGCGCTCTGCACGACGCTGGCATCGTCCACGGGGACCTGGAGACGGCCAACATCTTCCTCGCCGCGCGCTCGGGCCGGGAACGAGAGCCCAAGCTGCTCGACTGCGGCATCTCGCGCGCGCTCGGCGGTGACAAACTGCGCCGCGCCTCGGGCACGCGCGGCATCCTGCGCGGCAGCCCGCTCTACCTCTCACCCGAGGCGGCGAGCGGGGGCGAGGTCACCGCGCTCTCGGACCAGTACTCGCTGGGCGTGGTCATGTATGAATGCGCGGTCGGCGCCAACCCCTTCGTCGCGGAGAACGCGGCGGAGTCCGTGCGTCGCATCTTGCAAGCGGAATATCTCCCGCTGTCGAGCCAGGAGGCGACGCAGGAGGGGCGGCCCTCCGACGCGCTGGTGCGACTGATCGAGAGGGCGATGAACCCCGACCCGGAACAGCGCTACCCGGATCTCAAGGCGCTGGGTCGAGAGTTGCTGTCGCTCGCCAGCGAGCGGACGCGCATGACCTGGCGGCTCAGCTTTGGGGACTCGGGCGCTCTGTCGTACGCGCGCCGTAAACCGCTCTCGCTGTTGTTCCATTTCCAGCAAGGCTGGCTGCGGCTGCGCGACGCCTGGCCGCAGCGGCTGGACTACAGCACCACGGCGGCGTTGCTCGTGGGCGCGGTTGCGTTCGCCTGGGGTATTGCCATTCTGTTGCGCTAGGCGCGGGCCATCCTGTTGCACCAGCTTGCGTAGGCTCGCGCACCTCTCAGGTGAAGACGGACTCGCACAGGTAGGTCGGGATGATGCCCTTGGCCTGGATCATCATGGCCGCTTGCTCGGGGGGGGTGGTGCCCGAGAGCACGAGCGCCGTATCCAGCCCGAACGTGTTCGCGCCCTGAATGTCCGTCTCCAGCGTGTCGCCGACCATCAGTACATCGCTCTTGCGCAGGTTGGGCACGTTCTCGTGCGCGCAGGCGAAGGCGTGCGAAAACATCATCGTGTCGGGCTTGCCGAAGCGCACGAAGGACTTGCCGACGATCCGCTCGAGCATCGCCGCCAGGCTGCCCACGGCGAGCCCGACCTCCTGATCGTTGACGGGATAGACGAGATCCGGGTTGCAGACGATCACGGGCGCGCTCACGCGACGAATCAGGTTCAGCATCAGATTGAGATCGCGGAACCAATCGAAGCCCTCATCGTCCAGCAGCGCGATCGCGGCGACATCGTCAGTGCTCGTGCAAGCGCCGATGTGCAGCGGAATCAGGCCCGCGCTCTCGATGTAGAACGCAGAGGCTGGCTTGCCGAGATAAGCGACGCGCCCCGAGCGGACCTTGGCGCGCAGGTAGTCTTTCGCCAGCAACCCCGACGAGATGTTCTTGCTCTCCGGGATCAGCACTCCGTGCTCGGGATGCGTGTACGCCGCCGCCATCTGCGCGGGAGAGCGCGAGGCGTCGTTCGTGATGACGTAGAAGTCCTTGCCCTGCTTGGCTAACCAGCTCAGCAACTCGGGGACGCCCTGCAGGACGCCGCGCGCGTTCTTGAGCACGCCATAGGCGTCGAAGAAGATGACTCGGTATCTGCTGACTAGGTCAGAAAAGGGCGTTAGCATTTCGGCGCAGCATACAGGTGATTTCTACCGCGGCAACGGCCCGCTGGCCAAAGCAAGAGTGGCATTTTGCCTGCCGAGATAGGGTGGGTTCCGGTGCGTACCCCGGTTTTAGACACATTCCGGAAACCTTCGGAGGGTAGTTGTGTGGCCTATTCCAGGGATACGGCTCTGGCCGATACCCCAGCCATTGTAAGGAGACGCGATGACGACCGCAGCTGATGTTCTGAAGCTCATTGGAGATAAGGGCGTAAAGTTCGTGGATCTGCGCTTTGTCGATACCAAGGGCAAAGAGCAACATGTGACGGTGCCGCACCACCAGGTCGACCAGAGCCTGTTCAAGGACGGCAAGATGTTCGACGGGTCGTCGATCGCCGGCTGGAAGGGGATCAACGAGTCCGACATGATCCTGATGCCGGATCCCAGCACGGCCATCATGGACATCTTCATGAAGGACCCGACGCTGATCATTCGCTGCGACGTGATCGAGCCGTCGACCATGAAGGGCTACTCGCGCGACCCGCGGTCCCTGGCCAAGCGCGCGCTCGCGTTCCTGCGCTCGACCGGCATCGCCGATACCGCCTACTTCGGCCCCGAAAACGAATTTTTCATCTTCGACGGCATCAAGAGCTCGACCACGATGGCGGGCACCTCGTACGAGATCATCTCCAGCGAAGCCGCCTGGAGCTCGGGTTACGACTACGACGGGAAGAACAACGGCTACCGTCCGGGCGTCAAGGGCGGCTACTTTCCGGTGCCGCCGGTCGACTCCCTGCAGGACATCCGCTCCGAGATGTGCCTCGCCCTGGAGGCGATGGGGCTCAAGGTCGAGGTGCACCACCACGAGGTGGCGACCGCCGGGCAGTGTGAGATCGGCGTCGGCTTCGGTGACCTGATCAAGAAGGCCGACGACGTGCTGATGCTCAAGTACGTCGTTCAGAACGTGGCCCACCGCAACGGCAAGACCGCCACCTTCATGCCCAAGCCCATCGTGGGCGACAACGGCAACGGCATGCACGTGCACCAGTCGCTGTCGAAGGAAGGCAAGAACATCTTCACGGGCAATGCCTACGCGGGCTTGTCGCAGGAAGCGCTCTGGTACATCGGCGGCGTGATCAAGCACGCGCGCGCGATCAACGCCTTCACCAACGCCAGCACCAACAGCTATCGCCGCCTGGTGCCGGGCTTCGAGGCTCCGACCATCCTGGCCTACTCGGCGCGCAACCGCTCCGCGTCGATCCGCATCCCGTTCGTGTCGAACCCCAAGGCGGCGCGCATGGAGATCCGCTTCCCGGACTCCACCTGCAACCCGTACCTGGGCTTCACGGCGATGATGCTGGCCGGTCTCGACGGCATCAAGAACAAGATCGACCCCGGCAAGCCGGCGGACATCGACCTGTACGAGCTGTCGCCCGAGGAAGAGGCGAAGCTGCTCACCGTCAGCCACGGCCTCGACATCTCCCTCGAGTCCTTGAACAAGGACCGCGAGTTCTTGATCCAGGGCGACGTGTTCACCAATGACCTGATCGACGCCTACATCAATCTGAAGATGCAGGAAGTGACCAAGATCCGTCAGGCGGTGCACCCGCTCGAGATCGACATGTACTACGCGTTGTGATTGTGGGGGGCCGAGGCAGCCCCCCGCTCTGTCATTGTCGGGGCCCTGACGGCCGCGCTCTGTCATTGTCGGGGCCTGACGGCCCCGAGTCGGCAGCTTCGCTGGCGCTCCGCCTCTTCCCAGGAGAGGTGGGGCCCCAACCCCGGGAATCTCCGCACGAGATCGTCGGCTCGGGAAGCGGAGCCGTTGGCTTAGGGGCTCGGAATTCGAGCCCCGTTTTGCTGTTTGTGGTTTTGGGTAAGCGGGCGCTGTAGCGGGTTGGGCGGCGCCAAGCTCGCTTGCCGGGGTCCTCTGAGCGCTCAGTTCCGGTCCGAGGATGGGGGTGGAGCCGGGCGGATCTGCTTGAGCTCGTCGACGATGGCTCGCAGCAGCGAGGCGGAGGAGATCACGCTGGCTTGCCGCGTTCGTGCTGGCTCATCGCCGAGGCCTGCGTCGCGATACTCGCGGATGTGGCGCAAGATGCGGTCGCGCAGCTCCGTGGCCGTGTCGGGATCAATGCCGTCGAGGCGCCCCTGGTGGTTCAGGCCTTCGGCTGCGTCGGAGCCTCCCCTGGGCGTGCTGCCTCCGGCAGTCTCCACCTGGAGATGAGTGATGCCGAGCCAGCGTTCTAGCGGACCCTGGTGCAGCGTGATGTTCTGCACGTTGGCGAAGGTGTACGTGCTCTCCTCGACGGTCCACGCACCCCGGCGGATGCGCAGGCTGCGGTCCGTCAGCACGTAGAAGCGCATGTCGTAGTCGATGCGGATCAAGAAGTATCGCACCACCATCAACAGCAGGGTCGAGCCCACGATCAGCGTGGCGACGACGGCGAATACCGTCTTTCCGCCGGGCACGGGCACGAGCGTCGCCCAGCCGAGCAGCTCGAAGAGCAGGGCAGCGCCCATGGACCCGAAGTGGCGGATCAGCTGCAGCGTCAGATAGCGCGGTGAGGCTCGAAACACCTGGACCGAGTCAGGCGAGCCGAGCGGCGGCTCGGGTGGCTGCGCCGGGGCCTGCAGCAACTCCAGCAGCGTCTCCTTCAGCGCTTCGTAGAGCATGCGATGGCCGCGCTCAGTGCGGGAGGCCGCCCCGACCCCTGAGTTCGTCGGAGCCCGGCGCAAGCGCCAGGCGCAGGCGGCGCACTTCCGCCAGCAGCTCTCGCAACAGCTCGAGCTGTGGATCGTGCGCCGCTGCATCCGCGCGGTCCGCCTCCGCCCCGCGCATGCGCGAGTACAGGAAGTCGCGCACCAGCTCGAACTCCGTGAGCCCGACGATGCTCATGTCGGAGCCCGAGCTGCCCGAAGCGGTCTGAACTTGAATGGTCGCCAGCCCCAGCCAGCGCTCGAACAACCCGCGCGAGAGGTGAATGTCCTGGATGCGGGTGTAAGTGAGATAGATCTCCCGGCGCCACAGGATACCCCAGCTCATCCCGATGCCCTCCTCATCGAAGCGGTACCGGAGCGTGTGGTACTTGAAGTAGAGCGGGACCATGGCGACCAGGAACCATGGCCCCAGCAAGCACAGGGAGAGTGTGCGCAGGACATAGAGCC
This sequence comes from Polyangiaceae bacterium, assembly GCA_035760985.1. Classification (GTDB taxonomy): domain Bacteria; phylum Myxococcota_A; class Polyangia; order Polyangiales; family Polyangiaceae; genus SZUA-265. The sequence goes on from DASTRX010000036.1 coordinate 11,983, forward strand.
ACAGCAGCTTGCGATCCGCCCGGGTGAGCTCCTTGACCGCGTACAGCTGTGGAATCAACGTCCCGCTCCGGGCTGAGCGCAGGGCTGCAGACTAGCGCCCACGCGGCGCCGCAACGTTAGCGCTCGCGTCTGGCACTCAGGCTTGGGCTCGAGCCGTGCGCCGGCTCGAAGCGGGCTTGGCTGCCTTCGCGGCGACGCCGTTCGTGCCCTTCTCGGGGGCGCGACCGTTCTTCTCGCGGCTGCCGTTGGTCGCCGCGTGGCTGACGCCGTTGCTGAGCAGAGCGTCCGCGAGCTCCGCGGCGCGATCGGTCTTCTCCCAGGTGAACTCAGGGCGCCCGAAGTGACCGTAGGCGGCCGTCGGGCGATAGATCGGGCGCAGCAGATCGAGCTGCTCGACGATCGCGCGGGGGCGCATGTCGAAGTGCTCGAGCACGTAGGCCGAGAGCTTGGGGTCGGGCAGCTTACCCGTGCCAAACGTATTGACGTGCACGCTGACCGGCTTGGCCACGCCGATCGCGTACGCGATCTGCACCTCGGCGCGCCGCGCGAGGCCGGCGGCCACGATGTTCTTGGCCACGTAGCGCGCGTAGTATGCCGCCGAGCGATCGACCTTCGACGGGTCCTTGCCGCTGAAGGCACCGCCGCCGTGGCGACCGGCACCGCCATAAGTGTCGACGATGATCTTGCGCCCGGTGAGCCCTGCGTCGCCGTGCGGGCCACCGATCACGAATCGCCCGGTGGGGTTGATGAAGTACTTGGTCTTGGCATCGAGCAGCTTCTTCGGCAGCGCCTTCTTGATCACGAGCTCCATGATCGCTTCTTGCAGCTGCTTGCTCTTCACGTCCGGGCTGTGCTGCGTCGAGAGCACCACCGTCTCGATGCGCACGGGCCGATCTTCAGCGTCGTACTCCAGCGTGACTTGGCTCTTGGCGTCCGGCCGCAAGAAGTCCACCTTGCCGGCTTTGCGCACTTCCGTCGTGCGCCGCATCAGCTGGTGCGCGTACATGATCGGAGCCGGCATGAGCTCGGGCGTCTCATCGACGGCGTAGCCGAACATCATGCCCTGATCACCGGCGCCCTGCTCCTTGAAGCGGCCTTCGCCTTCGGTCACGCCTTGCGAGATATCCGGCGACTGCGGCTCGATCGCGGTGAGCACGCCGCACGATTCCCAGTCGAACCCCATGCTGGAGCTGGAGTAGCCGATCTCCTTGATCGTCTCGCGCGCGATGCGCCCGAAGTCGACTCGCGCCTTCGTGGTGATCTCGCCACCCACGATCACGAAACCCGTCTTGCAGAACGTCTCGCAGGCGACACGGCTCAACGGATCTTGCTCCAGGCAAGCATCCAGGACTGAGTCCGAAATGGCATCACAAACTTTGTCGGGATGGCCTTCGCCGACGGATTCCGAAGTAAACAGGTAGCTAGACATGAGTGTGATTTCTTCCTCCAGAGTGCCCCCCGGCAAACGGGAGCGCACACTATCACGATAGCGGACGCGACGGGGGTTCAGCAGTCCAGTAGTCCGCTCTCCAGCGCGAGGGGTGGTCACGCGAGCTCCTCAGCCCGTGGGCCAGCTGGGGTTTCACCCGCGCGCGCCACCGCGCTCGAGCGCTTGGCTTTCAGAGCGCCTTTTCGTGGGTGATCGGCCGCTGGAGGCTCAAACGAGCTTGGCCGGCTGCAGCGAAAGTGCTAAGGCCTGCCCCCGCCGTACGAGCACCGCTGCCAGGGCAGCCAACAGTTTCTGCGGGGGCATTCCCCGCACTCCAAACAAGTCCAAGGTTTCACTCGCCGGCGCTGGGTTGACGCATGAACGACATGGATCAAGGTAACGATTCGGGCCCGGGCGGCCCATTTTCGTCGGTGGGGCGCGGCCGCAAGGTGGCCAGTCGCCTGGGCATCAAGGCCGACGAGCTCGTGTTCGACTACAAGGACCCGCGCCTGCTCGCGTACTTCATCACCGATCGCGGTCGTATCATGCCGCGCCGCATGACTGGCCTGACCGCGAAGCAGCAGCGTGCGCTGACGATCGCGATCAAGCGCGCGCGAGAGATCGCGTTGCTCCCGTACACGAAGCCCGAGTGAAGTAGAGCCCGGGAAATGAGCGAGGGGTGACTGCCAGCAGTCACCCCTTTTCGCGTTTCTCGTGCCCTGAGTTCTGGGTTTCGGGGACTCGGGTTTCGGGGACTCGGGTTTCGAGGACTCGGCCGCGAGGAGCAGGCGGCCCGTCGCGCCGGCCTCACGCCATCGGGAAGTCGTCGTTGCCCGCGATCTCCCCCTCGTCTTCGTCCCACCAGACGGAGAAGGGATCCGCGAAGCGCTCCCAGCCGCGCTGGCCGAGCTGCATCTCGACGTCGTCGAGCAGGCATTGATTCAAGCGCTGCTCGATCATGCCGCGATCCATGCCCGCTCCAATGAACGCCAGCTCCTGGCGGCGGTCCCCGTAGGGCTCCTCCTGCAGGCGATGGATCTCCTCCTGGGCGACTGGCTCCTGCGGCCAGTCCTCCCTCGGCAGGCTCGCCCACCAGCGACCCGCCAGATCATCGCGAAAGGCGTGCCCGGCCTGCGACCAGATGCCGGCGTGGTTGTGCCGCGAGGCGAGCCAGAAGAAGCCCTTGACCCGGATCACGCCGGGCATGCGCTCCTGAAGCGCATCCCACAAGCGGCCCGGATGGAAGGGGCGGCGCGCGCGATAGACGAAGCTCTGCAGGTCGAACTCGCGCGTCGGGGGCGTCTTCTTGCCGATGATGGCGCGCTGCCAGCCGGAGGCCTGGCTCGCTTTCTCGAACTCGAAGGCGTTCGTGTCGACCAGCAGATCCATCGGCACCACACCGTGGCTGGCGCGCACCAGCCGCGCTTTGGGATTGAGCTGATGCAGCACCGCCTCGAGGCGCCGCAGCTCCGGATCGCTGACCAGATCGACCTTGTTGATCACGATCACGTTGGCGAACTCGACCTGCTCGGCGAGTACGTCCGCCACACAGCGGTCATCGTCCAGGTCGAGCGCGATCCGGCGCTCGCTCAGTGAATCGCCTTTCTCGTAATCGAGAGGGAAATTCAGTGCATCGACCACCGTGATCGTCGCGTCGACGCGCACCGCGTCGTCCATCGCATCAGCGGCTTCCTCGTCGCCGAGGAAGCCTGCCACGACCGGCAGAGGTTCCGAGATGCCGCTCGCTTCGACCAGCACGTAGTCAAATTGCTCGCTCATCACCATGCGGTTGATGCGCTCGCGCAGCTCAGCCCGAAGGCTGCAGCAGATGCAGCCGTTGCGAAGTTCCTGGACGTGCTCGTGGTGCCGCAGGCGCGCGCCGCCGAGCAATCGCGGCTCCGAACCAAAGTCACCCAGATCGTTGACGATCGCGGCAATGCGCAGACCTTGCGCATTGTTCAGGATGCGTTCGATCAGGGTCGACTTACCGGCACCAAGAAATCCCGAGACGAAGGCGACGGGAAGGCGCCGCCGCCTGGATCCGACATGGCTGGTCACGTGTGGTCGCGACGGCTCCTCAGTCTCGCTCCTCGGTGCTCACTTCTTTGCATAGCGAGCTTTGAAGCGCTCGATGCGGCCCGCCGTGTCCACCAGGCGCTGCTTGCCGGTGTAGAACGGGTGAGAATGCCCGCTGATGTCGACGTGAACCACAAAGTGGTCGACACCGTTGATGCTCTTCTTCTCGGTCGACGTCATGGTGGAGGTGGTCACGATTTCGTGCCGTCCGTCGACGAACACCACGGGATTCAATTTGGGATGGATGTCAGCCTTCATATCTCTTTCAAACCTGCACCAATCCTCGGCGGAGCAATCGGCCCCTCCGGGGGGGATTGGGCGCCCGATCCTGTGCTTCGCGGAGCCATTGTCAATTACGTTTTGAACCTAAGCTACAGGAGCCGCCCGCCGCAAGGAACCATCTGACCGACCGGCAAGCAGCCAGCTCTCGACAGGGCGGGGGTTTCCCGGACTCGAGCAGCCGCGCCGGGCGGACTCGTGCCGCGATGACCTCGCGAGGGTTCAGGATGAGAGCTTGAAGTTTGCGGTGCCGGCCACTAGCCTGCCGCGCTCTTTGCGACGAGACGGCACCCCCGGCATCAGGGGGTGATGCCCGACCCAGGCGGGGCCGGTACGCGTAGCAACCAGGATGCGATCAAACGATGGAAGCAGCACATCTCCAGGTATCGGTGGCGGACAGGGCGGATCAGCGGGCAGCGCTGAACGGCCTGGAGCTCGCGCTGGCGGCAGCCCGCTCGGGCAATACTCCCCTGGAGTCGCCGCGCCTGGTCGAGCCGGAGGCGTTCCGCGCGCTCGACATGGCGGAGGTCCGTCCACGTCTGGACGCTCTGCTCTTGTGCCGGCACGCGGACATCGGGCTCGAGGTCTTGCTGGAGGTGGGAGCGGTCGCGGCCCTCTTTCCCGAGCTGGGGCGCATCGTCGGCTTCGGCGACGGCGAGTCGCACAAGGACGTGTGGCTGCACACCAAGCAGGTGGTGATCCAGTGTTTGCCGCGCCTGCCGGTGCGCTGGGCGGCGCTGCTGCATGACATCGGCAAGCCGCGCACGCGCTCCGTGGCGCCCGACGGCACCGTGCACTTCTTTCACCACGCGGAAGAGGGCGCGCGCATGTTCGAGCGCATCGATCGCCGGCTCGGGCTATTCGCCCGGGACCCGGAGGTCGGCGCCGAGGTGCGCTTCTTGATCCTGCACCATCAGCGCGCCCATCAATACGAAGAGCAGTGGACCGACAGCGCGGTCCGTCGCTTCGCGCGCGACATCGGCGGTGCGCTAGACGACTTGATGGCGCTCTCCCGCGCGGACATGACCACGAAGCGCCGCGAGAAGCGCCGTCGCTTCCTGTATCAGCTGAAGGATCTGCAGGAGCGCATCGCCAAGCTGGCCGAGGAAGATGCCAAGGAGCCGCCACTGCCCAAGGGCCTCGGTGATGAGCTGATGACCGCTTTCGGGCTGCCGCCGAGCCGCCGCATCGGTGAGCTGCGCAACGCGCTCGAGCAGGCCGTGGAAGCGGGCGAGGTGGCGCCGGGACAGCCTGCTTCGGCATACATCGAGTTCGTCCGCGCCAACCTCGCGCGCTTCGGTCTGGTCTGAGTCGACCTGCGCACAGCGGGCACATTCTAGCGCCGTGCTGAGACTCGCGCTGGCGAGCCCCGCCAGAGCTTCCGGGTCAGGCCCACCGCCGTCAGCGGCGGGCCTGACGATGCTTCAGCCCGACTGAGCTCCGAAACTCTCGGTGCACACGCAGACCAGCTGGCGGTCACCGCGCGCATTGTCGATGCGCCCGACCGGCGGCCAGTACTTGTGCTCCCGGGTCCAGGGCGCTGGATAGGCGGCTTGCTCGCGCGAGTAGGCGTGCGTCCACTGCTCCGAGATCACCGCCTGCGCGGTGTGGGGCGCATTGCGCAGCGGGTTGTCCTCGCGATCGCTGCGCCCCTCTTCGATGGCACGGATCTCCTCGCGAATGGCGATCATGGCGTCGCAGAAGCGATCCAGCTCCGCGCGCGGCTCGCTCTCGGTCGGTTCCACCATCAGCGTGCCGGCGACCGGGAAGGACATGGTCGGCGAGTGGAAGCCGTAGTCCATCAAGCGCTTGGCGATGTCGTCGACCTCGATGCCGGTGCGCTTCTTGAGCGGGCGGAGGTCCAGAATGAACTCGTGGGCAACGCCGCCGCGCTCCCCCTTGAACAGGATCGGGTAGTGCGGGGCCAGGCGCTGAGCCATGTAGTTGGCGTTCAAGATCGCCACCTGCGTCGCGCGGCGGAGCCCAGCGCCGCCCATCATCCGGATGTATGCCCAGGGGATGGGCAGGATGCTGGGGCTGCCGTAGGGAGCCGCGGCGACCGGGCCGACCGAGCCAGCTGCTTCGTTCGCGGGGTGACCCGGCAGGAACGGAGCCAGCCGCTCCTTCACGGCGATCGGCCCCATGCCGGGGCCCCCGCCGCCGTGGGGGATGCAGAAGGTCTTGTGCAGATTCAGGTGGCAGACGTCCGCCCCGTAGTCGCCGGGGCGGCAGATGCCGACCTGCGCGTTCATGTTCGCGCCGTCCAGGTACACGAGCCCTCCGTGGCGGTGCACGACGTCGCACACCTCGCGCACGCGCTCTTCGAACACGCCGTGCGTCGACGGGTAGGTCAGCATCAGCGCCGCGAGGCGCTCGGCATGCTCGGCCGCCTTTCGGGTGAGGTCTTCCAGATCCACGTTGCCGCGGCTGTCGCACTCCACCGCCACCACCCGCAAGCCCGCGAGCACGGCGCTGGCCGGGTTGGTGCCGTGCGCGGACGTCGGGATCAAGCAGACCTGCCGGCGCGCGTCCCCGCGGCTCAGGTGGTAGCCTCGGATCGCCAGCAAGCCCGCGTACTCGCCCTGCGCCCCCGAGTTGGGCTGCAGCGAGACGGCGTCCATGCCCGTGATCTCGGCGAGCCAGCTCGAAAGCTCGCGAAATAGCTGCTGGTAGCCGGCCGCTTGAGCGCGCGGAGCAAACGGGTGCAGCTTGCCGAACGCGGCCCAGGTGATCGGCATCAGCTCTGCCGTGGCGTTCAGCTTCATGGTGCAGGAACCGAGCGGGATCATCGAGGTCGTGAGCGACAGGTCGCGATTCTCGAGCCGCTTCATGTAACGCAGCAGCTCGTGCTCGGAGCGATGGCTGTGGAACACCGAGTGCTGAAGATAAGCGCTCTGGCGCGCGAGCGGTGCGGGATAAGCGGGCACTTGCCGGGCCTCGAGCGGCTCGAGCTCGCTGCTCGCGCAGGGAATGCCCGTGAAGATCTCCACCAGGGTCGCCACGTCCGCGAGCGAGGTCGTCTCGTCCAGGGAGACGCCGAGGCGGCTGGGGTCGTCCTCGCGCAGGTTGACGCGCGCCTGCCGGGCGCGCGCCAGCACGGCTTCGCGCGCCGCGGCCTGCAGGGGCAGCGACAGCGTGTCGAAGAACGTGGCCTCGCTCGGCTCCAGGCCGCGCGCCTTCAGCGCTGCGGCGAGCGTCTGCGTGAGGCGGCGCACGCGCAGCGCGATTTCACGCAGCCCTTCGGGGCCGTGGTACACGGCGTACATGCTGGCCACGATGGCCAGCAGCACCTGGGCCGTGCAGATGTTGCTGGTCGCGCGATCGCGCCGGATGTGCTGCTCGCGGGTCTGCAGCGCCAGACGGTAAGCGAGCTTACCATGCTGGTCGACGGAGGAGCCCACGATGCGGCCTGGTAGCAAGCGCTTGAGCGCATCGTTGGTGGAGAGAAAAGCTGCGTGCGGCCCGCCATAGCCGAGCGGTACGCCGAAACGCTGTGAAGAGCCGAACGCGATGTCTGCGCCGAGCTCGCCAGGCGGCGTGAGCAGCGTCAGCGCCAGCAGATCGCTGGCGACCACCAAGCGCACGTCGGCAGCGCGCGCGCGCGCTGCGAGCTCGCGGAAGTCCTGGATGCTGCCACTGGAGGCCGGATACGAGACCAGCACCCCGAACAGCTCCGTATCGTCGAACGCGAGCGCTCGGGCATCGCCCGTGAGGATCTGGATGCCGAGCGGCTCGGCGCGCGTACGCAGCACGGCGAGCGTCTGCGGATGGCTATCGGCGTCGACGAAGAAGCGCGTCTTCTTCTGCCGCACCGAGTGATGGCACATGGTCATGGCCTCTGCAGCAGCGGTCGCCTCGTCGAGCAGCGAGGCGTTCGCGAACGGCAGCGCCGTCAGGTCCGCCACCAGCGTCTGAAAGTTCATCAGCGCTTCCAGCCGGCCCTGAGCGATCTCGGCCTGGTAGGGCGTGTACTGGGTATACCAGCCAGGATTCTCCAGGATGTTGCGCTGGATCACGGGCGGGGTGAGGCAGTCGTAGTAGCCGAGGCCGATGTGTGAGCGAAAGATCGTGTTCTTGGCGGCCAGAGCCGCGAGCTGCGCCAGCTGTTCGGCTTCGCTCAGGGGCTGCGGCAAGGCCAGCGGCTTGGAGCTGCGAATGGACTGTGGAACGCAGCGGTCGATCAGCTCGTCGAGTGAGCTCAGCCCGAGCGTCGCGAGCATCTCCGCGACGTGCGCGGGGGAAGGGCCGATGTGTCGGCGAACGAAAGCGTCAGAACCTGGTGAACTCGGGGAAAAATCATCGGCCACGAGGTGCTCCGCTAGCACCCCCGAACCTCCGAGGAAAGGGCTCTCGAGGCAGAGCGCGACACTCGCGTGGGGCGAAGCTCCCGAAGCGCGTTCCAGCGTTGCTCGACGGCAAGGGTTCGACCGCCGCCGAGCGTGGTTTGTGCGATACTAGAGCCATGAAGTCTCGAGTCTGCCAGGTAGTGAATTGGCTGCTCATGTCGGGGCTTGTCCTGTCGGGGGCGGGGGCGCTGACTTCCGGGTGCGCCACACAGCAGTCCACGGCGCAGGCGCTCACGATCGCCGGAGCGGCGGCGGTGCTGGTCGGAGCGAGCCTGGCTGCGGATGACAACTGCTCCGCGTCGCTGGAAGGCGTGGGCGCGTATTGTTCGCCCGGCCTGAGCAAGGGCACTCGCCGGGCAGGCACGGCGATGGCGGTGGCGGGGGTGGGAGTGGCGGCCGCGGGCTACGCCCTGCAACCCAGAGGTCCGGATCGCCGCAGCGCGCCCGCGCCTGCACCGCGAGCGCCGGCGGAGCCCTACCGCTTGATCCGCGCGACGCCAGCGCAGGAAGACCCGTCGGACCCGTCGGAGCCCGAGCCTTCGGACCCGTCCGATCCGGACCCGTCGGACCCGTCGGAGCCCGCGGACCCCAGCGAGCCCATCGGGCTCTAGCCGCTCAAAACGCCTTCGTCGAGTCGAGCAGCAGCGTGACCGGGCCGTCGTTGAGCGACTCCACCGCCATGTCGGCGCCGAAGCGCCCGGTCTGGACGGCGATGCCATTGCTCAGGATCTGGGCTCGCACTTGCTCGAACAGCGGCTGCGCCAGGTCGGGTGCCAGCGCGCTGCTGAAGCTCGGCCGGTTGCCTCGCCGCAGGTCCCCGTAAAGCGTGAACTGCGAAATCAGCAACACGCTGCCGTGACCGTCGAGCAAGCTCCGGTTCATCTTGTCGGCATCATCGCGAAAGAAGCGGCAGCCGCAGATCTTGTCGGCGATCCAGAGCGCATCCTGTTCCGTATCCCCCTGACCCACGCCGACCAGCGCGCAGATCCCCGAATCGATCGCGCCGATCACCTCGCCCGCGACGGACACCCGGGCCCAGCGCACCCGCGTCAGTACCGCTCTCATCTCGCTCGCCTCGGCATTTCGCCCGCGGAATCAGCTGGGTGAGTAGTACAGGAGAAAGAAGACGAGCACGCCGCTGACCGAGACAAACAACCAGAGCGGGAGCGTGACGCGGGCGATACGCCGGTGCGCTGCCAGCTTCCCGGTCCAGGCCCGGTAAACCGTGAACAGGGCCAGCGGCACGATCACCCCCGCGAGCAGCACATGCGGCAGCAGGATCGTGTAGTAAACGGGCCTGAGCCAGTCCGCGCCACGAAAGGGTACCGAGCCCACCTGCGCGTGATGCAGCAGGTAGGTGACCAGGAAGGCGGAGGAGAGGCTGAACGCGCTCAGCATGCAGAAGCGGTGCTGAGCGATCTGGCGCCGCCGGATGAACACGTAGCCGGCCGTCAGGAAGAGGCCTGCACCCGCATTCAACAGCACGTTGATGCGCGCGAGCACGCTCGGGCCACGAGCGACCAGCGCGGGCGCGCTCGCGGACGGCGCGTGACCGCTGCCGACCACCACGGCGACTGCGATCATGACGACCGCGCTCAGCAGGGCGATCCAGAGTCGGGCGCGCGGGCTCTCGGTGGCGCTGGAAGAGGAGCTCACGGTCGCAAGCTAGTCGACCGCGGCAGCGCGTTCCAGGGCTAACCCGGGCCCTCTGGCTGCGTCACTCCTCCGGCCAGCGGCCGGGGGGCAACGGATAACTCGGACGCCCGAGCAGATAGCCCTGGGCGTAGTGGCAGCCCGAGTCCACGACGGCGCTCAGCTCGTCCGCCGTCTCGATGCCTTCGGCCACCACCTCTGCGCCCAGCTCCACGCACAGGCGGACCACGTGGCGGACCAGGATCTGCTGCCGTGGATTCTGATCCAGGCCGGTGATCAGCGCGCGATCGAGCTTCACGATGCGCGGCTCGAGATCGAGCACGCGCTTCAGGTTGGAGTGCCCCGCTCCCAGATCGTCGACCGCCAGGAAGATGCCGGCGCGCGACTGGATCTCCTTCAGCACGTTGACGCAGACCTCGTAGTGCGTGAATGCCGCCGACTCGGTGATCTCGACGTAGACGTCGTGGTCGTGGAAAAACACCGGATCGTCGGGGCGCACCAGCCAGCGCGCGGAGAGCTCGTCCGGGTGCACGTTCACGAACAGCGGCACGCCCGAGGCGCGCTGCACCGAGGCCGCGCGCACGATGCGCCCCAGCCTGCCGCAGCACGACTCTTCGGAGGCGCGCCGAAACAGCGTCTCCGGGTTGGCCAGGCTGGGCCAGCGGCAGCGCGTCAGCGCTTCGTAGGCGAACACGCGGCGGCTGGTGATCGAGACGATCGGCTGAAAGACGATCTCGATGTCCTTCTCGCTGAGGCCTTCGGCGTTCGGGGGAGGGTCGCTGCGCAATGCCTCGAACGCGCCGGGACCGGCGGGCAGCTCCGAAGGGCGGATGCCGCTCTGCAGAGGCGGCTCCACCTCGAAGTCCAGCTCGTCGTGGCTGGGCTGCGACAAATGCGCGAGATCGAACTCCAGCTCCGGCGCATCCGATTCGGGGCGCATGGGAGCGGAGGAGGGAAATCTCTGCATTTCCGAGGACTGAAGACGCAGGGAGCTGCGCCCTAATCTTGACATACGGAGCTCCCGCTTCCCCGCGATTGCTGGGCCCGGCCGGCGCCTCGAGCCGGGGCGCCCCCGAGCGGATCGTGCCGAAGCGAGCCTGCTTGCCGAAACGGGCCTGGCCCTGTCGGCGCGCGCCTCCGACTCACAGAACGAGGACGGATCGCTCGGAGCGCACCAAGGCGTGTCGGACAGTCCTCTAGCATCCCGTGGCCCAGCACCCTGAACGACGCTCCAACTGAAAACTGATGTACCCGGCAGCGGCAACCGCACTCGGAGAGCCCCACTTCGGAACGAGATCGGCACCTCGCTGCAGAATGCCCGGCGGGCGAGCCTCCGGGGGTGTCTGTAGGTGCTCAGGGCTCGAAATCGCGGGCCCGATCCGCCGCTGGTTTGCTGGCAGGGGGCCGGGAGGGGCGCTCGGTGGCGGGCGCCGGGCTGCTCGCGGGCGGGCCCGGCGATTTCGGCGCTTCGCGCGGGGGGCGCCGGCGCGCGGCGGAGTTTCCCGTCGCGGTGTTGGCGGCCTCATCGAGCAAGGACACCAGCGTATCGGCGCTGCTCGCGACACGGCGTGAGCGCTCGTTCAGCTGCTCGAGCGCGGCTTGCGCTCGATCCAGATCCGCCTGGATCCGCGCGCGCTGCCCGGCATCTGGAAACGCACCCGCCAGCCCGGCGCGCAGCGCTCCGGCGCTCTCCTCGAGCGGCCGGGTGCGGCGCGGCAGCGCGCCCATGTCCGCGTAGACGGTGGCCGCCGAGAGCGCGGCTTGCGCCACCACCTCCAGCAAGCGCAACTCGCGCCGCTCCGGCTCACGGCCGGGCGTGCGCAGCGTGGCGGTGGGTGTCGGCGGCGGCTGCGAGGGAATCGACGTGGCGCTGGCCGAGCTCCCGCTCTCCGAGGCGCCGTCTTCCGCGCCGTCCGCCGCCTCGAGCCCGGCAAATTCGAGCTCCAGCGTCAGCCCTTCGAGCGCGAGGTGCGCGGTGCGCTCGCGCAGCCGGGCGCCGACCGCGTCCACGCTCGCGCTCTCGGGCAAGCCCACGCGCCGCGCGAGCGCCGCCTGCGCGTCGGGCAGCTCGTGCTCCGCCGTCTCGACGCTGTGCCAGAGCTCGCTCACTTGCGCGAAGAAACGATCATAGTCGGCGTTGCCCGTCACCACGCGCTGCGGCGCGGCCAGCGCCGGCGCTGCCTGCGCGGGAGTGCAAGCGGGCAGCAGCGCAACAGAGGAGAGCGACCAGGCGCAACCCAACAGGGCGAGCACGCGACCGGGAGCGAGCAGTGATGTGGAGCCCGACATGGCGAGGATGCTTTCAGGGGGCGGGCGCAGCCGCCAGGGCGATGACAGTGACACGATCGACTCCTGCTGCATAGAGCGCTCGGCAGCAGGCGAGCAGGGTCGAGCCCGTGGTCACGACGTCATCGACCAGCACCACCTTCCGCCCTCGAAGCGCGCCCTGCGCGCGAAATGCGCCCGCGACATTGGCGCGGCGCTCGCGAGCGGGCAAGCGGCTCTGTTGCGCGGTGAAGCGCGCGCGCTCCAGCAGCTCGGGACAGAAGCGCGCGCCCGCGCGCTGACACAGCTCCCGCCCGAGCAGCGCCGCCGGATTGAAGCCCCGCTCCACCAGCCGCGCGTAGTGCAGCGGAACGGGCACCACGGACCAAGCAGCGCGAGCCTCGCTCGCGGACAGCTCGAGCGGAGGCCAGGGCAGCAGCCGCGCCAGCGGACGCGCCAGATCGGCTCTCTGGCTGAACTTGAAGCGCTGGATCGCCGTGGACAGCGGCGGAGCATACGCGCCGCCCGCCGAGCAGCGCAGCTCCCCGCTCAGAGAGACCGCGGGAGGGCGAGGCGGGCAAGCTCCGCAGCGAGCGCAGAAGAGCTGTTCGCGCTCGACCGGAGCGTCACACGCCGCGCAGGAGTCGGGGGCGATCAGCTCGGTGAGCAGCCGCGCGGCGCGGTGCAGGGCGTCGGCCCACGTTCTGAGTGCTCGCGCGGGGGAGCTGACCGGCATGAAGCAGGAATCGTCAGCTCGGTGCGCCCGGTTGCGCCTCGCGTCAGAATCGGCCCGACACAGCCACGCCTCTGGCGTTGAGCCAAGGCACGATCTGCGCGCTGGCGTCGCCCTCGTCATCGGAGCTGGCGCTCGTCAAAAAGAGGACCAATCCGCCAGCAAAGAGCGCGCCCCCGGCGATGAATCCGATCGTCGCCGAGGTGCGCTGATCAGCCTCTTTTCCATCGAGGCGCTGCGCCTTCAGAGCGTACTCGTCCCGTTGAGCCATGCTATTGAGCTGGTTCACATCACAGATACCTGGCGTGCCCCGCCGGGTTTCACAATTCTTGAAGGCGCGATCGGCGTCATCGGCGGTTCCGTGCTGCTGGACGAGAAACCACGTGCCAACACCCAGACCGACGGCCCCCAAGCCCAGGGCTGCATAGGACGCGACGCGCAGTCCGTTGATGCCCGGGACGTCCGGTGGGGGCTCGTCTTTGGCCGCCAGCGGTGCGGAGGGCTGCGGAACAGACCCGTGAGCGCGCGCTTCAGAAGCCGGGCGGATCTCCTGTAGCTCGAAGCGGTGGACCGCTGTCGAGCCCGCCGCCGCGTTCACTTCCCAGGTGACTGCAGTATAGCCGCTCAGCTCGGCGTGTACGAGGTGGTGGCCCGGACGCACGCGCAGCTCGAGCTCGCCCGAGACGGGACCATAGCGGTTGACGACAGGCGTTCCCATTTCGGGCACGCGTTCGTCCACAACCCAGACCCCCTCCGGTGACGCCTCCAATTTCAAAGTCGCGACGTCGGACTCGAGCAACGACAGATCCCGCTGGAATTGCTTGCGCTCCTTTGCTTTGAGCTTTTTCGAACCTCCCTCGAGATAGCCGCGATACGCGTCGATCGCCTCCCCGTAGCGCTCCAGCTCTTGCGCCACCATGCCCAGATTGCCGAGGACCTGCCAGGAGGACGAATCGGCGTACGCCGCCTTGAACTCCTGGTAAGCGCGCTCGAAGCGATCCGGCGAGGTCGATTGGAGATAGCGGACTCCATCTTCAAAATGGCTCCGCGCCGCCTCGCTGATCCGGCCTCCTGCCTTCGTTGGTGCTGCGACCGCGCTCGTGCTCGCCAACGCAAGTCCACAAGTCATCGCCCAGCGGCGTAGCCCAGCCCGCATGACGCACCACTATCCAGTCACGCCGCTCGAGTCCACGGGCTCGGATACCATTTTCCAATATCCGGACACGGTTGCGAGCTGGCCGGCCTGTGCGTGCGTCGTGGCCGTCTGAGGCAACGCGGGGAAGGGCGGGAGATCGCGCGCCGACAAGCTTACGCCGTCAACGCAAATGCAGTCCTTGCGCGGATCCTCTCCGCCAGTTGAAAGCCGCTGTCGGTCGCGGGCAACTCGTCGCGTACCGGGGCCGATGGAGCAAGCGTTGCGACTGCAATTCCAATCGAGTATTGCGTGCCACCTGCGCTGTGCCCGGAGCGTGCTCGAGCGGGAAGCGGGGAGGCAGAAGATTAGCATGAAGACTCTCAACCCGGGTATCTGGGCAGGCCTAGTCCTGTCAGCGGCGTTCTTGCTCGACGGCTGTTCGGACCCGCATCGAAACTTCGGGCCCGCTGAGCGCGACCCCGATCGCATCGTAAGCCCGGCGTTACCGGGATCGACGGGCGTGGCTTCCATGGGAGGAGAGGGACCGCCGGGTTCGATTCCCCTGATCGAGAACTCCGGCGGTGCGGGTGAGCTCGTAGCCGAGCCCGGCGCCCTCGGTGCGCCGTGCACCGCGGCGGCGGATTGCGACGCGGGCTTTTGCGTCGATGGGGTCTGCTGCGAAAGCGCCTGCACGGAGTTGTGCGCCGCCTGCAATCTGCCCGGCAGCCTCGGTGCGTGCTCGGCGGCCCCCAATGATGACGCATGTCCTGCCGTGACATGTGCGGGCGAGAACACCGACTGCCGGCACCTCGACGCGAGCCAGCTGGCGCTCAATTGCGAGTCGTTTGGCAAGTGCCGCACGACGGGCGAGTGCGTCGGCGTGGACGAGGCCGCGGGCAGCCCCTGTGCGGAGGGAGCCGGCACCTGCGATGGCAACGGCGCCTGTACTGTCGCCGGAAAGCAGTCACTGGGCGCAACCTGCACGGGCGACGCGGATTGTGCCGAAGGCCATTGCGTAGAGGGTCCTGGCGGCGCACGCATCTGCTGTGACAGCGCGTGCGACGGCGTCTGCGAGGCGTGCGGCGCAACTGGGCACTGTGAAGCCCCCCCACCGGCGGACGCTCGCTGTCCGGCCGTGACCTGCCCGGCGGACAACATCTGCTTGGATTACCCGCCGGCGCTCGACGCCGGAGGCTGCCGGAGCTTTGGGCAGTGCCGCACCACCCAGGACTGCGTCGGTTCCGCTCTCCTACCGACGGCTCAATGCGCTTGCGATGCCAACGGCGGCTGCGCGCTTCGCGCTGGCGCGGCGTGCACTGACGCAGCGCAATGTCAGAGCGGCGCCTGCCTCGCTACGGCAACTGGAGATCGCATTTGCTGTGCCAGCAGCTGCGGCCCCGGGTTGTTCTGCAGCAGCAACGGCACGGGCTGCGTTGCCTGCGAAGGCAACAACGTCCAATGCAACGGAAATTCTGAGAGCCGATGCAATGGCGGCGCGATAGTAGTGACCGCGTGCGCCAACGGGTGCACTCCGGGCACGGGCTGCAATGCCTTACCTCCGATCGGCTTTGCGTGCCCCGGCGGCCAATGCGCCGGGACGGCTGTCTGCCAGCAGGACGCTGCGGGAACGGCGCGCTGTTGTGCGCGCAACTGCGCGGCTGAGGGTAAGGTCTGTGCCGCGGATGGCAGCTGCGCCTGCAGCGCGGGGCAAGTCGCAGCAGGCACAGCTTGCCTGCTCCAAGCGGGGGAGCCATGTACCGCGAACACCCAGTGCCAAAATGGCTTGGCATGCACCGACGGGGTGTGCTGCCGAGAGGCTTGCAACGGCGCCTGTGAACGTTGCGAGGCCGGCACTGGCACCTGCGTTGCTGTCGCCCAAGGGCAGCAGGATGCTCAATGTAGCGGAGCCCGGCAATGCAATGGTCAGCGCGGAGACTGCCGCTCGCGCCTGCGTCAGCCCTGCACCAGCGACACAGCGGACGCTGAGTGCACGACCGGGGCATGCGAGCCGCTCGTCGGCAATACGTCGAACATCTGTTGTGCGCAGGATTGCACCGGCACGCGCCCGTTCTGCAAGAGCGACGGCACGGCCTGCGTTCAATGCGAAACCAACGCGGATTGCGGCAACGGCTGCAACACCACGACGGGTCAATGCAATCCACTCCTGGACATCGGCAGGAACTGCGGCAGCACCGCGCAATGTGTGGCCGGGGCGTCGTGTTTGCTCGATCAGAACGGTCAAACTCGGTGCTGTGAACGCAACTGCGCCGCAAACGGCCAGGTCTGCAATGCGAGCGGGCGGTGCGTAGCGCTTCTAGGACTAGGCGATTCCTGCACTACGCAGAACGACAATTGTGCACCTCCGCTTCGCTGTCTTGATGGTACTTGCGCAGACTGCAATGACCTCAACAATATCAGCTGCCTGGAGAACCCCGAGCGCGCCGTGTTTTGCAGACCACCGGGGCGACTGGAACTCTTCCAGCTGTGCCCCCCCAACACGATCTGCGTCTCTGGCTCAGGTTGCCAAGGAGCCATCGGAGTCGCCTGTAATAGCAATAGTGGTTGCCTAAGTGGTCACTGCGCAGGCATCTGTTGCCTCAACGACTGTGTACTTCCCACTTGCCCAGCGTGCCTGAGTGTCCCGCAGGGAAGCAACTTCTGCGACGCGGCAGGCAATTGCTTGGGAAGCGATCGGCTCTGCACACAACCTCTCGACTCGGGCCGCGTGTGCACGCTGCCATCCGGCGCTATGGGAAGCTGCGACGGAGCGGGTAATTGCCGTCCACTTTAGTGAACGCCGCTGCACTGGCGGAAGACTCTTTCGGGCCGAACAGAGCCCCTCGGTTTGGCGCCGACGAACAGCCTCGTGATCAGCTCATCCACGATGGCTATGCGGCTACTTGGCGTTGGGTTCTTGGTTCCATTCGGTGCGCTTGCCACGATCTTGCTTGTGGTGGGCCCGCAACCGAAGCGCGGCGCAGCGCGGGTCAGGTGTGCGATACAGGTTGCGTTGAGGCGGGTTGGACGTTTCGCGGGTTCTCCACGGAGGCTCAATGAATGGCTGGACGTGGGCCCGCTTTTTCTCGTGGCGAGCGCTTGTCGAACGGGCCCGAATGCTTTGGAGCCTGCGGCGTGGGCGCGTATAGCCTACCCAAGCGGCGGCTACGCGTTCGCCGCGAGTGCACACACGCATGAATCGCGTGTGGTACCGCGATCGTCCTGATCGCAGACTCAGTCGACATGACACGCTAGTCGATCCCGTGTGTCGTACAGCATGGCCGCAAGTTTCCCTCATCTGCTTCCGGCGAGCCCATATGGGACGGTCTGGAGCTCAAGCGGGCATTCGTTGCGGCGTCCGCGTCGTTAGAGCCAGCGACAGGACCGCGTCAGCTATGCCTGGCGATGGGGAGCTGCTAAGGTCAGCCGACTTTCCCTCAGCGAGTTCACAATGCATTACCGTCAAGGTTTCTCCAGAATTGTCAACGTAGCGCTCTGTGCAGGGCTCGCGGCAGGCGCGGTGTCGCTCGGCACGGCGCGCACGGCGTCGGCGCAAACACAGTTCACGGGCAGTTTTCCGTTCCCCAGCCGCAAGCCGGTGATGGGGCTCACGACGGACGTGCTGACCACGCATGAGCTGCGCGCCCAGTACGAGCTGTGGAAGAGCCGCTTCATCGAGCGTTGCGGTCAAGGTGATGCCCGCATCAAGTACCCGGAGAGCAATAACGACACGCGCTCGGAGGGGGTGGGCTACGGCATGGTGATCGCGGCCTACTTCGGCGATCAACCCACGTTCGACGGACTCTGGGACTACTATCAGCGCGCTTCGAGCAATGGCCTGATGAACTGGCGCCGTGATGGCTGTGCAGCGGGCGGCGGGGGCGGTGATACTGGAAGTGCTGCCGACGCGGACATCGACGCCGCATTTGGTCTGATCGTCGCCAACAAGCAGTGGGGCGGTTACGACTCGGATATCACGGGCATCGTCGGGCAGATCCGCTCGAGATTGTTCCTTCCGGCATGTCAGGGGATACTTCTCGCCGGCAGCCAGTTTGCCGCGTGCGGGTGCATCAACCCTTCTTACATCCCGCCCGGATACTATCGCGCTTTCGGAACAGTCGATCAGGCGCAGTTCTGGACGACGGCCCGAGATAACTCCTACACGTACTTCGCCGCCGTGAGCGACAACAACACGGGCCTCGTGCCGGCGTGGTCGCAGTCCAATGGCAGCCTGCAGCTCGCCTGCAACGGCACGCCGCAGGTCTCCGGCGGTGGTCAGACGAACGAGTTCCAGGCGGACGCGGCCCGCACGCCCTGGCGCGTGGCCATGGACTACCAATGGACTGGCGATGCGCGCGCCAAGCAGTTCCTCACCGACATTGGCAACTTCGCCGCCCGGCAGCGCATCGTGCAGATCGTCACGCGCTACTCGCTCGCGGGCGCCGCGCTGGAGGGCGGCGGCGATGCGACCGGGTTCCGCAGCACCTATACGATCGGCGGCTTCGCCTCGGCGATGACGGCAACCACGCAGGAGAACCTGGATGCGTTCACCGGCGCCTGGCAGAGCATGTATCTGGCGGGCGACAGCACCGGGCCGAACAACACCGTCTCTCCGCATGCGTTCAACTCCAGCCTGGCGTTGCTGTACGGGCTCACGATCACCGGCATGGCCTGGGATCCCACCGGCGCCAATCCGGCGCCAGTGGCCGAGCCTCCCGTCTCCGACCAACCTGGCAATCTGCTCAAGAACGGCGACTTCGACGAGGGTTTCCTGAACTGGTCGATGGCCAACCTGAGCGATGGCAACACCCCCGCCGGCGCGCGCGCGGAGGGCTACGCGATGCACAAGAATGGCCAGCTCCAGGTTCGCATCCAGCGCACTTCCGCGGCGAAGAATGCCTATGAAGTGCGCCTCTCGCAGCCCGTCTCGGTGACGATGGGCAAGAACTATCTGATCAGCTTCAAGGCGAGTTCGCCGACGCCCCGTCCGATCCACATCGGTGTCGACCTGCCGGCGGCGCCCTACACGCAGTTCGGTTCGCTGGGCAACCGCCGTGACGCCACCGAGGACGCTCCCGTGATGCTGAGCAGCGATCTGCAGACGTACACCTGGGTGTTCACGTCGAGCGGCACCGCGAACGCCAACTTCGATATCGACCTCGGCGACAGTGAAATCGGCGTCACCCTCGACGACGTCTTCTTCGGCGAGACGACGCAGCCGCCATCGGTTCCCGGCGAAGGCGCCGGCGAGACGCCCGTCACGACTCCCGATCCGACGGCACCCGGCGGCGGCACGACCACGCCCGGCGGCGGCACGACCACGCCCGGCGGCGGCACCAGCACCGGAAGCACGCCGTCCGGCGGCGGGCTGGGCACGATTCCGAACCAGGGCGACGCAACGTCGAGCCCGGCGGGCGGCCCCGCCACCAGCAGCGGCGGTGGCTCGGCTCCGATCAGCGGTGGCATGCCGCCGGCCCCCACGACGCGCGTTTCCGGCAACGGCACCTGCACCACGGATGCGGACTGCGCCAGCGCCCCCGGCGCCAGGTGCAGCACCAAGCTGTGGCTCTGCTTCGATCCAACGACGGGCTACGTCGCTGATCCGACGTCCGCGACGGGCTGGTCCCAGCCGCCACGCATGTTCGATGAAGACGGTGACCACGTCCGTGACGATGACTGCGGCTTTGGCAACGTCTGGTGGGAGGTCATGCAGGGTTGCTACGACCCGGTGAGCGGCTACGCCTTCAACCCCAGCACCAAGGTCTGGGTCTGGGTCGGAGAGAACTACGTCAAGGGCCAGCTCGGCGACGGCGGCAGCAGCGACAGCGGTTGCTCGGTGAGCAACGGCGTGGGCAGCGAGCCCGAGCAGCGCGTGCCGCTGGCTCTGGGGATCGCCCTGGGCGCCGCCGCGACGCTCCGGCACCGCCGGCGCGCGCGGCGCTGACCTCTCAGGTCATCCCGCGGCTACGAGGGCGTCTCCCCAACGGGAGGCGCCCTCGGCGTTTTGTGCTGCCGCGCCGCCCGTCCCGGCTCCGGCGCGGTGTCGCGCACGGTGAGCCGCGCAGCGCCCCGAGGTTTCGGGAGCGACGTGAGGATGAGGCCCGGCCCCCATCCCTCGCTGGTTGTGCTCAGGCCAGGCCCAGCAGCTTCGCGACCGAGAGCTCGTCGGCGGGCGTGAACGGGTAGTGCTCGAATTCATCGCTCTGCACCCAGGCGAAGTCGAACACGTTGCGTTTGCTCGGTTGACCCGACGCCAGCTTGCACTCGTACAGGTGGAGCTCGATCGTGTAGCGCTCGTAGGGGTGGCGCACGAAGCTCACGAGCTGCCCGACTTCGACGCTGACGCCGAGCCGGTACAGCACTTCGCGCGCGAGCGCTTGTTCGTCGGTCTCGCCTTCTTCGACGCGGCCGCCGGGAAACTCCCACAGGCTGGGCAAGACGGCGGTCGGGCGGCGCTGCGTGATCAAGTAGCGCCCCCGATCTTCGATCATGGCGGCGACCACTCGGATGGTAGGGGGTTGCATGCGGAGGATGGGCCCAGTCAGCTCGCGCGGGTCAGTGAACGGTGAGAGCCGGTCAAGCGTCGATGCGGAACAGCTGCTGCCCCATCAGCAGGATGTCACCGGAGGAGACGGGATGTTCGTCCTTCAGCCGCACGAAGCTGCCGTTCGAGCTGCCGAGATCCGTGAGCGTGATCGAGCTGTCGGTGCCGACGCCCAGCCGGCAGTGCAGGCCGGAGACGTAGCCGTCCTCCGGGAAGAGCACGTCGCCACGTTCGCGGCCCAGGTGCAGGCCCGTCTTCGGCACCGGAAAAGCGTTGCCCGTCGTGTCACGGCCGATGACGAGGCCGAGGCGCGCCACGTAGCCGTCAGCCGGGCTGCCCAGCCGCTGCACGCCGTCGGGCGAGGGCTGCGGCAGCTCCAGCCGCTCGAGCCGCAGGATCTCTTGCCCGATGCGGAAGATGTCGCCGAAGCGCAGCGGCCACGGGGAGTTGGGGCGGATCTTCAGATACACGCCGTTCAGCGAGCGCGCATCGCTCACGTAGAGCCGATCGCCCTTGCGCGAGAACACCGCATGCCGCGGGGAAAGGTAGCTATCGCCGGCAAAGATGGAGCCCGTGTCGCGCCCGATGGTCTCGGTCGGCGATTGCCCGAGCGTGTAGGAGCCCGCCTCGCTGCCATCGGCTCGCAGCGCCGTGAGGCGGATGGTGCCGCTCACCGCCGGGCTGGCACCGGCGCCGCCGCCCTTTACCGGAACGGAGGAGAGATTCAGCTTGTAGCCGCAGGACGCGCAGAAGCGGTTGGCTGCGGGATTGTTGTGATCGCACTGAGGGCAGGCGATGTACGCCGCCGCCCCGTTCGGGCCCGGCGAGCTGAACTGCGCAGGCGCAGGCTCGGCAGCGCGAGGCCGCGCGGCAGGGATGCCGGGGGAAGCGTGGGTGGCTTCCGTGCCACCACCGACCAGCGGTGCCGCTGCCGTCTCCGGTGGGACATCGGTCCCGCGCTCTGCATAACCTTTTTCCACGTAGCTCTTATCCGCGTAACCAGCGGTCGCGTCAGCCGCCTGCGCCCCTCGTCCGTACGGCTTCTGCGCAACCTCTCGCGCCAGCTCGGCTCCACATCCAAGGCAGAACTTGTAATGGTCCTGGTTTTCCTTGCCACACTTCTGGCACGTGATCACTTTGGTGGCCTCCACTCGGGTGCCGAGCGACCGCTTACATCGGTACTAGTACGGCGCCGCATTTGCCCTGCCCAAGGGGCGATTTGTCCACGCCTTTGGGCGACGGTCAAGTAACTCGCTCGGAGCTCAACGCAGTTTTGCCAGCGCGGCTTTGAGCAGGTCAGACAATGGCTCTTTGCCCACGCGATCGCCGAGCGCGAGAACGGCCCGTTCAGCTTCCGGCGGGCGGAAGCCCATGTTGGTCAGCGCTCCCAGGAGGCGCCCGGCATCGTCGCCCCGGCGCTCCGTGCTGGCCGGTTCCTTCAGGTCTGCCACGCGAGGTAGCTTTTCCTTCAGCTCGAGGATCAGCCGTTCCGCCGTCTTCTTGCCGATCCCGCTGACGGAGCTGAGCCGTCCGAGGTCTCGGGCGCTCACGGCGCTGGCCAGCTCCGGCGGCGGCAGCGCGCTCAAGATACCCAGCGCCGTCTTGGGGCCCACGTTGGGGATCGAGATCAAGAGCCGAAAGACGCTGCGCTCGAGCTCCGTGCCGAAGCCGAAGAGATCGAGAGTGTCTTCGCGGACGTGGGTGTGTACGTAAAGTGTGATGCGTGCGCTTTCCGCGGGGTTCGAGCCGGAGCGAACGGAGGTGCCGCGGGGTACCTGGACCTCGTACCCCACACCCGCCACGTCCACGGTCCACGTGGAATCTGCCTGCGCAACGACAGTGCCAACCAGTCGACCAATCAAGGGCTTGGATCTACAGGCACGGAGCGTGGGAGAGCAAGCGCAATTCCGCCCCTGGTGCGAGTAGCGTGGCCATGATAGCCGACCAGGGTGCGTTCCTCGACTTGGATGCTGACCCTGTTGCTGGGCGCGGGCTGTGGGGGCTCCTCCAGCGAGACGCCGCCGCCGCTCGAACCCGATCCCCGGCGCCTGGTCGCGCCCGCCCCGCCCACCGAGGAGGAGCTGGCGCCGGTGCCGCCCGCCACGTCACCGGTGCCGGGCAGCGGGGATGTCGAGGACGGCGCGGAGTTCGGGATCGAGCCCTTCGGCACTCGCAGTCCACCCGCCAACGGCGGGTCGAGGCGTCAAACCTGGGGCGCATCGCCGGCGAGCAAGGCCAAGCGCCCACCGTCGCACACGCCCTGACAGCGCTTCAAAAGCCGCCGTTCAGTGAGAGCGCGGCGCCTTCGCTGCGCAGCGTCACGCCGATGCCGCTGGCTGCCGCGGGCGCATCTGCCGCTCCGCTGGCAGCGGCGAAGTGCCAGACGAGGCCGCCCGTCAGCGTCGCGAGCCCGACTCCCGTGATCCAGCCGGCAGTCTGAGCGCGGGCGCGCGCCCGTTCGCCCTCCACCACCGCAGCGAGGTTGTCACATTCGCCTGCGTGGCCTGCGCAGCGTTCGTTCGCGCCCGAGGCGGCGCTGCGGGCTTCCAGGTAGAAGACGCCGCTCACCAGCGCCGTTGCCGCCCCGCCCAGGGCGACGCCGAGCGGGAGCCAGGAACGCGCGGCAGGAGCCGGCACGGGGGCGGGGAGGGCT
The DNA here is from genome assembly GCA_035760985.1 of Polyangiaceae bacterium. Taxonomy (GTDB): domain Bacteria; phylum Myxococcota_A; class Polyangia; order Polyangiales; family Polyangiaceae; genus SZUA-265. The sequence goes on from DASTRX010000036.1 coordinate 35,093, forward strand.
GGCTCCGCCGGGCAGGCCCTGGGAAGCTCGCGACGCGGGCGCACCGAGGCGACCGGCGCCCGCTCGAGTCGCGCGATGCGCCGCTGATTGGCTGCGACGTAGGGCGAGTCGGGGACGAACTGGTTGAAACGCGAGAGACTTCCGATGGCGAGGTCCGGCCGGCCGAGTAGTTCTTCGGCCATGGCCAAATTCAGCAGCAGTGCGTGCGCCGTGCAGTCGCGCTCGTAGGCCCAGCGCCAGAGCTCGGCGGCATGAGAATAGTCGCCCTCGCTGAAGGAGTTCTGGCCGTCTCGGAAGGCGCGCTTGGCGGCCTCCGTGTCGTCCGGGTTGGGCGCCACACAGGCCGCAGGCTGCGCCCCGGCGGCCGTAAGTGCGGTAGGAGGCGCCGGATCTTCCGGGCTCGCTTGCGCGGCGCTCGGCGCCGGCGCCGCCAACCCGACGATCAGGATCCACCCCGCCCAATACTTGACCATCTGCGCCACAAACGGCGGACTTCGATTAGAGAGATAGGATCCGGTGTGACCGCGCTGCGGGCAGGCAGCGGCTTCACCAGACACACCCCGCACCCTTCCCGGCATACGCATGATCACCGACACCCGTCCGCAAGTGCTCGTCGTAGACGATGAGCCCAACCTGCGCCGTGTACTCGCGGCGCAACTCGGGCGCGACGGTTACGAGGTGCACGCCGTCGAAGACGGCGAGGCGGCGCTGCGGATCCTGCAAGATCAGTACATCGACGTGGTGATCACGGATCTGCGCATGCCGCGGCTCGACGGACTGGAGCTGTTGCGCCGCGCCCTGGCGATGGAGCCCGAGCTGCCCGTCGTGATCATCACCGCGCACGGCACCGTGGACAACGCGGTGGCCGCGCTCAAGGCGGGCGCGTTCGACTATATCACCAAGCCTTTCGACCAGAATGAAGTGCGCAACGTCGTGCGCAAGGCGCTGCGCACGCGCGTGCTGGCCTCGGAAGAGGCGCGCGAGGAGCGGCCGCCGCCCCCCGGGCCCAGCTTCGGCATCATCGGCGAGAGCCGGCCGATCCAGGAGCTGCGCTCGGTGATCCACCGCGTCTCCGGCACGCTCGCCAGCGTGCTGATCACGGGCGAAGTGGGCACCGGGAAGCAGCTCGTCGCGCGCGCGTTGCACGAGGGCTCGGCGCGCCGCGACGCGCCCTTCATCGCGCTCAATTGCGCCGCCGTGGCGCCGGATCTGCTGGATGCCGAGCTGTTCGGGCAGGCCGCGGGCGGGGTGGGGGCTCCAGGGCCGCGCCCCGGGCGCTTCGAGCTCGCCTCGGGCGGCACGCTGTTCCTCGATGAGATCGACAGCGTGCCGCTGCCGTTGCAGCCGGCGCTGCTTCGCGCGTTGCAAGACGGCGAGTGCGCGCGCGTCGGCGAGAGCACGACCCGCAGCGTGAACATCCGGCTGATCGCGGCCACACGCGTGGATCTGGCGCAGCGCGCGCGCGAGGGCAGCTTCCGGCAGGAGCTCTACTATCGGCTGAGCGTGATCCCGATCGGCTTGCCCGCGCTGCGCGAGCGCGTACCAGACATCCCGGAGCTGGCCCGGCACTTCTTGCGCAAGTTCGGCGCCCACCTGAATCACGAGGTGGTCACGCTCGATCCGGAAGCGGAGCGGCTGTTGTGTCGCTACCGCTGGCCCGGCAACGTTCGTGAGCTGGAGAATGTGATCGAGCGCGCGCTGCTGTTCTGCGACGGCGCCAGCATCACCCCGGCGGATCTGCCGGATGCCATCCGCAGGGGCGATGCCGATCCGGAGCCGCTGCTCGGGGGCTCGCTGGATGGTCTCAAGGAGCAGGTCAAAGCCGCCACGTTGCGCCTGGAGCGAGAGCTGATCGAGCGCGCGCTGCGCGAGACGCACGGCAACGTGACGCACGCCGCGCGTCTGCTCAAGATTTCACGCAAGGGCTTGCAGCTGAAGATGAAGGAGCTCGGCCTGAGAGAGAGGGATGAGCGCGAGGGGCCCTAGCGAGCGCAGAGCGCGCCTTCGCGCGCGGCTCACGGCCGGGCTGGCCCTGGTAGCCGCGCTGTCCTGCCGCGACAGCTCCGCGCCCCGCGGCGCGCGCCGTGTCTCCGATGCGGGGCCGCCCTGGGCAGCGCCTGCCAGGGAACCGGCCACTCCGCGCGGCATGCTCTGGATCCCCGAAGGGACGTTGATCGCCGGGACGCCGCCCGGGCGCGTCCCGCGCATCGCTGACGCCGAGCTGCCGGGCGAGCAGCTGCTGTTGCACGGCTTCTTCATCGATCAGTTCCCGTTTCCGAACGAGGAGGGCGCGATCCCTCAGACCGGCGTCAACCACGCGCGAGCCGAGGCGCTCTGCCGGGAGCGCGGCAAGCGCCTGTGCACCGAGCTGGAGTGGGAGCGCGCGTGCAAGGGGCCGCGCAACAGCAGCTATGAATACGGGGACCGCTATCGTCCGGAGGTGTGTTCCACGGGCCAGACGGCGCGCATGCTGCCGAGCGGATATCGGGCAGCCTGCCGCAGCGAGTTCGGGGTGCGCGACCTGCACGGTGGAGTCTGGGAATGGACCGCGAGCCGCTGGGGCCGGGGCAATCCCGCTGAGCTCTACAGCTTGCGCGGGGGCAACGCAGCGAACGGCGAGCTCGTCGGGCGCTGCGCCAACGCCAGCTCGAAGGCGCCGGGAGTCGCCTCGCCGGAGATTGGCTTTCGTTGCTGCAAGGGCGACTTGAACGAGGCCAAGGTCAGCCTGCGCATTCCGTCCGGCGCCGTCTTCGAGGCCCGGGCAAAGGTCGAGGATGACCTGCGCAGCCAGCTGCTGGAGCTCTTGCCCCCGGAGGTGAAGGACGCGATCCAGGCCGCCGGGGCGCTGCGCTTCAACGGCGCATGGGACTGGCGTCCGATCGGCAACACGCCGCTGGTAGTGGCCGCCGGCTGCATCGGCGAGCCACCCTCGCACCGCTGCGGCGTGCAGGTGGCCGAGCTCGCGCCCGCGCCTGCGCAGCTCGTCGGCTGGTTCTGGGTCGGGCTGTATCCACCGGCGCTGCGGGCCAGCAAATGGGATCCGCGCAAACTGTGGGTGACGGGCGGGGATCGCAAGAGCTTCTTCCGCCAGCCGCTGAGCTATGAGTTCGGGCGCGTGCAGCTCGGCGAGCTGGTGAGGAAGATCCCCAAGGACCCGGATTGATTCGAGGCGGACGCGCGCCTCAGCTGCGGGTCGCCGGCAGGGGCGCGCGCGCAGCGGCGCCGCACGTGAGCAGGATGAAAGCCTGCACGAAGGCGACCTGACGCAGCTTCTCGAAGCGCCCGGCGGCGCCGCCGTGGCCCGCCTGCATGTACGTGCGCAGCAGCAGCAAGCCGTCCCCCGTGCTCAGCTCGCGTAGCCGGGCGATCCATTTGGCGGGCTCCCAGTAGGTCACGCGCGGATCGGTCAGGCCCGCCGTGGCCAGAATGTTGGGATAGCGCTGGCGCGAGACGTTGTCATAGGGTGAGTAGGACGCGATGTAGCGGTACGCGGCCTCGTCCTCGATCGGGTTACCCCACTCGGGCCACTCCGGCGGCGTGAGCGGCAGCTCCGCGTCGCACATCGTGTTCAAGACATCGACGAAGGGCACCTCGCCGACCACCGCATTGAACAGATCCGGGCGCAAATTGACGGCGGCGCCGACCAGCATGCCGCCCGCGCTGCCGCCGTGGATCGCGATGCGATCCGTGCTCGTCCAGCCGCTGCGGCACAGGTGCTCGGCCGCGGCGACGAAGTCGTGGAAGGTGTTCTTCTTCTGTTGCAGCTTACCGGACTCATACCAGGCGTAGCCCATCTCCTTGCCGCCGCGCACGTGCGCGATGGCGTAGACGAAGCCGCGGTTGACCAGGCTCAGGCAGTTGCTCGAGAACGCAGCGGGGATGCCGTGGCCGTAAGATCCGTAGCCATAGAGCAACAGCGGAGCGGCGTCTGCGCTGGGCGGTGTGGAGCGCGGCGTGGGCGTTGCCTCGTGCCAGAGCAGCGAGATCGGGACCTGCGCGCCGTCGTGGCTGGTCGCAAAGACGCGCGCGCTGCGGTACAGGCTGGGATCGTGCCCGCTGGGGATCTGGCGCCGATCGCGCAGGACCCGCTCTCGCGTGTCCATGTCATAATCGTAGGTCTCCTGTGGCGTGGTCAGCGACGAGTACGTGAAGCGCAGGCTGCGTGTGTCGTACTCGTAGCCAGGCAAGAGGCCCAGGCTGTAAGCTTCCTCGGCAAAGGCGATCTGGTGCTCGGAGCCGTCCTTGCGGCTGCGGATCACGATGCGGGGCAGGCCGCCATCGATCTCCAGGCGCACGATCTGTCCGGAGAACGTGGTCACAGCCAGGATCAGGCAGCCCGGGCGATGGCCAACGAGCTCCCGCCAGTTCTCCGGGCTGGGGTTGGCGCGCGGAGCGACCATCAGCTTGAAGTCCCGGGCGCCTGCGTTGGTCAGGATCAAGAGCTCCTCGCCCAGTGCGCTCACGCCGTATTCCAGCCCGGGCTTGCGCGCGGCGATCAGCCGCGGCTCACTCTCGGGGCGCGCGGCGTCGATCAGCCGTTGCTCCGAGGTCACGTGGTCGTGGCTGACGATCACGATGTCGGAGTAATCTTCGGTGTGCTCGATGCCGACAAAAAAGCCGGGGTCCGGCTCTTCGTAGACGAGCACATCGCTCTCGCTGGCGCTGCCGACGCGGTGGCGAAAGACCTTCGACGGCCGGTGGTTGTCATCCACCGCCGTGTAGAACAGGAACTCGCCGTCCGCGGAGAAGACCGGGTTGCCGCTGGTGCTCGCGATGCGATCGGGCAGGTCGTTGCCCGTCGCCAGCTCGCGCAGCCGGATCTCGTAGTATTCGGAGCCGTTCGTATCAAGGGCGTAGGCCAGGAGCCGGTGGTCGCGCGTGTGCTGGACACCCCGCGCGCTGAAGTACGCATGGCCCTGCGAGGCCGCGTCCGCGTCGAACAGCAGCTGTTCGTCCGCGGGCACGGCGCCCGGAACGGGGCTGCCAGCAGCGGGTAGCGCGCCGGCAGGGCGGCGGCAGTAGCGCGGGTGCTGTGCACCCAGTGCATAGCGCGTATAGTAGAGGAACGGCCCGTCCTTGGCAGGCACCGAGCTCTCGTCCTCTTTGATTCGCCCCTTGAGCTCGGCGAACAGCGCCTCCTGGAGCGCGTTGGTGGCCGCCATCGCCTGATCGGTGTAGGCGTTCTCCAGGTCCAGATGCGCGCGGATGCGCGCCTCCAGCACTTCGGGCTGGCGCATGACCTGCTGCCAGTTGTCGTCGCGCAGCCAGTGGTACGGGTCCTGGCGCGTGAGGCCATGGAGCGTGGCCGAGTGCGGGATCTGTTCCGGGCGGGGAGGGCGCGTCATGCGGCGGTTGTGCCACGGATCACGCGCGGGCCTCAGCCGAAAGTGCCGACTGCGTCAACTCCCCCCTCTGGCGATGGCGCCGAGCTGCTCCGGGCCCGTCGCGGCGGGCCCGGCGCCTGCTTCAATGTGAGCAGCGCTCCAAGCTCGGCAGCGCGGCTCAGAACAGAATGCGGGTGCGGATGTTGGTGGCCAGCGCCGAGAGCCGCGCGCGCACCTCTTCGGAGACGCCACGGTCGATGTCCATCACCAGGTAGCCGACATCGGCGTTCGTCTCCAGCACCTGGCTCTCCACGTTCGCGTGCGATTCGCTGATGATGGTGTTGATCTCGCTGAGCACGCCCGGGACGTTGCGGTGGATGTTCAGGATGCGGTGGCGCCCGCGCAGCTGCGCCGGCTCCACGCGCGGGAAGTTGACCGCCGGCAAGGTGCTGCCGGTGTTCAGGAACTTGAGCAGCGTCACGGTCACTTCCTTGCCGATCGCGGCCTGAGCCTCCTCGGTCGAACCGCCCACGTGCGGCGTGAGGATCACGTTCTTCAAGCCCTGCAGCGGCGACTCGAAGCGCTCCTTGTTGCTCTGCGGCTCCTTCGGGAAGACGTCGATCGCGGCGCCCTTCAAATGCCCGGCGCGCAGCGCCTCGGCCAGCGCGGGGATGTCCACGACGTTGCCGCGGCTCAGGTTCAGCAGGCGGCTGCCGGGGCGCATCTTGCGCAGCTGCTCGGTGCCGATCATGTTCTTGGTCTGCTCGGTCGCCGGCACGTGCAAAGTGACGAAGTCGGACGCCTCCAGCAGCGCGTCCAGGCTGGGCATCTCCTTGTTGTTGCCCATCGGGAGCTGGGACACGATGTCGTAGAACAACACGTTCATGCCGAGGGCTTCGGCCAGCACGCCCACCTGGCGCCCGATGTGACCGTAGCCGATGATGCCGAGCGTCTTCCCGCGCACCTCGAACGAGCCGGTGGCGCTCTTGTTCCACACGCCCTCGTGCATGCCCTTGGAGGCGTCCATGAGCTGGCGGGAGAGCGCGATCACCTCGCTGAGCACGAGCTCCGCCACGCTGCGCGTGTTGCTGAAGGGCGCGTTGAACACCACCACCCCGCGCTTGCACGCCGCCTCCAGCGCCACCTGGTTGGTCCCGATGCAGTAGCACCCGATCGCGAGCAAGCGACGGGCGGACTCCAGCACCTTGGGCGTGACGTGCGTCTTGCTACGGATACCGAGCAGATGCACATCTTCGATCTTGGCGCACAGCTCGGCCTCATCGAGAGCGGCACTCTGCGTCTCCACCGACAATCCGTCGTCACGGAACATCTGCGCCCCACTCGGGTGGATGTTCTCGAGCAGCAGGACCTTGATGCGCTCCTTGGGATAGCTCGTCACGCTCGTCATTTCATATTCCTCGGACCGGCCCCGTAGCGCCGGTGGTATGCCTTGGCAAGTCGCAGCCCGACGGCCAAGGAGTGAAAGCAAGCTGCGCTGGCAGGCGCCGAGCCGCCGTGGCTCGCGGCAAGCAGCACGATGTCAGCGCGGCGTGGAGACCTGCGAGCCCCAGCTCGATGGAGAGCCAGCGAGAGGGGGCTCGGCGCCGAACATCGCCGGAGCTCGCCAGGAGCGCCAGCTGTAGCTCTCCCGATGCTGCACGGCCCGCACGCTCGCAGCTCACCGATGCGGCGGCTCGGCAACTCGCAGCCCGGAAGTGGGCGGCGAGCTCGGCTCCCAGGCTGCGGGCCAGAGCCGCGGCCGCGCAGCGCGCTGGCAGGACGAGGTGCTTGAAAATCCACTAAATCACTCTCGTTTAGCGTGCAACGGGCACACTTTTTAATGTGGATTCGAGGCACTTGTATCCGCTCATCGATATTGGCGGATTCAATACCTTTCCTGGAAATTGTCAAGCATCGGAGAACGGACGGGATTCCTGGAACTGTTTCAGTACGGGCAAGGTAGGCTGTGCAGGCGTTCTCCCAACCGCATGTCTCACCCGATTCAACGCCGCCTGCTCAGCGAAGAAATTTTGCGGCTGCGCCGCTCCACCGAGGGGCGTCGCTACGCCTCCGCGCAGCGCAGCGGGCGCATCGATCCCAATCCCCACCAGATCGACGCCGTGATCTTCGCGCTCGGCCGCGTGCGCGAGGGAGGGTGCATCCTGGCGGACGAGGTGGGGCTCGGCAAGACGATCGAAGCGGGGCTGGTGATGGCGCAGCTGTGCGCGGAGGGCGCGAGCCGCGTGCTCCTGGTGACTCCCAAGGCGCTGCTCGGGCAGTGGCGTCAGGAGCTGTTCACGCTGTTCGGGATCTCCGCCCTGGAAGCCACGGCGGAGGCAGACTGGGCGGGCAAGGGCGTGTTCCTGATCAGCCGGGAACAGCTCGCCAGCGAGCAGGGCATGGCCAGGCTTTCCGCCGCGGGCAGCTTCGACCTGTGCGTGGTGGACGAGGCGCACGAGGTGTTTGCGGGGCTCTATCGCCGTTTCGATCGAGCCGGCCGCTACCTGCCCGATGCTCCGTACGCCAAGATCGCGGGGCGGCTGCGCGAGCTGCTCGGCGGGCGTACGCCGGCGCTGCTGCTCACCGCCACGCCGCTCTCCAACTCGCTCGCGGAGCTGTGGGCGCTGGTGCAATATGTCGACCGGGGCGGGACGTTGCTCGGCGATCTGTCCACGTTCCGGGAGCGCTTCTGCGCCGACGACGATCGCCGCCTGCAGCCAGGCCAGGCGGGCGAGCTGCAGCGGCGCCTGCAGGTGGTGGTGCGTCGCACGCTGCGCCGCCAGGCGCAGGAGTTTCTGCGCACGCCGTTCGTGGGCCGGCACACGCGGCTCTACGAGTACGAGATGAGCCCCGCGGAGCGCGAGCTGTACGACGACGTGACGCGCTATCTGCTCGCGCCCGATCTGGCGGCATTCAGCGGCCGGCACCGCACGCTGCTGTTGCTCGGCTTCCATCGCCGCATGGCGTCGTCGCACCGCGCGCTCGGCGCCAGCCTGGAGCGCCTGGCGGAGCGCCTGAGGCGCCACCTCGCGGGGGGCGATCTCGACCCCTTGCGAGACTTCGCCTTCGATCTCGAGGAGCTGGACGAGCCGGCGCTCGAAGAGGATGCCTCGGAGCCCGCGGCGGAAGACCCCAAGGTCGCTGCCGAGCTGGCGATCGTGGAGGGCCTGATCGCGCGGCTCGCGGCGCTGGAGAGCGACAGCAAGGCGCGGGCGCTGCTCGAGGCGCTGCGGGTGATCGACGAGGATGCTGGCCGGGGGCTCGGGCAGGGCAAGCTGGTGATCTTCACCGAGTCGCTGGCCACGCAGGAATACCTGCGCGAGCTGCTGCTCTCGGCCGGCCTCGGCGACGAAGAGATCACGCTCTTCCGCGGCCAAAATACCTCGGCGCGCGCCGAGCAGGCGCTCGCGCGCTGGCAGGCAGAGCTGGGCGGCGCGCTCGGCCCGAGCTCGATGCCCAGCCGCGAAGTGGCGCTGCGCCTGGCGCTCGTGCACGAGTTCAGGACCCGCTCGCGCGTGTTCATCTCGACCGAGGCGGGGGCGAAGGGCCTGAACCTGCAGTTCTGTGACACCCTGGTCAACTACGATCTGCCCTGGAATCCGCAGCGCATCGAGCAGCGCATCGGCCGCTGCCACCGCTACGGTCAGCTGCGCGACGTGACGGTGATCAATTTCCTGGCGCGGGACAACGCCGCGCAGCGTTTGACGTTCGAGATCCTGAGCCGCAAGCTGGAGCTGTTCGGGGCCGTGCTCGATGCCTCGGACCATGTGCTGTACGAGCCGGTGGGCTCCGCGCAGGCGGCGGTGTTCAATGCGCTGTCGAGCGACTTCGGCGCGGAGCTGGCGCGCATCTACGAGAGCGCGCGCAGCGTCGAGCAGATCGAGCGCGAGCTGTCGCGGCTGGACGCGGAGCTGGGCGCGCGCCGCAGCGAGCTGGAGGCGGTGCAGGCGCGCACGGCCGGCCTGATCGAATCCAGGCTGGACGCGAGCGTACGCCAGGCGTTTCGCAAGCTCGCGGAGGAGTTGCCCGGCCACCTGCGCGAGCTCGACCGCGACCTGGAGCAGCTGGTCTGCGAACAGCTGGAGAGCGCCGGTGTGCGGTACGAGAGGCTGCCCAGAGCGCCGGGCGCGTCGCTGATCGAGATCGCGCCGGCAGCCGCGCTGCCGGAGCCGCTGCGCGGCGGGCTGCGCGTGGCGGTGGGCGGCGATCCGGCGAGCAGCGCGGTCGGCGATCGGCTGACGCTCGCGCATCCCCTGGTCCACTGGGCCGCAGAAGCCGCCCACCGCGATACCGAGCAACCCTTCCACGTGCGTCTGAGCAGCGCGCGCCTGGCGCCCGAGCTGGCGCCGCTGCGCGGCCGGCGCGGGCGGCTGCGGGTGGAGAAACTGCGCTATCCGGGCTTCGAGCCCGTCGACCGCCTGCTGCCGGTGGCCGTGCTGGAGGCGGGGCAGGGCGAATTGGCCCAGCTCGACCCCCAGACCACGCTGCGGCTGCTGCGCGCTCCGCTGGAGGCCGTGCCGGAGCTGAAGACTCGGGTCAGCGACGCCGAGCTCGAAGACGCGCTCGAGGAGGCGCTCTTCCTGGACGAGCAGGAGGTCTCGAGCGCCGAGCAACGGCTGTTTGCGCAGGCCATGGCGCAGCTCGAGCGCTACGTGGAGGATCGCGCCTTGATCCAGCGCCGCGAGCGCGCCGCGATCAGCGAGGCCCAGCAGAAGGCGCGCGAGCAGATCCTGGCGGCGCCGGGCGCCGATGCGCGCGCCCGGGCCGAAGCGCTGGTGGAGCG
>DASTRX010000037.1:0-3989 GCA_035760985.1 Polyangiaceae bacterium
GGCGGTGTTTCCGCAGAAGGCGTTGAACGCGCTCGATAGCAATAGCGGGCCCACGTTCACGATGCCGAACGATCCGGCGTGCTACTCGAGGATTCTGACGGCGCCGCAGGCTGCTGCGGGGGCGGTCACCGACGACGCAGAATCGGGGCCTCCTCCCGTGACGGTCTACATCCGCGCGGAAGTCGGCCCGTTCGATGTGGCCGTGGTCGGCTCCAGCTCACCGACGGAGCTCGTCAACTGGCTGCACGGCGCCGGCTACCGCATCACGCCTGCGATGGAGCCCTACGTCGCGCGCTACACCGAGGAGGGCATGAAGTTCCTGGCGCTCAAGCTCCAGGACACCGCCGACGTGAAGGACCTGAAGCCCTTCCGCTTCACCTTGCCCGGCACGGCGCCCAGCATCCCGCTGCGCATGACCGCTCTCGCCGCCGAGCCCGAGATGGGCATCGTGGTGTTCGTGCTCGGACAGCAGCGTTACGAGGGCAAGAACTGGGCGAACATCGCGATCGCCGACGACCAGATCAAGTTCAACCCGTTCAGCTACAACTTCTCGGTCTCGACGAACTGGACACAGCTCGTCGCCAAGGGCGTGGACGAAGCCGGCGGACAGGGCTGGGTCACGGAGTTCGCAGGGCCTTCAGCGAGCTACGCGCAGCAGATCGCCGCTCAAGTCCAGAACGACAACTTCGCGACCCAGGAAGATCGTGAAGCCGCGCAGGCGCTGTTGACCTCGCTGCAGGCGTACCCATACCTGACCCGCCTGTACACGCGCGTGTCCGCGGAGGAGATGACCAGCGATCCCGTATTCGGACGCAGCGTGGAGGGCGATGTCAGCACCAACCATCAGCTGTCGCGCTACGTCGACGGCGTCGATCAGTGCCCGATGGATCCGAAGATCTCCACGGATCCGTGTGACTTCGCCACCTGCGGCGCCGCCGGACTGTGCCGCCCCGTGCCGGTGGCGAATACCGGTATGCCCGCCGTGACGAACGGCTCGGTCGATCCGTCGGCGCCCGTCGCGGGCTGCGCGTGCTGGGCGGGAGCGACGGCCCGCCTCACCTACGCCCCGGATGGGTCCACGACGGTGGTCTGCCAGGACGGCCGCCTCTCCTTCCTCAACCCCGGCGACAGCGATCAGCAAGGTGGCGGTGAGGTCCTGCCTGATCCGTGCGCCGGCTTCAGCTGCGGCAGCAACGGCCAGTGCATCGCCATGAACCTGACGCCGACCTGCGTCTGCGATCAGGGCTACGTCGCGGTCGGGCAGATCGCCAGCGACGGCACGCGCAAGATGAATTGCGTGAAGCCCGCCGAGGCGGTGCCCGCGACCTTCTACGCGAACACCCTGCCCGCCTTGCCGGACGAATTGCCCGGCGGGCGCGAGGTGAAGCTGACGGAGCCGGCGCCCATGCCCATGCCCGGCACCACACCAGAGCCGGTCGGGGGTGCCAACTTCCCGATGCCGCGCTCCAATCCCGATCTCGGTCCGTCGCAGGTGCCGGTGGGCGGGGATTCGCCACCTTGTTGCAAAGAGAACGCCAAGAGTGGAGGCTGCGACATCGCGCCGCCGGCTCCGAGCAGCGCGGCCTGGGGCTGGCTCGCGGCACTGGGCGTGGCAGCGAGCCTGCGCCGGCGGCGCGGCCGCTGAGCGGATCCATGCGTGGCGCGGGCGCTTCTCGGCTCGGCCGCTGCTGTTCGGCAGCGGCGGTGCTGTATGCGGCGAGCGCGCTGGCGGCGTGTAGTGCCGGCGAGCCTGCGCAGCCGGAGGGCGGCGCGAGCGTCGTGCTGGGCACGGGCGAGTCCGAGTTCGAGACGATGGACGGAGAGCCGGTGATCACGCTGGTGCACGGCGCGCAGGGCGGCTTTCACGTCTGGGCGAGCTTCCTCGCCTACGGCTTCGAGGCTCGAGCGCTCGATCTGACGCTCACGACCCGCGTCGAAGGGGCGAGCGAGGATCTGGTCATGCACGGGCACGTGACCACGCGCGAGGTGCAGGACGCGGACGGAGAGAGCGCGCGCAGCTTCGCGGGCTATCCCGCGCAGGTGCGCGATGCGCGTTGCGTGAACGGGCGCCGCGTCGAGCTACGGTTGCACCTCTCGGATCCGCTGGGCCACAGCGCGGACGACGTGCGCCATTGCATCGCGGAAGTCAGCGAGGAATTTCGCTCCGACCAGTGCCCTTGAACTGCCCTTGAACGAGCGCCGCGGCGCTTCGGCGCAGGACGTGCGCGCAGGTGGGAGAGCGGCACCTCACCCGCAACACGCGAACGAAACTCGCCGGTCCAACACGCCGGGCGGTGGCATTGCTGGAGCCCGGGTGGGTTGCTATCTGCACGGGAGCCGCATGTCTCGTTCCCCCTGCCCCGGCTCGGTGCCCCGCGCGTTGCTCGCTTGCCTGGCGCTCGCCTGCGTCTGCTCGTGCTCGGAGCAGGCTTCGCTGCCCCCGCCGCGGAGCTCTGCCGCCGCGCGACCCACGCCGCAGCTCAGCGCAGCTCAGCTGCTGGCGCGCGTCCGCGAGCGCTATTCGCGAGCGAGCTCGTACCAGGACTCCGGCACCATGAGCAGCGTCGTGGATGCCGCGGGCATGGGCGCGAGCCGCACCAGCACCACGTTCCGGACCGCCTTCGAGCGGCAGAGCGGGCGCTTCTACTTCGACTACAACGAGGCGCGCGGGCGCATCCTGCCGCCGGAGCGCGTCGTGATCTGGCAAGCCCAGCCGGGGACGGCGCAGATCTGGCGCAACGCCGAGCCGGAGCAGGTCGAGGAGGACGAGCTCTCGGGCGCGCTCAGCGCCATGCAAGGCGTGTCCAACGGCCTGACCGCGATCGCCCCCCGGCTCTTGCTGCCTCCCACGCTCAGCGTGCAGCCCGGCCCCTTGCAGTTGGCGTATCAGCTCGAGGGCGTGGAACGAATCGGTGAGACGCCCACCTTCCGGCTCGCCTGGCAAGGACAGCAGCGCTCCATCCGCATGTGGATCCGGCAGTCGGACTTCGCGCTGATCCGCCTGGTCGATCACCAGGTGATCGCGGCCAGCGATCCCGAGCAGAGCGCGGACGACTCGCTCGCCGCCCAGATCGAGCGCTTCCAGATGGAACGCCAGAACACCCTGGTGTCCGACACCACCATCGACTTCCAGCCGGTGTTCGGCGCCGCGCTCGACGCGCGCGAGTTCCAGTTCTCTCCCCCCCTCGGCGGCTGAGAGTCGACGCCCCGCGCTCCGCGGCGGTTCCTGCGCTACAGCCTGGCGACGGCGGCCCCCTCCTCGCCCGCCCGAGCCCCGCGATGGCGCCCCTCCTCCCGCGCCGGAGCGGGCGATGGCAGGGCCCCTCCTCGCCCGCCGAGCTGGCGTTGGCGCTTCACCTACGCGCACCAGCCTGGCGATGGCAGACCCCTTCCTCGCCCGCCGAGTTGGCGTTGGCGCTTCACCTCCTCCCCTCCTCACGGAGCTGGGGATGGCGCTCGCGCCGGCGCTGAGGATGGCGCTCCCCCTTTTCTCACCGGAGCTGGCGATGGCAGACCCCCTCCTCTCGCGCCGGGGCCGCTACCGATCGGTAGGAGCCGTTACCGATCGGTAGGAGCCGTTACCGATCGGTAGGAGCCGTTGCCGATCGGTAGGAGCCGTTGCCGATCGGCTCATAGGTGATCCCTTTCGGCGAGGCCCCAGGTAGACCGACCAGGTCGATCCCGATGGCGAGGCGACCGCGGCGACGCTCGCGGCGGAGATGGGAGCGTTGCGCATTGGGGGACAGGAAGCGAAAACGAGCAGAAAGCGCACGCGGGCGACGCTCGCCACGCGGGGGGCGCGCGCCGGGACGACGAGGTTCCCCGGGAAACCTCAACTCGATTTGCTCGAAGGGGGGCGCAGCCCACGGCGGACGCGCGGCGCTGGGTGCGCTCGCCACGTGGGGGGGGCGCGCGCCGGGACGACGAGGTTCCCCGGGAAACCTCAACTCGATTTGCTCGAAGGGGGCGCAGCCCACGGCGGACGCGCG
>DASTRX010000038.1:0-3794 GCA_035760985.1 Polyangiaceae bacterium
GCTGCAGCTGGCCACATAGATCCGCAGAAATCTGACCCAAGAGGTGGGCCAGGACTGGTCGTATAGGCCAGACGGGGCGGATCGAGGCGAGCGAAACAGAAGAGGGCCTGGGTTGCAGCCCAGACCCTCCGATCAGCGAGCGGCCGACGGAGGCGTACGTGCCACGTCGGGGTGAGCCGGCAAAGAAAGCTGCGCGTTCGAGCAAGGCGAGCGCGTGGAGCCGGATGTGTTCTTTCTGCTCCGGTGCGGGGAGTGCCGGAGGTTGTTCGCGGTGTGCGCGGGGCACTACGCAGGCCAGAGCCTGTGTGGCGAGACTTGTCGGCGAGCAGCGCGGCGGGCGGCGCGGCGCAAACACCAGCGCAGTCCCGAAGGCTACGCGGACCACCTGGAGCACGTGCGAAGGCACCGGGAGCGGCAGCGCGGACGGCGGGCCGTGATGGATGTGCATTCCCATAACTTGGCCCTCTGCGAGGAATCGTGCCCGCGCGACGACGGGCCCGTGTCCACGGAGGACACGGAGCCACGTGTCGCCGGGAGCAAGAACGATGAGCCGAGAGAGCTTGATGGTGGCGCTGGATCCGAGCGCGCGGGGGACGCGGATCTTGGTGATGGATGGGCGGAACGAGCTGCTGCGTGCGGTGCTGGGGTCGGCGGAGGGGACGCACCCGCGAGCGGCGGCGACGCTGCTGGAGGGGTTGGCGCTGTGGCAGCAGAGGCCGCTCAGCGTTGTGTTGTGTGTCGGCGAGTGGGAGAGGTCTTCCGCCCTGCGGCTGTACGATGGTCTCGGCGAGGGAGCGCGAAACGTGCACTTCGAGGTGGCGGTCGTCGCCCGCGGACACCGCGAGCGCGGTCGCCGGCTGCAGGGTTTGGGGCGTTTTGGTGATCTGCGGCAGCTGTCGCTCGAGGGGGTGGAGCGATGACGGTGTCGCGCGAGGTAGAAGCAGAGATCCAGCGGCTTTCGCACGCCGAGGGCTGGACGGAGGGGACGATCGCGAGCGAGCTGGGTGTGCATCACAGCGTGGTGGAGCGGGTGCTCGACGCGGAGCACGCAGCAGGGAAGGAGCGCGCGCCGCGGGGCAGCAAGCTCGACCGGTACAAGCCCTTCGTGCTCGGGGTGCTGGAGAAGCACCCGCGGCTGCGAGCGACGAGGGTCTTCCACATGCTGAAGAAGCGAGGCTATCGTGGGAGCGCCAAGACGGTGAGGCGCTATGTCGGCACGGTGCGGCCGCGCCGGGCGGTCGAGGCGTATCTGGTGTGTGAGCGGCTGCCCGGAGAGCAAGCGCAGATCGATTGGGGCAAGGTGGGCACGTTGGCCGTGCCGGGCGGGGTGCGGGTGCTGTGGGTCTTCTTGATGACGCTGGCCTACTCACGGTATCGATACGCGGAGCTGGTGCTCGACCTCGGCGTCGAGACGCTGCGCCGCTCGCTGCGGCGAGCAGTGTGCTTCTTCGGCGGCACGCCGCGGGAATGGCTCTTTGACAACACGAAGGCGGTGGTGATCGAGCGTTTTGGAGAGGCGAAGCGCCTGCAGCGGGATCTGCTCGAGCTAGCCGCAGCCCTGCACGTGATGCCGCGCCTGTGCCGGCCGCGGAAGCCGACGGACAAGGGAGGCGTGGAGCGGGGGATCCGCGACCTGAAGGAGGGGCACTTTGCCGGGCGCACGATCCGAAACCTCGAGGAGGGCAACCGGGAGCTGCTGGAGTACATCCAGGAGGTGGTCTGCGCGCGCCGGCATCCGGCGCAGCCGACGCGCACGGTGGCGGAGGTGTGGGAGGAAGAGCGGACGAAACTATTGCCGCTGCCTGCGTGCTTTCCCTCGACAGACTTGGTTACGCCGGTATCGGTGGACAAGACGGCGAGCATACGCCTCGCGACGAATCGCTACTCGGTGCCGGCGCGCTACGCGGGTCGCACGCTGACGCTGGTGGCGGACGACAGCACGGTGCGGGTGCTGGATGGCACCACGGAGGTCGCACGCCACGCGCGCTCGCTGGGCCGGGACCAGCGCATCGAAGACCTCGCGCACCGGCAGGAGCTCGCCGCACAGCGCCGCGCCGCGAACGCGGCTCCCGTGCGCCATCACCTGCTGGTCGAGGTGCCCGAGCTCGGCATCCTCTTCGAGCGCTGGGTGGTGCGAGGGCGCAACGTGGGGGCGCTGACGGGCAGGACGAAGAAGCTGCGCGAGCTGTACGGGCTCGAGCTCTTCCGCGAGGCCGTGCACGAGATGGTCGCGCACGAGACCCACGACGTGGGCGCGCTCGCCCTGCTCTGCGAGCAGGCGCGGCGGCGGCGCAACCGGCCCGTCCCGTTGCCGCTGCCGTTGCCTGCTCACGTGGTCGACGTCCACATCGTGTCCCACGATCTGGCCGGCTACGACGCCGCCGACACGGAGGCGTCGCCATGAACGATCTCATCGATCGCTTGCACGCGCTCGGCTTCCGAGCTTCGCGCGAGCAGCTGCACACACTGCTCGGGCAGCTGGCAGCGTCGCAGTCGACGGCGCAGCAGGCGCTCGAAACCGTCGTCTCGCTCGAGCGTCGTGAGCGGGAAGCACGCAACCTGGCGGCTCGTGCCAAGCGAGCCGCGCTCGGGGCCACAAAGCCCGCCGCCGACTACGACTGGTCGTACCCCCAGCGCGCCGACCAGGACGGCTACGAGGACCTGCTGACCTTGGGCTTTGTGGAGCGCCGGCAGAATGTGCTCTTCCGCGGTCCGCCCGGCACGGGCAAGACGATGCTGGCCAAGAACCTCGGACTGCAGGCCCTCGAAGTCGGCAAGACCGTGGTCTACACCCATTTGTCCGCGGCTCTCGCCGATCTGCTGCGCCAGGAGTCGCTGCCGGCCGTCGAGCGCCGGCTGCGGCGGTACACCTCGGTCGATCTGCTGATCTGCGACGAGCTCGGCTATCAGCCCATCGACGCTCGCGCTGTCGACCTGCTCTTCCAGATCATCAGCCGGCGCCATGAACGAGCCTCGACCATCATTACGACGAACTTGCCCTTCAAGGACTGGGCGAACGTCTTCCCGGGCGCGGCCTGCCTGGTCCCCCTCGTCGACCGCTTCACCGAGAACCTCGTGATCTTCGACATCCAGGGAGACTCCTACCGGCAACGCCCCAAGCCGGCGACTGCGCCCCGAAAGCCCGGGAAAAGACCGCCGAAGGCCTGACGATCACACCCCACACACGCGGCCCAGTGCACCGATTGACAGCGCTGGGCCGCTTGCCTTCCATCCTCGGCGAGTCGCCCTGCGTGACCCACCCGGTGGTCCAGATTTCCGCGGATCTTGATGGCCATCTACAGCACGCCACGGGAGCGCGTGGAAGCGCGCTTCGGGCCTCCGACGGAGCGCGAGTCGTATCGAGCAGACGACGTCGGGGGCGAGTTCTACGTTGCTGTCGAGCAGACATACCCCTCGTCGGATCCCAAGAACGCCGACGTGCCGATCGAAGAATGGACCTGGCATTCCGGCGACTGCCGATTGACCGTCTGGTTCCACAACCCGAATGGAACATGGGAGGTCCTCGACGATGTCTTCTACGATCACCGCACGCAGTTCTAGGCGGGCCGCGCATGCGATCCCGTGTCGCACTCGTAGCCTTCCCGAACAACGGCGACGATAGCTTAGCGCCCGCGACAGCGGAGGCGGGTTAGCCCCAATGCCGTTCATTTAAGGCGCTCGACAGAAGGCCGCTTGCGGTCGTAATTGCTCATCTTGATCTTAACCACGCGGGGATACAGGCGTTTCGGGCGCCGCGGTGGAAGGATGTAACGCTTGATGTTGGCTCGCATCGA
>DASTRX010000039.1:0-8512 GCA_035760985.1 Polyangiaceae bacterium
CCGACAGCTCGCTCTGATGGCGTGGGGCGTAAGCCAGCTCCTCGTCGAAGCGCTTGTCGATGAAACGACGGTTGTAAGCGCGCGTCAGCGCGTCGACCGTGGTCTCCTCGTACAGGCGCATCATGGCTTGCTCCTGCTTCCGGTCCATCATGCAAAAGCGAAAGCTGGCATGGGGACCGAACTGCAGCAGATCGCCCTCCATCAGCGGGGCGCGCTTCACGCGCCGGCCCTCCAGGAACGTCCCGTTGCTCGACTCCAGATCCTGGATGAAGTAGTGGCCGCGCGTGTGCAGCAGCAGCGCGTGACGCCGGCTCACCCCCTCGTCGCCCAGGCGCAGATCGGCAGCCGAGCTGCGCCCGATCAACAGCTCCGCCGAGTCCAGCGAGAAGACCTGACCGTTCGCGGGCCCATCCACGCGCACCAGCACGCCGCGATCGCGGGCTGTTGCGGGCATGCCCTCGCTGGAGGGCAACTCGAACTGCTCGGTGATGGGCTCGTCTTCTTCATCACGGGATCCCATCATGGGCGGCACGCTGGGGGGTGAGAGGTCGAGACTGCCGTCGCTCAGCTGGCGGTACAGCCGTTGGATCTCCTCTTCCTGAGAAGAGCGACGCACCCCGGACGCCTTGCGCGCGTACTCAGCCTCGGCGTCAGTTTCCGGGTCGGCACGATGGGGGTTCGCCACGCCATCCTCGAACGACCCAACTGAGCGTCTTCTTTATTGATCAGCTCGCGTCCGCTCTGCCAATTGGTCCTGGAACACTCAAGTGCGACCCGCCGCAAGCGTCGTCGGCCGTCTCAAAAGGTGCAAGTGCGCAACGTACTCACATGACCCTCGGCGTGGCGCCTTTCCGCCCACCATGGTTGTGAGACACACCGGAGCGGAGTGTTTTCTCATCAGATCTCTGCTGGGGTCGATCCGTTCGCGCAGGTCAGTCCTGCAGCACTGCAGCTCTTCCTCACTTGCGACAGCCCCGAGCGGACGCGGACGGAGCGAGTTCTCGATCTGCCACGCTGCATCTGCTCGTGAGTTCCCGCGCGTGATGCACCCCTGGTTTCAGCTCGTCTTCAGGGCGATTTCAGGCTGCCAGGATTGGCCTCTGGTACTGACGTCACGATGGGTCGACGCTGGAGATGGGCGGCGTGGTGCGCTGTTGCGACTGCCTGTTGTCTCTCGCTTCTGTGGTGGAAGATAAAGCGCGAGCCGCTGCGCGAGCAGGCGGTGCGCGCGGTGGTACGCGATGCCGCCTTCATCCCTCCGCCACAGGAGTCGGCGACTGGGGGGAAGGAGGAGGGCCCAAGATTTACCCCAGCCGCTGCCAATATCTTCTCGGGCCGAGTGATCGATTCCAGCGGCCTTGCAGTGCGCGCAGCGAAAGTGTGCCTGGTCGCGGAGGGAGACGCCTGCTGTGAAGCGGCGAATTGCAGCTCGAGCGACTCGGCAGGGAAGTTTGTCGTCGAGCTGGAGCACGGTCGGGCACGCTACATGATCGCGTCGGCTTCAGGATTTGTGGCGCTCGAACAGGATCTGAGGCTGGTCGTCGCAACGGATTCCATCGTTCTGCGCCTCGTTAGCGGCGCAGCGAACGTATCGGGCAACGTGCGCGATGCAGCGGGTGGCGCTTTGGTAGGGGCTCGGATCCAGGCTACATCGCTGGCCGCGCCAGGCGTGCGCTCCAGCGCGTGGTCCGATGCCGCCGGTTTCTTCAGCCTCGACATGCCGCCAGGGGCGGTAGGCTTGCTCGCGACGGTCGACGCCTACTCCAGCTCTGGAACGACGCTGACTGCTCCCGCGGACCATGTCAGTCTGGTGCTGGAACCATCGACCGCGGCGATCCAGGGCCAGGTTCTATCCGGCCTGGATCGGACCGAGCCCGCGCTGCCAAGCAGCGAAGGAACGCGCGTCATGGCCGCGGCAGCAAACGGCGACCGTGGTGCACCCGAAATCGCTGACGTCGGCGTGGAGGGTCGTTTCAGTTTCCCAGCTTTGCCGCCCGGTGCGTACGAACTGGTGGCGATCGGGGATCGGGGTCGAAGCGCGCCGGTAGTGGCTCGCGTAGGCATTGGCGAGACCAAGACTGTGCAGCTGGTGCTCGAACAAGCCACCGCGGTGGAGGGCGTCATGCGCGTGAACGGCGAGAGCTGCGTCCGTGGTGGGGTGGAGCTGAATGGTCCTATCTGGCTCTCCGCGAACACCGGCGAAGGAGGTGCCTTCTTGCTGAAAGGGGTTCCACCCGGGCAGTACGCTGCGACGGCACACTGTGAGGGCGCGATGGTGCTGCGAGAGCCATTGCTCGTCGACGGCGCGCCGGTGCATCACGACTTCGAACTCGCTTCCGGCTTCCGCATCCAGGGATCGGTTCAAGGTGCTCGCGGTCAACCCATCGCCAACGCGCACGTGCTCGTTCAGCCGCTCTCCCGCCAGCAGGCTGCTGCGCCGATGCCAGCCGGTGCGAGCTGTGACAGCGACGTGAACGGCGCGTTTTCGTGCGTGGGGCTGCCTCCAGGGGAGTATGAGGTGGGCGCCTGGCTGGGTGAGTTCGCCGGCTCGGAGCTGGTCCCGGTCACGTTGGATACCGGCGATGCCGGCAACATCCTGCTGCGTGTGCGAGCATTCGCGTCGATTCGCGTCACCACCGTTGCGAGCGGCGATCCGCCCGCGGCGCTGGCCGTCATCGCGCGAGGGCCGCGAGGATTTTCGCAGGCGCGACGGGACGGAGAGACGTTCATGTTCGACCGGCTCGAGCTCGGCGCCTACGCTGTGTTCATTGGGCAGTCCAGGGATGTGCCAAAGGACGCTCGACGGATAGAATTGAGTCGCGACGGCCAGGTCGAGGAGGTCTCGCTAGCGTTGCCGGAGGCACGTTCGATCGCTGGTTTCGTGGTCGATGGGGATCTTGCCCCCGTGAGCGACGCGCGAGTTCGCGTGAGCGGTACGGATTTCAGCCTGGGAGATGAAGTCCAGACCATGGTGCTGACCGATCAGCAGGGGGCGTTCTCCATTCCTGCACTTCTGCCCGGACGCTATGATCTCGAAGCCAGCAATGAGTTCGGCGAGGCCGTTGCGGCAGCTGTTCTGGCGGGGGCGCAGGGCCTCCGCATTCGATTGGACCGCCTTGGGTCACTATCGGGGGACCTCCGGGATGCGCGGGGTGCTCCCATCCCGACGTTCACTCTGAGCTACACGAACGCCGCCGGTGAGACACGCCGGGTGCGAGGGTCGAACGGTGAGTGGTCACTGCCGCAGCTGCGCGAAGGGCTCTATCAACTCTCCGTGACGTCCTCCGACGGCGGGCGAGCCTCCGCCGAGGCTCCGGTGCGTGGTGGCGTAGCAACTAGGATATCGCTGGTTCTCGGCGCGGATGCCGCGCAGGAGCCTACAGAACCACTCGCGGGAGGACACGATTCGGTGGCCGGCGATCAGGCTGACTCACGCTGAGCTGACAGAGTTCTCGCCGCACCGCGGTGGGATTCGAGAACAATAAAGAAAGGACGTAAACAATGAACGTGAAGAACTGGATTGTGATCGGGCTGACTACGGCTGCTGCGGCCTGCATTGGCACCATCGCCTCTGTCTCTCTTGCTAATTGCGCCGGTCCGGTGGTGAGCTACCCGGGGTTTTCCAGCTGCAGCGCTTCCAGCGGGGCGTCGGGTAATGCAGTTGGTCAGATCGTTGGCTCGCGTCGAAACCTGACCGCGAACTTCACCTCGTCGGGTGCGGGTGACACCCAGGCCAGGGCCCGCGGTTTCAGGTCGACGGGGGTGACCGGTTGCGCGATCAGCGACGACGTGGTGGATGGGGTGGGAGCAACGACTTCGTGCGCGGCCGTCACGTCTGTTACGATGCAAGCAGACGTCTTCTGATCGTCTCCGCGAGCCGACCAAAGGTCTCGCGGACGCAGCTACTACTGGGTATGCCCGGGGTGCATTCGGAAAGGGCCACCTCACGAATGCTCCCTGGGGGCCCTCTCGTTCGAGTGAATGTGTCCCGGCGCCATGGCTCATGAAGGTGATGCTGAAAATCTCGAGCAAGGTGCGTGACGCCACCGTCTGGCTCATCTGGATGCTGATCGTCGGAGTCGGCGCCTATGCATGGGCCGAAAGGATGCGCCCTTCGCCCGCTCAGGGCGCCACCGCGCTCTCGTTCCGGCGGCAGGCTCCATACCCGCCTGCACGGTGGCGCCTGGCGACGCAAGAACAACTCGAGCCTACACTCCTGTGGGTCTCTCACATTTTGATCCGTTACGACGGGGTCAGCTCGGACGTGCCCTTTTCGGCACCGGGCTGGCACAATGGCCTGCCTGTATCGCACCGGAGTCGGCAGCAGGCACTGGAGCGTGCCAGGGAGATTGCTGGCGAGTTGCGTGCTCACCCCAGCGAGTTTACCGACTATGCGCAGCGGTACTCCGAGGATCCGCCGACGCGCTCGAGCGGTGGGTCTCTGGGCGGAATCAGCGCTTACCAACTCTCGTACTGGCCCGTCCTGCTGGACGCGCTTTCGACGCTCGCGCCAGGCGAAGTGTCGGAGCCGGTAGAGACTCCCTACGGCTTCCACGTGCTGCTGCGGCGAGCGCCCGCCGCGCCTGATACCGTCACCGGTACGCATATCGTGATCGGTCATGATGGCGCGCGCTGGCTGCAAAACATGCTCGCACGAGGCAACGGGCCTCTGCGAACGCGTGAGGAGGCGCGAACGATGGCCCAGAGTCTGTACGAGCGCGCTCTTCAGGATCCAGAGCAGTTCCAGTCGCTGATCGATCGCTACTCCGAGCACAGAGACGCTGCCCAGCATGGCGACATGGGCACCTGGTCCACTCGAGAGACCACGCCGTTCCCTCGGCAGGTCGAAGTGCTTCAATCGTTGCCCGTGGGCGGCGTGGCCCCTCCCATCGAGTCATTATTGGGTTTTGAGGTCCTGATGCGAGTCCCCAACCGCCCGCGCAAAGAGTACAGCATGACGACCATCGGCTTGCTCTTTGATCCGTTTGCGGAACCGAGCGATCCGCTGTCTCAGGTCAATGTGTTGGAACTCGCTCGCCGTCTGCGACGAGAATTGGAGCAGGACCCGTCTAGGTTTGAAACCTTTCAGAACACCTATTGCTGCCCGGGAAACACGCGCTGGCGAGAAGGCCCGGAGTATCCTGAGCTGGATGCCGTCTTCGAGCATCTAGCGGTCGGGCAGATTCCTCCGCAACCCGTGGAATCGGTGCGCCAGTACCTGATACCACGGCGCCTGCCGCTGGAAGCAGTGGCCAAATCCGAAACGCTGTTCGAACTGCCGGCGCCGGAACATCCGGATCTGGCCTATTTGATCGGGCGCATGAGCGCGAGCCTCGCGCGAGAGGCACTACGCGAGTTCGCGCACACGTCCTTGAGCGCCCTGAACCTCGGGGCCAGCGAAACGGCACGGTTGATCGAGCTGCACGAGCAGCCATGGGAGGCCGCCCTGGACCAAGCCACGGTGGAAGAGCGAAGCGCTGCGTTCGCGGTCTTCTTGCAGAAGCTAGAACATGAGCTGCCAGGAGCTAGCTTCCAGCAGTATCGCTCGCTGCTGGAGAGCGTTGTTGCCGACCAGCTACTGCATCGGCACCCCCTCTGAACTGCGCCGCGCTTCCTCAGCTCGCGGCGTCGTTCTTGAACTGGCGCAGGATCTCGAACAGCAGATCGTAGTGGTTGCCCGCGCTCCAGGCGAGCCAGCCTTCACCCTGCGCGTCGCGCACCGCCTTGAGCTGGGCGCGGATGTACTTCACGCGCTCGACCGTGTTCATCGGGTGGCGGAAGTTGAACAGCTCGATGTAGGCCAGGATCGGCACCTGCTGCTTGCCCATCTGGCGCTTCATCCCCATCAGGGACGTGTAGATCGTCTCGTAGGGCTTCAGCGCGTGCTCTTTGTAGGGCTCGTAGTGCGAAGGGTAGACCATCGGGCAGACCGCGTCGATCTCTGGCGCGAAGATGCTGATGTCCTGGCCGATGTGCATCGAGGGCGCGAGCCCCACCTCGCCGAAGACGTCGATCTGCAGCTGCGCGCCGTGCTCGTTGACGCGCTTCTTGAAGAAGCGCAGGATCTCGCGGATGTCGAGCGCGTTGTTGGGCGAGGCAGCGTTCTTCGAGCTGTAACGAATGTAGTCGAGTTGCACGTCCTTCGCGCCGAGCTCGATGGCGTACTTCGCCAGCTTCCAGCGCTGCTCCCAGTACTGCTGGTTGGTGATCTGCTCGCGCGTGCCGCCACCCTCGAACATCGTGATGCGCGGGACGTAGCGCAGGCCGTGCTCCTGGATGCGCTGGATCGCGGCCTTGTAATTCTTGGAGGGCCACCACAGGTCGACGACCAGCGTGTTGATGCCCACTTCCAGCGAGCTATTGATCAGGTGATCGAGCTTGGCCTTGTTCAGGGCCGTGTACTGCTGCACGTAGATGCCCTGCGTCTTGAAGGGAGGGGCAAGGGCGTCGGTGCTGGCCGCCGCGAAGTTGGTCTGGA
This sequence comes from Polyangiaceae bacterium, assembly GCA_035760985.1. Lineage (GTDB taxonomy): Bacteria > Myxococcota_A > Polyangia > Polyangiales > Polyangiaceae > SZUA-265. The sequence continues at coordinate 6,479 of DASTRX010000039.1, forward strand.
ACAACAAGCTGAGCGCGAGCAGCGCCGCGAGATAGATCTGCACACGAAGAATCTAGCAAAGACGCGCGCGCGCGCCCTAACGATGCGCGTCGATCGCATTCTTCCCGCGCGCAGAGCGCAGTCAAAATCTTGACTCGGAAGCAGTGAAGAAGCAGCGACGCAACACGTCGAGTCGCGGCGCTCGTGTGCGACAGCGTTGTCGTGCTGAGCGCGGTTCGCACAGAGAGCGCTGAGAAGCTCGCGCCAGCGCGCTCGCAAGGCGGCGTTCCATCAGAGGAACGCGCCCCGTCCGCGCCTGCCCGCGGGTGTACGCACGGGCGTGATCTCCGCCGCCTTCCTCACCCCCGACTCCATTTCCGCGCGAGCCCCGCTCACCCCGGAGTGCCTCTCACCCCGGAAGCCGCGGCTTCCGCCGGCAAGCTCAGCCGCGGTCGTACTTGGAGATCAGCGAGCGGATCGCGTCGGGCACGGGCGTCGAGAGCCGGATCGTCCGGCGCAGACGCCGCAGCAACGAGATCGGATACGGGTCGTACGCGGAGGGCTCCAGCGCCTGCAAGGCGTCGCGGTGCGTATCGGGGTCGAGGTCGAGCCGGCTCTGCTCGATCTCCGCCGCTTCCGCCTGCAGCTTCGCCTTGAGCTGCTCGGGGATCCGGGCGGCCGCGTGGGCTGCTCGCTGCCCGTGAAACTGTGCCGCGGGGCGATCCGTGCGCGCGGGGCGCGGGATCGCAGGCGCGGGCGGCACGCGAAACTCGGGCTCGGCATCGAGGAAGGCGGCCGCCGGCAGATCAGGGCCGGCGTCGCGCAAGGCGCGCGCCGCGGCGCTCGGGCGCGCGTCTTTCACGGGCTGCTCCGCCGCCGGCGCGGCAGCGGACGGAGCGCCGAGGCTCCCTTCTTCGGCAGAAATCGGCGCGCCGAAGACCGCCGCCACCTCCGCTGGGGAGGGCGCGAGCGCCGCCTCGGCCACGCCCGGCTGCTCCGAGGCCGGAGGAGGCGGGGTCGGCGTGCGCCCCGAGCCCGTGCGCGATAGGCCCTTGCTCAGCGCCGCGGGGTTGCGCGGGCGCGGGATGCCCTTGCCCTTGCCCGGCGCCTCCGCCCCTTCGGGCGCGCTCGGCGGGTTGGAGCCGCGCTGGGAGGGTGCGCCCTTGGAGGAGGGCGGCGCGGGCGGCTCGGAGCGAATCCGGCGCTTGCTCTCCCAGACCGGAGTGAAGAAGCCGGAGAGCTGATCGACGTCACCGACCTTGAAGTTCTTCGAGGGATTGCTGGACTCGATGTCGCGATCGTCGGTGTTCATGCAGACTCCTCGAAACGACCAACTTGTAGCACGTTGGCGCCAGCGCACCGCCGCCAAAGCCGCGCGCCGTTGACCCGCTGTGGGCGCTGTTCGGCGCGCTCGGAGCCCGGGTTTCGATCCGGAACTGAGCGTGAGCTGCCGCGCCGGCAGCGGAGCCCGGCTCACGGCAAATTCCCGGGTAAGTCTTCCTGGCAGGTTGGCCGGTTCTGGTTTTCTGGGTCGAGCACGCAGCCGAGCTTGCAGGTCTTTTCCAGCTCGCGCTCCTGGCCGTCGGCGGAGCACAGGTAGAGCGAGGATCCGAAGCACAGCGGCGCCAGCGGCTCGCACAGGTCGCACTGGCCGTGGCGGGCGTCGCAGAGGTTGTCCGCCGGGCAGTCGCGGACGTTGCTGAAGCCGTCGCCGGCGGAGTTGCAGACCTGCAACGTCAAGCCCAGCGTCGGCTCCCCGGGCATGGCCACGACCGTGGTCGCGCCGAGGGTGACGCAGCGATGCTCGCCCGGCTTGCACTGCGGCGCACGGCAAGAACCGCTGCCGCTGGCGTCGCACAGGGCGCTCGTCGCGCACCACTCCTGGGCTTGCCAGGCATTGTCCCGGCAGCGCTCCAGGTACTGGCCGTTGCAACGCAGCGCGCCGTTCGGGCAAGCGGGCGGGTTGTTGCAGCGCCCGGCGCCGCTCGGGTCGCAGCTGCCCGAGAGCTGTTCCGGCGAGGCGTTGGCCGGCAGCTGCGCCGCCTGGCGACAGTC
>DASTRX010000040.1:0-5977 GCA_035760985.1 Polyangiaceae bacterium
ACATAGCTCCCGGCGGGCGTCTGCCTGGCGGGTGTGGCTCAGCGAGCCCGACGAGCGTCTGCTGCTCGAGGGCGAGCCCGAGCCCGCGGCCATTGCTCTTGGCTGGAACGGTACCCGAATCCGGATCCAACCGAGCGCAGCGGACGAGTGGTACTCCAGGGCACCGTTCCTTTGGGGGCGCGCCTGCTCCCCCCAAGGGGTGGCCTGGAGAGCGAGTTGGTGCGCCCAAAAGCGTTCAAGCCAACCCCCCGGACTCCGTTCCCCGAGAACGAGGGCAATAAGCCCTCGCGCGCTCAAAGCGAGCGTATTTCTCCCACGGAAGGGGTCCGAAATGTCTCTTTACATCAACACGAACGTTGCCTCCGAGTCTGCCCAGAAGAACCTCGGAGCGAACCAGGCCAGGTTGCAGTCGAGCTTCGCTCGCTTGTCGAGCGGTCTCCGCATCAACTCGGCCAAGGACGATGCCGCCGGTCTCGCCATCAGCGAAAGCTTGAAGTCGCAGATCCGGTCGTTCAACGTTGCGGAGCGCAACGCGGGCGACGGCATCTCGATGGCGCAGACCGCTGAAGGCTCGCTGGGCGAGGTGCACGGCATCCTCGGCCGCATGCGCGAGCTGGCGGTTCAGGCCTCGAACGGTCCTCTGACGGCGGAAGATCGCGGCTTCTTGCAGACGGAGTTTTCGTCTCTGCAGGCCGAGATCACCCGCATTCAGGGCTCGGCGAAGTTCAACGGCAAGCAGCTGCTGGGCGCCACGGCCGACACGATCACGCTCCAGGTCGGCCTGAACGACACCTCCAGCGACCAGATCCAGGTCCAGCTGGGCGGTGTCTCACTGGCCGACATCACGGGCAGCGCGGCGCTGCTCTCGGGCAGCACGGAAGACAACGCCCTGGCGGCGCTGTCGACCATCGACACCGCGATCGGCAACGTGTCCACGGCGCGCTCCACCTTCGGCGCGGCGATGAACCGCCTCGAAGTGGCACAGAGCAGCATTCAGACCATGCGTCTGAACCTCTCGGCTGCCAACTCGCGCATCGCCGATGTCGACGTGGCGAGCGAGACCGCGCAGCTGTCCCGGAACCAGGTGCTGACGCAGGCCGGTATCTCCGTCCTGGCCCAGGCCAACCAGCTGCCGCAGCTGGCGTTCGGCCTGCTGCACTAATCCTGGTACAGGCGAGCCGCTGGGGGGCGACCCGGCTCGAGCGCAGAAAACCCGCCCACGCGCCTACCTCGCCGGCAGATCAGGGGATTTGCCGGTCGAGGCCGGACGCGTTCAAGGCCCGCTGACTGGCTCCGTTCACTTGGCTTGCGAGCGCAATGAAGTGCTCGCTGTGCACCCACCTTCGGGGGGTGCCGAACCACCCAAGGAAGGGGGCCACATGGCACTATTCATTCAAACCAACGTCTCCTCGATGGAGGCGCAAAAGAACCTCGGCTACAACCAGTCTCAGCTCCAGCTCAGCTTCAACCGTCTGTCCAGCGGCTTCCGCATCAACTCGGCCAAGGACGACGCGGCGGGCTTGGCGATCAGCGAGAACCTGAAGAGCCAGATTCGCTCGTTCACGGTCGCAGAGCGGAACGCCGGTGACGGCATTTCCATGGCGCAGACCGCGGAAGGCTCGCTGGGCGAGGTTCACAACATCCTGGGCCGCATGCGCGAGCTGGCGGTTCAGGCCTCGAACGGCAGCTTGACGGGCACGGACCGCGGCTTTTTGCAGACGGAGTTTTCACAGCTCCAGCAAGAAATCGTGCGCATCCAGGGCTCGGCCAAGTTCAACGGCAAGCAACTCCTCGGCGCGACCGCGAACACGATCACGCTGCAGGTGGGGCTCCAGGCGTTGAGCTCGGATCAGATCAAGGTGACGCTCGGCGGCGTTTCGCTGGCGACCATCTCGGGCTCCGGCGTGGCGCTCTCGGGGACGACGGAGGCCGGCGCGCTGGCGTCGCTGTCGACGATCGACACCGCGATCTCCAACGTGTCGACCGCGCGTTCCTCGTTCGGCGCGGCCATGAACCGCCTGGAAGTTGCGCAGAGCAACATCCAGACCATGCGCCTGAACCTGTCGGCCGCCAACTCGCGCATCCGTGACGTGGACGTGGCCAACGAGACGTCCCAGATGTCCCGGAACCAGGTGCTGTCGCAGGCGGGTCTGTCAGTGTTGGCGCAGGCCAACCAGCTGCCGCAGATGGCGCTGAACCTGCTCCGAGGCTGATCTTCAGGTCGGCAGCGTAAAAAGTGTACGCGGTGTGCGCCAGTGGGCACACACCGCGTTTCACGCGTGCTGACACCCCCAGGGGCGCCTCACTATCGGGAAACACGGATCATTCCGTTTTAACTGATGGAATGTCAGGCAAAGCGGCGGATCGCTATCGGCAAGTCCAAGCGCACACGTCCACTCCCGGCGAGCTGTTGCTCGCCCTGTACGATGGACTGTTTCGGTTCCTGAATGGCGCCAAGGTCTGCTTTGAGAACCAGCAGGCCCCGCGCGGGCGCGAGCTGGTCGGCAAGGCCCATGCGATCATCAGCGAGCTGATGCTGGCGCTCGATCACGCCGCCTCGCCCGAGCTGTGCGCAAACCTCGCGGCCGTGTACGACTTCGCGCTCTCGCGTCTGTCGGAAGCCAACCGCACGGCGACGGCCCAGCCGGTCGCCGACGTGGTGCGCGCGTTGACCCCGCTGCGCGAAGCGTGGGCGCTCGCGGTGCCCAAGGCGATCGCCGAGGCCAGCGCCAAGAAGGGAGGATGACTCACGTGACCACCAGCAGCGCTCTGCCCGTCGTTCCACCGCGCTATCAGCGCTCGCCGAAGGCACACATCTACGCGGCGAACTTTCCCGAGGCCTCGCTCAGCGTCGAGTGCGGCCGGGCGCGGTGCTATCCAGGCCTGGTCGGGGATGCGCCCGACACGCGCGCCTTGTACCTGGTCGCGGCCGAGTTGCTCGCCGGCGCCCAGTCCGTCGTGGACCTGGGCTGCGGCTCGGGCATGGGCGTCGCGGAGCTCTCCACGCGCTTCAAAAGCGTGAGCGCCGTCGATGCGGACGCGGGCGCGGTGGCCTTCGTGCGCCAGTACCTGGCGCGCGCGCCGCACGTCGCGGTGGTGCGGGCGAGCCTGGGCGACGGCGTCGAGCCCGCCGTGCGTCACGATGCCGGCTGCGTGATCGACATGCTGGGGCACACCGCCAACCCGGTGGCGGCGCTGCGCGGCGCGCACCGCTGGCTGAGCGAGAGCGGCAGACTGTTCCTGGCCGAGCCGCGCGCGTATCCGAACCAGGCGCTGCTGCCGCCGGTGCTGCGCGCCTTCACCCGTCCCGGTCTGACGCAGCTGCTGCTGCGCTCGGGCTGGGAGGTCGAGCGCTGGCTCGACGATCTCGGCAACTTCGTGGCCTGTGTGCTGGTGCCCAGCAAGGAGGATGGCTGGCTGTGGTTGGAGCGCGGCGACCGGGCGCGACAACAGGGCAACGCGGGCGCGGCGCTCGAGGCCTACGCGACCGCGGCCCAGCGCGGCTCGGCGGCGCTCGGCACCGAGGCGCTGCTGGGCTGCGCCGCCGTGCATGTCGAGCGCGGCGAGCTCGATGCCGCCTGCCGCTGCTTGCTCGATGCGGCACAGACCAGCGCGGGGCACCCGCGCGCCCTGGCGGGCCTGGCGGAGATCTCGCTCCTGACCGGCGATGCGCGCCAGGCGCTGGCGCTCGCGGTGCGCGCGCTGGAGACCGATCCCTGCGAGCTGAGCGCCGTGCAGGCGATGGCCGGCGCCGCCGATCGGCTCGAGCAACCGGAGGCCTTCGCGTCCTGGCGCATCGCCAACGGCCTCGCGCCGTCCGATCTGGCGTCGGCCATCGAAGCCAGCCGGCTCGCGGCAGCACACGGCGAGCTGCCCTACGCGATCTGGGTGCTGGAGCGCGTGCGCAGGTTCCGCTCCGATCTGGGCGCTGATTTTCACGTCACGCTGGCCTGGCTGTACGCGGCGCGCGAACGCTTCGGTCAGGCGCGCCTGGAGGCCGAGCTCGCGCGCGTGCAAGAGCCGGACTCGGCGGCCGTCGCGGAGCTGCTCGCGCACCTCGACTCGATCACGAGCGCTTCGTGAGCGGTCCGGAGGGGGAGGCCGTGCGCGGATCGATCGTGCGCTGCGTGCTGCTGGCGCTGGTGGGTACCGGCATCGCTGCCTGTTCCGGCGAGGCGTTTCATTACCTCGAGTCGGACCCGCTGGGCGCCGCGCCGCCCGACGGTGGAGGCGGCTTCCCGCCGCTGGAGACGCACTCCACCTCCACGGACGAGACTTCTTCGTCCGCGGGCGGCAGCGGCGGCGGCTCGAGCGACGCTGGTCCTGCGCAGGAGACGCCACCGCCCTCCACGCAACCCGCGACGCCCTGCGGCGTGGCGCGCAGCGCGGACGCGGAGCTCGCCGACGACGAGGTGTGCGTGCGCGCCGGCACCTTCGACATGGGCAGCGCTGCGGCACCGAGCAGCGGCTACTTCGCGCAAGGCCCGGTTCACTCCGTCACGCTCTCGGCGTTCTTTCTCGACGCCTTCGAAGTGACGGTGGCGCGCTACCGCCGCTGCGTCGAGGCTGGCGCATGCGTGGCTCCCAGCACCACGGCGGCGCAAGGCTGCACCTACACCAGCTCGCCAGCGGATCACGAACAGCATCCCATCACCTGCGTGCCGTGGACCTCGGCGAGCGACTTCTGCGACTGGGATGGAGGGCGTAGCTTGCCCACCGAGGCTCAATGGGAGCAGGCGGCGCGCAACGCCTCCGGATCCAAGTACCCCTGGGGAGATGCATTCAGCTGCGATCGCGCGGTGCTGGCGGGCGCTTCGCAGTGCACGCAGTACGGTGGAACGCTGCCCCAGCCGGTCGGCTCCGCGCGCGCCGGCGCATCCCCGGAGCGCGCCTTCGACCTCGTGGGCAACGCCGCCGAGTGGGTCGCGGACTGGTTTGGCAGCTATCCGAGCAGCGCGGTCACCAACCCCACGGGCCCGGCCACGGGTGGCTCGCGCATCCAGCGCGGTGGCAGCTGGCTCACGCTCGCGGCCGATGCGACGAGCTACGCGCGCCGCGGCGAGTCACCGGCGGCGATCGGCCCTTACTCCTTCCGCTGCGCTCGCGCGGCCGAGTGACGGAGCGCGCGGCGAAGCGCACCGGAACGGCGCACCCGTGTGCGCCGTTCGCCTACAAACTGCGTTCGCTTTACAGTCAGGCATGAGAATGCGGATTGCCGCGAAATGCGCCCGCGTCACGGCTGTGCGCTCGCGGCGATCACGTCGAGTTGTTATGCTGAAAGGCACACTTGATCTCGACGCGCTCTCGATTCATTTCGCTGCCCTCCCTGCAGATCGTTCTCACCAGCGGCATCCTCGGCGCCGGTTTTCTGGGCGCGGTTTCGGGGATGGGCTGTGGCTCTCCGCCTCCGCGGGAGGGACTGTTTTACCGGCGCGGCGGTGATGCCAGGGCGGGCGCTGCCGGTGAGGGCGGTGCTGGCGGCGAGGGCGGCGATGCTGCCCTCCCGGAGTCAACGGGCGGCGCCGCGGGTCAGGGCGCTGCAGGCGTCGGTGGCGCGGGCGCGGCGGGCGCGGCGGGGGCTGCCGCGAGCGCCGGTGCCGGTGGCACTGCCGAGCCGGGTGACGCCGGACCGGATGCCGCGGGCGATGCCGCCACGGCAGATGCCGGCGAGCTCGACCCGCTCGGCTGCGCTCCTGCCGATCGTGCCGACTGCGACCTGCTGCGCTCCGCGCTCGTCCATCGCTACAGCTTTGACGGCAGCGGCGCGGCCGTGCTCGACAGCGCGGGCGACGCGCACGGCAGCGTGCAGGATGGTCAGCTCTCCGGCACGGGTGAGCTCGCGCTCGATGGTGACGATCAGTTCGTGGACCTGCCCAACGGCATCGTCTCGGCACTGCAGAGCGCCACGTTCGAGGCCTGGGTCGACTGGGCTGGCGGCAGCCGGTGGCAGCGCATCTTCGACTTCGGCGACAGCGAC
>DASTRX010000041.1:0-64458 GCA_035760985.1 Polyangiaceae bacterium
CCCCCCGCGTGGCGAGCGCCGCCCGCGTGCGCTTTCTCCTCGCTTTCGCTTCCTGTCCCCCAATGCGCGACGCTCCCATCTCCGCCGCGAGCGTCGCCACGGTCGCCTTGCCATCGGAATCGACCTGGTCGGTCTAGCTGGGGGCCTCGCCTAAAGGGATCACCTATGACCGATCGGTAGCTCCTACCGATCGGTAGCGGCTCCTACCGATCGGTAGCGGCCATCCCTCTTCTTCGCCCCGGCGAGCCTGGCGGAAGCGCCCGCGATGCCGCCGGGTCTGCGCTGTCGCAGCGGATCCGTTTGGTCTCCCATGGGCACAGCGGGCACGCAGCGGGAATGGCTCGGTGCTCCTGCAGCACCGGAAGGCTGAAATTGCTAAACGGCGAGAGTGCAGGCCTGGCGGCCGCTGGGCCGCTGGCGCAAAGCGCTGGGTGTCTCGGCTCGAGCAGCGTGCTAGTCATCGCGGGCGCCGCGCCGCTCCGGCTCGAGAGCGCCCGCCGGCAACTGTTCCGCCATGCAAGAACCTGCCATCAAGCCGTCTCGTCCCTCGTTCAGCTCCGGCCCGTGCGTGAAGCGCCCCGGCTGGTCTCCGGCCGTGCTCGCGAGCGCGTTCGTCGGGCGCTCGCACCGATCGGCGCCGGGCAAGGCCAGGCTCGGCGAGGTGATCGAGCGCACGCGAGCGCTGCTCTCGCTCCCGGCCGACTATCGCCTGGCGATCGTGCCGGCTTCGGACACGGGGGCGGTGGAGATGATGTTGTGGTCGGTGCTCGGCGAGCGCGGCGTCGACATGCTGGCCTGGGAGAGCTTCGGTGCCACCTGGGTGACGGACGTGGTGAAACAGCTGAAGCTCAGCGACGTGCGTCGGCTCGAGGCCGAGTACGGAGCGCTGCCGGATCTGCGGGCGGTGGACACCGATCGCGACGTGGTCTTCACCTGGAACGGCACGACCTCGGGCGTGTGCGTGCCGAACGCGGACTGGATCAGCGACGCGCGCAAGGGGCTCACGATCTGCGACGCCACCTCCGCGGTGTTCGCGATGCCGCTGCCCTGGCAGAAGCTGGATGTCATCACCTGGTCCTGGCAAAAGGTGCTGGGCGGCGAGGCGGCGCATGGCATGCTGGCGCTCTCGCCGCGCGCGGTGCAGCGGCTGGAGAGCTTCGTGCCTCCGCGGCCACTGCCGAAGATCTTCCGGCTCACCAAGAACGGCAAGCTGAACGAGGACATCTTCAAGGGCTCCACCATCAACACGCCCTCGATGTTGTGCGTGGAAGACGCGCTCGACAGCCTGCGCTGGGCGGAGAGCGTCGGCGGTCTGGCGGGCACGATCGAGCGCTCGCGGCGCAACCTGGGCGTGATCAGCCGCTGGGTGGAGAAGACGCCCTGGGTCGAGTTCCTGGCGCAGGATCCGGCGACCCGTTCCTGCACCTCGATCTGCCTGAAGATCGTGGCCGAGTGGTTTCAGGCGTTGCCGGTCGAGGGGCGCGCGGCGGCGGTCAAGCGCCTCACGGGCTTGCTCGATCAAAAGGGCGCGGCCCACGATATCGGCTCTTACGTGGAGGCGCCGCCCGGCTTGCGCATCTGGGGCGGAGCGACCGTGGAAGCGTCCGATCTCGAGGCATTGACGCCCTGGCTCGACTGGGCCTACGCCGAGGTCGAGCGTTCCCAACGAGCATGATCTGGCAGCATCCGGCCTGGGTGGGGTTCCTGGCGGCGGCGTTCGCGCTGATCGAGGGCTCGCTCTCGGAGTACTGGATCCATCGCTCGATGCACCGGCGCGGCTGGGCGCGGCGCCGCCACGGTGAGCACCACATGGCCGGCACCGGGCAGGGCTGGCTCGGCGAGTTTCGCGACTACATCTCGCCGGCGCTGCCGTTCTGCGTGATCTCATTCCTGCCCTCGCTGGCGATCGGCGTGGGCTTCAGCGCGGGGCTGGTGCTGTACTTCGCCTTCGCGGCCTACGCGCACCAGGTCCAACACGAGCGGCCCGAGCTGGTGTTCTGGATGAAGGCGCCGGTGCACTACCTGCACCACCGTCATCACATGAGCCGGCACAACTACGGCATCGCTGTGGATATTTGGGACCGCTGCTTCGGGACTTACCAATTCCGCCACTGGCAGCAGCGCGAGCGCCCGCGCGATCCGCGCGAATGGTTCCGGATCCAATGGCTTTCTCCCGCGCCGCTGGCGGAGCAGATTCGTGAGGAGTCGGGTTGGCGCTCCGAGCGCTCGGCGAATGGTCCCGATTCAGAGCGCGCGGAAGCCGCGCGTCGAGCGCGCGCCGGGCGCGCTGCCAGCTAACGCAGCATTGACGTGGGCCGCGATCCACGGCGAAATGGCGCGGTGAGCGCGTTTCGATCGACTTTGGTTTTTGGGGTGCTCTGCACGGCGCTGTTCGGCTGTGGGGAGGACGATGGCGGGCAGCCAGCGGCGGGTGACATGCAGGTGATGAGCGCGCGCCCGGGCGGCAGCACGCCTGCTGGCGGTGACGCGCCGGGCGCGACCAGCGCCGGCAACGGCATGGGCAACACCCCGGCAGACGATGGCGCGACGCCGGCGATGTCCGACATGCCCGCGTCCGGCAGCGAGCAAACGCCGGATCCCGTGCTGAACCCCGACGGCCCACAGTCGCTGGGGGAGCCCATGCCGCCTGCCTCCGACGCGCCCGGCAAGCTCGCGACCGAGAGCGGCGTGATCCGTATCATGGCCATCGGTGACTCGATCACGCGCGCCACCTGCTGGCGCGCCGCGCTCTGGGACGAGCTCAACCAGAGCTTCCCGGCGCGCTTCGACTTCGTCGGGACGCTGAGCAGCGACAACGGCTGCGCGCCCGCCGGCTACGATCGCGATAACCAGGGCTACTCCAGTTCGCTGATCACCGAGATCGTCGCGAACGTGACCACGGCGCGCACGTGCGACCCCAACCCGTGTCCGGCGCTCGCCGACCTGCAGCAAGCCTTCCTGGCCCAGCCCACCGACGTCGCGCTGCTGCACTTCGGCACCAACGACGTGTGGAACGCCAAGAACCCGCAGGACATCGTCAACGGCTACAGCGAGGTGGTAAAGGCGCTGCGCGCCGCCAACCCCAAGGTGGTGATCCTGGTGGCGCAGATCATCCCCATGAACGTCAGCGATACGACCTGCGCCGGCTGTACCTGCGCGGGCTGCGCCACGGGCGTGCCGGCGCTCAACGCGCTGATCAGCAGCTGGGCCGCGCAGCAGAGCAGCGCGGAGTCTCCGGTGCGTGTCGTCGACCAGTTTGACGACTACGACGCGGTCGCGGACAACCGCGACGGTGTGCACCCCAACGAGCTGGGCTCGAAGAAGATCGCCGATCGCTGGTTCGCGGCGCTGCAGCCGCTGTTCTGAGTCAGGCGCCCGCCGCCGCCAGCTCGGTCGGCGCGCGCGCACCCGCCTCGACGGCGATGGTCTGGGGCGAGCCGGGGCCAGCGGGCAGCTCCAGCCGAAGCTCGGCGTCATGCCGCGACCACCAGCGCGTGGCTCGTTCGGCGTCCCAGGCCGGGATCGCGCACGCTTCCAGCGCCCGACGGAGCGCGGCGGCGCTCTGCGGCCGGCGCGCGGGGTCTTTCTCCAGGCAGGCGAGCACGATCGCCTCCAGCTCGGGCGGGACCTGCACACCCCGCGCCGACAACGGTTGCGGAGCCTGGTGCAGGTGCTGGCTGCACACCTCCAGGATCGAGGGGCCTTCGAACACGTCCGTTCCCGCGAGCAGGAAGTAACCGACGGCGCCGAGCGCGTAGATGTCCGTGCGCGCGTCGACCAGCTCCGGGGCGCGGATCGACTCCGGCGCCATGTATTGCGGCGTCCCCGTCAGCGCCGTCGCTCCCGTCAGCCGGGTCTCTTTGTCGACCTCGAGCTCCTTGACCAGACCAAAGTCGAGCAGCTTGACCACGTCGCGCTCGCCGCCCTGCGTGCAGAGCATGATGTTGGCGGGCTTGATGTCGCGATGGATCAGCCCGATCGAGTGCGCTTCGCTCAGCGCTCCGCAGGCCATGGCCAAGATCCGCACCACGCGTCCGGGCTCCTGTGCGCCGCCGACCGCCACGATGCGCTCCAGCGTGGCGCCGTCCAGCAGCTCCATGGCGTAGTAGAACACGCCGTCCAGCGTGCGCCCGTAGTCGAAGATCGTGATCGTGTTGGGGTGGGTGAGGCGCGCGGTGAGCTGCACCTCGCGCTCGAAGCGGCGCAGTCGGTGCTCGCCCGAGCGCTCCGGATGGAGCAGCTTGAGCGCGGACGGCCGGCGCATCATGCCGTGATAGGCGCGATACACCTCACCCATGCCGCCTTCACCGATCTTGCGCTCCAGCACGTATTGCCCGAGCCGGCGCGCCTGCCGCACCTGCACGCGCAGGCCGAAGATCACCCAGCTAATGCCCATGCAGGTGAGGGAAGCGAGCGTCCAGATCATCACGTCCGTGGCGGGCAGCCAGGGATAGGCGAGCGAGTCCGCCGCGCGCCAGGCCAGCCCGTTCTCGGGCGTCGGCACGAGCAGGGTGGTGGCCAGGATCATCAGACCGCCGGTCGCGGCGGTGAGCAGGAACGTGCGCCGCGGACCCGACGGGATGAAGGCGGCACGCAGCGCGACCATCATCGCCGTGCCGCCGAGTTGCAGCATGGAAACGTAGGCGTCGGCCATGACCACCGCCTGCTCCGTCACCAGCGCGTGGTCGCGCACGAAGCCCGCGAAGGTATAGCGAAACAGGATCGCGCTGCCGCCGGCATTGAGCAGCAGCGCCGCCGCCTCCGTGCGGCGCGAGAAGCGAATGGACCGTTGCCCGCTCCGGCACAGCCACCAGGCGCCGCCGGCCTCCACTGCCAGGCCCACGGTGATCAGGAAATCCAGGCCGGGCTTCACGATCGCGCCGCTGGCGCCCACGGTGACGCCGAACAGGCACACGAAGAACATCACCTTCCAGAAGGAAGCGACCCGCCTCTGGAGAAAGGACGCTCCTTCCTCACCGCTCTCGGTGATCGGTGACGCTGGTTGGCTCGGCATGGCGGGACTATAGCCGAGTCCCGCCGGGGAGCGTGTCTCAGGGAGCCCAGCGCTCACCGTCGGCCGTCACCGAGCCGTGGTTGGTGCCGCCCCACAACAGTACGGTACCTTCGACGCACACTCCCACGCCCCACTCGTGGTCCTGGGCAGCGCTCGGCACCGGAGCCCAGCTGTCCGTCGCCGGGTCGTAAACGCCGCCGTCGCGCTGAGGGGTGTCGGCGAAGTCGTGCCCGCCGGCGAGAATGAAGCGGCCGTCGCTCGAGTTGCAGGTCCAACCCGACTGCCGCTGTGGCGCCCAGCGCGCGCTCGGCTCGCCTCCAGAGGCCGTCGGGGCCCATTGCGTGCCGCGGAGCAGCAGCCCGTTGCCGAGCGCCTGCTGGTCATCGCGGCCACCCCAGACCCAGAGCTGGGTGCCGTCGTGCGCGGCAAACAAGCCGAAGCGAGCGCTGGGCAATGCCGGCTGAGCGGACCAGCTGTTCGTGCCCATCTCGTAGAGCGCCGCCGTGTCGAGCGCGGCGCCGAGGTTGCTGCGGCCGCCGAGCACAAACAGCTGGCTGCCGCTCGCAGCCCAGCCCGCGTGTTCTCGCTTGCCCAGCAGGTCGTTGCTGGCCGGCGCCCAGCCATTGCCCGCGACGGAGTAGCGCACCGCCTTGTCCAGCACGGCGCCGGCCTTGTTCCAGCCACCCCAGATCAGCACCTGCGTGCTGTAGCCCAGGGTCAGCGCACCGGAGCGCGCCGTCATCTGATTGGCAGTGCTGGTCCACTCCTGCGTCTGCGGATCGTACAACGCACCGTCCTTGAATTCGCTGGAGCCGTTGTTCAGGCGCCCGCCCCAGACCAGGAACTGCGAGCCGGTCCAGGCGGCGTTGGCCAGCACGCGACCAGACGGAGTGCCCGCGGTCACGGAGGTGAGCTGCCAGCTGTCCTCGGAGAGATCGTAGATGGCGCCGGTGCTGAGATGGACCCCCGAGCCATCGATGCCGCCCCAGATCAGCACCTTGTCCCCCGCCACGGCGTAGGCGGCCTTTTCTCGCGCCACGAACTCGGGCGGCGGGGGCGAGATGGGGATCCAGCTCGGAGGCGTGGTGGCCGCATCCCGAGCGGGGGCTGGTCCTGCGTCGGGGGCTGCACCCGCGGCACCTCCGGAGCCCGCCGTGCCGTCTCCGCGCGTGTGGTCGGGATCCGACGTCAGCACGTACCCGGGCCGTACGCACACGCCCGCTGCGGCATCACACACATACCCGTCGATGCAGTCGCTGCTCGCGGAGCAGGCCTTGCCTGCCAGCAGCTCTTCGTTCGAGGCTCGGCCACAAGCGCCCCCGAACCACAGAGACGCGCCCGCGAGCAGCGCCAGCGAGCTGAGCCGGGCGCGCTGCATCAGAAGGACCCTCGCACGGAGCAGAGGGTTGCTCCGCAGCCGAGCGCCACCTGGCTCGGCTTCTCGGTGGTACCCGGGTTCAGCCAGAGCAGGACACCACCCGTGACGGCCAGCGCTCCGCCCACGCCGACCAGCACGCGGGCGGCCAGCTGCGAGCTGTTCATGGAATCGATCGCCGCGAGCGCCTCGCGCTGCGTGCTGGCGCGCCGCGCTCGGTCTTCGTCGCTGGCGCTGGACAGCTCGAAGTAGCCGGCCCCCGCCAGCGCCAGCGCGCCCGTGCCCAGCGTCGCCCAGGGCAGCACGCGCAGGAAGGTGGACTGCGGCGGCGGCTCGATCCGCGGCTCGCCCGCGCTCGCGGCAGGCGGCGGCGCCGGGTTGAGGGGCGCAGGCTCGTTCGCCTCGAGGGGCTCCGGAGCCGACTTTTGCTCTGCCGGCTCCAGCTGAAACTCGAGCTCGGCAGCGCGGTGGGAGGAGAGCTCGAACTGCCCCAGCGTGCTCGCATAGCCGCGCAGCGAGAGCTCCACGCCATGGTTTCCGGGCAGCACCTCGCCCGTCCAGGGCGTGATGCCCACCGCGCGACCATCGACCGAGAGCGTCGCGCCCGCCGGGTTCGAGAGGATGGTCACCTGTTGCACACCGCGCTGGCGCAAGCGATCTTCCAGCTCCTCGATGCGCTTCGCGATCTGCGCCCCGTCGGACGCGCCCGGCTCCCTGCGCAGATAGTCGCGGTAGAAGCGCAGTGCGCCGGCGGGATATTCCAGCTTCTCATACGCCCGAGCGACGTTGAAGGAGATCGCCGCGCTCGGGTAGAGATCGTTCGCCAGCAGGAAGGCGTCGATCGCATCCTTGTAGCGCCTGGCGCGATACTCCCGGATGCCGCGCGCGAAGTGCGCTTGGGCGAGCTCCCGGTTGGCCTGGGGCTGCGCGGGGCTGTCTGCCGGTGTTGCATCGGAGGCGAGGCAGGGCGCGCTCGACAGGACCGCGCACAGCGCAAAGCAACGAAGGAACGCGCGCATGGCTCAGAGAGTGGTCTTGAGGTCTTCGCCCGCGGCGGGCGCGGAGCCTCTCGCGGCGGAGCGCGCCCGGCGCGGGGAGGGCGCACTGCGGCGCGCGGGCGCTGTGGCGTCCGGAGCCGCGGGCTGTACGCCGGCCGGCGCGTGCGCGTGCGCCGGCTCGGCCGCTGCCGCTTCCGAGCTCGCCGCGGGTCGCGCTTGCGGCGTCGGTGCGCTGGCCCGTTGCGCGAGACGGTCGTGCGGAGGCGTTGTGGCGGGCGCCGGCGTGGCGAGCGCCTGCCCCGTCGGCTTCGCCGCGGAGGATCGCTGCCAGACCACGCCGAAGCCGGCCGCCAACAGGACCAGGCCCGCTCCAGCCAACAGCCAGTGCCGCAGCGCCCGAGCGGTGGCAGGACGCGCGCCCGCGCCCCCGTGCAACAGCAGCGTCTCCGCGCCCGGATCTGCGCTGTTCAGCAGTCGCGGGCGCGGAGTGCTGTCCGGGTGCCCCGAGTACAGATCCTCGACCCGCGCGGCCGTGGGCCCTTGCTGCCAGGCGGCGCGCAGCGAGGCGCCGGAGATATCCGAGCTCTCCCCGCGCGCGAGCAGCCACTCCGCGAGCGCGCGACCAAACTCGTACATGGTCGGCCAGCGTTCCGTGACGCGCTTGGCGAGCGCACGCTCCAGGATCGCCCAGAGCTGCGCATCGCCGG
The DNA here is from genome assembly GCA_035760985.1 of Polyangiaceae bacterium. Classification (GTDB taxonomy): domain Bacteria; phylum Myxococcota_A; class Polyangia; order Polyangiales; family Polyangiaceae; genus SZUA-265. The sequence goes on from DASTRX010000041.1 coordinate 8,095, forward strand.
TGCCGAAATTGGTGATGGGAGCCGGGATGTCCTCGATGATGGAGCGCATCAGGGAGTTGTAGTTGCCGCCCTCGAACGGCAGCCGGCAGGTCATCATCTCGTAGAGCACGACCGCGGCCGACCAGATGTCCGTGCGCTGATCGACGTCCTCGCCGCGCGCTTGCTGGGGCGAGAGATACGCCGGTGTGCCCAGCACGGTGCCCATGCGCGTCAGCCGATCCAGCTCCGGGGCATCGGTCTTCACGATGCCAAAGTCCACCACCTTCGGCTGCACGTAGCCGCCGTCGGTGGTGGTGAGAAAGATGTTCTCCGGCTTGAGATCGCGGTGAACGATGCCCTTCTGGTGTGCCGTACCCAGCGCGTGCAGGATGGGGAGCAAGGTGCGCACGGCCTTGGTCGCGCTCAGCCGCCCATTTCGGTCCAGGGTTTGCGCCAGGTCCTCGCCGTCGAGGACCTCCATGACCATGTACGGATCGTTCCGGCGCGTCGTTCCGAAGTCGAACACGCGCAGGATGGCCGGGTGCCCGAGGCGCGCCACGGCTTGTGCCTCTTTCAGCATGCGCCGCTCGAGGGCGTCGGTCTTCTCCCCCGCCCGGAGCAGCTTGATGGCCACGTCGGAGTCGAGCGCCAGGTTGCGCGCGAGCCACACCACGCCCATCCCGCCTTCGCCCAGCAGGCGCAGCAGTCGGTACTTGTCCGAGATGAGCTCGCCGGAGCGATAGGCGTTGCCCAGCGGAACGTCATCAGCGCTGCGCGTGGAGACGCGCGAGGGCTGCGGCCGGGAGGGTCTCTCATCGGGCAGCGCGCACAACTTGGCCAGAGGGGTCTGTTCCACGTTCGGGAGCCGGCTCCTGCCGAAGCAGGACCTAACGTCTCTGAACGGATGCAGAAGGCTCTCGCTGAGGCCTCCCGGATGGGCCTTGCGCTGCTTACCTCAGCCCACGAGGGCGGGGGGGTGCGACCGGTCGCCTCGGGTCCGCTGCGCTCGCCGGGCAGTCCGGCACGACGGCGGGCGCTCGATTCGGCGGCGTGAGCGCGCGCGCCCGCAGCGCGGGAGCCGACTTGGGTGCCGGCGCCCTGGGCACCGAGGCGGGCCAGGTGATCGGCGGCGCGGGATTCGCAGGGCGCCCGAGCAGATAGCCCTGCAGGTAGTCGACGCCCAGGCCCTGCAAGCAAGAGAGCTCCAGCTCGCTCTCGATGCCCTCGGCAACGACCCTCGCCCCGAGTTCATGACAGAGCGCTGTCACGGAGCGGACCACCGCGCGCTTCTTCGGTGAGCTTTGCACGTCCCGCACCAGCGCCAGGTCCAGCTTCACGATCGCCGGGTCGAGGTCCAGCAGGCGGGTGAGGTTCGAGTGCCCCGCGCCGAAGTCGTCGATCACCAGCTGGGCACCGGTGCGCGTGCAGACCTCGCGTAAGACGCTGTCGCACAGGGCATGATTCTGGAACGCCGCGGTCTCGGTGATCTCCAGAAACACCGGCTGGTGGCAGAACCCGATCGGATCATCCGGCCGCACCAGCCAGCGCTCCGTCAGCTCGTCGGGATGAATGTTGAGGAACAGCGGCGCTCCGACCGCGGAGGCGATCGCCTTCTCGCGGATCAGGCGCCCCAGCCTGCCACAGGCTCGCTCCTCGACGGCGTGCTGAAACAGCTTCGGTGGTGGCTGCAGCTCGGGCAGCGCGCAGCGCACGAGCACCTCGTGCGCGAACAGCTCCCCCGTTTGCGCGTCCACGATCGGCTGATACACGACCCCGATCTGCTCGCTGGTCAGGTCGCGGACCAGGACTGGATCGGCGCTGGGCTCGTTCGCCTGCGCGCGCACCGGCTCGTTATTCTGGGTCCAGCGCAGGTGCTTCGGTATCATTTCGGGGGTACCAAGAGTCAGCGAGCCTGCGGCTGAGAACGGCGCGCGATCGCGCGTCCCGAGCGCGCTCCGTTCACCCCTGCTGGTGGTTGCACCGGCGTCAGCCCTTGCCGGTGCGCCGCTGAGGGGGCCCGGCGGCTGCTCCGCGCGGCACGCGCCGCGAGGCGAGCCCACTGGTCGCGCCAGCTCGCTCGGACCAGGGCCTGCGCTGCGTCGTGCGCGCGAACTCGTCCGCTGGCAGCGCGGCACCGAACAGGTAGCCCTGCAGCAAGCCGCACTGGTCACTGCGCAACAGCTCCAGTTGCTCTCTGCTCTCCACGCCCTCGGCCACCACCGGCAGCCCGAGCCGCTGTGCCAGCTGGATGATGCCGCCGACCAGATTGCGGCAGTGTGGGTCGGTCGCCATCGGCTGCACGAAGCTGCGATCCAGCTTCAACGTGCTGATCGGGAAGTTCTTCAGATAAGCGAGCGAGCAGTAGCCCGTCCCGAAGTCGTCGAGCGCGAGCCGGTAGCCGTGGCCGGCGAGCTCCTCGAGCACGGCGTGGATCTGGTCCGTGTCGCGCAGCAACGTGCTCTCGGTCAGCTCCAGCTCGATCGCGCTGCACTCCAGCTCGGCCTGGAGCGTGAGCCGCAGCAGCCGGGGCACAAAATCCCGGCTGATCACCTGCCGGGCGGAGATGTTGATCGCCACCCGGTCCACCCAGTGACCCGCGCGCCGCCAGTCGCGTAGCTGCTGGCAGGCGGTCTCGATGATCCAGGGGCCCAGCTCCAGGATCAGCCCGGTATCCTCGAGGATGGCCACGAACTCGCACGCCTCGACCACGGGCTCGCCCGCGGGCGCCCAGCGCAGCAGCGCCTCGGCCGCGAGGAAGTCGTCGGCGAGCGAGACCTGCGGCTGATAGAAGAGCCGGAACTCCTTCGTTTCCACGGCTTGCCGGATCTGTTGCTCCAGCTTCAGGCGATGCGCGACCCGGCGCTTCAACTCCACCCCGTGCACGTGCACGCCGTTCCGGCCGCTCTCCTTGACCACGTACATGGCAGCATCCGCGGCCGAGAGCAGCGCGTCGCTGTCCTTGCCGGAGTCGGGAAAGATGGCGGCGCCGAGGCTGGCCGTGGGCTGGATGCGAGTGCCCGCCAGCTCCAGCGGGCGCCGCAGCTCGCTCAGGATGCGATCCGCCAGAGGCTCGATGTCCTCGGCGTGGGCGAGCGGGGTCGCCAGGACCGCGAACTCGTCGCCGCCCAGCCGAGCCACGGTGTCGGTCTCGCGCACCGCCACCTGCAGCCGCTGCGCGACCTCCTGCAGGTAGCCATCGCCCGCGTCGTGCCCCAGCGAGTCGTTGATGAACTTGAAGCGATCCAGATCCAGCACCAGCACGCCGAAGTGGCTGTGAGAGCGCTTGGCGAACGCCGCGGCGCGCGCCAGCGCCTGCCGGAACAGCGTGCGATTGGCGAGCCCGGTCAGCGGATCGTGGAAGGCGATCGCGGCCAGCCGGCGCTCGGCGCGCTTGCGCTCCTCCGCATGGCGCAGCGCGCGCCCGAGGTCGCAGCCGGGCAGGTTCTTCACCAGGCAATCCTGCGCGCCGGCGCGGATCGCTTGCAGCGCGAACTCCGGATCCTCGGAAGCCGTCAGCACGACCACCCCCAGCTGCGGAGCATCGCTCTGCAGGCGAGCGATCGCCTGCAGCCCGGCCGCGCCGGGCTGCTCGAGATCGAAGGCGATCACGTCGGGCGCCTGGCGCTCGATCAGCAACCTCGCCATCACCAGGTCGGAGGCGACCGTCACCACGAACTCGCCGGGGTGTCGCAGATCCAGCTCGGCGCCGAAGCTGAACGCCTCGCTGGCGTCGGCCTGGATCAACAGGACGTGCGTCTTCGGACGGTGCGACATCGAGTGCGGTGGCGGAAGGGTCGAGCTGGCGCCGCAATCCGTGCCGCGCACGGCATCGGCCAGCTCGCTCTCGTCCCACGGCTTCTGGAACACGCGAATGCGATGTCCGCGCGGCAATAGCTCCTCGTTGACGAAGCCGCGCCCGGTCAGCACCAGAAAGCGCGCCTGGGGCTGGATCGGGCTCAGGTGTTGGAGCAGGGCGATGCCGCCCATGCCGGCCATCTGCAGATCCGTGATCACCACCCGGAAGCGCTCGTTCTGGGACAGCGCCAGCGCCTCCTCGGCCGTGGCTGCGACCACGGGGGTGAACCCGAGGCGGCTCAGCTGCCGCGCCACGAGCACCCGGATCATCGGCTCGTCGTCGACGAGCAAGATCTTTCCGCCGTCGCCCCCCACGGGGGAATCAACGGCGCGCTCCAGCCGCGCTGAACACGATCGCACGCAAAGACGTGTTTTGCCTCCGCCATTTCGCTGAATACTGAAATGGACGCCGCTCGAGTGACTCACATTGGTGTCGCTCGAGCTAGGCTGGCGCATGGCCGACGGACTCTTTCCCGACTGGCTCGAACCCATGGCGGCCACGCTGACGCGGGAGCGCTTCACGGGGCCGGACTGGGTCTTCGAGCGCAAGCTGGACGGGATCCGGCTGCTCGCCTTCAAGCAGGGCAGCGCCGTGCGCCTGCTCTCGCGCAACCGCCTGCCGCAAAACCACCACTACCCCGACGTCGTCGCCGCGCTGGCGGCGCTGCGCGCCTCGGACGCGATCCTCGACGGTGAGGCGCTGGGGGTCTGGGGTGGCGCCCGCGAGCTCGGCTATCATCTGTTCGACGTGCTGTGGCTCGACGGGCGCGACCTCACCGCCCAGCCGCTGGAGCAGCGCCGGGAGCTGCTGGAGGCCTTGCCCCTGCGGCCGCCCTTGCACCTGGTGGAGCGCGTCGACGACCGGGAGCCCTGGGAGCGCGCCTGCCGCGAGGGCTGGGAGGGCGTGATCGCCAAGCGCCGCGACTCGCGCTACGAGCACCGGCGCTCGCCGCACTGGCTCAAGATGAAGTGTGAAGCTTCGCAGGAGCTCGTCGTGGGGGGCTTCACCGAGCCCGAGGGCAAGCGCCGCGGACTGGGAGCGCTCCTGGTGGGCTACTACGAGGCGGACGAGCTGGTGTTCGCGGGCAAGGTGGGCACTGGCTTCGACACGCGCCTGCTGCTCGAGCTGCGCGAACGCCTCGATGCGCTGGAGCGGCCGGAGTCCCCGTTCACGCGCGCTCAGGGCCTGCCGCGCCAGCGCGTGCACTGGGTGCGCCCGGAGCTGGTGGTACAGGTCGCCTTCATGGAATGGACCGGGCACGGCAAGCTGCGCCATCCACGGCTGGTCGGAGTGCGCGAGGACAAGAGTGCGCGCGAGGTCGTGCGAGAGGCGCCATGAGCCACGCAGCCAGGACCGATGCGGCCGTGGTGATCAGCCATCCCGAGAAGCTGCTCTTCCCGGCAGACGGCATCAGCAAGGGCGAGCTCGCGGCCTATTATCAGGCGATCGCGCCGCTGATGCTGCCTCACCTGGCGGGGCGCCCCGTGACCATGGAGCGCTTTCCGGCCGGGATCGAGCGCAAGGGCTTCCTGCAGAAGAATGTTGTCAGCGGCTTCCCCGGGTGGCTGAAGCGCGTGGAGGTGCCGCACAAGCAAGGCCCCGTGCACTACCCCCTGATCGACGACGTGCGCTCGCTGGCGTGGCTCGCCAACCAGAACTGCATCACCCCGCACGTCTGGTGCTCGCGCCATCCGACCCTCGATCACCCCGATCTGTGCGTGCTCGATCTCGACCCCTCGCGCGAAGATCCGGACGAGCTGCGCAGCGCCGCGCTCGCGGTGCGCGCCTTGCTCGAGGAGCTGAACCTGCCGAGCTGGGTCAAGACCTCCGGCTCCAAGGGCTTTCACATCGTCGTCCCGCTCGAGCCCGCGACCCGCTACGAAGAGCTCTGGCGCTTCGCTCACGGCGTGGGTGCCCTGCTCGCCCAGCGCCACCCCGCGCTGCTCACCCAGGAATTCCTGAAGACAGAGCGCGCGGGGCGCATCCTGATCGACACGGGCCGCAGCGGCCCTGGCGCCACCTTCGCGGCTGCCTACGCGGTACGGCCCCGACCCGGGGCCCCTGTCTCCGCGCCCTGCACCTGGCCCGAGATCGAGAGCGGGGCGGCGCTGCCCCAGAGCTTCACGCTGCGCGGCATGGCGAGCCGCGCGCAGCAGCTCGGCGACCCCTGGGCGCAGCTGCACAGCCAGCCGTGCTCCCTCGTTGCACCCCTGCAACGGCTGGAGGCGCTGCTCTCACCGGAAGACTGGGAGCGCTCGCTCGCCGCGATCACGCGCCGGCCCAAGCCCCGTCAGCGGCGTTCGCCCGGCTGACGCGCAGCGGGCAGATTCTGGCGCCGCGCGGCCCCGTGCAGCTGCGAGCCCTGAACTCCGATCACAGCGCGGTCAGTGGCAGGCTCATGCTCTCGCGGTCGTGCAGCACGTCGGCGAAGCGGTCCGACAGGGTGGCGAGCGCCGCGTGCGAGCCGCGGCTGGAGCGCTTGCTGCCGCGGCTGGTCGGGCCCGCGCGCGAGCTGTGGGGGGGTGACCCACGCCGATCTGCGCGGCAATGCCCGCACGGAGGCCTTTCTGGGCTGGATCGCGGGTGTGCTCGGCGCGCGCACCATGTAGGAGCAGCGTCCGGCAGCTCGTTCGGAAATGGGCCGCGAGTGCACCGCGCCGGCGCGAGCTGAGGCCGCTGCTGGCCCGGCCGCTCACTCCTTCGTGAAGAATGATGCGGAGCGGTTCACCCGAAGTGGGCGTGATTCGCACCTACACGGTGGGCAAGTGGCGCTCCATCCAGTACGATCGCTGCATACACGCATCCATATGATGAGCTCATCCACCAATCGCGACAGGGGGTATTCCGAGGCGCAGCTGACCGAAGAGGAATTTGCCGCGCGCCTCTCTGCGCCGGACCCGAGAATGGCGGGGCTGTCGCTCTCGAACGACGTCCTGCGGAACAGCTTGCCGGTCGCGCCGCCCTGGTCGCTGCGCAAGTGGGTCGACGAACGCACCGGCGGCTCGCTGCGCAAGCTGGAGCGGCTGCAGCTCAGCGGTGTGGACTGGCTCGTCGCGCGCAAGCCCTGGCAGCGCTGGACGCTGAGCCTCGGGCTGGGCGTCGCGATCGGGCTCGGCATCGTGTTCTCGGGCCCCAAGTTCTTCCGCGGCGGGCTGCAGAGTGCTTCGGCGGTCGCGTCGGGCATGCCGACGGCGGAGGTCGTGGCGGCGGTGCGGCCCAGCGCCGTAACCCCGAGCGCCGTAACCCCGAGCGCGGAGGCCGCGAGTGCGCAGGCCCCGTCCGCCGTCGAGGTTCCGGTCGCCACCGCGGTCGCGGACGCGCCGGTGGTCGCCGAGGAGGCGCCTGCCGCTGCTCCCGAGCCTTCGGACGATGATGCATCGTCCGATGCCGTGCCCGAGAAGCCGGGCAAGCATGGCAAGAAGAAGAAGGGCAGGCGCAGCCGCTCCCATCACAGGGCGCAGGCGGACTCGAACCCGCTGAAGCAGGCAGCGGCGGCAGCAGCCTTCAAGCTCGCTCAGCCCGCCCCGTCCAAGGTGAAGCGTTCGAAGCGCACCAAGGCCACGGCCAGCTTCTGAAGCGAGCGCGGGCAGCGCCGGAGCCGGGCTGCCCTCAGCAGCAGCGTCAGGGTTGGACGGGCGCGGGATCGGGCGGTTCGCTCGGGCCTGGCAGCTCGGGCACGGCCGGAGCCTGCGCGCAGCTCGGGCCGATGCAGGCGCGGTCCGGCGGCATACACATGCCGCTGGCGTCGCACACTGTACCCGCGGCGCATTCGCACGCCTGGCCGCAGGCGTTGGAACAGCGTGTCCCATCGCAGCTGGAGTTGCACTCGCACTTGCCGTTGCGGCACTCCTCTCCGTCACGGCACTTGCCGCAATCCTGGCCGCAGACCTTTCCGCACTCGTAGTGCTTGGAAGAGCAGGTGTCCTGGCAGGAGGGGTCGTCTTCGTCGGCGCGCGGCTCGCTCGCGCTGCCGCTCGATTCGCCCGATTCGCTCGATTCGCTGCCGGGCGAGCCGCGCCGTTGCAGCGCGTCGCGGGACGCGGGCATCAGCGTGGAGCGCAGATCGGTCACGCCCGGCAGGTCGCGATTCTCGCCATCGCTCGAGCGTTCTGACGCATCGCTGCAGCCCCAGGCCAGCCACGCCGCGAGCGCCAGCCCGGCACCGGTCACCTTCACTGCGGACCACGCACTGCGCATATCCCCAACTCCTTTCAGCGCTGCTCTGAGCGGTCACCGGAGGCGCGCGCACACCGCGCACTCGGGACTCGCTGCGCATCATAGCTCGAGCTCAGCCCGGCGCCGCCTTCGACGTGAAGAAAAGCACTCGAAGATCCAGCCCGTCATGGCCTGCAGAGCCGCGGGAGTTGCACCGTCGCTCCCTGACATGCGAGGCGCGACCTCGCAGAGCCTGAACGCGCGCGCCTCCACGTTCAGCTGGGCAACAGCAGAAGCGGCGCAGGGCCGCGCTTCAGTGAGCCTGGATCAGGGCCGGGCTGCCGCCGTGCGTCAGCGGCAGGCACCTCGGGGCCCTGCGCACGCCTCGCGAGCAGCTGGAGCGTACTGACAGAAGCTGGCAGCATGAGGCCATGTCCCGCGCGGATCGTCTGCTGCGACTGGTGCAACTGTTGCGGCGCCATCGAGCACCGGTCAGCGCCGCGACGCTCGCGGAGGAGCTCGAGGTGTCGGTCCGCTCCGTGTACCGCGACGTGCAGACGCTGCGCGATCAGGGGGCCGCGATCGCGGGGGAAGCCGGCGTCGGGTATGTGCTGCAACCGGGTTTTCTGCTGCCGCCCTTGATGTTCAGCGACGAGGAGCTGGAGGCGATCGCGCTGGGGCTGCGGCTCAGCGCGGAGCACGGGGACGAGGCGCTGGGGCGGGCGGCGGCCGAGGTGGTGGCGAAGCTGCGCGCCGTGCTGCCGAAGGACCTGAGGCTGCTGCTCGAGGGAACCGGCCTGCTCGCGGGGCCCGCGCGCGAGCGCGCGAAGGAGCAGGTGGATCTGGCCGAGATCCGCCGCGCCCTGCGCCGCGAGCAAAAGGCCGAGATCGACTACGTGGATCAGCGCAAGGCCGCCAGCACCCGCGTGATCTGGCCCATCGCGCTCGGCTTCTTCGAGCGTGTGCGCGTGGTGGTGGCGTGGTGCGAGCAGCGCAAGGACTTCCGGTCCTTCCGCTGCGACCGCATCCGGCGCTGGGCGACGCTGCCTTCGGTCCTGCCGCGGGCCCGCTCCGCGCTGCTGCGCGAGTGGCGGGAGCGGGAAGGCATCCCCGCCCAGCTGTGAGCGCTGGAAGGCACGCGCTCTCGCGGCGAGCGAAAGCGCGGCACGCCCGCGTTCACCAGCCGAGCTCTGCGCGCAGCTTCGCGGTCAGCGCCTCCGCCATCACCTGGTGGGTCTTCAAGCTCGGGTGCCAATCGCAGCCGTAGCCGTCCGCGGCGTTCGTGGGCGCCAGCTCGAAGGCCTGAACCTTGTCGTCACCCGCGTCGTTGCGCTGCTTCACCACGTTGGCGATGTAGCTGCGCGCGGTGGCGAGGTCGGCACCCGTCAGGAGCGGGCCCACGGTGGCCAGGATCAGCGCGCCCGGATACTCGGCGCGCATGTGCTCGATCAAGGCACCCAGCGCCTGCTCGAACTGCTCCTGCGTGGGATCCATGGCCGTGCTGAAGTCGTTGGTGCCGAGGTTGATCACCACCGCCTGCGGCTGCCAGCGGCTGAAGTCCCAGCGGCTGTCGGCGCGCGCGGGCAACGTGCGATCGTAGTAGGGAGGCAGCGGATCGCTGCAGCTGGTCGCGTCGTCCCCGTAGTTGCACACGACGCCCTTGCCCGACCAGGCCACCGTGCTCAACTCGGCGCCCAGAGCGCGCGCGCTGAGCGCGCCGTAGGTGAGGTAGTGGTTCTCGGTGTCGGGGGAGAAGCCGCAGTTCATGTCCGCGCCTTCGTTGCCATAGCCGGCGGTGATCGAGTCGCCGACGATCTCGATCCGGCGCTCCGCGGGAGCCGGCGGCGCCAGCAGTTGCCCGCCCCCGAAGTCGAAGCCCAAAAAGCGAGATTCGCCCTGGTTCGCCTCCGTGCGCCGGTAGATCTCCACGCTGTGCGGGCCATCGCTGAGCCCGCTCGCCAGCGGATCGAGCCCGCCCGTCGAGGTCAGCTTGGGCTGCAGCATGCCGTCGATCAGCACCGTGTACTGCTGGTTGCCGGCGAGGCGCACGGCGACCGAGCTGCCCGAGAAGTTGGCGATCACGCCGCTGCCGGACCAGGCGAAGGTCGCGTCCTCGGCGCCGTCCACGGCGACGCGCCCCACGAACTTCAGCCCGGGCGCCGAGGGCGATGGCGCCGCCGGCATCTCGCCAGAGCTGGCGCCGGAAGGCGGATTCTGGAGCCCGCCCGGGTTGGGGTTGCCCTCGGTGCTCGCCGGATTGGCGCTGCCCGGCAGGAGCGCGCTCGAGTCGCTCGAGGGCGAGCCGTCGCTGGAGCCCGGCGAGCTGTTGCCGGCGGGGCTGGACATGGGATCGACGCCGCCCTGAGGGAACGCCGGCGCGCCGCGCGGGTTGCTGCTGTCCGAGCAGGCCGCGAGCAAGGTGAGAGCAGCGCAAAGCGCTGCGTCGAGGATGGCCTCGTGAATGACGGTCGCGCCGCGATGCTGCATCGTGAACCTCCGAGGAGGGAAGGAGCGTAGTCGCAGGTGGCGCGCCGCTTCAAGGCTGGAGCGGCGTGTGCAGCGGCTCGACGGCGCCAGATCTTTACCGCAATTTGCAATTCTGCTCCGCGCCCATACGGCCGCGCCGCGCGCGCGTTGCTGCGTCGCCGGCGCGAGAACCCGCGGCGTTGCAGGGGTTATGCAGCGCCGTGGTGCGGCCGCATTGGACCCAGAGCGGTCCGATGTGGGTGTCCAAAACTGCTTGGGGAGTGGCAGTGCTGGGGACCGCGCTCAGCTTCGCCCGCGCCGGCGCCGCGCAACAGCACCGGCAAGACGTGGTCGACGCGCTGCTCGGTCGCACTCCCGCCCCGCAGGTCGCGGCGAAACCCAAGCGCAAACCGAAGAGCGCCGGCAAGGCGCCCGGCAAGAGCACGGCCGCGAAGGGCGGCAGGCCCGCGAAGGGCAACGCAGGGACCAAGGGCAACACGGCAGCGAAAGCCAAAGCCAAGAGCTCCGCGACCGCGCCCGCGGGCGCAAGCAACCCCGCACCGGCGCCGACCGAGCAGAGCGAAGCGGGGGTGCCCGAGCGCACGCCCGCGAGCGAGCCGCAGGAGGCGGCGCCTTCGCCCGCGGCTACGGAGCTGCCGCCGCGTGCGGTGATCGGCCCGGACACGGTGTCGACGCCGGTGGCAGTGGAGACCGTGGCGCCGCCGGTGGCGCCCGCGACCCCCACGCCGCCCGAGCCGCAGCCTGGCTCGGCGGCGGTCAGCGCCGGGGCGGACAGCGCGCCCAGCGAGCAGGATGCGCCCGGCACGGGCCTCGCGCTGGCGCTGTACGTCGATGCGTACGCCGCCTGGCAGTCGAGCGGCAGCGGCACGCGCGCGACGCTCAGCGGACACCGCGCCTTCTCCGGGCAGGGCTCGACGTTCCGCGCCGAGAATGGCTTCTCGCTGGCGTTCGTGGGCCTCGACGCGAGCTATGAGCTGCCACGCTTCGGCGCCACCGCGAGCTTGCGGCTGGGCGAGGGCGCGCCCATCTACCATGCACAGGCCGACTCCGAGAGCGATCTCAGCTTCGGGGTCGATCTGCTCACGCAGGCGTACGCGACCTGGCGCCCTGTCGATCCGCTGGCGATCGACCTGGGCATGTTCTCGACGCCCTTTGGCGCCGAAGTCCTGGAGAGCTGGCGGAACCTCAACTACACGCGCGGTGCGCTCTACTACTATGCGCAGCCTGCCTGGCACACCGGGCTGCGCCTGAGCTGGGAGGCCAGCGAGCAATGGGGCCTGCTGGGCTTCATCGCGGACGGCACCAACAACATCAGCGAGACGCAGCAGAGGTCCGGCCTCGACCAATCGCCCACCATCGGCGCGCAGCTGCGCTACGCGCCCGTGCCCGAGCTGTCCCTGGCGCTCGGCGGCCTGTTCACGCTCGACAGCTATCACAACGACGACGCCGGCTTCGACGCGTTCGGTGATTTCATCGCCAGCTTCGAGCTGGGCGGGTGGAAGAGCGAGCTCAACGCCGACACCATCCTGACTCGCCAGGCCGCGCCGGACCGGCGAGATCGCCACTTCCTCGGCTTCAGCCTGGCCTCAGGTTATGCGTTCAGCGAGATCTTCGGCGTGGCCGCGCGCGGCGAGTACCTGCTGGATGACGCCAACTTCGACCGCGGCGACCTGGATCGCTGGAAGCTGTTCACGTTCACGTTCACCGCGGACTTCAAGCCGCTGCCCCACATCCCCAATCTGATCCTGCGCTGGGACAACCGCTGGGAAGAGAGCAATCAAGATATCTTTGGCGGCAGCGCCCGGCGCACCGCCGATACCGCGGACGACAGCTATGAGGATGTCTGGTTCGAGAGCGTGGTGGGCGTGGTGGTCACGAGCGCGCCGTAGCAAATCGTCCCGACGAGGCGGACCTGCCGCTACGGTGCCTGCGCCGGCGTGAGCTGCTGGGCTTGTTTGCGCTGGGCGCCGGCTTTCTTGCGGCTCTCGTTCAACCGCGAATAGCTCAGGTGCAGGAAATCCGAGAGCGTATCCGATGCCAGCACACGCAAGGCGAAGCGCGTCTCCGTCGGTCGGAGCAGGAGCAACGTGTTCAGGCCCGTCGAAATCCAGAATCCGAGGCAATACGGGCAAGTGAGCAGATTGCCGATGGTCTTGCGCAGCGCCCCGCCGCGTGGCTCGTCGTGCACTTCGCCAGCGCCTTCATTCTCTCCGCGCCGCGTGAACGGGGCTCGCAGCGGCGCCGTCACGAAATCCTTGGTGATGATGCGAGACAGCTTGTGCGTGCCCACGCCCAGCAAGGCCACGTCGCTGACACCGGGGCGGGTGCGCGTGCGCCGTGCGACCGAAAACGCCAGCGACAGCGCCAAACCGTAGGCCAGCATGGCTGCCCCGTAGCCGGCGAGCGGCGTCTGTTCGGCCGGGGCGTAGTCGTCAAAGGGCCTGCGCATTTCGGAGAGCATCCCGCGCCGCATTGCAACGGCGATGCCGCTGCGAGCCGAGCAGCTACAAGCGGCCGACGTGCACGCGCGTCACATAGTCGAACTGGACATGGCCGCCGTGCTGGTGGGCTTCGTAGGCTTGACGGAGCGCGCCCATCAGCTCGTCGTGGCCGGGCGCGCCGGGCTGGGGCACGTACGATGAGGAGAGCACCCTGCCGCGCAGTCCCCGCCAGTCGAACGTCTGCTGATGGAAGTACTCGAGCGTCTCGAGCGGTTGCGCTTCGAACAAGCGGCGGACCGTGCCTCGATCGCGCTGCCGGCGGTGGACCTCGTCGTACTCGGCGAGTGCGCGCATCGCCGCCTCATACGCCTGCAGGAAGGACGAGCCCAGGCGGCGCTCGTTCCAGATCACGGCCACGATGCCGCCCGGCATCAGGATACGCCGCCACTCGCGCCGGCACTGCTCGGGATCGAACCAGTGGAACGACTGCGCGGCGCTGACGAGCGCCACGCTCGCGTCGGGCAGCGCGCTGGCTTCCGCGCGGCCGCCCCCGCTGTGGAAGCGCGCTTCTGCCGCGAGGGAGGCTTCGGCGGCGGCACGCATCTCGGCGTTGGGCTCCACGGCGAAGACCTCGAAACCGTGGGCTAGCAGGCCCCGGCTGAAGATGCCGGTGCCAGCTCCGATGTCGGCGGCGACGCGCGGCAGCTCCGGCGAGAGACGTTGAGCGAGCGCGCTGAAAACACCATCGGGGTAGCCGGGGCGGAACTCGACGTACTCCGCGACGCGGTTGGAGAACCTGCGGGTGGCATCCATGCCGTGATCCATTGGCGCAGCGTGGCGCGATGTCCAGCGCTGGGTGGGGGCGCCGGGGGGGCTCGGTGCGGGGCTGCCTGGGTGGCGATCAGCCGGCGCTGCTGGTCTGGTCGACGCGCCCGCAGCGGCAACGCCCGACGGGCTCGTCGTGCACCGGGCAGTCGGGCTCGTGCTGGCCATCGCGCACGCAAGCGGTGCATTTGCACAAGGCCCCGTTTCGGATGGCCTCGGGGGACACGGTCAGGTGGGCGCGCTTGGTGGTCATGGTGGGCTTTGCAGCATTGCCCGTGCCAGCGCGCGTGCTGGGGTGGGTCACAAACGACGAACGGCGCCTCGCTGAGGCGCCGTTCGACTGCGTCAGGGACGCGCCGCGGAATTACTTTTGACGGCGGCGGCGAGCGAACAGCGCCGTGGCCATGCCGGCCATCGCCAGCGCCGCGAAGGGGCTCGCCGACGACCTGCCGCTGAAGCTGCAGCCGCCGGACTCCTCGCTCTCCGATGCACCCGACATGATCGGCGCGCCGTTGGAGGGCTGCAGCGTGTTGCCGTTCCCGGTGTTCATGCCGGGCATCAGGCTGCCGACGCCCGTGGTGGTGCCGTTGTTGGCCACGCCGGTGCCGGAGCCTGTCATGCCGGGCGTCGTCGAGCCGCGGTTGTCCCCCATCATCGGCACGGTGCCGAGGTTGCCGCCCATGTTGCTGCCGCTGGCGGCGCCGTCGGTGCCCATGCTGCCATCGTTGGCGGGCGGCGTGGCGCCCGGCATCATCATGCCGTCGCCGTCGTCGGACGGGTCGCCGTCGGGCGGGTCGGTGCCTTCGTCGGTGCCCATGGTGCCGGGGGCGACGAGGCGGATGTCGGCACAGGTGTAGTACGTTGCATCGGGCGCAGGATCTCGTACGGGCGTGGTCGTGTTGCCGTTCATGTCCTGGATCACCTGCAGCGTGCAGTTGTCACAGATCATGTCCGGCAATTTGACCTGGAACTCGTAGACCTGGGTGCCCTTGTCATCGGCGACGTCGAGCAGGACGTTCGAGTTGAAATCGGTGAGATCAGCGCCGTCCGGATCGAACGCCACGCGGAAACGACCGCTGTGGTTGATGTACTCCTCCATGCGGATCGTGATCGTCGAACCAGCTTCGAAGGGCGTGACATTGCTCGAGCGGTTGGGATCGTGGCTCTGATCGGCAGTCACATTGCACTTGCGGTCAGGATCCACGGCAGTTCCGCCGCAAGGGCACTCCTTGCTCCCGCCGCCACCGTTCGCGCGATTGACGGGGTAGCGGGGCGCAGGGCTCAGCAGATCGATATGAGCGAAGACGGTCGAAGCCGTCAGAAACAGGGCCGCGGCAGCACCGCCGCTGATCAAGGACGCAGACACAGAACGCATGGCGATTTAGCTCCTGAAGATTGCCGCGAGGCGTAGTCGCCGCAGCGATGCAACGCCACTCCGATACCACGCTGCAAAATCGCGTGCTTGCCTAATAGGCGCTGACTTTTGACCCGCTGGATGAAGATTCAGACGTTTTCAGCGCGCGCAGGCAGCGCGCGCGGAGTCTGTGTCCGAATGAGCCAATTCCGGCATCAGTATGCTCGAAAAGTTCGGCGCTCCGTGCAAGCCGGGGCCGTGAGCGAGCTGCGATCTGGCAGCTCTCACGGCGCGAACAAAAGTACACAAATTCGCCACTCCGGCAGCGTTCAGCCGCACGGAGAACCCATCGGGCGATCACTGTTCGACGCAGAGCAGCCGCTGACTCGTGGTGCCGCAGGTCGTCGTGAGGACGAATTGCTGCGGATCAGACACCGTGAACGCACCCGCCGAGATCATCGTGACGCTCAGATTGCGTTGAATCTCGGCAGACGTCCAGCCGAGGCACGTTCCACTTGTCGACGTGTCGGGCTGGGTGGTCCAGTCATTGTTGTAGCCGCTCCATGCCAGAGGACTGAAGGCAGTCTCTGCCACGAAGAGAGGGGAGAACAAGGTTTGAGCGCGGCCAGCGCTGACAGCGAGTAGCGCGATATCATCCGTGCGCCAAACCAGCTGCTCTCGAGCGTTGAAATAATGGGTGTACTTGTGAATTACCCAGTCTTGCTGGCCGTCTCCGGCGAACGGCGTGACGGTGGCTCTTCGACCGCCGCCCACCAATAGTGCTTTCCATCCTGCGCCGAATTCACGCACGCAATCGGCGTCAGCCCCACTGATCCCACCCAGGTTCGTGCCGTAGTCGGTCGCAGTAATGCGGATCGACTTCCTTTGGTACACGCCACTACATTCGGGATTGCAGGAGCCCAAGTCGGTCGAACGAACTCCACCACCGTCACAAACCTCTGCACCATTCACGATGCCGTCGCCGCAGAAGGGCGGAAGGATGCACCTCCCGCGATCGCAGAAGGTCCTGCCCCCGCTCACCAGCGAGCAGTCGCTGCTCTGCTGACAGGGCACGCACTGACCTTGTGAGTTGCAGAGCGAGGCGTTGGGATTCTGGCTGCACGGAGCATTGCCCTGACCGGCAATGCACTGGCAGCCGCCGTTGAGGATGCCGTCGCAGTTGGCGTCATCACCGCGCACGGCACACGAGTCGCTGAAGGCGGGCCCGACGGCGCCATTGCACGCGCCCCAGCGGCTGGTGGCATTGTTCATCCCGGCTTCGCATCGTTGTTGGCCAGCGCGGCACTGTCCGTTGCCGTCCTGACCGGGATGGGCGCCGCAAGGCTGAACGGCGCCAATCACGCAGGTGCAGGTGCTGTCCACGGTGTTGTCTGGACGACCATCGCAATCGTTGTCTTCGGCAGACGCGCAATTTCGAGGCTGCGGGAAAATGGCTCCTACGCACTGTGAGTAGGCGCCGTTCACGCAGGTGCTGACACCGGGTTGACAGAGCCCGAGATCAGTCGGAGGTCCGCAGGGGACGGTGCTACCCTCGACGCAGCGGCATCCGCCATTGGGAGCGCCGTCACAGTTTGAATCGTCGCCTGCTACCGCGCACGAGTCAGCGGCAGCAGGCCCGACGGCACCTGTACAGGAGCCCCAATCACTGCTACGATTCCCGTCGCCCGCGATACAGGTGCGTTCTCCCGCGTGGCAAGGCCCTCGCCCGTCGAGACCGGGATGAGCATCGCAGGGCTCCTTCGTTCCAGGGACACATCGACAGACGTCGTCCACAACGTTGTCGGGCTGCCCGTCGCAGTCATTGTCGTCCGCCGATGTGCATTGGCGGTCCGCCGGAAGTACGGCTCCTACGCATTCGCCCCAGCCGGAGCTGGTGCAGGAGCGCACGCCGAATTCACACGCGCCCTGGTCTGTCGATGGACCGCAGGGTTGCGTGTCCCCCACGTTGCAGGCAGCGGAGCTTTCCTGCCCCGCAAATGGCGTCGCCGGATCGGGTGATTCGTCTTCAGTCCGAAGATCGGGGGCAAGGGTGGCCGCGCCCTCGCCTGCCGCGGGGGCGGAGGGCGACGCGTTGCCGGCGGGTCGGGGTCCTGCGTCTCGCCCTTCCAGGGACGCGACGAGCTGGTAGGGACGTTCCTCGCCCTCACAGGCGAGCAGCCCCAATGCCAATAGCAGTCGTCCGTGTGCGCGGAGTCGCGTCCTCGCTTGGCGTCGTGTCGTCATCATCTGAGCTCCCCTCTCGCGTTTTATTCGGCGGGCGCATCGGCCACACCCATCGGCCGGTTGCTGGCGTCCCGCCGCACGCGGGGTGGCTTACTGGTGTCCCAGCGAGGGGTCAAGAAGCCGCGCAGGCGGTGACCGCCAGGTTGCGATGTGCGAGCCTCCCGACCATGAAGGACCCGACCGCAACCGAGGAGCGCTTCACCCGCCTGGAGATCAAGGCGGCCTATCTGGAGAAGCTGGCGGCGGATCTGAACGACGTGGTCGTGGGTCAGGCGAAGCTGATCGATGAGCTCGTGGAGCGTTTGGTTCGTCTGGAGCGTCAGCTGCAAGCGAGCGCGGAGGATCGGGAGCTGCCGCAGGAGCGGCCGCCGCACTACTGACGGCCGGCGCCGCGGCCCCGGCTCGAGCTATCCTGCGCACCCATGCCCAGCCCGATTTCCTCGACGCACGATGCCCGGTTGATGGGCGCGGGGTTCGACACCTGGGGCGGATCCACGTTTGTGCAAGCGCGCCTCGCGCTGCTCGGCAAGACGGTGTTTCTGCTCGCCGGCGGCTTCTTCGTGGTGATGAACGGGCTGCTGCTCGCGGGCGGTGGCCTGCGCATCCTGCCGGCGCTGGCCACGCAGGCCAATCTGATGCACTTTCTGGCCGCCTCGGTGATGGGCGCGCTGTGGGCGCTCGCGCGCGGGCGGCCCCGGTCGCTGCAGGTGCTGGGCTGGCTCGACGCCGCGAGCCTCGTGTTGGCCGGGATCTGCCTGGCCTTGATGGCGGCGCAGCCCGATGACCAGCAGCTGATGGCGGGCTTGTTTGCGCTGGCGGTGACCATGATGGCGCGCGCCGTGCTCATCCCTTCGACAGCACGGCGCACATTCTGTCTGTCATGGTTGGCCGCCGCGCCGCTGCTGGCGGTGTCGCTGGTGTTTCATCATGGCAAGGCGGAGCCCGGCTTCGCGCCGTGGTTTCTCGACGCCCTGATCACCGTCAACTCGCTGCTCTGGCTGATCATCGCCACGACGCTCTCGACCGTGACCTCCAGCACGATCTACGGCCTGCGCCAGCAGGTGAAGGCCGCCAGCGAGATCGGCCAGTATACGCTGGAGGAGAAGATCGGGAGCGGCGGGATGGGGGAAGTGTGGCGAGCTCGCCACCGCATGTTGATCCGCCCCGCCGCCGTGAAGCTGATCAGCTCGCCGGAGCTGGGCTCGTCGGGCGCGCGATCCGGAGCAGCGCCTGCGCCGCTTCGAGCGCGAGGCGCGGGCCACCGCCGGCCTGCGCTCGCCGCACACCGTGCAGCTCTACGATTTCGGCGTCACGGAGGAGGGCGCGCTCTACTACGTCATGGAATTGCTCGACGGCATGGACCTCGATACGCTGGTGGAGCGCTACGGGCCCGTGCCGCCCGAGCGGGCCGTCCAGCTGCTGACACAGGTCTGTGCTTCGCTCGACGACGCGCACGAGAATGGGCTCGTGCACCGCGACATCAAGCCGGCGAACATCGTGGTCTGTCGCGTCGGTTCGGTGTGGGACTTCGTCAAGGTGCTCGACTTCGGGCTGGTGAAGCTGGGCAGCCCGAAACGAGGCCAGCAGAACCTGCTGCTCAGCGCCGAAGACAACGTGAGCGGCACGCCGGGCTTCATGGCGCCTGAAGTGTTGCTCGGCGGTGACACGGACCATCGCGTCGACCTGTATGCGCTGGGCTGCGTCGCCTACTGGTTGCTCACCGGCAAGCTGGTGTTCGAGGGCCCGGGGGCGATCAAGGTGATGTCGGACCACGTGCATTCGCCGCCCGCGCCGCCCTCCGAGCGCGCCCCTCGAGCGCTGCCACCGGAGCTCGACGCGCTGATCCTCGCGTGCCTGGAGAAGGACCCGGCAAGGCGCCCGGCGAGCGCTCGCGAGCTCTCCGCGCGGCTGCAGGCGATCCCGCTGGTGCAGCCGTGGACCCGCGAGCGCGCCGAGCAGTGGTGGGCCCAGCATGCCCCCGAGCGCGCCGCGCGCCGCTCCGTCGCAGACGTGCTGATCTCGCAGGAGGCGCGGCCTCAGCCCGTGATCGGGCAACGGGTGATCCAGCAGGCGCGCCGCTGAGCGCAGAGGTCAGGCGCCGCGCGCCGGCGCCAGGCGCGGCGCGAGCGCGGCCCAGGGTTGCGCCAGGCTGAGCAAGGGCGACGTCGCCAGCGTGGTGAGCAGCGCCATGATCACCAGCAGCGCGAACAGCCGCGGGGAAATCACGCCCAGGTCGAGCCCGACGTGGAGCACGATCAGCTCCAGCAGGCCGCGCGTGTTGCGCGAGATGCCGAGCCCCAGCGCCTCTCGCCAGGGCAGCCCCGCCGCGCGGGCGGCGAGCGCGCTGCCGCCGAACTTGGAGGCGCAGGCCACGGCGATCAGCACCGCGCCGCGCGCGATGTCCGAAGCCTGGAGCAAGCTCAGCTGCAGGCGCAGGCTCGTGAAGGCGAAGAAGGCCGGCAAGAATACCACGATCACGAGGTCGCGCAGGCGATGGCTCAGCTGGCGGGCGAGCTGGGAGTCGCGCGGGATGATGGCCCCGAACAGGTAAGCGCCGAACAGGGCGTGCAGCCCGATGGCTTCGGTCACCAGCGCGCTGGCGAACAGCGCGACCAGCGCCGCGACCGTGATGTGCTGCGGATGGATCGCCTGCTCCACGCCGACCAGCGAGCGCCGCACGAAGGGCCGCACCAACGCCAGCATGAACCACAGATAGAGCAGCCCGAGCAGGAGCGTGCGCAGCGCGTGGCCGGCGTCCGCGCGGGTGATGGCCAGCGTGAGCGCGAGCAAGCCCCACGCGCTCACGTCATCCACGGCGGCGCAGGCCAACGCCAGAGCGCCCAGGCGCGACTTGTGCAGGCCGCGGTCCACGAGGATGCGCGCCAGCACCGGAGAGGCCGTCACCGAGAGCGAGGCGCCCAGGAAGCAAGCGAAGCTGGTGAAGCTCACACCGCCGGCCGAGTGCGTCGGATACAGCCAGAGCGCGAGCGCCGCGCCCATCAGAAAGGGCGCCAGCATGCTGGCATGGGAGGTGAGCCGCAGCGGGCGCGGGATCTTGCGCAGCCGGCGCGCGTCGAACTCGATGCCGATCAGGAACGCGAACAGCACGATCCCGATCTGTGAGAGCAGGCCGAGCTGCGGCGCGATGCGCTCCGGTAAGATCAGCGCTTGCAAGCCCGGAGCGACGCGCCCGAGCAGCGATGGACCGAGCAGGATGCCGGCCAGCACCTCACCGAGGATCGGCGGCTGATGCAGATGCCGAAACAGCGCGCCCAGAGCACGGGACGCCAAGATCACCAGCAGCAAGCTCATCAATACGTGCAGCAGGATCTGCTCGCCCGGGCTCGACCCGAGCCCGACCGCCGGCTCCGCGGGCGCGGTCAGGCGCTCTCCGCGCGCGCGAATCACCAGGAAGGAGGCGAGCGCGGCACACGCCAGCATGGCATAGGCGCTCGCGGTCCTGTCTCGGAACGAAACGACCCGCTGCAGCCAGCCCGTGAACCGCGCCATTTCTCCGTCCTAACACACCCTGCCCGGCGCACGTCAGCTGGTCGTGCCGCTTGCTGCTGTCACACCAAAGTTTCCCGCGCAGCTGCTTTTCGGCCGCCGCGTGGGCGTGCACCGGCGCCTCAGTGCACAGAATCTGTACCGTCACGAGCTGCCGAGGCCGAGAAAACGCGCCAGATAGCCCGCCGTACGCCCCAGCCTCGAGCGTGCCAGCTCGGCGGGCGGCGCTGCCGCGACGATGCGGCCGCCCTCGTCGCCTGCGCCGGGACCCATGTCGATCACCCAGTCGCTACCGGCCACCACGTGCAAGTCGTGCTCCACCACGACCACGCTCGCGCCCGACTCGACCAGCCCGCGCAGCTGCGCCATCAGGCGTTCCACATCGGAGGGATGCAAGCCCGTCGTGGGCTCGTCCAGCACGTACAGCGTACCGGATCGCTGCGCTCGCTGGAGCTCGGTGGCGAGCTTGATGCGCTGGGCTTCACCACCGGACAGCTCCGTGGCGGGCTGGCCCAGCCGCAGGTAACCGAGCCCGACCTGTTGCAGGGCCGCGAGCGCGCGCCCGCTGCCCGGGTCATCCGCCAGAAACTCCGCGGCCGCGTCCACCGTCAGCGCCAGCACGTCGGCGATGCTCTTGTCGCGAAGCTTCACCTCCAGGGTCTTGGGGTTGTAACGGGCGCCGTGGCAATCGGGGCAGGGGGCGTAGACGCTGGGCAGGAAGGAGAGCTCCACCATCACCGAGCCTTCGCCTTCACAGGTCCCGCAGCGCCCCTTCGCCACGTTGAACGAGAAGCGCCCGGCGTCATACTTCCGGGCGCGCGCGGTGGGGGTCGCCGCGAACCGCCGGCGCACGTGGTCGAACAGGCCCGTGTACGTCGCCAGGTTCGAGCGCGGAGTGCGCCCGATCGGCTTCTGGTCCACCACCACCAGGCGCCGGATCTGCTCCAGCCCGGCGCTGACGTTGCCGCGCAGCGGTTCGACGGCCGCGTGCTCGGGCTCATCGCCTTCTGCCTGCGCATCCTCGTCCGCGCCACGGGGTGCGGGCTGCCCGCGGAGCAGGAGCTGCTCGCTCAGCAGCCCGACCAGCGCCTGGCTCACCAGCGTCGATTTGCCGGAGCCCGATACGCCCGTCACGCTGGTGAGCAACCCGAGGGGAAAGGCTGCGTCCAGCTCGTGCAGGTTGTTGCGCGTGACGCCCTGCAGGCGTAGCCAGCCAGCGGGCGTGCGCGACGGGGCGCGCGGCGGTGCAACGGCCCGAAACAGATGCCGCGCCGTCTGCGACTCGGCCACCCCCCGCAGGCCGCCTGGCGCCCCGCTGTACAGGATGCGCCCGCCGTGTTCGCCGGCGCGCGGCCCCACGTCGACGATCCAGTCGGCGTGTCGGATCACGTCCAGCTCGTGTTCCACGACGAACAGGGTGTTGCCGGCCGCCTTCAGCCCGTCGAGCGCGCGCAGCAGCGCCTCCGTGTCCGCGGGGTGCAAGCCGGCGGACGGCTCATCCAGGACGTAGACGACTCCGAACAGATTGGAGCGCACCTGGGTCGCGAGCCTCAGCCGCTGCAGCTCACCCGGCGAGAGCGTCGGCGTGCTGCGATCGAGCGCCAGGTAGCCCAGGCCCAGGTCGAGCAGCACGTGCAAGCGCGCCAGCATGTCTTCGCTGATCCGGCGCAGCACCAGCGCCTGCTCCAGGTGCCGGGCCGCGTCCTGGGGCGCGGCAGCCCGGGCGTAGGGTTCCAGAGTGGCTGCCAGCACCTTCAACGGCAGGCGCGACATCTCGGCGATGTCCAGACCCGCGAAGCGCACGCTCAGCGCCTCGCGGCGCAGGCGCTTGCCGTGGCACTGGGCGCAGTCCTGGCTCAGCAGGTAGCGAGCGGCACGCCGCTTCATCAGCGCGCTCTGGCTGGTCGCGAAGGTGTGCAACACGTGGCGCCGGGCGCTGGTGAAGGTGCCCATGTAGCTCGGCTCTTCCTTGCGGCGCAGCGCGCGCTTGACCTCGGGCAGCGTAAAACCCGCGTAGACCGGCACCACGGGCTGCTCGTCGGTGAACAGGATCCAGTTCCGGTCCTTCTTGGGCAGTTCGCGCCAGGGGACGTCGACGTCGTAGCCGAGCGTGGTCAGGATATCGCGCAGGTTCTGGCCTTGCCACGCGCTGGGCCAGGCCGCGATGGCGCGCTCACGGATGGTGAGCGTGTCGTCCGGCACCATCGAGGCCTCCGTTGCCGCGTAGACGCGCCCCAGGCCTTCGCACGCCGGGCAGGCGCCCTCGGGGGTGTTCGCCGAGAACGCCTCCGCGTGCAACAGCGGCTGGCGCGGCGGATAGTCGCCGGCGCGCGAGTACAACATGCGCAGCAGGTTGGAGAGCGTGGTGACGCTGCCCACCGACGAGCGCGTGGTGACGCCCCCACGGTGTTGCTGCAGCGCCACCGCCGGCGGCAAACCGTCGATCTGGTCGACCTCGGGCACCGGCATCTGATCGAACAGGCGCCGCGCGTACGGCGACACCGACTCGAGGTAGCGGCGCTGCGCTTCGGCATACAGGGTACCGAAGGCCAGCGAGGATTTGCCGGAGCCCGAGACGCCCGTGAACACCACCAGCGCGTCGCGCGGGATCTCGACGTCCACGTTCTTCAGGTTGTGCTCGCGTGCCCCCCGCACGCGGACCAGACCGTGATCGACCCGCTTCACGCGCGCTCGAGACCCGGTGCCGAGGTGCCAGCGGCAGGGGGGCGGCCTTCACCGTGCAGGTCGTGCAGCTCGGCCAGCAGCGCCATCAGCGCGCTGGGCTGGACCGGCTTGACCAGGTGCCGGTCGATGCCCGCGTCCCTGGAACGCACGCGGTCATCGGCGTTGCCCCAGCCAGTGAGCGCCACGATGCGCGCGCGGGCTCCCCAGCCGGAGCTGCGCACCTGGCGCGCCACGTCGTAGCCGCTGATCCCGGGCAGCCCGATGTCGAGCAAGATGACCTGCGGCTCGAACTGCGCGGCCAGGCTGAGCGCGCTCTCGCCGTCGTGTGCCAGCTGAACCTGCGCGCCCGCCAGCTCCAGCAGCTCGCCCAGCATCTCGGCGGAGTCTCGATTGTCCTCCACCACGAGCACGTTCAGGCGCTGCAGGGCGGGCAACGCCGGCGCCGCCAGGCTGGCGGGAGCAGGGGGCACGGGCAGGGGCAGCGCTCGAGGCAAGCGCAGCGTGAAGGTGCTGCCCAGGCCGCTGCCATCGCTCGTCGCGACCACGCTCCCGCCGTGCAGCTCGACGAGCTTGCGCACCAGGGCCAGGCCGATGCCGAGGCCGCCCTGCCTGCGCCCCACCTGATAAAACATGTCGAACACGCGCGCTAGCTGCTCCGACTCGATGCCGATGCCGTTGTCGCGCACGCTGAGCGTCAGCTCGTGCTCCTCGGCGGAGCCTGCCCCGGCGCGCGGCTCGAGCCGAGCGCCGAGCGAGATCTCTCCGCCGGCGGGCGTGTAGCGGGCAGCGTTGGTGAGCAGGTTGGTCAGGACCTGCACCAGGCGCGCTGCGTCGGCGTCCAGTTGCACCTCCTGCTCCGGCAGTTGCACGCTCACGCGGTGCTGATGCGCCTCCAGCAGGTAGCGGCTGGCCTCCAGCGCGCCGGTCACGATCTCGGACAGCCGGGCGGGGCCCTTGCGCAGCTCCAGGGTATCTCGCGAGATGCGGTTGACGTCCATCAGGTCATCGATCAGGCGAGCCAGGTGCTCCACCTGCCGCTCGATCACCGCGTGCGGCTCGGTGGCTTCGGAGTGCACGCCGGCGCGAGCCCGCAGCAGGTGCACCGCGTTGCGTACGGGGGCGAGCGGGTTGCGCAGCTCGTGCGCGAGCACGGCCAGAAACTCCGTCTTGCGCCGGTCGGCGTCGGCGAGCGCGTCGAGCGATCGTACCACCTGCTCGTGCAGGCTGCGCTCCGCGCGCGCGGCATTTACCGCCTGCCGGAACACCACGTCGCCGGTGCGCCAGATCACCGTCAGGAACACCAGGCTGAACGCGATCACCTCCAGCGCGCGACCGACGACCTGATCGAACAGTCCGAGATCCTGACCCCACAGGCGCAACAGCATGATCAACGCCGGCACCAGGATCGCAGCCGGCAGCAGGCGCCGGAGCAGGATGGCACCGCTGTCCTGGGCGACGAGGCGGCGCATCAGCCCGACCTCCGGCTGCGCCATCAGCATCCCCACCGAGACGAGCCACAGCGCCAGCGCCGTCGGCAGCGCGATCGCGGTGAGCTTGCCCACGCTGTACAGGGCTCGCGCGTCGTACAGATAGCCGAGCAGCGGCACCGAGGTGATCAGCGTGACGATCAGCGCCAGGTATTGAAAGGGCGCGCGCTCCTCGCCCCAGCGCCGATCGATCAGCAACCGCGCCAGGCCCAGCAGAGAGAAGCACACGCAAGCCATCGGGCCCATGCGGTTGGGGCTCTCGGTGGCGACTGCGCCGGCGGCCTCATCGAAGAGCAGCTCGTCGATGCCGAGGTTGACGCCCGACAGGTGCTCGAACAGCGTCGCGGCACCGATGCCGAGCACCACGCCCGCCGGGATGCGGCCGGCGCCCGCCGGGACCCAGCGCTCCGCGCGCTCGCCCAGCCCCAGCAGCACCACGAGCGCGCCCAGCAACGTCACGCACAGCGACGTGTTGGTCTTCATGTTGATGCCGGCGAAGACGCTGCCTTGCAGGTGTTCGTTGCCCAGCACCCAGCCGGCGAAGGCGGTGAGTCCGATCAGGGAGGCTGCCAGCCCGCACGCGACGGAGGCGGCGCGAAATCGCTCACTGAAGAGATCCTGGGCCAAAAGTCCAGCGATCATAGCGGCATTCGGGCGCCGGGTCAGGTGCCAGGATGCCCCGCTTTTGGGCAGAGCCTGTGCCGTTTTCGCTGTCGTCGAGCGCTCGTCTCTGACATTCGGACCGCCGATGTTGTCCGAACGCGGCCGGGGCCTGGCTTTTTCGTTGCTCGGGGCCGTTTGCTCCGCGGCGTACTTGTTTCCGTACAAGCGCGCGGCGCAGTTTGCTCCAGCCGACGTGCTGGCCTTTGCCTTGCTGGTGGTGGCGGCCGTGCTCAGCCTGGGCGCGGCCTGGGTCGAGCGTCGGCCCGTGCCTGTCGCGCCTGTCGCGCCTGTCGCGCCTGTCGCGGCGGAGCCGCCGGTACCCGCGGTGCCGCCCCGCTTGCTCTGGGCGCCCGCGCTGTTGCTGGCCGTGCTGACCATCACCGGGAACTATTGTGGGGCTCAGGCGGTGGCTCGGCTCGACCCGGCCATCAACAGCGTGCTGCTGCGCACGGAGGTCGTGTTCGTGGGCGTGCTGGGCGCGCTGCTGCTGCGCGAGCCGGTGACCCGGCGGCTCGCGGTCGGGGGGCTCACGGCGCTGGCGGGGCTGTGCGTGATGCGCTGGCCGCTGTCGCTCGAAGCAGCGAGCAGCGGCGTGCCCTGGGCGCTCGGAGCAGCGGCGAGCTTCGGCTCCATGCAGGTGATCACGCGCCGCGTGATCCATCGCATCTTGCCCGCAGGCGTCAACATGCTGCGACTGTGGATCGCCGTGGGCTTGCTGGGATGTGTTCCCCACCTGCTGGAGCGCGCGCTCGCCGCTGGCCCGCGCTTCTGGATCTCTGTGGCGGGCGCCGCTTGCTTCGGGCCGTTCGCGGGCCGCCTCTGCATCATGTACTCGCTGCGCGGGCTGCGCGCGGCGGAGTCCGCGCTGCTCCTGCTGCTGGCGCCGGTGTTCGCGTTCACGATCGGTTTTGTGGGCTGGGGCACCGTGCCCAGCGGGCGCGAGCTGGCGGGGGGCGCGCTGATGCTGATCGGCATCGCGCTGCCGCAGCTGGGAGCGCTGGCCTGGCTCTGAGCTGATCCGAAGCGGGGCAGAGGGCGCAGCTGACGGAAGCGCGGGCGCCGAGACACGAAGCGAGAAATGCGTGCCTTCACTGAGCGGTGGCTGGTCAGCGCCTGGCTTGGGATCCTGCTCGCCTGCGGCGGCCTGGCGGAGGATGGCCCCAGCCCTTCACCACTGGGCGACGGCGATCCAGCGCAGCAACAGCAGAGCAGCGAACTGGTGACGGCGCGGCCTGCGGCACCCGCCCCCGAGGCGCCGGATGAGGAAGCGAGGCCGACCCGCGGCCCCGAGCAGCAGGAGGCGCTGGCGGGTAGCTCACGCGTGGGCCAAGCGTGCGGGCCCCTGGACGCCGACACGCCGCCGCTCGTGCTGGGGGACGTGCAGCTCCAGCAAGACGCGCGCTGCGGCGCGGGCAACACCTGTCTCATGCGCTCGCCCGCGGCCACTGACTGTCGGGCGAGCTCGAGCACCGCTGCCGTCGAGTGCACGCGCGAGGGCGTCGATCTCATCCCCGTGCCGCCGCTCGTCTCGCCCGAGCCCGTGTGGCAGCAAAATGTCTGCACCTGCCGCTGCGATGGCAATGCGCGCGACGCCGACTATTGCAGCTGCCCTTCAGGCATGCGCTGCGAGCTGCTGATCCCGAGCTCGGGCGCCAACGCTGCCGCGCGCCCGTACGTCGGCTCCTATTGCGTGCTCTGACTCCGCCGGCGCTCGACTCAGTTTCGCGCGCTGATCGTGACGCAGAAGTCGACCGGATAGGATTGGCTGCCGACCGGGAAGGCGAGGATCAGGTTGTACAGGTGCGCCGTGTCCACTGCGGTCCCTGAGCCGCTGCCGCAATTCGTGGTCTCTGCGAACGGCACGGAGACGTCGCTGGGGCCGATCACCTTGCAGAAGTCGGCGCTGCTACCCTGACTCTTGTAGATCACTCTCAACGACGCGGGCTTGGTGTTGCCCCTATAGACGTAGTCGAACCCGGTCACGCCGTGCGAGTCCGCGTTCCAGGTCGCGCCGCCACCATCGCTGTTGGCGAAGGTCAAATTGTAGACCGCGCCCCAGCCGGCGGACGCGGTGCTGATCGTGCCCACGAAGCAGGGGTCCCCATTCTGGTAGCTCAGGCTGAGCGTGGTGCCCGGCCCCTTCGAGATGTTGTTCCAGCCGTGGATGTCCAGGCAGTTGCTGCCTTCGCCATCATCGGTCCCGGTGAGCTCCAGCGTCCAGCAAGCGTCGGCCCCGCCGCCGCTGCCGCCCGTGCCCGCGCTGCCCGCTGCCCCCGCGCTGCCGCCAGCACCGCTCGCCCCCGCGCTGCCCGCCGCGCCGGAGCTCCCGCCTGCGCCCGCCGCGCCGGAGCTTCCCGCGTTGGCGCCGCCGCCGCCCTGACCGCCCACGCCGCCCTGACCGCCGGAGCCGCTGCCTGCCGCACCAGCGTCAGGATCCTCCTCGGCCGAGCTGCCCGCCTCGCCCGCGAACCCACCCGAAAAGGGGACATCGCAGTCCCCATCCAGGCAGATCCCGGCGTCGCGATCGGAAAACCTCGAGCGCGTCCCGAAGTCGTCATCGAGCAGCTGGGGGCAGCCGATCGAGCCCACACCGCTCGCCACCAGGAGCCAGCAGGCGACTCGCGAGGGGAGGAGGCGGGCCACGCAGTCCTGAACGACCCGATCGGGCGAGCCTCGAGCCTTTGACGACGATCCGTGAGGGTGGCTGCTCGGGCGCGCAGCACTCGCGTTCCACGCTGGAACAAAGCGGGGATAGTTTGGGGGCCGGTCCTCTTCCACACGGCCCTGAGCCCGCCTCGGGGCGCTCTTCGGCCAGCGGCTGTCAGCTAACCCGAAGCGCGATGCCAGCTGGCCCTGTAGCGGGTTGCAAAGCTGTCGCAGCGCCGCTGCGCTCGCTGTGGCGTTTTTCTCTACCTGTCAGGGCTGGCAGGCGTTCCAGGGCCGGCATGGTGTTTGCTCCGATCGCGAACGCTCCGACGTTCCAACATGACTCGCGAATCCCTCACGCTCGGCGTGGAAGAAGAGTTTCATCTCGTCGATTTGACCAGTCGCCGACTGACGCCGCGGGCGAGTGAGATCCTGGCTCGGCTGTCCGCCGCGGGCGAGAGCCCGGCGGGCAGCTATGCCGCGGAGCTCCAGCAATCCGTGGTCGAGACGAACAGCGCCGTGACGAGCTCGCTGAGCGAGCTACGCGAGCACCTGGTGGCGCTGCGCTCGAGCTTGATCGCCACCGCCGAGTCGCTGGGGGTGGGCGTGGCCGCAGCGGGCACAATGCCGCTCTGCGCCCCGCTCACGATGACGGAGACGCCGCGCTTTCAGCGCATGCTCGCCGACTACCAGCTGCTGGTGCGCGAGCAGCTGATCTGCGGCATGCAGGTGCACGTCGGCATCTCCGACCGCGACCTGGCGGTGCGGCTGCTGGAGCGGGTCTCGCCCTGGCTGCCGCCGCTGCTCGCGCTCTCGGTGAGCTCGCCCTTCTCGCGCGTCGGAGCCGACACGGGTTACGCCAGCTCGCGCAGCCTGATCTGGTCGCGCTGGCCCACCACAGGCCCAGCGGGCAGCTTCGGCAGCGCTGCCGAATACGACGCCTGCGTGCGCGACTTGGTGGCCTCCGGTGTGATCAGCGACCCGGGCATGCTGTATTTCGACGTCCGCCCCTCGGCGCACGCGCCGACCATCGAGCTGCGAGTCTGCGACTCCTGTCCGTCCGTCGACACGGTGATCTTGATCGCGGGCCTGTTCCGCGCGGTGGTGGCGCGCGAGATCGCGCGGCTGCAAGCCGGGGAACGGTACCGTCCAGCGCCGGCGGCACTGCAGCGCGCCGCGCTCTGGCGGGCCGCGCGCTCGGGGCTGGAGGGCGAGCTGGTCGATCTCGCGGGAGCGCGCCCGGTGCCTGCCGGCGTGCTGTTGCGGCAGCTCTGCGAGCAGCTCGCACCCGAGCTCGATGCCAGCGGCGACCGCGCGCTGGTCGAGCGCCAGCTGGACGCCGCGCTGGCACGCGGCAGCTCCTCGGCTCGCCAGCGCGAGGCCTTGCGCGAGCGCTCCGACGTGCGCGACGTGGTCGACCTGTTGCTGGCTGAAACGCGCGGCGAGGCTCCGGCGGCCCTGGGCGATGCCTCGCCGCTGCTGGCGAGCTATCCGCGGCGCGGTTACGACGAGGCCCTGCAGGCCGACGCTCGGCCGCGCGCGGCGCACGCCGGCGTGCTCTCGGCGCTGTGCGCGCTGGGCGCGCCGGAGCTGCGCGAGCGCGCCCG
Organism: Polyangiaceae bacterium; assembly: GCA_035760985.1. Lineage (GTDB taxonomy): Bacteria > Myxococcota_A > Polyangia > Polyangiales > Polyangiaceae > SZUA-265. The sequence goes on from DASTRX010000041.1 coordinate 38,031, forward strand.
TCGCCTGGAGCGCGAGCTGAAGGCGGCCGGCATCGTATTTCGCCCCTCCGGCGAGCAACACGCGCGCGCGTTGCCGCTGGACCTCGTACCGCGCGTGCTGTCGGGGGAAGAGTGGAGCCGCGTGCAAGGCGGCACGGCGCAGCGCGCCCGAGCCCTGGACGCCTTCCTGCAGGACATTTACGGCGAGGCGGCGATCGTGCGAGACGGGGTGCTGCCGGAGTGGCTGGTGCAGCGCTCCCCCGGCTATCGGCAAGCGGGCAAGGCCGTGCCCGCCGGCATGCGCCGCGCGCATGTCTGCGGCTTCGACATCATCCGGGATCAGGATGGGCGCTGGCTCGTGCTCGAGGACAACCTGCGCGTGCCCTCGGGGGTTGCCTATGCGGTGCACGCCCGGCGCTCCCTGCGCCGGGTGTTGCCCGAGCTCGTGGAGCGACAGGCGCTGCTCGACCCCGAGCCGGCTCCGCGCCTGCTGCGGCAGTTGCTGGAGCAGTCCGCGCCGCCGCGCGCGAGCAGCACGCCGCAGCTCGGGCTGTTGAGCTCCGGGGCGAGCGACTCCGCCTGGTTCGAGCACCGCTTTCTGGCCGAAGCGATGGACATTCCGCTGCTCGAGCCGGCGGAGCTGCTCTTTGCCGAAGGCCGGCTCTGGCGCGTCTCCGGCACGGCCAGGACCGGCATCGACGTGCTCTACCTGCGCATGGATGAGCAGGTCTGGCACCGGCGCGCGGCCGACGGCAAGGTGCTGGGGGGGGCCCTGCTGGCAGCGGTGCGAGCCGGGACGCTCGCGCTCGCCAACGCACTGGGGAACGGCCTGGGCGATGACAAGGCGATGTACGCCTACGTGCCGCGCTTCATCGAATATTACCTGCGCGAGCGCCCCCTGCTCGAGCAGGTGCCAACCTATCAATGCGCGGAGCCCGATCAGCTGGCTCTGGTGCTGCAGCGCCTCGATCAGCTGGTGCTCAAGCCCGTGGACGGCTACGGCGGGCTGGGCGTGTTGATCGGCCCGCACGCGAGCGACGCCGAGCTGAGCCGGGCGCGCGCGCTGATCGAGCAGCAGCCCGAGCGCTGGATCGCGCAGGAGGTGGTGCAGCTGTCCACGCATCCGACGCTGAGCGGCGGGCGCCTGCGTCCGCGTCACATCGATCTGCGGGTGTTTGTGTATCACGGGGCAGAGCCCGTGGTCGTGCCGGCCGCGCTCACGCGCGTGGCGCCGCCGGGCAGCCTGGTGGTCAACTCTTCGCGCGGTGGGGGCACCAAGGACACATGGCTGTTGCAATGAGCTCGGTCGAGCAGCAGTCCCGCGTGCAGCCGGAACTCCAGGAGCCAAAGAGATCGGGAGGCAGCCGTGTGCGGCTTTGCGGGTGAGATACGCTTCGATGGACAGGCGGCCGACGTCGGCGCGCTGCAGGCGATGGCCGCGTGCCTGCAGCGGCGCGGGCCCGACAGCGCAGGCATCTGGCAGCAGGGGCCGATCGGGCTCGCGCACCGCCGCCTGACGATCATCGATCTGAGCGCGGCCGGCGCGCAGCCCATGGTGGACAGCGAGCTGGGGCTGGCGCTGGCCTTCAACGGCTGCATCTACAACTACCGCGAGCTGCGCCGCGAGCTCGAGCAGCGAGGCTATCGCTTCTTCTCCGGCTCCGACAGCGAGGTGATCCTGAAGGCCTATCACGCCTGGGGCGAGGGCGCGGTCGAGCGCTTCCTCGGCATGTTCGCCTTCGCCATCGCCGAGCGCGAGAGCGGGCGCGTGGTGCTGGCCCGCGATCGGCTGGGCATCAAGCCGCTGTATCTGGCGAGCGGCCCGCGGCGCTTGCGCTTCGCGTCCAGCCTGCCGGCGCTGGCGGCCCGCAACCAGGCGGGCAGCCGGGTCGACCCCGAGCTCGACACGGGCATCGACCCGGTGGCGCTGCATCACTACATGACCTTCCACTCGGTGGTGCCCGCGCCGCACACCATCGTGCGCGGCGTGCGCAAGCTGCCGCCCGCGACCGTGCGCGTGATCGAGCGCGACGGCAGCTGGCGCGACAGCGTCTACTGGCAGCCGCGCTTCAGCCGCCCCAGCCAGCAATACTCGGCGGGCGAGTGGCGCGAGCGCGTGATCGCCGCGCTACGGCTCGCCGTGCAACGGCGCATGGTGGCGGACGTGCCCGTGGGCGTGCTGCTCTCGGGCGGGCTCGACTCCAGCCTGGTGGTGGCGCTGCTGGCCGAGTCGGGCCAGCAAGATCTGGCGACGTTCAGCATCGGCTTCGAGGCAGGGGGCGGAGAGAGCGGGGACGAGTTTGCCTACTCCGACCTGATCGCGCGCACGTTCGGCACCCGTCACACCCAGATCCGCATCTCCAACGAGCGGCTGCTGCCGGCGGTGGACGGCGCGATCGAGGCCATGAGCGAGCCCATGATCAGCCACGACGCAGTGGCCTTCTACCTGCTGTCCGAGCAGGTGGCGCGGCACGTCAAGGTCGTGCAGTCGGGGCAGGGTGCCGACGAGATCTTCGCCGGCTACGACTGGTATCCACCGCTCGCGGACGCGCCGCGGGAGCGCGCGCTGGAGGCCTACGCCGGCGTGTTCTTCGATCGGCCGCGGGCGCTGCTGGAGCGGATCATTTCACCGGCATTTCTCGCCCCGAGCGACGTGAGCCGCGAGTTCGTGCGCGAGCACTTCGCGCAGCCCGGCGCGCAGACGGCGCTGGACGCTGCCTTGCGCATCGACAGCACGATCATGCTGGTGGACGATCCGGTGAAACGCGTCGATAATATGACCATGGCATGGGGGTTGGAGGGGCGCGTGCCCTTCCTGGATCACGAGCTGGTGGAGCTGGCGGCGGCCTGCCCGCCGGAGCTGAAGCTCGCCCAGGGTGGCAAGGGCGTGTTGAAGGACGCTGCCCGGCAGCTCTTGCCCGCGGCCGTCATCGATCGTTCCAAGGGATATTTCCCCGTTCCGGGCATCCGCTATCTGTCGGGAGGGCTGCTCGACAAAGTCCAGGCGGCGCTCACCGGAGCGGCGGCCCGGCAGCGCGGCCTGTTCCGGGAGGACTACGTGCAGAAGCTGCTCGCGGCGCCCAACGAGATCCGCTCGAACCTGGGTTCGAACGTCACCTGGCAGCTGGCCTTGCTGGAGCTATGGCTCGGGACGCACCACCTCGGCTGAGTGAGCTGCACCCGGGCGCGATGCACCCGGACGCCATGCACCCTGGCTCGCTGCACCCGGGCTTGGCCAGCGCCAGCGCCGCGTGGTCGCCGGCGCTGTCGCCCGACGGCTCCAAGATCGCCTACGTCTCCGATCGGGACGGCACGCCCCGCGTGTGGATCCACGATCGCAGCCGCGGCGTCGACCAGCTGCTGCCGGGCGCCCCAGGCTTCGTGCGGCTCGTGCGCTGGTCGATCGAAGGCGAGTGGCTGGCGCTGCTGGTCGCGCCGCAGGGTACGCCGCGCACGCAGGTCTGGGTCGTGCGCCGCGATGGCCGCGACCCGCACCAGCTGGAGGGCACGCCGGGTGGAGCGAGCTTTCTGGGGCCCTGGACGCACGAGCGCGGGGTGCTCGCGGTGGCGCACACCACGCCGCAGGTAGGGGAGGGGCTGGCGCGCCTGGAGAACGCCGGCACGGGCTGGTCCCGGCGCATCGCGGCCGGCGGCCAGCCGCTGGTGCTCGATCTCGATCGCAGCAACCAGGTCGCGCTGATCCGGCGCGGTCCGCGCGGCGCGCGCAGCGTCTGGTCGGTCGATCTGCGCAGCGGCGAGGAGCGGCAGCTGCTGCCGCACGCGGGGTTGGGCTCGACGGACCTCGGGCGGCTCTGTCCGGACGTGCGCGTCGCCTATCTGCGCAGCGACGCGGGGCGCGATCTGCACGCGCTGTTCGAGGTGCCGCTGGCGGCGGGCACGCCGGCGCGAGTGATCGCTCAGCGCAGCGACGCCGATCTGGAGCAGATCGAGCTCACGGCGGACGGTCGCACCGCCTTGCTGCTCTGGAACGCCGCCGGCCGCAGCGAGTGCGAGTTGCTCGATCTCCGGCACGAGACGCGCAGCGCGCTGCCGCTGCCGGAGCCGATCGCGGATGACTGCAGCTTCTCGCTCGACGGGCGCTGGCTCGCGCTGACGCTCGAGGGCCCCGGCCACCCGCGCGCGGTGTGGCTCTTCGATCGCGAGCGCGGCAGCTGGCAAGCCGTCACCCGGCAGCCCCCGGAGTGGCGGCCGCCCATCACCGTGCCGAGCCTGGAGCGGCTGCGCGCTGCCGATGGGCTCGAGTTGACGGGCTGGCTCTATCGTCCTGCCTCGCAGAGCGCGCCCGGTCCGGCGCTGATCCACCTGCACGGCGGCCCGGAGGCTCAGGAACGGCCGACCTTCAATCCGCTGTTTCAGCAGCTCGCGGCCTCTGGCATCAGCGTCTTCGCGCCGAACGTGCGCGGGTCCTCCGGGTTCGGCCACGCCTTCGTCAACGCGGACAATCTCGAGCGGCGCTTCGCCGCGATCGCAGACGTGGCGGCCTGCGCGCAATACCTGGTCGAGCGCGGCATCGCGGACCCACGCCGCCTCGGCTGTGCGGGGCGCTCGTACGGCGGCTATCTCACGCTGGCCGCGCTGGTCTTCTATCCCGAGCTGTTCGCCGCCGGCATGGACGTGTGCGGCATGGCCGATTTCCTCACGTTTTACGCGCACACCGAGCCCTGGATCGCTGCCGCCGCCTACCCCAAGTACGGCCACCCCCAGCAGCACGCCGAGCTGCTGCGCGAGCTCTCACCGATCCATCGCTTCGACCGCCTGCGTGCGCCGTTGCTGGTGGTGCACGGTGAGAATGACAGCAACGTGCCGCTGGAGGAGGCGGAGCAGGTGGTGGCGGCCGCGCGCGCCCGCGGGGTGCCGGTCGAGTACTTGCTGTTCAGGGAAGAGGGGCACGAGCTGTTGCAGCTGCGCAACAAGCAGCGCTTCGTGGAGGCGGCGACGGCCTGGTTCGAGCGCTGGCTGGGCGCGGCCTCCTGAGCGCGGCCTCCCGCTGTCAGTAGCTGCCGACCAGCGAGGCTCCTGCGTAGCCGCTGGCGAAGCGCGGGGCGAGCACGGCGTAGAACGTGGGCGAGTCCGGCAGGCGAAACCTGGGCAGCCAGCTCGTCCAGCGCTGCCGCTGCGCGCGCCCTTGCTCCCGCGTCGGAGCGCGGTAATGCAGCCAGTTCGGCAGGAAATAGCCGCTGGCGATGCCGACGGCGCTGCCCAGCAGCACGTCACTGGTGTAGTGATTGTCCGAGGCCACGCGCAGCACGCCGGCTCCCGCCGAGAGCGCCAGCGCCAGCCAGCACGCCGCGGTGTCCGCCCAACCGCCGCCGTACAGCGGCAGGTTCGCGTGGTGCGCGCAGATCAGGCCGGCGCTGGTGAAGCTGATCGCGGTGTGGCCGCTCATGAAGCTCTTGTTCATGGCGCTCGGGCTGTTGCACTTGGAGCTGTAGCCCGGATCCGCGCGGCAGCCACGCTCGGCGGGCCTGACGCGGCCCAGGGCCTCGCCGCTGAGCGCGATGGCTCCGGTCAATGCGTAAGCTTCCAGATTGATGCCCAGCATCTGCAGCGCCACGTCGCCGGAGCCGTGCACGCCCCAGGCCACCAGCGCATTGTCGACCAGCAGCGGATACACGGCGAGGCCATGGTAGATGGTATCGCTCACGCGCGCGGCGCGCTCGCGCTGGCTTCGGTCGTGCAGCAGCAGCGCATCGCGAGCCGCTTCATCGAACGCGATGCCGCCGTGCCAGTTCGCCTTCGGGTGCGGGTACAGGAAGAGCGCCCCGGCGATCGGCACCAGCAGCACCCCCGTGAAGATCACCTCGGCGGTCCGAAAGCGCGGCCACTCCGGGCGCCACCGCAGCTCCGTGGGCTGGCCGGCTCCGGCGCTCCCGCTCCGGCAAAGCGCGCACAGCCACAACAAGAGCGCGACGCCGGAGCGCAAAACCCTTCCCGAGATCGCTGGCACGAACGATCGCTGGCAATTCCCGTACCGACAGGCGCTCTGCCCGCGGGAGCGCCGCCTCGCGCGCCAGCGCGTCGCCCGGGGGACGCTGGGGCCGCATGGTTCGTCACTGGCGCGGATCGATGGCGTCTGACGCGGGTAACGCTCCCGCGCATTCGAGGTCCATGCTAGCGCGGAGCCCGTGAACATCCCCTCCGCGCGCCTGCCGCCGCAGAGACCGAGAGCGCTCCCCTGCCTTGCGCGGGCGGTGGCGGCGCGCCCAGGCCGCAGCCCGGATCGGGTAGGTCGCTGGCTGGGCGCGCTGGTCGCGGCGAGCCTCGCCTGCAACCCTGCGCGCCAGGCGGCTCATCCGCTGCACGCCGCGCCCGAAGCGCGCGGCAAGGCGTTCGTCGACGGCGCCGGTCCGCCCCAGCCCTGGATCGACGTATCGCTGCTGGCGTTTCGCGTTGCCGATGATGAGGGCACGCGGCCGGCGCGCGTCACCGGAGCCCAGATCGCGCGCTCGGTCGCCTTCGCCAACGACGTGTACCGCGCCGCCGGCGTGCGCTTTCATTTCGATCCGCGCGAGCTGCTGGTGCTGCACAACCGTGTGATCAACGACCTCGAGGGAGATCGGCAGCCCGACTGGAGCGCGGCCAAACAGGCCGCGGACGCGATCGCCGAGCACCATCCAGACCGACTGGTGGTGTTCTACCGGCACGGTCGTGGGCCGCAGCCGACCGGCGCCGGCTTCTCCGGGACGGACTACAACTTCGTCGTCATGCCGGGCTGGTCCGATGACGTCCACTGTGGTCACGACCACATCTCGGCGCTGTCGCACGAGCTCGGCCATCACCTCGGCCTGCGGCACACCTTCGCTCGCGTGTTCGACGAGCCGCGCCAGGCCGCCGACTATCTCGCAGCCTGCGGCGGCGATGTGCGCGCCTTCGATGGCGACGGCCTGCAGGACACGGCGCCCGATCCGGGGGTGCGTACCACGGAGTGTCAGGCGATCGACGAGCTCACGCTGGGCGGTGTGCGCGTCGCGCTCGCTCGCCGCAACATCATGTCCTACTACGATCAACCGGAGTCGCTGAGCCGCCAGCAGATCGAGCGCCTGCGCTGGTTTCTGCTGCAGCGGCGCGCCCATCACCTGAAGCTGCCCAGAAACCAGCCGCGGAGCGCGCTGCAGGCCGAGCAGCTGCCGATCGTGGAGCAGAGCGGCGGAGAGTGCTGGCCTCAGCGCATGGAGGGCTTCGGCGCGGGCAACTGGAGCGGTGGCCAGCAGCTGTTCTGTCGCTCGCACGCAGGGCCCCAGTCGGTCCGTGTGCAGCTGCAGGTCGAGCAAGGCGGGCTGCAGCGGCTCGAGCTGTACGCGACGCGAGCTCCCGACTACGGCATCCTGGAGGTGTGGCTCGACGGCGTGCCCTTCGGCAGCGCCTACGACGCCTGGGCTCCCGCCGTGCTCGCCACCGGCGCCATCCGGCTCGGCGACGTGCGGCTCGAGGCGGGCAGCCACGAGCTCACCTTCGTCAGCCGCGCCAAGAACCCGGCGTCGATCGGCTTCCATCTGGGCGTCGACGCGCTGGTGCTGCGGCCTCTGGAGCCCCAGAGCTGACGGCGCTCAGTTGCAGCTCGTGCTGTCGAGATTGCCGTCGCAGCTGCAAGGGGCGTGCAGCGTCTTGGCGAGCGACGTGGCGGTGCACTGGGAGAGCTGCGGGTTGTCCTGGATCACGAGCGACGCGGCGGACACGATGCCCGAGTTGAGGGAGGTGAGCGCGGCGTTGACAGTGACCCGCAGCGTGGAGGAAATCGACAGCTGGCGCGGGCCTGCCAGCGACCCCATGCCCGAGTTGAAGGATACATTCAGGGTATCCACCTGCGTCAGCTTCTCGAGCCCGCTCAGGTCGTACAGTGAAGGATTGCCCTCGATCGTGAGCGCGCCGAACACTGTTTCCAGGCAGCGCAGCTCGCGCAGCGAGCTCACGTCGCTGAGGTCGCCGCTCGTGGCCGGCTCGACATAGACGTCACCCACCACCGACGTGTACCCGGCGAGCTTCTTTACATCCGCCTGCGAGTGTATGATGACGTCGCCGAACCAGCTCTTGGACGAGCAGTCGCTGCTGGTCGGGCCCGTCGTGCCCGAGCCCGATGTCGTGGGAATGAATGGCGTCTGGCCGCTCTTGTCGTTCTCGGCGTCGCTGAGCAGCCCAGGGCGCTCGGAGCCGCCGCAGCCTCCCATCAGCAGTGCGCTGAAGTAGAGGGCAGCGGCGAGCTTCACACTCCAAGATACGGACCGCCAGAGGCCGCCTAAAGCGCTCGTGCTGACGCAGGATCCTGACTACCAGGGCAGAGGCGCGCCTTCGGGCCCCACATACATCGGCTCCTCCAGCCGGTGTGGCTTCAGGATGGTCTTCAGCACCTTGACCGCAGCTTCCTCCGCCGAGATGGGAGCGGGGCCCTGGCCCGAGGAGTTGAACCAACCGGGGTGCAGGGCCAGCACCTTGATGCCCTCCGGCTGCAGATAGTTTTGCAGCAGCTTCGAGCCCATGTTCAGCGCCGATTTCGACATGCAATAGGCGAACTCCGCCTTGCGCCAGCAATCGCCGATCGACCCCGCCTCGGAGGAGATGTTCACGAGCAGCTTGCGCTGGCCCTTGCGCAGCAGCGCCAGGCCATACTTGGCGACGCGCAGCGGCCCCACCGAATTGACTTCGAACGTGCGCGCGCAGACCGAGAGATCCGCGTCCTCGATGCTCGGACGCGAGCCATCCAGGTACGTCACGGCGTTGTTGATGATGATGTCGAGCGCGCCCACGCGCTCCGCGAGCTCACCGAACACCTTGCGGATCGATGGCTCGTCGCTCACGTCCGCGCTGTACACGCCCAGCCGCTCGCCGTGCTTTGCCTGCAGCTCCGTCAGCGATTCATTCTTGGCGCGCACCAGAGCGCTCACGCGAAACTCGCTCTCCAGCAGCTGTCGCGTCATCGCCAGGCCCAGGCCGCGGGCCGCCCCCGTGATCAGAATTTGTTCTGCCATGTGCTTCCTCGAGCCTGCTCCATAGCATCCCTCGAGCCGACTCTGCTCCCGCTCCGCGCGTCCGCCCCGACTCCAGGATCCTGCTTCACGCCACGAATCCAGTGACGGCGCTCCACTACGCGCGGCAAAAGCAGAAACGGCGCCTCGGGGAGAGGCGCCGTTTCGCACGGTCAGAGCGATCGCTCGAGGCCCGGCAGCATCACCAGCCGCTGATGATGCTCTTCGCCAACCGGCCCGAAGCAGAGAGCTGCGCGTCGGTCCAGCCGCCCGAGGGGCTGGCGCCGCGCACCAGCTGCGCCGCGCCTGCCTGCGCCTGATCGGCGACGCCCCAGTTGCAGTGCGAGATGTTGTTCTGCTTCAGGAAGGTCATCCAGGTGTTGGTCGAGTTCTGGTTGGGCGCGCCCAGGCCGTTCGCGGGAGTCGTGCCCCACTCCGTGACGAACAGGGCGATGCCGTTGTTCATCGCGGTCGTGGCCTTGCCGCGCAGCGCATCGTGCGCGCCTTCGCCCGCGTAGAAGTGCAGGGTATAGGCAATGTTGTTGCCCGCGATGGGGTCGTTCGAGGCCACGTCGACGTCCTGCGAGAAGTTCGGGGTACCCACGATGATCAGGTTGTCCGGATCCACGGCGCGGATGGCCTGGATGACCGGCTGTGCGTAGGCTTTGATTTCCGCCCAGGACGTGTTCGTGGGCTCATTGTAGATTTCGTAGATGACGTTGTTGAAGCCACCGTAGAAGGTAGCCATCTCGGTGAAGAACTGGCGGGCCTGCGCTGCCTCGTCCTGCACGCGGTGGCCGTGGAAGTCGATGATCGCGTACATGCCGTTGGCGATGGCGGCATTGACGACCTTCTGGACGTTGAACTTGTTGTCGAACGGCTGGGTCAGGTAGCCGCCGAGCTGCTCGATGGTCGTCGTCCCACCCGGCCTGTTGTCGTCGACGGCCAGGGCGGCGCGGACGATCTGCGAGCCCCAGTTGTCCTTCAGCCACTTCACCGTTTCCGCGGTGTAGAACTGGTCCGAGCCGTATCGACCGTTGGACCAGAAGAAGGAGTTGCCCGCGACGCTCGTGCCCGCGCCTCCGAACTGGACCTGGTTCCCCACCACCCTGGGCGCGGGGACGGCAGGGCCCGTCGGCACGGGGATCTTGAAATCGGTGACGCCGTCGTTCGTGCCGGCGGTGCTGCGCAGCGTGAAGCTGTCGATATTGAAGATGCCGTTGCCCTGCAGGCCGCGGAAGCAGAGCTGGCCCACGCCGGACACCTGCCGCCCCAGCCCCACGTTGAGCGCCTGGAACGTCGACCAACCGCCGGTCCCGGAGGTCAGCTTCTCGCCGAGGTTCATGGCCGTCTCCACGTCGCTGCTGCCCCACAGGATCGCGAAGCGCGCGAAGGAGGAGACATCCGGCTGGTTGCGGGCGTAGTTGACGTCGATGCTCTGGACGCCCGTCAGATCCACGTTGTCGTAACAGATGACGCTGCCCACCTCGATGCCGCCCACGGCCGTTCCGCTCGGCTCCATTGAAAAGCCCTTGGACACGGCCTGATTCAGCGTCTCCGCCTCGATCGTCACGTCGAGCATCCCAGGCCCGTCCGCCGCTGCAGTGTCAGTCGGGGTGCCAACGGGAGTGGGGGCCGCGGGGGAGCCCGCCACGGCGCCGCCGCTCGCTGCGCCGGCGGGGGCTGGAGCGACCAGTCCTGGAGTGGTGCCTCCTTCGTTCACCCCGCCAGGCCCGCTCTGCTCAACTGGCCCACCCGGTGAAGCAGGGTTGATCGGGTTCTGGCCGGGTGCGGGAGCCGTCGCAGAGTTCGGCTGCGTTCCCCCGTAGGCGGGGACGAAGTTCTCCGGGCCGTCACTCTCCGCGCTGCATGCCAGTGCGGCGCAGGCGATCACGATGGGAAGGGCGGTTCTCTTGGTCATACACACTCGCGTTGGATTGCAGGGGTTGCCCGGCTGACGCCGTCCCGCAGCGGACGGATCAGCAGCTGCAGGTGCGATCTCCGCACGTGCGACACCCGCGTTGCGACGCCGCGGATGCGAGCGTGGCGAAGCGGCTGCGTCGAGCTGCTGGGCAGCCTAGGGGCATGCGCAAAGCGTGTCGAGGGCTCGCTCAGATCGCACCGCTGCGCGGCTCTGCTCGCGCGTGCCGCAGCCCGATACTATTCCAGCATCAGTGACGGACCTCACTGCGCGCGCGACGAGCGTTGCATCGAGCAGCAGCCACAGCTGCAAATTCGTTCTCCATGTACTTCGCCAGCGCCTTCGACCGGCGGCGCGCCGCGATGGCGAAAATTCTTACGGCCGCCTGCATTCCGAGCCCTCGCTCGCGGATCGGATAGCTCTTTGGACCCCGAAGCACAGGCATGCGACGCTGCCGGTCGTGACCCGCTGCCGAGCGCGCGCCGCTGCTCGCGCTCGGTAGACGAAGCGCGCGATCTGGCGCAGGACGTGGTCATGATCGCGCTCGCCCGCGGCCTTCAGGACTGCCGCCGCCCGCGCGCCGGGTGTGGCGGCGCGGGTTGTGCGGAAACGTGCAGCGGTGCTCGCGCGAGGCCAGACCCGACAGCGCCGCCGCGAGGCGCTCTTCGATCCGGTAGGCCAGGGGGCGGGTTGCTACCAGCCCTCACGCCACAGCGCTCGTGGGGGCGCGCACCGAGCCGCGCCGCTCGTGAGATGCCCCCACTCGCGCGCCTGCGGCGCGCGGTCTCCCCCAAAGCCGTGCTCGCCCGCGCAGCGCGGGCTGCGCGCGGCAGGGGGAGACCCCCCGCTGTCAACCACCGTGCTCCACCCGGGCAAAGCGTCAGGCCATCGGGGCCGCCGCATTGCCCACTGCGCCGACGTGCGCGCAACAGGGGCCCTCATCGTCACAGCTCCAGCGGCGGATCAATGCGCAGGACCCGCGCTGAGCGGATTCCAGGGGGGGGCTCCGAAGTGAAAATCCTGTACCACTTGGTCATAAGCGCACGCGGGCGGCGCTCGGCACGCGGGGGGGCGCGCGCCGGGACGCCAGGTTCCCCAGGAAACCTCAAGTCGATTCGCTCGAAGAGGTTGCGTGGCCCACGGCAGACAGGCGGCGCTCGGCACGCGGGGGGGCGCGCGCCGGAACGCCAGGTTCCCCAGGAAACCTCAAGTCGATTCGCTCGAAGGGGGGCGCCGCCCACGGCGGACGCGCGGCGCTCGCCGGCGCTACGAAAGGCTGCCCGCAAAGGTCATCTCGGGCGGCTTCTCGTTGATCCTACCTATGACCACTTGGTAGTGGGATTCGGCGTCTGCAGGGGCGCGCTCAGGACCGCTGCCTGCCCGCCTGGCTCAGCGACAAATGGAAACAACGCTGCCCAAGCCGAGCTTCTGCTTCGCTGGGCCAGAGCGAGCTCAGGTTGACGCAGCGCCGACGGCAGCGCCGTAGAAAGCCGTATCCGCGCAGCGCTGTCAGCGGCTTCGTAAGGCGCGTATCCGCGCAGCGCGGATACGGATCGCTCAGCGTCCGCTCCTCGCCCGACGGCGTCAGCGTCGTGTCTCCCCCGTGGCGAGCGGAGCGAGACACAAGGGGGAGACCGCGCGCGGCACGCGCGCGAGTGGGGGCATCATCTTGCGAACAAAACAGAAACAGCGCCTCCGATGGGGAGGCGCCGTTTCGATGCGGTCAGTCTTGTGCGGTCAAATGGTGACTTGTGGTCACTTCTTGAGAGCGGCTTCGCGCTCCTTGACCTGCTCCTTGACCTTCTCGAGGATGTTGCGCGGCACGCTGGCGTAGCGCGAGAACTCCATCGTGAACTGGCCGCGCCCCTGGGTGTTGCTGCGCAGATCGCCGATGTAGCCGAACATCTCCGAGAGCGGGACCTCGGCGCGGATGCGCACGTTGGTGGGCGTGGGCTCCTGGCCGCTGATGATGCCGCGGCGGCGGTTGAGGTCGCCGATCACGTCGCCGACGTTCTGGTCGGGGACGAACACGTCGACCTTCATGATCGGCTCCAGCAGCTCGGGGCCAGCCTTCGGCATCGACTGGCGGTAGGCGGCCTTGGCCGCGACTTCGAACGCGAGCTGCGAGGAGTCGACCGCGTGGAAGCCACCGTCGGTGAGCACCACCTTGACGTCGACAAGCGGGTAGCCGACGAGCGGCCCCTTCTCCATCATGACCTGGAAGCCCTTCTCGACCGCGGGCACGAACTCCTTGGGCACGTTGCCGCCGACCACTTCGCTCTCGAAGACGAAGCCGGTCCCCGCGGGCTGCGGCTCGATGCGGTACTCGATCTTCGCGTACTGACCGGAACCGCCCGTCTGCTTCTTGTGCAGGTAGCTGTCCTCGACCGTCTTGGTGATCGTCTCGCGGTAAGCCACGCGCGGCTCGCCCACCGTGGCCTCGACGCCGTGTGTGCGCTTGAGGATGTCGACCTTGATGTCGAGGTGGAGCTCGCCCATGCCCTTGAGGATGGTCTCGCCCGACTCCTGATCCACTTCGACGTGGAACGACGGGTCCTCCGCCACCATCTTGCCCAGCGCCGTGCTCAGCTTCTCGCTGTTGGCCTTGTCCTTGGGCGTGATGGACACGGAGATCACCGGCGCCGGGAACACCATCGGCTCCAGCGTGGCGGGCTTGTTCTCGTCCGCCAGCGTGTGGCCGGTGCGCACGTTCTTGAGACCGACGATCGCGATGATGTCGCCGGCCTGCGCCGTCTCGATCATGGTGCGGTCGTTGGCGTGCATCTCCACCATGCGCCCGATGCGCTCGGTCTTGCCGGTGAAGGTGTTGAGCACGTTGTCACCCTTGTTCAGGCGACCGGAGTAGATGCGCGTGAAGGTCAAGCTGCCAAAGCGGTCGTCCATGATCTTGAACGCCAGCGCGCGCAGCGGCTTGTTCGGATCGACGACCGCGTAATCACCCGTCGGGTTGCCCTCGAGGTCGATCTCCGGCTGCGGATCGACCTGCGTGGGATCCGGCAGGTAGTCGACCACCGCGTCGAGCACGAGTTGCACGCCCTTGTTCTTGAAGGACGAGCCGCCGTAGGTGGGGAAGAACGAGCGGTTGATGGTGCCCTTGCGGATGCAGCGCTTGATGTCCTCGATGCTGGGCTCTTTGCCCTCGAGGTACATGCCCATCATCTCGTCGTCCTGCTCGACCGCGAGCTCGATCAGCTCCGCGCGGTACTTCTCGACGTCGTCCTTCATCGAGGCGGGTACTTCGCCAACCTTGTAGTTCTCGGGCAGGCCCGTGTCGTCCCAGACGTACGACTTGCGCGTGAGCAGGTCGACCACGCCCACGAAGTCGCCCTCGCTGCCGATCGGCAGCACCATGACCAGCGGCTTGGCGCCGAGCACCGTCTTGATCTGACCCACGACGCGGTAGAAGTCGGCGCCCAGGCGATCGAGCTTGTTCACGTAGATGACGCGCGAGACCTTCGAGTCGTTCGCGTAGCGCCAGTTCGTCTCCGACTGCGGCTCCACGCCGCCGGAGCCGCAGAACACCGCGATGCCGCCGTCGAGCACCTTGAGCGAGCGGTACACCTCGATCGTGAAGTCGACGTGGCCGGGGGTGTCGATGATGTTGAAGCGATGGTCCTTCCAGAAACAAGTCGTCGCCGCGGACTGGATCGTGATGCCGCGCTCTTGCTCCTGCACCATGAAGTCGGTGGTGGCGGCGCCGTCATGCACCTCACCGATCTTGTGGATCTTGCCGGTGAGCTTCAGGATGCGTTCAGTGGTGGTCGTCTTGCCCGCGTCCACGTGAGCAAAAATGCCAATGTTGCGATACTTGCTGAGGTCGGTCATGGCTGTGTCGGTGTGAAGAGGGTTCGTCGGTCACCACATGGTCCGCCCCCATGCGGCCACGCTGCGTTCATTGCCTGTGTTGTCTTGAGGGCGAGGCGTCGCAGAGCATGGCCCTCGAAAGGGCAGGCGCCGGTGGCTCCGCCCGATAGTCGGTAAGCTCGCGGGTTGTCAATGTCGGTAGCCCGATCAGAGGCTTTCCGCCAGCAGGCCGAGGCGCATCTGAAGCAGGCTTCCCATGCGGCTTCGTTTGCGACCTGACGGCGAGAGCCCCGGGTTTCGGCACGCGCGGCACAACGGCGGCCCAGAATGAAAGTTGCGGCGCGCAGGTGGGCCAAGGGGCCGACGGCGGCTGCTCGACCGCCTTCGGGAGCGCTGGCTTTGAGCTCGAGTCCGTGGCAACGCGCCGGGGCCATGGCGCGTGCAGCTCCCGATCGTCGCAGCGGGGTATTGGCCGTGCTCGGCGCCTACACCTCCTGGGGCCTGTTCCCGCTGTACTTCAAGGCGCTGCGCGCGCATCCCCTGGAAGTGCTGGTGCACCGGATCCTCTGGTCGGCGCTGTTTCTGCTGGCCATCAACGGCCTGCAGCGGCGCTGGGACTGGCTGCGCACGGCGCTGCGCTCGCCGGGCATGCTGTTGGGCTCGCTGCTCAGCGCTTCTCTGCTCAGCGCGAACTGGTTCGTCTACATCTGGGCGGTCAGCGTCAACCGCGTGATCGACGCCAGCCTCGGCTATTTCATCACGCCGCTGGTGCAGGTCGTGTTCGGCGTGCTGTTGCTGCGCGAGGCGTTGCGGCCCGTGCAGCGCATGGCGCTCTGCACGGCGGCGCTCGGGGTACTGTGGTTGACGCTGAAGTTCGGGCAGCTCCCCTGGGTGGGCCTGGCGCTCGCGGCATCGTTCGGCAGTTACGCGGCGCTGCGCAAGACCGCTCGCCTCGGCGCGCTGGAGGGGTTGGCGCTGGAGACCTGGCTGCTGTTTCCGCTGGCGGCGGGCTGCTGGTTCTGGCTCGCGCGCGAGGGCCAGAGCGGCTTCTTCCAGGACGGATCGGCGCAACAGCTGGCCTTGCTCGCGGCGGGCCCGATCACCAGCGTCCCGCTCTTGCTGTTCGCGGCGGGCGCGCGGCGCATTCCGCTCTCGCTCGCCGGGGTGCTGCAATACATCTCACCGACGCTGCAGCTGCTGCTCGGCATCGTGATCTGGCACGAGCCCTTTCAGCTCGACAAGCTGGTCGGGTACGCGCTGATCTGGCTGGCGCTGCTGATCTACTCGGCGGAGAGCCTGTGGGTGTGGCGGCGCGGGCTCGGCGCACGGGCGCTCAGCGCAGAGCGTGCGGCGGCGTTCTCGGATCAAACGCCGAGCGTCGCGCTTCCACCTGATCCGGAAGCGGCGGATAGCAGGTGAGGGTGATCGGGGCCGCGTCGCGGCGCAGCGCTCCGAGCGTGGTGTCACGACCGTTCGCCCGCCGCAGCACGCTGCGCTCACTGCGCTGCGGGTCCGGCAGCGTGAGCAGATAGCCCTGGTTGCGCTGGCGCAGCGCGAGATCGCACTGACCCAGCTGCGCGGAGCGCAGTAACTGGCGCAGGAACGCAGCGTCGCCAGCCGAGCCGTGCAGCGTCAGCTGCTGCCCGACCATGGGCTTCAGGTTGGAGTCGAAGGCGAGCATGAACGACTCCATGTCGGCGCGCTCGCGCAGCCCGCTCGGGGCGCACACGCCGTCGGGAGCGCCGCCCTCCAGCATCGAGCCGAACTGGAAGCAGGCCGGCAGGATCTGGTCCAGGAAGGTGGCGGGCAGCTCGAGCTGATCGACGGCCTCGCCGAGCTCTTGCAGGCCTTGCTGGCAGGACGCCGCGCTCGGATCGAGGAAGCAAGCGTCGGGGATGGGGCTGGCCGAGGAGCAGAGCGCGAGCGCGGAGCGCAGGGTTGGGTCGATCGCTCCGAGCACATCCGGCGAGCCCGCGCGGAACTTGCTGACGCAGGCGGGCCGCGTTTGCGCTCTGGGGAACACGGCGTCCAGGCCATCCGGGTTCTCGGGCCGCGCGACGAAGACCAGCGCACCGTGAAAGCGCTCGAGCGTATCCGCCGCGCCGTCGTGAAGGAAGCTGACTCCACGCACCTGCGGGCCCTGATAGCTCGTCTCCGGGGCAA
Source organism: Polyangiaceae bacterium (assembly GCA_035760985.1). Classification (GTDB taxonomy): domain Bacteria; phylum Myxococcota_A; class Polyangia; order Polyangiales; family Polyangiaceae; genus SZUA-265. Next base: position 54,900 of record DASTRX010000041.1, read on the forward strand.
AGAACCCGCCGAGTCGCGGACCGAGCACGGATTCACCGAGGGCGATCGGCGTCTGCGGCACGCCGAACATGCCGGCCTTTTGATACAGGTTGCGCAGGTGCGGCACCTTGAACACCTGGCTCTCGTTCTCGAACGAGTACTCGCCGCTGGTGCCAAAAAAACCGGGACGATACACGTCAAACTGGGCATTGCCGCGCGGATCGAGCGTGTGGCAGCCGTGGCAGGTCTGGGTTCCATCGCTGGCGCGGAGCCGGCATTCGGGAATTTCCTCGCTGGGGTCGCAACCCGTCAGCAGATTGTGGAAGCCGGGCTTGCCGCGCAGCGCCTCGTCCTGCACGGCGCGCGCGTCGAAGTTGGCCACGGAAAAGGCCGACGAGAATGCCGCCTGGAGGTCGCGTGCGGTGCTGAAGGGTGCGTCCGCAGGCAGCGAGTCGTACAGAAGGTCGAACAGGGAGGGCGCGGCGGGGGTCCGAGCAAGCCCAGCCACCCGTAGCGTCGTGCCCGTGAGACGTGACAGGGCCTGAGCCGCCGGAGCCGACAACAGTCCCTTGGCGCCCAGGCTGAGGTCCGCCGCAACCAGCTCGTCGACGCCAGCGCTCAACGCGGCCACCAGCTCGGGCAGTGCGCTGGCCGAATCGGCGGGGAGCCCGCTCGGGTCTGCCGCCCGCGAGAGCAATGCCGAGCGCAGATCCTGGTTCGACAGCAGCGCCTGCAACAGCAGGCCCAGCCCGCGAATCGCGGGGGTCTCATGCAGGTTGGTGACCAGCGGATTGTTGGCGCAGGTGCAGTTGCGCGTCTCATCGTCGAGCTCGACGAGCGAGCCGTCTTCGGTCACACACTGTCGCTGATCGAACTGCGCATCGGTCATGCTGGCGCAGCCGAAGTAGAGAGCGCGCGCCCGCGCCTGTGCCGTGTCGAGCGAGTTGTCCAGGGCCCGCACCGGGTTGGGGGGCAGGGTCAGCTGCAGGGCAAAGTCGGTGAAGCGCTGGAACACAGCAGGATCCAGCGGCGCGTCATTGCCGTTCAGGCCCGGAATGGCCACGTCGAACTCACCGAACGAGTTGTTTTCGTCCAGGGATCCGAAGTTCGGGTGCTCACCGGTTTGGTCCTGGAAGTTGCGCGTGCGGTCGCCCCGCCAGTGCTCGGCGCCGTGATTGGCCATGCCGCGCAAGGTCTGGGTGTTCATGGGCCCCTTGTTGCTGCGGAAATCCGGGGTGAGAGGTCGATGGGCAGCGACCTCGCCCAGCGGATCCACGGCAATGCCCTGCGCACCGGCGACCTCCGGCGGCACGATGAACGGCCCCGGATTGCGCACCGTCTCGCCGTCCGGGTTGCCCAGATCCCAGGTCAGGCCGTCGAAGTCGCCGAACACGTGACAGCTGGCGCAGGCAGAATCGCCGTGCGACGACGTGAGCCGCGCGTTGTAGAAGACCTGCCGGCCCTCGCGGATCGACGCGGGCTCCGGCGTGTGCAGTGCCACCCGCGAGGTGACGCGGCGGCTCGCGGTATCGATCACGACCAGCTCGTTGGAGATGTGGGTCTTGACGTACAGGCGCCCGCGCGCCGCATCCAGCTGCAGCCCCACCGGGCCCGAAGGAGCCTCCACGCTCTTGCCGAGCACGATCTCCGAGAGCTCCCGGCGCCGGCGCGCGCTGCGGTTGTCGAAGCCCGTCCCGAGGGCGCTCGCCTGGACGATGCCCACCTTGTCCGAGCCGAGCGCGGAGAAGTAGAACTGCTCGCCATCGGGCGAAAAAACGCCCGAGGTCGGGAAGGCGAAGCTGTTCTCGTTCTCGCCCGCTCGACGCGTACAGCAGCGCTCATAGTCGATGTGCGTGTTGAGGTGCACGGGCTCGACACGGCCGCGCCTCGGGTCGATCACCGTGACGCGACTCTCGTGCAGGTGCCCGAGCACCGTGCTGCTGGAGCTCTGACCTTCACCTTCGAAGTGGGTCAGGTTCTGTGCTTCCGTGTTGGTGACGAACAGTCGCCCGGTGCGCGGCTGAACGGCCATGCTGAACAGCACCGTGCCCACGCCGGAGAACGACCTGCGCACCTTCAGGTCGTCCACGCCGATCGCGAACACGTCTTCGTCGGGCAGGCTCAGCTTCACGTCGCCGTTCCACGCCATCGGCGGCGCCTGGTCGCTCGAGTGAGCTGCCGGGGTACGGACCCCGGCCGGATCCGCGTCGAGCCAGCAGCCGCTGGCGCCGTCGGGAAAGGTGGTGAAGTTGTTGCCGCAGTCGCTCGAGCGGTCAAAGAATTTCACGATCACGCTGGTCGTCGGTTGCAGCGTGCCGTCCCCGCTCGTGCACTGGCACGCCGCATCGACGACACCAGGCTGCTGGATGTGCACCCCTCGCACGCGCTGCCGGCGATCGGTCTGGACGCAGACCTGCTGTAGAGAGAGGTCCTGAGGCTGCGGCCGCGGATCGGGCAGGCAGCGCCCGCTTCCGCGCACCGCGGGCATGCCGCCCTCCATGCGCTGGACTCCCCGCACGCCGCTCGCCAGCACGAGCTCTCCAGCGCGCTCGATGAAGCGCCCTTGCTCATCCTTCGCCAGCAAGCTTTGCAGGCGCTCGAGCCCGCGCGTCCGCGCCCGCTCGGCCGGCACCACCGTCGTGCGATTGCCCGTCTTGAAGCCCGCCGCGTACACCACGCCATCGCCCACGGCCAGCGCGCGCGGCGTGTCCGTGAACAGATTCACTACCTTCGGCTCCGCCGTCGGCGCTCTCGGATCGTACACCAGCACGTCGGCCAGGCCAGGGCTCTGCTTGCTCTGCGCTCCCAGCACGAGGTCGGCCCCGCTGCGCGCGCTGGCGATCGGGTGATGCTGGCCGCGGTGGGCGCTGGTCACGAACACGCGCTGCTGGCCTGCGCCGTTCCTCGCAACGACGATGTCGCGCGGCTCGTCGCCGGTGAACAGCGTTTCGCTGACCTCGCCCGTGCAGCGTGCGGGATCGACCTGCACGATGCTCACGCTGTCGGAGAGGTGGTTCACGACCCACAGCTCCGCGTCGCTGCGCGACTCGCGCACCAGCGCGACCGCCACCGGCCGCATGCCGACCTTGACCGCTCCGCACGCCTGCACGCCGCGCTCGGTGGGCCGCGCGAGCTCCAGAAAATCATCGGCGGTATTCGCCACCGCCACCAGGCCGCTGCTCGGCAGCACCGCGATCGGTCGCACCGGATCTGCTTCGAACAGCGTGTAGTCGCTCGCAGGCTGCGCTTGCGCGAGCGCAGTGCCGGGCTCGTAATCTGGATCCAGCTGCAGGTCGCGAGCGGACGTCTCAGTGGCTGCGCTGCCTGGCTCGCTGGAGCCGCACGCCAGCGCCCAGCAGCCGCTCGACGCGAGCAAGGCGATCCCGAAGTAACGACGCACGCCACCAACCGAGACGCCGCTGCTGCTCGCCTCGCGGACCATCGACTCACCGCTCATGTTCGTACGCTCCCAACGTAGATACGCCACAAACTTACGGATCGCTTCGCGAGTAGCTAAGGTCGCGATCAGATCTATACGTGGTTAAGACGCGCGACGATCTCGCGCGTCGCGCGTCTGAAGGGAGGGCGTGCAACTCTGTTGCTGTCCGTCGTGCTGCGCAGCGAGCAGAAACGAAAGCGTCGCGTTCAGAATATCAGGGCACAGCTTCGGCTTCGGCTTCGGGTCGTTCGGCCGCCTCGTGCGCGGCGAACAGGCCCAGCACGAAGCGTGCGCCTTCGCCCTCGAACTGCGCGTCCTCTTCCAGCGCGGCGATCTCACGGCGGAGGTTGGCTTCGAGCGTGCGCAAGAACTCCTGAAAGCGTTCGGGCCGTGCCACGAAGCTGATGGTCTTGATCATCGCTTGCTCGCGGTCCTCGAACAGCAGCCGCTGCGCGACCGCGCGCGTCACACCGCCCAGAAAATGATTGAGCGCGTCGATGCGGTGATGGAACTTGTTCGAGCTCAGCACCAGATAACGAGCTGCGGTGACCAGGTGATTTTTTTCCCGCGTCACTCGGCCTTCCGCCAGCAGGGTCTCGAGCGCGCTCTCGATCTCCGTGCTCGACCACCCGGGCAAGCTCTCGTGCAGGCGCTTCGCCGTGGGCCGCGAGCGTGCGATCTCGCTCTCCACCTCGCGCACCAGCCCGACCTCGCTCTCCGCTTCGAAGAAATCGCTCTTCAGTTTGCGCGCCAGCGTGCGCATGTGCCGGGCCGTTTGCCCGAGCCGTTCCCCCACCGCAGCTTGTGACAGCCCCTCTCGGCGCAGGATCTCGAAGTAGCTGAGCCGCGCCAGCTCGGCGAGCGTGCGCATCGGCACGTGGAACCGCGCGGCCATCGACACTGCCGGCTTGAGCAGTGAAAACACGAGCCGGAGCTGAGCGGTCCTGATCTGAGACACGACGTCGCCGTATGGAACTCTACTTCCGCCCGTGCTATCAAGCCACGCAGACATGCGGAGCGAGCCTCGCCTCTTCACGGCTGTCCGGGTGCTGTACGCCGCGCTGGGCCTGTGCAGCACCATCGCCTGTTCCGGCGGCAGCGACGTGGCGTCGCAGGTGAGCGGGAACGCGGCAGCTCCGGAGGGCCCGGCGGATGGGGTGCTGACGGGAAATCCCTTGCCCGGCGGCGTCCTCGATGCTCCCGCGGACGGCCCGGCGCCGCTTCCCCAGGCGAGCGGGGCCGGAGCTCCGCCCGTGGAGAATCCGCCGCCCGCGCAACCTCCGGGGGATCCGTCCGCCTCGGGCGCAGAGCCCCAGCCGACCGCCACCGAGACGAACTTCTTCGGCGCGGGCTGCCTCAGTGACGCCGATTGTGGCGAGCAGCGCCGCTGCGAATTTCCCGTTTCTGAGGACACCGGTGCGGCCCCGAGCCCGGTCGGCGCGGACGCGGGCAGCTCCGACGCCGGCGCGGATGCCGCCGTCCCGCCGCCGTTCGTGCCGCGCGGCCACTGCGTTTCCCTCTGAGTTCGCGCGCTTTCGAGCAGAGCAGAGCCGAGGCGTGTGCCCGGCCGCGGTCCGCCCAGCGGCACCAATAGGAAGAATTGTGCCCATCTGAGCCACGGATCGGCACACCCTGACCTGCCTGTCAGGCACGGCTGGCGCGCCGGCGGCCCTACGAGACCTTGACGCGCTGAACGCAGCCATAGGAAGTATTGTTCCTATCGCCTGCAAATGCAGCCTGCGCAGGCTGCGGCCCAGCGGGGAGCGCCCCTGGCACGCGGTCTGCAGTCTGCACAGCGCGCGGTGACTCCGTCTCGCGCTCCAGGAGGACAAGAGAAAATGAGATCAGCACTCGAAGCCACATTCATCGCGTGCCTGTTCGCGTTTGCGGCGGGCTGCTCGTCGGCAGACGGCGGCAGCGACGCGGCGACAGACCACGGTTCCAGCGGCTCCGGCGACCCGGCGGCGAGCCCCGCCGCGCTCGCTGACCCGACCACGACGGCCTCGCTCCAGGAAGAGCTGCGCGGCCGTCGGCGCCCGCGGCCAACGAATCCCTGCGCGGCCGCCAGCTGCCCCACCAACACCAGCTGCGAAGTGGTGGATGGGCAGGCGGTGTGCACGCCGCTCGAACCGGCGCCGTTCTGCGGCGGCTTCGCGGGCATCGCGTGCCCCGGCTCGGGTACGTGCGTCGACGATCCGAGCGACGATTGCGACCCGGAGCGCGGCGGCGCCGATTGCGGCGGCATCTGCGAGTGCAACGTGCGCGCGCTGTGCGTGCGCGGGCTGGCGTTCGACGCCTCGCCGGACGTGTGTGCTTGCGTGCCCGAGGAGCCGCCGGTGGACGCCTGCGCCAGCGTGCGCTGTCGCGCGGGCACGCACTGCGAGGTGATCGACGATCGGGCGCAGTGCATCGTGGACGAGCAGGTGAACCCGTGCGCGGCGGTGCTCTGCCCGGCGCCGAGCACCTGCGAGGTGGTGGGCGGCCAGGGGGTCTGCACCCCGATCGAGACCACCTTCTGCGGTGGCATCGCCGCCTTCCCCTGTCCGGGTTCGGGCACCTGCGTCGATAACCCGAATGACGGCTGCGACCCGCGGCGCGGCGGCGCCGATTGCGGCGGCATCTGCGAGTGCAACATCCGCGCGCTGTGCGTGCCGGGGCTGGTCTTCGATCCGTCGCCCAGCGTGTGCGCTTGCGTGCCCGCGGACGGCGGCTCGTCGAACGCGTGCTCTGCCGAAGCCGCCGAGTGAAGAAGCAGCGCCGTTGCAGGCGCTGCTGATGCGGGGCGCGCTGCCGAGCGCGCCCCGCGCTGTTTTGTCACAGGCGGCGGGGCGGGGGTTGACGGGAAGCGGGTGCGCGGCAAAAGAAGCCTCATGGCGAGCCCCCAGCTGCAGCTCTATTCGTTGTTCCTGTCTCCGTGGTCCGAGCGCGCGCGCTGGGTGCTCGAGCACCATGGGCTGCCGTACCGCAAGATCGAGCACATCCCGTTCCTCGGCGAGAGGCGGCTGCGCCGTGTGCTCGGCAACCCGGCGGGCAGGGTCACCGTACCCGTGCTGATCGCCGATGGGCAGGTGCTGAAGGACAGCTGGGAGATCGCTCTCTACGCGGACCGGGTCGGCCATGGCGCGCCGCTGATCGCCGACGCGCAGGCGGTGGTGCGGCGCTGGCACGATCGGGTCGAACAGGCGCTGTCGGCGGGCCGCTCGCTCACCATCGCCCGCACGCTCGCCGACGATCGAGCGCTCGACGAGACGGTGGCGGCACCGCGCTTGCTGCGGCCGCTGGTGCGCCCGATCGGGCGCCAGATGCTGCGCTGGTTCGCTCGCAAGTACGCGCTCGAGCTCGACCCGGCGCGCGCCGCCGCCGCTGCCCAACCCGCGCGCGAGGTGCTCGACCAGCTGCGCCGCGAGCTCGGCGGAGGGGATTACTTGCTCGGCCGCTTCAGCTATGCGGACATCATCGCGGCCTCGCTCCTGCAGGGCGTGTCCCCCGTCAGCGATCGCTTTCTGCGCATCGGCCCGGCCACGCGCCGCGCCTGGACGCAAAGGGAGCTGGCCAACACCTATTCCGATCTGATCGCCTGGCGCGACCGCCTGTATGAGCGGCACCGCCGCCGGCCGGCTGCCGCCGCGGGCGCGGCAGCTTGACCGGGTTGCGCTACACTGGCAGTCGACCCCGCATGAAGCTGCGCATCCACTACGAGGGCAAGCCCTACGAACTGCTCCCGGGCGAGACGGTGCTCGCCGGTCTGCAGCGCCAGGGCGTGCAGATCCCCTCGTTCTGTCGCACCGGCGTGTGCCAGACCTGCCTGGTGCGCGCCACGAGCGGCCGCCCACCCGCCAGCAGCCAGGTCGGTATCCGCGAGACCTGGGCCGAGCGCGGCTGTTTCCTCGCCTGTCAATGTGTTCCGGACGAGCCGCTCGAGGTCGAGCCCGGCGACGTGATCCAGACGTGCGCCTCGCGCGTTCTCGGCGTCGAGGCGCTGTGCGCGGACGTGCTGCGGGTGGAGCTCGAGGCGCCGGGCGGGTTCGAGTACCGCGCTGGGCAATTCCTGCAGCTCGAGCGCGAGGGGGGCATCTCGCGGCCGTTCTCGATCGCCTCGCTGCCCGGCTCCGACCGGATCGAGCTGCACGTCACGCTGCGCGCGGACGGCGCGATGAGCCAGTGGCTGCGCACCGCAACCGGTCGTTCCGTGACGGTGCGCGGCGCCTTCGGCGAATGCTTCTACCTCGACAACGAACCCGACCGCCCGCTGCTGCTCGCCGGCACGGGCACCGGCCTCGCGCCTCTGCTCGGCGTGACGCGCGCGGCCCTGGCCAGCGGCCACCGCGGGCCCATCCATCTCTATCACGGCAGCACCCACCGCGAAGGCCTGTACCTCTGGGACGAGCTGGGGGCGCTGGTCGAGGCCGCGCCGCAGCTGCGCGTGTTCGGCAGCATCTTGCCGGCTGCAGGCGCATCCCCCGTGCTGCCGCCGGCGAGCGAAGGCCGCTGGCAACTCTCGCACCAGGCGATCGACAAACTGCTGCTCACGGACCCGCTCGACAGCTTCCAGTCGCGCGTCTACCTGTGCGGCAGCCCCGAGCTCGTCCAGCGCCTGCGCAAGCGCGTTTATCTCTGCGGCACCCCCACGGCACGCATCCACTGCGATCCGTTCGTTTTTTGATGCCCCCACTCGCGCGCCTGCGGCGCGCGGTCTCCCCCAAGGCCATGCTCGCGCGCGCAGCGCGCGCTGCGCGTGGCCGGGGGAGACGCATCACCATCAGCGGGCTCCGCGACAGAGTATCCGCGCAGCGCGGATCGGCGCGGCTCACTCGCGCGCGCACGTCGGCGTGGAGCGCCCGGCGCGGGCCACCTCTGAAGTGAAAACGCTGCTACCAGTTGGTAGGAGGATTTCGGCTTTGACAGGGGCGGTGCGCAGGACGGCGGTCGGTGCGGCCGGCTGAGCGCAATGCAGCGACGGCGCGCGCCTGCGCACGAGACTTGACGGGGCGCCATGGGGCTCACGGAGCTGCGCCTTGCCGAAGCGAGGAGCGCCGCAGGCGATGGAGGAAGAAGAAGGTGCCCGCCGGTACGAAGCCGGCGAGCAAGCCGAGCAGCACCGTGCGCCTGGGCCACTTTCCCGTTGCCAGGGCCTCGATCAGGTTCTTTGCGTAGGCGAGGAAGGCCAGGCCATGGACGAGCCCGACGATACGGACCGCCAGCGGCAGGTCTGCCAGGTATTTGAGCGGCATCGCGACGCCCAGCAACACCAGCAACGAGAGGCCTTCCAGCAGCGCTATCCACTCGAACGTGGTCCGCGAATCGTTTGCCATTTCGTGCTCCTGTTCAAAAGCGAAACCACGGGCGATCGTGGCCGAGGACGGGCCAGGGCACCGCGCTCGAGAAGAGCAACAGCGCCAGCGCCGCCCCCGCAGCGAGCCGGCGCCGCCGCTGCTCGGGCGTGCGCGCGCGCTGCACGGCGACCCAGCCCGCATGCGCCGCCAGAGCTGCGCTGAGCGCGAGCGCGGGATGGATCAGCCCGAAGAAGCGCAGCTCCGGGCGCGCCCAGAGCGCGAGGAAGCCGCGATCCGCCCACAGCTGGCGCGCGGCGCGAGCCAGCGGGCTCAGCCCCCAGTACAGGGTCATCCCCAGCAACACCTGCAGATCCACGAGCCCCACCAGCAGGCGTCCCACCCTCGGGTCGTGCTGTGCCCTGCCCAGCCCGGAGGCATGGAGAACGGCTCCGGCGCACGCGACCAGCACGCACCAGCGAGTGAAGGAGTGCACGATGAGCACCAGATCGTGCAGGTCGCTCATGGGGCACTCCTGGGGTCGCGGGGTGCCGGCTGTGCCGAGCCCTCCCTCCGCCTCTCGTCGGGCAAGCTGGATCTGCGGGAGTGCGCGCTGCTCATCACTGCTTGGCGTAGCGCGGCGGGCAGGGCAGCGGTATGCGTCCTGTTGACGCAGGCGGCCCGGTGCGCCAGCTCACGAACGGAGCAGGCGGGCCGCGGCCAGGCCACGATCGAGCACCGTGAGGAAGGCCGCGTTGGCTTTTCTGATCGAGCTGATCGGAGCCGGCCCGGTGCGTGCTCGAAAATACTCGCGCGCAGGTCGCGCTGCTGCGGCCCGACCCGCTGACGAGCGCGCTGCGCACGATCGTGA
>DASTRX010000042.1:0-22592 GCA_035760985.1 Polyangiaceae bacterium
CGCGGCACTCTAGACGCGACACTAGCTTTTTTCATGCGGCGCCTTCGGCGCCGACGTGTTGCGTCTCCGCTCTCCACGAATCTGGCACCAGCACTGGGCGACATCTTGCCGACGATTGTTACTTTCGAGACGCAACACTAGTGGCTCAGCCAACGCAGCGTCGGCGGTCGCAAAATCAGGTCGCGGTGGGGGTGCCGAGCGCGTCCCGGATCACGGCGACCAGCGACACCAGATTCGGCGGCTTCACCAGCCATGCGGTAGCGCCGACCTCCCGTCCCTCGACAAAGCGCGCGCGCGATACGTCGGACGTGAGCACGAACACCGGCACCCTCGAGTAGCCAGGCAGCTTGCGCACCTGGCGGATGAACTCCAGCCCATCCATGGTCGGCATGTGGATGTCCGTGAGGATGGCCTCGAAATTCTGGGTCCGTGCCCGCCACAGCGCCTCGCTGCCCTCCGTCGCCTCACAGCACTGGAAACCCGCGCGCTTGAGCGTCGCGCACAGCACCTCCCGCGAAGCGCTGGAGTCGTCCACGACCAGAATGCGCGCCCTGGTGATGGCCGGAGCCGGTGCGGAATTGTTGCTCATGGGTCAGCCCTCGCGACGCGCGTTCGGATCCGCGCCATCTCCGTGAAGGAACGACACCTCTGCAGAGCTCTTGAGTACCTCCAGAGCCCGGGCAGGGTGGGGGAGGCGCCTACATCTGAGGCGAGACGCCGAGCTGCGGCTCCTCTGCCGCGCAGGGCCGCGTGCTGCCGTCCGGAGCGATCTCCGTGTCCCGCTCGAGCGGCAAGGTGAGTGCCGCGCGCGCAGCACCGAAGGCCACCTGGTACGTGCCCGAGCTCGGGGCTGGGATCTCGCAGCGAATGGTCCAGCTGCTGCAATCGGTGGCGCAGTTGGCCTTGTTGCGCTCGAGCACGAGCCGGCTGGAGATGATGATCTGCTCGCCCTGCCGGGAGATGACGCAGTTGTTGACCGTCTGCCGGTTACAGGAGCTCGACACGCAGCCGAGCAGTTTCACTTCGGCACGCAGCGCGTGCGTGGAGGCGCGCAGGCAGAGCGCTCCCGAGTCCGTGTAGGTGCGCTGGCTCGCGCTATCGTGACAGCTCAGCGCAAACAGGGAGATCAACGCCCAGCGCACGCGCCGAGCATAGGCGAGCGCCCCTCAGCTGGCATCTCCAATCGCGTCGCGAACGGCCTGCAGCAAGGCCTGACCGCTGATCGGCTTGGACAGCACGGCGTGAGCACCCAGGCCGGTCATGACCTCGCGATCGCGCGGGCCGGCTTCGGCGGTGAGCATCACCACTGGAATATGGGAGGTCAGCTCGCTGCTCTTGAGGATACTGAGCGCCTTGTTGCCGTCCATGACGGGCATTTGCACATCGAGCAACACCAGGTCGGGGATCTCCACGCTGGCCAGGCGGACCGCTTGCGCGCCGTCCTCGGCATGGATCAGCACATAGCCGTGCTGATGCAGCACATTCTGTTCGAGCTGTCGGAACATCCGAGAGTCGTCGGCAACGAGGATCGTCTTGGCCATCCGCCTTAGTATGACGGCTCATCGGGACTGCCCCTACAGCACTGGGGGCGAGTCCGGCGCTCTTGCCGCCATATTTCCTTCGCCGCCCCGCGCACCCGAGCGCACACCGGAGCAGCGCGGAGCGAGGCGCGCTGGCCTGCGGCGCATCAAGCACGGAAGGGCTGTCCTCGATCGAGGCAGGTCGCGATTTCTTGATAGACGGCGGTCAGGCGCTCGCGGCCCGGCTTGGGCCCGACCGCGTTCGCGATGCGGCGCGCCAGGCAGCCCCGCTCCAGGATCACGGCCAGCGCTGCTTCGAACTCGCCAAACCCCGGCTCTGCGCGCTGCACCCGCTCGGCGATCGAGCGCCAGACATCGCCAGCGCGCTGCTGGCCGGTGCAGCCGAGCGCGCGCAGAACCTCGTCGTCGGTGATGCGCGCCTCGTCGGCGTCGCGCACGCAGTCCTGCAGGATCGAGGCCAGCCGCTGCTCGCTGAAGCTGCGCTGAACTGCTGAGCTGCTCCAGCTCTCGCTGACCAGCTGCTTCAGCGCCCCCACCACCAGCGCCGCGATGGCCAGGTCCGCACCCGGATACTCCTGCAGATCGAGCAGACGGATCTCGATCGCCATCCGCTCGAAGCGCGCGATACAGCCGCGCGCGTTGGCCCACTCGTGCTGCAGCACCCCCTCGGGGTCATGTGGGGCCAGATCGGCGTACAGGGGGGCGAGCAGCTTCGACTCGTAATCGGCGCGCGTGAACACACGCTCCGGGATCACCAGCCCGGTCACGCTGGGGATGCGCCGCGCGTTGGTGCGGTAGACGTCCACGCGCGTGTCCATCAGCCCCGTGAGCTTGCCTTCGACCAGCGGCGAGCTGGCGGCCAGGGCGGGCAAGATCGGCAGGAGCATGCGCATCGCCGCGTGCAGGCGCCCGAACTCCTCATCGTTCGAGAACGGCAGGTTGATGTGCATGCTCTGCAGGTTCGACCAGCCGTGACCGCGGCAGTCGAAGATCCGGTCGAAGGTCTGATAGATGACGTCATTCTCGTGCGGCCAGAGCCGCAGCTCCCGGTCTGGATCCATCCACGGGTGCATGGCCGTGGACAGCAGGCGCGCGGAGTGCGGCCGTAACAGCTGGCGCATGCGCGCGACGTGCTCCTGGAACTGCCCTGCCAGCCCGCTCAGCGTGGACACGGGGCCATTGCACTTCATCTCGATCACGTGCAGCGCCAGCTCGTTGGACCAGGCGATCGCGCCCAGATCGACCTGCAGATCGTAGCCGCCGCCCACGCTCTTCAGCAGCTCATCCGCGATCGGCCGGACCGAGAGCGCCTCGGAGTCGACGATCATGTATTCGAGCTCGATGCCGATGCCTTCAAAGAGTTTCAGTGTGCTCACGGTGTCCGGAGGGGAGGGGCAAGGGGGCCAGGGAGATCGGAGGTAACGGCAGGGGAGGGCCGTCGCCCCTACTCGAGCGCGAGCGTAGCAGACTTTTTTGAGGCACGGCTCCGCACCCGGACTGGCTGCCGGGAAGCCGGCTCCCTTCGGCAACGGTGTGGGCCTGCAGAGCACTGAAAAGGTCCGAGCCGGGCTGGAGCGCCTGCGCGTGCTCGACCCCAGCGCGGCCAGCGCCGGAGCGGACGAGTATGCAGAGTTTCTCTGGCACGAAGCGACGCACCAGGTGCTGTTTCTGGCAGAGCTGCTCCAGCCCGCTCTTCACCGTGGAGCGCAGCAAAGGGCCGATGCTGCAGGTCACGAGCGCGATCCGCCGCACCCAGCGCAACTGTGATCTGGCATTCCACGCCGCTTGCGTGGCGGCCTCATTGATCGAGCTGCACGAGGCCCTCGGCAACCTGTGCACGTCGCAGCGTGCAGGTCGCGGCGCCCCGGGTTTCAGGGCAACACGACCCGCTTCTCGTCCACTTCCCGCTTGGGCAACTTCTTGGGCGTGATCACCAGCAGGTTCGCGTCGTAGGTGAGGATCCCGAGCAGGATCGACGCCATCAGCCGGTTCATCGCCACGCGATAGTATTGCGAGCCGAAGCGCGGATTGTCGTGCAGCGGATCCGCGACGCTGACCTCGCGCGTGGCGGGGTCGTAGCCGCTCAGCACCACGAAGTGGCCGCTCGGTGAGCCGCGGATGTCGTCGTACTCATCGTTGAACTCGCGCGCGCAGTCGTAGAGGTAGGTGGCGCTCAGCCCGGTCAGGATGGGCACGCCGCGCCGGAGAAAGCGGCGCAGCAGCTTGGCGTCGAGCGTCTCGTAGCGGAGGTTGCCGCCCAGGCTCAGGAACTCGAGATAGTTCTCCGTCGCGAGCGCGAGCTTCTCCGAGAGCTTGTGCCGGCGCTGCTCCGCGAGGCGCCGTGGCAACTCCGAGAGCTGGCCGGGCGAGAACCACGTGGGATCGAAGATCTGCAGGTTGTAGGTGAAGATCTCGGCGCGAAAACCGCGGCGCAGAGCGTGGATCGCCAGCCGCACCGCCAGCGTGCCGCCTTCGGGCAGCGGCTCGACGGTATCGATCACCTCTTGCAGGGGCGTCTCGTAGTCCCAGTAGCGATAGACGGCGTGCAGGCAGGTGGGCCCGCAGGTGGTGTAGTTGGGCTGCGGCAATACCGAGAACCGCAGCTGGTGGCCGCCGGAGTTGTCAGAGGGGGGATGGCTCGACGTCACGGGTGCGCCCTGGCCCTACAAACGCGTTCAGGGCCAGAGTAAAGTCTACCAAATTCGCGAACCTAGCGCCCGTGGTCGCGCGCGGATTCGCTCTCGCGCGGGCGGACCCCGCAGGAAAGAGGCTTTTTCTCGGGGTGCGGGCTGCCCGGAGGCTCAGCCGCCGGCTTCTGCGTCGCCGCTGCCGGGCAGTTTCCGATACTCGCGCTCCAGCTCTTCGAGCTGCTTTTTCGATAAGCCCCCGAGCGCCTGCAGGGCATCGCGGAGACGGCTGCGACAGAGATCGGGTCCCAGGAGCTCCAGTGTTTCAAAGAGCGGCGTGGAGACCGCGTTGCCGGAGATCGCGACAAATAGCGGAAACAAGAGCTCGCGGATCTTGAGGTTGAGCGCCTCTCCCAGCTGCTCCAGCTCCGCGCGCAGCGTGTCCGCGCGCCACGTCCGCAGCGCGTCCAGCCGCCGGCTGGCGAAGAACAGCACCTTGCGCACGTCTTCCAGCGTGAGCTTCTTGTGCGCGAAGCTCGCTTCCGTCAGCGGCGGGGGAGGGCTGAAGAAGTGCGCGACCTTGGGCAGCACGTCGCTCAGTCGCTCCACGCGCTCCTGCACCAGCTTCAGGATCGGCACGCAGTAGTCGCGGTTCACCGCCCACTCGGCGAGCCGATCGGCGAACGTGTCGGGCGTGAGGTCCTCGCGAATGTAGCGCCCGTTCAGCCACGACAGCTTGGCCAGATCGAACACGGGCCCGCCCAGCGACACGCGCCGGATGTCGAAGTTCTGGGCCATTTGCTCCAGCGTGAACTTCTCTTCGCCGTTGGGCATGGTCCAGCCCATCATGCCCAGGTAGTTGAGCAAGGCCTCCGGCAGGTAGCCCATGCGCCGGTAGTAGCCGATGCTGGTCGGGTTCTTGCGCTTGCTGAGCTTGCTCTTGTCCGGGTTGCGCAGCAGCGGCAGGTGGCAGAGCACCGGCGCTTGCCAGCCGAAGTATTGATACAAGAGCAAGTGCTTGGGCGCGCTCGTGATCCATTCCTCGCCGCGCAGCACGTGCGTGATCTTCATCAGGTGATCATCGACCACGTTGGCCAGGTGATACGTGGGCATACCGTCCGCCTTCACCAGCACCTGCATGTCCACCTGCTGCCACTCGATGCTCACGGGCTCGCGCAGCAAGTCGTTGATCACGCACACCCCGGAGCTCGGGATCTTCATGCGGATCACGAAGGGCTCGCCGCGCCCCTTGCGCTCCTCGATCTCCTGTCGCGACAGACCGATGCAGTGCCCGTCGTATCCGACGCGGCCCTTCTCGGCGAGCTGCTTCTTGCGCAGCGTCTCCAGCCGCGCCGCGCTGCAGAAGCACTCGAACGCATGCCCCTTTTCCAGCAGCTGCGCGGCGTGCGCGCGGTAGATCTCGCCGCGTTCGCTCTGGCGATACGGTCCCTTGTCGCCGCCCACGTCAGGGCCCTCGTCCCAGTGCAGCCCCAGCCAGCGCAGCGAGGACAGGATGGCCGCTTCGCTCTCGCGGGTGCTGCGCACCTGATCGGTGTCTTCGATGCGCAAGATGAACTTCCCGCCGTGCTGGCGCGCGAAGCACAGGTTGAAGAGCGCGATGTAGGCCGTGCCGACGTGGGGGTCTCCCGTGGGCGAGGGCGCGATGCGAGTGCGGACCGTCATGAGGGCCGCCAGCCTATTTTCAATGTGCTCGAGCTTCAATCGCCATGACGCCGCGAGCGGGCCTCTGCCGGTCCGGCGGCCGCGGGCTCGGCCTCTTCTGCTTCTCGCTGCTGCGGGGGCTGCGGTCGCTTGCCGTCGTCGCTGACGCGATAGCGTTCGGAGGCACTCAAGCCGCGGATCGTGCGCGCCGCTGCCGAGAGCAAGGACGACACGCCCTCTTGCACCGCCGCCTCGAACTCCTTGGCGCCGTCGCGAGCCTGCGCGCCGCCATCGCGCCGGGCCGCGGCACGCATGCGCCGCTGCGCGCGCCGCTGCTCGCGTTCCAGCTCGCGCTCCGCCCGGCGGGTGAGCGAGCTCTGATCGGGCGCCAGCTGTGCGATGCCGACCGCCGCCAGAATCACGCCCCAGATGATCAGCGGATACTGGAACCAATAGGCGCCACCGTCGGCGTGATCGACGAAGAAGATGCCGGCGTTCACCACCAGATAGATCAACAGATGCCGCAGGAAGGCCACGCGCCGCCGGCGCCGGATCAGCGCCGCGCGCTCGGAGATGCGCTGATCTTCACCGAGCTGCTGCGCGGCGGCTTCGATCGCCGCTCCGGGGATGCCGACTTCACGTGCGGCGGCCACCAGATCCTCGTGGCTGATGCCTTCCGCGGGCTGGACGGCGAGGGCGCGACGCAGGATCTCGTCGGCCTCTCGACGCGTGTAGGTCTTGCTCACCCTGGCGAGTATGCCCACTGGAATCGCCCCCCGCCAGGGTACCCCTGGCCCGCTGAACTCTCGCCCGTTCTGCGCCGTCTGAACGGCCATGGGGAGCGTACCTCGGGCAGGAATTCCGTGCCGGACAGCGAGATGGGGACTCGCCGGCCTGGCCGCGTTCGGCCTGTGGGGTTGCGGCTCCCAGCCCGCACACGGCGCGGGTGCTGACCCCGGGACTGCCAGCGGCGCGGCGGGCTCGGGCGGCGCAGCGACCAGCAGCGCGCCCGGCGCAGGTCCGCACATCGGCTCCTGCCCGGTGTTCCCCGGCGACAATGCCTGGAACCGCGACATCTCCAGCTGGCCCGTGCGCGCCGACTCCGACACCCTGATCGACTCGATCGGAAGGGACGATCACGTGCACCCCGACTTCGGCACCGAGTGGGAAGGCGCGCCGATCGGCATCCCCTTCGTGACCGTGGGCAAGAGCCAGCGCAAGGTAGCGATCGAGTTCACGGCCTACGGTGACGAGAGCGATCCCGGCCCCTACCCGGTGCCGGCGGACGCGCCCGTGGAAGGCGGTGCCGACGCGGACGGAGACCGCCACGTGCTCGTGGTCGATACGGACGACTGCGTGCTGTACGAGCTCTATCGCGCCTTCCCGGGAAGCGCCGGAGCCTGGTCCGCCGACTCGGGAGCGGTCTTCCAGCTCGCCATCAACGATCAGCACCCGCTGCAGTGGACCAGCGCCGACGCCGCCGGGCTGCCCATCTTGCCGGGCCTCGTGCGCTACGATGAGGTCGTGACGGAAGGCGCGCTGCGCCACGCCGTGCGCTTCACCGTGTCCCGCTCGCGCAAGGCGCTGGTGGCGCCGGCGCGCCATTTTGCCTCCAGCAGCAGCGACCCGAGCTTGCCCCCCATGGGCCTGCGCCTGCGCATGAAGCAGAGCTACGATTGCTCGAGCTTCTCCAGCGAAGCACGCGTCGTGTGCGACGGCTTGAAGCACTACGGCCTGATCGTGGCTGACAACGGCTCCGACTGGTACCTCTCGGGCGCGCCCGATCCGCGCTGGGATGATGACGCCATCGGCGATCTGAAGCGCATCACCGGTGATGCCTTCGAGGTCGTCGACAGCGGACCGATCGAGACCTACTGAGCGGAGACCCCGTGCTGAAGAGCATTCCCATCCGTCTGAAGTTGATGCTGCTCGCCGGCGTGCCGGTGCTCGGCGCGCTGGTGCTCGCCATCCTGATCGCGCGCGACGCCCGGCGCGCGGCGGAGAGCGCGGCGGCGCTCGGCTCGATCGAGGATCTGGCCAACCTGGCCGAAAAGATGACCGGCCTGGTGCACACGCTGCAGCTCGAGCGCAGCGCGCTGACGCTGGAGACGGGCCACCCGCTGCCCAACGCCGACCAGCTGCGCGATGATTTTGCGCGCACCGACACCGCCCGGCGCGCCCTGGACCAGTTCCTCGCAGCGCGCAGCGTCGCCGCGTTGCCCGCCGGCCTCGCACATCACCTCTCGCAAGCCCAGCAGGCGCTGAGCGGCCTCGACCTGGTGCGCTCGGGCGCGATCGCGCAGAAGCGCGGCCTGATCGACACGCTGAACTACTACGAATCGACCAATCACGAGCTGATCGGCGCGACGGCGGCGCTCGAGCAGTTGACCGATGACGGGCAGATGATGCGCGCCATCTCCGCGCTGGTGAACCTGGTGGAGGTCAAGGAGCGTGCCAGCCAGGAACACGCGGTGCTCAACCACGTCTTCACGCTCAAGCAGTTCCCCGCCGGCGCCTACAAGGAGCTGGTCACGCTGCTCACGGAAGAGGACGCCTACTCCAGCGTGCTGGAGGTGAACGCCAGCGAAGAGGTGGCCAAGCGCTTCGCGACGATCCGCACCGGGGGAGGGGTGGCCCGCGCGCTCGCCATGCGCAAGACGGCGCTGGAGACCCTGGACGATGAGCTGACCGTCGACCCCCGCGAGTGGGATCGCGTGCAATCCGGCAACGTGCTGGAGCTGCGCGTTCTCGGCCTGGAGCTGCTGGAGGCGGTCAAGCAGGCGGCGGTGACCAAGGCGCGCGACGCCCAGCGATCGGTGCGCCTGTCCTACGGTCTGGTCGGCGGTGTGATCTTGATCTCGGCCTGCCTGGCCCTGGTCGTGGGGCGCGGCCTGGCACGTTCGATCGGCAGCCTGGCGACGGCGGCGGGCAAGCTGCGGCGCGAGAACGACTTCAGCGTTCGCGCGCTCAAGACCAGCGAGGACGAGCTGGGCGCGCTGACCGACGCCTTCAACGAGATGCTGCAGGGTCTGCAGGAACGGGACCTCGAGCTGGAGCAGCACCGCGAGAACCTGGAGCAGCTCGTGCAACAGCGCACGCTCGCCCTCGAACGTCGCAACGCCGCCATGCGCCTGGTGCTCGACAATGTCGACCAGGGCCTCGCCACCATCCAGCTCGACGGCAAGCTCGCGCCCGAGCGCTCGCGCATGTTCGACGAGTGGTTTGGCGCCGCCGAGGCGGCCAGCTTTGGCGAGGTGCTGTCCAGGCAGCAGGAGCGGCTGAAGCTCGAGTTCCAGCTCGGCTGGGAGCAGCTGATCGACGGCTTCGTGCCCCACGAGCTGGCGCTCGATCAGCTGCCCAAGCAGGTGGAGGCCCAGGGCCGCAGCTATCGGCTGAGCTACAAACCGATCCAGGAGGACAGCCAGCTCAGCGGTGTGCTGCTGGTGGCCAGCGACATCAGCTCCGAGCTCGAGCATCAGAAGCGCGAGGCCGAGCAGCGCGAGATCCTCGGCATCGTCGAGCGCATCACGCGCGACCGCACCGGCTTCATCGAGTTCTTCGAGGAGTGCGAGGCGCAGGTGGCCAGCCTCACACAGGGCGAGGCGCCGGCGCCCCTGGTCGCCCTGCGCACGCTGCACACGCTCAAGGGCAACTGCGGCTCCTACGGCGTGCACTCGCTGGCCCGCATCGCGCACGAGCTGGAGAACAAATTCGCCGAGACCGGCGAGGCTCTGAGCGCGGCCCAGCTCCAGCCGCTGGCTGCTGCCTGGAGCACCTTCCAGGATCGGGTGCGCCCGCTGCTCGGCTCCGACCGGCAACTGATCGAGATCGCCGAGCCCGAGTTCGACGATTTGCTCACGGCCGCCGGCAACGCCACGCGATCGGGCCTGATGGAGCTGCTCCAGCGCCTGCGTCACCAGCGCGCCAGCACGCGCCTGCAGCGCCTGGCGGACCAGGCGCGCGACCTGGCCAACCGACTCGGCAAGGGCCCGCTCGACGTCGAGCTGTCCGTGGATCGCGAGCTGCGCCTGCCCAGCGAGACCTGGGCGCCGTTCTGGTCCAACTTCATCCACCTGATCCGCAACGCCATCGACCACGGTATCGAGTCCGCGACCGAGCGGCTCGAGCGCGGCAAGCCGGAACACAGCAAGCTCCGCCTCTCTGCCACGCTGGACAGCGAACAGCTGTGCATCGAGGTCCAGGACGACGGCAGAGGCATCGACTGGGAGAAGATCCGCGAGCTGGCCCGGGAACGCGGCCTGCCGCACCAGAGCCGGGCGGACCTGATCGAGGCCCTGTTCAGCGATGGCGTCAGCACCGCCGAGTTCGTCAGCGACACCTCCGGGCGCGGCGTGGGCATGGCGGCCGTGCGCGACGCGGCGCGAGCCCTGGGCGGCCAGATCGAGATCGAGTCCAGCCTGGGCGCCGGCACCACCGTCCGCTTCGAGTTCCCCGTGGCCGCGGCCCGCTCCGTCCGCCACCCCGCGAGCAGCATTCGCCCGAGCCAGCGGCCCCCGGCGCACAGCGGGCACAGCGTGTCGGGCTGAACGGATCGAGGCGGTTGCCCGTGTCGAGCGAGGGCCGCGCCGAGCTCCGCGCGGCCATCTGCTGCGCGCAGAGAATTGCGGCGCACCTCGCCGAGCACCTGCCTGCGGACTGCAGCGAAGCGGGTCAACGCACGCGCGCCCGGGTGAGGTGCAGGCCGGCTCCTCGAGCCCCGCTCGTGCAGCGACGGTCGCCGATTCGCCGCTGAGCGGTCGCGCTGGCGCTGATGTAGTGTGCGTGGCGACCCGCGCGCGCTCGACGCGAACACCGAGAAACGCTTCCACACGCCTCGCTCGCGCCGCGTCCGAGCAGCGCGGCAGCGAGCGGACGTTTTGCGGGCGCCTGCGCCGGGGGTTACACCGAACGTTGCAGGCAATCCCGCACTCGGAACCCCCCATGACCCGATCTGGCTCGGCCGGCAATGGCTCCAGCAGCTCACGCTGCCTGGAGAGCTCGCAAGCGACGACGCTCACCGAACGCTTGCTCGATGTGATGATCGATCTCGACGGCGTGCGCGCCGCCTTCATCGTGAACGACTTCGGTGAGCTCCTGGCGGTGCGCTTCTCGCCGGCGTTCCCGCGCAGCAGCGGCATCGGCGCGGCCATCGAAGCCGCTGCGGGCCTGCGCGCGGCCGCGAGCTCCGGGCTCGAGCCGGCCACGGCGCTGGTGGAGTTTGCGCTGGGGCGCCTGTACGCGCGGCGCTTCCGTCGATCGTACCTGTGCGTCTGGGCCACGCGCGCGCTCGCACCGCGCTCGCTGGAGCTGAGCTCGCGGCTGGTGGCTGCCAGCTTGCCGCCGGACCGCCGCATGGAGGCAGCGAGCGCGCCCCGATGGGATCAGGACGATCAGCGCCCTACCGAACCGTGGCTGCGCCCCAGCGCCGGCGCGCGCGCTGCCGCGCTGGACGTGTCCTTGCGTGCGCCGCGCGTGCCGCGCGAATGGGCCGACACCGAGCGCAACGTGCCCGCTCGCGCTGAGGTCGGGCGCGCGAGCGAGCTCAGCGAGAGCGGCATTCGCCACCTGGCCCCGGAACCTCTGCAGCGGGCGCAGCGGCGCCGCGGGCGCTGACGGGCTCGCCTCGCGCCCGGCCGGGTCAAGACAACCAGGGCACGTCCCGGGCGCGGCTCTGCATGTGGTCGACAAAGGCGCGGATGCGCGGCGCCAGATGGCGGCTGCGCATCCAGAGCAGATGCAGATGCAAGGGCGGTGGTGACCAGCGTGGCAGCACCCGTTTCATCACTCCCTGTTGCACGTAGGGATGGGAAGAATGCGACGGTAGGAGCGCGATGCCGGCGTCGTCCAGGATCAGTCCGACGATGGTCAGCAGCTCGTTGCTGGTCAGAGCGGGAGTGATCTCGACGAGCTCCTCCTGACCGCTCGAGCTGCGCAGCACCCAGCGCCGCGCGAACGGGCCATCCGGAGCCGACAGACAGCGATGCCCGGCGAGCTCGGCGATGCTGCGCGGCTCGCCGTGCGCTTCCAGATAACCACGGCTGGCGAACAGCCCGCCGGTGACGCGCCCGAGAGGCCTGGCCACGACGTGGTCGACCGAGGGCAGCAGCTCGGTATCAAAGCCGACCGGTGAGAACTGGAGCACGAGGTCGATGCCTTCTTCCAGCAGCGCGATGCCGCTCTCGTTGATACGCACTGCTCGGAGATCCACCTGCACCTCTGGATGCGCGCTGGCGAAGCCGGCCACGAGCGAGAGCAAGCCGGGAGACGCGCTGGCTTCGACCGGCATCGCCAGCGAGAGCTTCCCGCTACGCCTCGAGCTGCGTTCCATGAGGCTTTCTTCAACACCTCGCAGCGCGCGCAACGCATCCGCGCAGCGTTCGGACAGCGCGCGGCCATGTTCGGTCAACGAGAGCTTGCGACCGCGCCGCGCGAGCAGCGCCACGCCCAGCTCTTCTTCCAGGCTCTCGATGCGCCGGCCCACCGTGGACTTGGGCAGCGTCAGCGCGCGCGCCGCGGCGGCCAGGCTTCCGAGCTCCGCCACGCACACGAAGGTCTCCAGGTTGATCAGGTGCACGAACGGAAGCCTGGCGCAAAGTTGCGAAAACGCAACTGCAGGTCCAGTCGAGGATCCCTGGTCCGATCAGCCCCGCCTCTTAAACTTCTCAGAAGAATAGGAGTCGAATCGATGGACAGCCACACCCGTCTCATCACCCCCGTGCCCGCGCTGCAATCGCTCGGTCGTGATCACCAGGTGCTGGCGCTGCTCGCCGACGCCCTCGACGCCTACGCTGGTGCTCTGGCCAGCGGTGCACCACTGTTGCCCGGTGACTTCACGCTGCTGGTGCAGGCCTGGCGCAGCTTCGGCGACCAGCGCCACTACGAGAAAGAGGAGCAGATCGTCACTCCGCTCCTGGTGCGCTCGGGGCTGGACTATGATCTGCCGGTGCTGATCGAAGAGCGCCGCGCGCGGCAGCAGCTGCGCTATCTGATCGCGGTGCTGGAGCACGCCGCGCACCGGGAGCTCCAGTGGAGCGGCTTCGAGCGCAGCGGCATCAACGCCTGCGCCCGCACCCTGACCGAGGTCCACCGGCGCAGCTCGAGCGAGCAGGAGCGCGAGCTGTTCCCCGAGATCGTCACGCTCGCTCCCGACATGCTGGGCGCGCTCAACCAACAGCTGCTGCGCTTCGACGCGGCCGACGACGCGCGCAGGCAAGCGGACCCGGCGCGGGATGTGCGAGCGCTGCTGGCGCGCTACGGAGTGGAAAGGGCGGGCGCAACCGCCGCGGGCGAGCGGCGATCTGCATCCGCCACCGGCAGCTGAGCGTCAACCCTTCACGCAGATCACCTGCCTCAGCTCGTGGACGACCTCCACGAGATCCTCCTGCCGGGCCATGACCTCGGCGATATCCTTGTAGGCGCCGGGCGCTTCGTCGATCACGCCCGCATCCTTGCGGCACTCGACGCCGCGCGTTTGCTCGCGCAGCTGCTCGACGCTGAACGCCTTGCGCGCGGCGGCGCGGCTCATGCGGCGCCCGGCGCCGTGCGACGCCGACTCGAACGACCACGGGCTGCCCTTGCCGCGCACGATGAACGAGCGAGCGCCCATGGAGCCCGGAATGATCCCGAGCTCGCCCGCGCCGGCGCGGATGGCCCCCTTGCGCGTGACCAGCAGCTCTTCGTCGAAGTGCATCTCCTCCGCCACGTAGTTGTGGTGGCAGGTGATCAGCTGCCCGAACTTCACGCGCGGGAAGGAGCGGCGCACGACCTTCTGGATCAGCTCCAGCATCAGCGCGCGGTTGAGCGCCGCGTACTCCTGAGCCCAGAACAGATCCCGGCGATAGGCGTCGAACTTGGGGCTGCCCGCCAGGAACACGGCGAGGTCTGGGTCCGGCAGGTCGCGGTTGTGGAACAGCGCGCGGGCCACCTCCATGTGATGCTCCGCGAGCGCGGCGCCGATGTGACGGCTACCGGAGTGCAGCAGGAGCCACACGCCGCCTTCGCTGTCGAGGCACAGCTCGATGAAGTGATTGCCCCCGCCCAGGGTGCCGAGCTGGCAGCTGGCGCGCGACGCGAGCCGCTGCACGCGCGGCGTGAGCTCGCCGAAGCGGGCCATCAGCGCTGCGCCACGCCGCTGGCACTCGGGCCCGAGGTCCTCCCAGGCGGGGCTGCGGTGCTGCCCGCGCCCGACCGGCACCGCTTTCTCGATCGCCAGGCGCAGCGGCTTCAGATCGCCCGGCAGATCCTGCGCCGACAGGTTGGTCTGTAGCGCCGCCATGCCGCAGCCGATGTCCACGCCCACGGCCGCCGGAGACACGGCGCCGCGCATGGCCACCACCGTGCCGACGGTCGCCCCCTTGCCGGCGTGGACATCGGCCATGACCGCGACGTGATGCGCGACCCACGGCAGGCCGGCGACGCGCCGCAGCTGAGCCCGCACCTGCTCGTCGACCTCGTTCGGAGACGCCCAGAGCCGGATCGGCACGCGATCGCCCGCGAGCTGAGTGAAGGGCATGGTCAGGGCTCCTGATCGGGGAGCTGTGCCGCCGGATCGTGGCGGAAGGTCAGCTCCGGAAGGCGCTTCAGCGGCAGCGCGTCGCACAGGCGGCTGCGCAGAAAACCCGCTGCGCGCTCCAGCGCCGCGCGAGCCGGATGCGCGTCCAGCGCATCGACCACGAACCAGGCGCGCGCGCGGCTGCCGTCGCCGGAGAGCTCCACGCGCGTGACCCGTACACCCTCGAGGCCCGGATCGTTGACCTCGATATCCAAGACTGAGTTCAGCTCTTCGCGGAAGAGCTCTTCGAGGCGCTGGCTCCGCACGCCGGCACCGTGATGTTGTTTCGCCATGAAATACCTGGCCTGGAGCGCGAGCGCGCCCAGCGAGAAGAAGAGTGAGGCAGGCCGACCGCGCTTCAGGCGGCCGGGTAGGAGACGATCTCGCGATGGTTGCGTTGGGGTAGGGTCATCCACATCCGCATCGGCATCGTCTCCTTTCTCGAGAGCAGTTCCTGCTCGGTATTGGCCATCAGGGGCTCGCAACCCGGCAGCCCCGAGCGACGCTAGTATGTGGCAGCCGAACGCAGCCCTGTCAAGGCGACGCACGCATGCAACACGTGGCTGCGAGATGTGCGCGAATGCGTGCGAGATATGCGCGAGATTGTGGCGCGACATCGTGCGTGCGCGGGCATCAGCGCCGGCGGGCTCCGCGCATCGCCAGTGGTTTACCCGCGCAGCGCGGCTCCGTGCCAGCGGAGCCGTGCAGCGGGCATATCCTGAGGTTGGGCGGGGGCGGGCGGGGGCGAGCCCCTCACTGGCACAGATACGTGGTGGGGCTCCAGCTGCTCTGGATCAGCGTGCCGGGGCTGCCGTCGGCGTCGCGGCAGCAGCGGCCCTGGGCGGCGCCCGTGGGATCGAAGAGCACGGCGCTGTCGATGCAGCTGCTCATGAGCGCGGCGCCGGGCAGCAGGTGGGCGGAGGGATCGATCGCGACCTGGCCGCTCGAGGGCTGGCTGAGGAACGGGTTCTCACCCGCCCCGGCAGCGCTGGTCCTGCCGCCCGCGAAGATCAGTTGCACGAAGCTGTTGCCCGGGTCGCCCAGCGGCTGTCCGTTGGGCTGCGTGATGTCGTACCAGAACTGGTCGCCGCACGGGCCATCGGAGCTGGCGTGGGAGAAGCTGGCGCGCGCGGGGGCGCCGGCGAGCACCGGAGTGAGCAGGAACTGGCGATGGCTGGCCCAGCTGGCGTCGTTGCCCTGCGCCAGCGCTGCGCCGTCCTCGGCGGAGGCGCCCTCGATCTCGATCGAGCGCCCATACAGGCTGTAGAGCACGTTGCTGCCGTCGCCGGTGGTGATGGTCATGAACAGCTGCGTCTCGGCGTCCGAGCAGGTGCGTTGCACGAGGCGGCCGCCGGCGCTGGCGGCCTCCAGATCCAGGCACTGGCCGCTCTGGCGGTTGATGAAGCGATACTTCTTGCCGGCGCTGAGCGCGCCGCCCGTGTCCGGCACGCGCTGCGCGTACCAGTGAAAGCTGTCGTCGCTGCTGACGTACTCGCGCTGCTGGATCAGCGCCTGCTCCGCCGCTCCGGCGTGGTCGAAGGTGACCGCCTTGTTGCTGTTCTGGGCAACCAGCGCATACATCCCGTCCGCGATCAGGTCCGGCGGGAGCGTGTCCGCGCCGACGGGCTCCAGGCTCCACTGCTCGCTCAAGTTGCCGCTGCTCCAGGTGAACTGCACGATCGGCACGTCCTCCGCCAGCCCGGCGTCCTTGACGCGCAGGGAGAGGCCGGTCTTGGTGCGCAGCGAGTAGTACTGGTCGACGGTCGCGAAGGCGAAGCGCTGGAGCGGGCTCTGGGGCGAGCAAGTCTGCTGGCTGATGGCGACGTCGTCGCTGGCAGAGTCCTCGTTCAGGCTCAAGCACTTGCCGCTGCGCACATTGATCAGCTGGTGACTGCCGTGGTCGAGCAGCACGCGCCACTCGTCCGAGCCGGGCTGGGAGGGCAGCGCGTGCTGTTCGGCGACGGCGCCGTTGTCCATCGAACCCAGGTCGATCTGCAGGTACTTGGCGCTCTGCCGGTTGCGCAGGCGGTAGATGCCCTTGTCGACCCTGAGCTGGCTGTCCACCAGCTGCGTGAGCGCGGCCTGCTGCTCCTGATACCAGCTGCTGAGCAGGTTGCGGTAGCGCAGCGGCTCATGGTTGGGCACGGCGCTCGCCGCGTCGTCCTGCAGGCGCAGCAGCGCGCGGATGTTGGTGCAGCCGGCGCCGCAGTGCAGCTCCCCCATGGCGGACAGCTCCAGTTTGCCGTCTCGCAGCTCGAAGTCGCCGAGCGCGTCCCAGCGCCCGAGCTCGTTGGCGGTCGCGACCGCGAGCGACGCCGCGAAGGCGTTGGAGTCATACTGCAGCTCGTCGCCGTGGCAGGTCTTGGCGGCGTCGAAGGTGAGCACCGGGTTCCAGACGCCGTCTTGCGCGTCTGGCTGAGAGCCGCAGGCGACCGACGCGAGCAGCGCAGGCAGCGCGAGCAGGAGGAGGGGGGAGCGGCGCAGGGGCGAGACGTTCATGGCGCAGGCTCGTGCCGAGGCGCGAGCGGAGAGCGAGTCCGAGTACAAATTGATGGAGCGCAGAGGCAGCGCCATGCGCTGCGGCCGTAACGCAGAAAAGAGGTGGGAGCGCCGCGACGCCGGTGCGCAAAATCGTGCCGTTCGCGCGCGTTGTTGCGCCGCCACGGCGCACTCCGGCGATGTTCGAGCGCCCGGTCGTCGCATTTGCGCACGTCTCGACGCGGAGCGCTACCGTGTTGCGTTAATGGCTGCGCGCGGCCGCGCCGGCGGCGCTCGGAGCTGCACCGGGGCCTACGCCGATGTAAGGTGCCGCCCCCTGCGACATGGATCTCGCGCTCTTCGATTTCGACGGCACGATCACCGACGGCGATGGCTTCCTGCCCTTCATTCACCTCGCCGTGTCGCGAGCGCGAGCGCTCGCCGGCACGCTGTGGCTGAGCCCGCTGATCGCTGGGCATCGGGCGGGTTGGGTCAGCAGCTCGCGCATGCGCGAGCGGATCGCCTGGGTCGCGTTCCGGGGCCGCCCTCGGGCAGCGCTCGCCGCGCTCGGCGAGCGCTACGCCGCGGACGTGCTGGAGGGGCGCGTGCGGCGCGAGGCGAGCCAGCGCATCGCCTGGCACCAGGCGCGCGGCGACCGCGTGCTGGTCGTCTCCGCGTCGCTCGACTGCTACCTCGCGCCCTGGTGCCGAGCGCGCGGGCTCGAGCTGATCTGCAGCGAGCTCGAGGTGCGCGAGGGGGTGTGCACGGGCCGCTACCGGGGCGGCGATTGCAGCGGCCCGGAGAAGGCGCGGCGCGTGCTCGAGCGCTGTGAGATCGGGAGCTACCGGCAGGTGTTCGCGTACGGGGACACGAGCGAGGATCGCGAGCTGCTGGCGCTCGCGCAGCGCCGGTTCTTTCGCTGGCGGGAGCTCGCTCCGGGGTCGGACATCTCCACCAGCTTGCGGCCCTCGAGGGACAGTTTGCCCCGCGGCGGGCAGCGGGAGCCACCCCCGCGGAAAACTCAGTGACCGCGGGCGTGCCGCGTGTTAGCGACTGCTCGTGCACGCCTGCTCGCCGCGCGTCGCCTGGCTCGCCGCAGTGACCGCGCTGCTGTCCGCGGCCTGTGGCTTGAAGCTGGATACGGGCCCCGGTGGGGGTGCGATGGCGCAGCCCGATCAGGGCAGCGCGCCCAACCAGCCGAGCTCCGGCGGCAGCCCGGCGGCGCCGCCCGAAGCATCGCTCGACCCTGGCCGCTTGCGGGGCTTCGCGCTGCGCGGCAGCGCCGAGTACACGCTGGAGGACAGCCGCTTCCTGCAATGCGGCTACCGCGAGCAATGGTCGGTGCAGTTCGAGGGCAACGCCTTCGAGCGCGTGCAAGAGCAGGCGTTGAGTGAGCAGTGCGACATCTCGCGTTGCCTGTTCGCGATCGAGGGGTCGGGGGATCTGAGCGCGCGCGGGCGCTACGGTCAGCTGCGCACCTATCCGCGCGAGATCACCATCACCAGCCTGACCCGGCTGGAGCTGGTGACGCGCGCTGCCGACATCGCCGCCCTGAACGACATCGCCTGCCCGCGCTGACCAGAAGCGGCGAGGGGCCGCGGGCCCGGCGGAGCGCGGGGCGGGACGAGTCGAGGTTTGCGTCTCAGCTCCACCGACCCATCGGGGTGCCGTCCCATCGCGCGAAGACCCGCTACCAGTCGGTAGTGGCTCCTACCAGTTGGTCATAGGTGATCCGTTTCGGCGAGGCCCCCAGGTAGACCGACCAGGTCGATCCCGATGGGCACGGCGACCGCGGCGACGCTCGCGGCGGAGATGGGAGCGTCGCGCATTGGGGGACGGGAAGCGAAAGCGAGGAGAAAGCGCACGCGGGCGGCGCTCGCCACGCGGGGGGGCGCGCCGGGACGACGGGTTCCCCGGGAAACCTCAACTCGATTCACTCGAAGAGGTTGCGCGGCCCCAAGGCAGACGCGCGACGCTCGGCACGCAGGGGGGCCCCGCGCCGGGACGACAGGTTCCGCAGGGAACCTCAACTCCGGCGAGGTGAGGCCCGCCCCCCTGTTCGCGCGCGTCTCTCCCACGCCAGAAGGGCCGGTAGTGGTCGGGGCGCGGGGGCTGCGCTGCCCCGAACTCGCGACGCTACGCTAGCCCCTCTGCCTTCAAGGCCGCCTGCACCGCGGGGCGCTCGCGCATGCGCCCCTGAAAGGCCCGCACGGCCTGGAACGGATCCAGGTTCAGCTGCACGCGCAGCGCCCAGTTCGTCACCGCGAACAGGTACGGATCCGCCACGGAGAACCCCGACGGCAACAGATAGGGCTGCTTTGCCAGCGTGGCTTCGATCAGCTCATAGCGCATCGCCAGCCGCTCGCGCGCGACCGGCTTGTAATCCTCGGGCGTGGTCGGCGTGAACAGCGGGCTATAGCTCTTGTGCAGCTCGGAGGTGATGTAGTTGAGCCACTCCTGCAGGCGGTAGCGCTCGAACGTGCCCGCCAGTGGGGCGAGCCGCTTGGTCGGCACCTGGTCCGCGATGTACTGTACGATCGCGGGGCCCTCGGTCAGGCGCTCGCCGTTGTCCAGCTCCAGGCAGGGGACGTAGCCCTTGGGATTCACGGACCGGTAATCGCCGCCGTCCGGCAGCTTCTTGGTCTTGTTGTCCGTCTTCACCAGCTCGAAATCCAGCTCTGCCTCGCGCAGCGCGATGTGCGGCGAGAGGGAGCAAGTGCCTGGCGCATAGTACAGCTTCATGCTCGAACTGTCGCGCCCGCCCGGATCCGCCGCAAGCGAGCCTCGCGCGCAATCCACGAGTGAAGCAATTTCCCTCATGAAAGACCCGGAATGTGTGGCGCTTCTGCGGAGCTCGGTCGCTCGCCTCGGGCTCTCGTGGCAGGGCTTTCGCAACGTGCACGGTCAGGTCTGCAAGCGCATCCGCCGGCGCGTCGTCGAGCTGGGGCTCGCGGAGCTGGCCGCGTACCAGGAGCTCCTGGAGCGCGAGCCCAGCGAGTGGTTGGAGCTCGAGCGGCTGTGCGCTGTCACCATCTCGCGCTTCTACCGCGACGCGCTGATGTGGCAGCGCCTGCGCGACGAGCTGCTGCCCGCGCTGGCGCGAGCCGCGCGCGCGCGCGGACAGGACACGCTGCGCTGCTGGAGCATCGGCTGCGCCTCCGGCGAGGAGCCGTACACGCTCGCCATCGTCTGGGCGCTGGAGCTGGCGGCGCGCTACCCGGAGCTGCGCCTGCGCATCCTGGCGACGGACATCGGTGAGCCGGTGCTCGCCCGCGCCCGCGCTGCGCGCTACTCCGCCGCCACGCTCTCGGAGCTGCCCGAGCCGCTGCGCGCCCGCGCCTTTCTGCGCGAAGGTGGGCTGTTTCGCTTGCGCGACGAGCTGCGGGCAGCGGTCGAGCTGCGCTGCTCGGATCTGCGGCGCGAGCTGCCGGAGGAGCGATTTCAGCTGCTGCTCTGCCGCAACAACGTCTTCACCTATTTCGGCGAGGCCGAGCAGCGGAGCGCCCTGGAGCGGCTCTCGACACGGCTGCTGCCGGGCGGCGCGCTCGTGCTCGGGCGAGGGGAGAGTTTGCCGGCTGGCGCCGCGCTGGACGCGGTCATCCTGGCGAGCGAGCCTCCGCCGCGGCAGCGAGCAGGATGGCGATGTCTTCCTCGAACACCGGCCTGAGCGCGCGCAGCTCCTCCGGCGTGAGCCAGCGCAGCTCGCTGTGCTCGTCGTTCATGAGCCGTGCCGGCGCGTCGTCGAGCTGCTCGACGAGCCACCAGTGCAGCAGCGCGCTGCCGTCGTGCGTGTCACACTGCGCGACCTTGCGCAGCGCGCGCACGCGCAAGCCCGTCTCTTCGAACACCTCGCGCACCACCGCGTCCGGCTGCGCCTCGCCCGGCTCGACGCGCCCGCTGATCGGGCACCAGTAGCCCGGCGCGACCGGCTTCCAGGGGCTGCGCTTGCCGTACAGGTAGCGCCCGCCGCGTTCCAGGATGGCGACGACCGCGTCGACCTTTCGCGCTGCTGGATCCGTCACGCCGCGCAGTCTAGCATCCTGGCCTCGTGAGGGACGTCACCCGCTTGCTGTTTTCGCTGTGCCTGCTCGGCAGCCTGAGCTGCGCCGCCAGCGCTTCCGACGCTTTTCCGCCCGAGGTCCCCGCCGCGCCGTCGGGCCCGCAGCTCGACCCCGCGCAGCAGGCGCTCGCCGATCGGCTCGACGCGGCGGCCCGCGTCGCGCTCGCCAACCCGGACGCGCCCGTCGCTGGCTTCGCGCTGAAGGTCGTGGCCAGGGGGGCGGCGCTGCTCGAGCGCGGCTACGGCTTCAGCGATCTCGACCGCCAGCGGCCCCTGCCCGCGAATGCGATCTTTCGCATCGGATCGATCACCAAGCCGTTCACCGCGGCGGCGATCCTGCAGCTGGCAGAGCAGGGCAAGCTGCAGCTCGATCAGCCGCTGTCGAGCTATCTGAAGGAGCCGTACCTGAAGGGCACGGGCCAGCCCATGGCGCGCGTGACATTGCGGCAGCTGCTGCAGCACAGCTCCGGCATCCCCAACTTCACCAACCTGCCCTGGTTCGAGGGCCACAGGTCCGAGGCTGCCGCACCGGCGGAGGTCGTGGCCGCGTTCGCCGAGCTGCCGCTCGAGTTCGAGCCCGGCACCCGCTTCGCGTACAGTAACTCCGGCTATTTCCTGCTCGGCCTGGTGCTGGAGCAGGTCTCGGGTCAGCGCTACATCGACTACCTGCGCCAGCACCTGTTCGCCCCCGCGGGGATCGTCGACACGCGCTACTGTCCGGACGCGCAAGACTACCCGGGCGCGGTCCCCGGCTATCAGCGCGGCCCGGGCAAGTTGATGCCTGCCTCGGCGATCTCGATGACCATTCCCTTCTCCGCCGGCGGGCTCTGCTCCACCGTGGGGGACCTGGTGAGCTGGAGCCAGGCGCTCGTCGCCGGCAAGATCATCCAGCCCGAGCGCTTCGCGGCCATGAGCTCCGGGGCGATTCTGGCGGAGGGCCAGCACAGCCCGTACGGGCTCGGCCTGTTCCGCGGCGAGCTCGAGGGGCACGCTCGGCTCAGCCACGCGGGGGGCATCGAAGGCTTCGTCAGCGATCTCGCCTACTACCCCGACGCCGATCTGTACATCGCCGTGCTCGCGAACACCGAGGGCGCGCTGGCCTCCAGCCTGAGCGAGCAGCTGGCGCGCATCGCGCTGGGCATTCCGGAGGCCGAGCCCAGGGATCTGCCGGTCACCGAGGCCGAGGTGCAGCCGCTGCTCGGCACGTACCAGATCGCCGATCTCGGCCAGACGCTGCTCGTCGCCTGGCGAGATGGAGCGCTGCGGCTCGGGCCGGCGCAAGCGCCCGACAAGAGCTTCCGTCTGCGAGCCCAGGGCGGCGGCGTGTACCTGGTGCCGGAGCTGAAGGCGAGCATCCGCTTCGAGCTGGAGGCGGGCAAAGCGCGGACGTTGCTGCTCCACCAGCAGGGGCACGACGCACGCGGAGAGCGGGTGCCCTGAGCGCCGCGGCGGGGGCCGCGCTTCAATCGTAGCAGAACGCCTCGAGCCGCCGGCTGCCGCCTTCGGCGCCCCCGGCCGGTCATTTCTGCTATACGCGGCCCAATGCTCGATTCAGCCGCACGCCCCGCCATCCACTGGCGTCCGGCGCTCGCGTGGGGCGCTGGCTCCTTCCTGCTGGGCGCGCTCCTGGCGCTCGGGGGCATGCTGCAGAAGCCCGAGAACCTCGAACACCG
>DASTRX010000043.1:0-52134 GCA_035760985.1 Polyangiaceae bacterium
CGATGACGACGTCGAGTAGGGTGGTGCGCAAGTCTTCGAGCGTTGGCACCGGGAGCTGCTTAAGCAGGTTGCCGGCGTACTCCAGACGGTCCTGCCATGGTGTCTTCGAGAGACGCGCCCCTTCGCCTACCTGGTCGCCGCCCTTCGGGAACATCACGAGGCGACACCAGAACGCTGCTGTCGAGGAGTTTGCGTAGGCTGATAGGGCCTGATAGTCGAGGGTGCCGCGATTGCTCTTCAGAAGAATGATGGGCGCGTGCTGGTTGAATACCCGGCCACCTCTATCTATAGCGAAATGGTTGTGAGTCGATACGTATGGAAAAGCGATGCGAAGCGAGGCTGCGTAGCGCGCTTGTTGCCAACGATACCACCCCCAATACGGATCTCCGGATTCCCCGCGCGTCTCGCCACCGAAGTCCGTGGTAGAAAGTATTGTTGTGCGCAGCGCCCAAAAGTGCCGCGCTCCGCGCTCTAGAGACTTTAATGGAACGAGCTTGTGTTCGTCATCGTAAGCCGCGATAGCAGCAGCACTCGATTCGAACATCCAGTCACGGACGGCCTCGCCGGCGATGAAAGACCTGATGAAAGGCTCTGGTACCCCAGCGTTCCTTGCCGCCGTTGGCGGCATAAGGAAGGCGTCGTTCATGCCCGGGAACGACGCATATCCGACTTGGCTGGCAATTGCCTTAAGGGCGTGTGGGGCCTTAGTCCTCAATAATGTGTAGAGAGCGCGCGCTCCACCGCCCGCCAGGATCCACGGCTGCCGGGAGAGCTCTGGACGCGAAATCGATTCGACCGAAACATGAACGCCATCGAAGCCGACCTGGTCATGATGCGCGACGATTTCAGACCAAACGGGCGCTTGGCTTTCGAGTCCCTCTGCAGGCTCCTTCTGCTCGCCACGCTTACCAAGGACTGCGACGATAGGAACATCGGCGGGAGCGCGATTGCGGCCGAAAAGCAGTAGTGTCGGCGTGCCATGCCCGGGCAGGTAGCTTCCGGACGTGTCAATGACCTTTTGCACGTCGACTCCCGGGAGAATCTTCTCGACCAACGTCTTTCCGTAACCTCGTTTCGTCCAAGCATTGCTATTTATCTGCCCGACGAAACCGTTGTCGGCAGCGAGGTCGAAGAAACGTTCTGTGAACGGCGCCGCTAGCGCGTACTTGCCAGCCGCGCTTTTGTACATGTCACGGTACTTCTTGCGTTTGCCTTTATCCTTTTCCGTGATGTAAGGCGGATTGCCGACTACTGCCTGGTAGCGCCTGCTGAGCACTCGCTCGACTTCGCTACGGTTCTCAAGCCGGAATAGCCGGTCGCCCCAACGCAAGTCGTCGTCCATCGACGTTTGTCCAACGTTAAGCACGCGCTGGTCGAACCGGTGCAACAAGCTATCCGCGACGACGACGTTCGGCTTGATGTCGGGCGCCTTCTCCAGCCGCTTGATGCCAACCGCGTCGAGCAGCGCGAGCACCAGCCGGAAACGCGCGATGGCGACGGCATAGGGGTTGATGTCGACGCCGGTGACCTGGTCGAGCGCGCGGCGCGCGAGGTCGGCGACGTGCTCCGTCGGAGTCTCCTTCTGCCAGCGCCCGAGCAACCGCCGGAACGCGCCGAGCAGGAAGTGGCCAGAACCGCAGGTCGGGTCGATGAGCGTCACGTCCTCGAGTCCGAACTCCGCGATGGCCGGGTCGAGTGTCTGATCCAGGATGAACTCCTCGACGAACTCGGGCGTCTGGAGCAGCGCGTAGCGTTTGCGGACCGCCTCGGAGAGGTTCTGGTATAGATCGCCGAGGAAGCGTGTGTTCTCCCCGGTGAAGGCAAGCGCCGGTGCGCCGCTCGCGTCGCGTTTGCGGAAGAAGTCGAGCAGCGCCTTGGCACCTTGGTTCGATGGCGAGAGCACCCAGATCGGGTTGTGCTTGGTGTCGAATACGTCGCGCGCGCCGGGCAGTTTCGACAACTCCCGGAACACCGCGAGCAGATACTCGCGCGGCCCGAGCGCAGGTGCCACCTGCGTGAAGAGCGTCTCGCGATCCTCGGCGGCACGCAACGCATCGAGCGAGGCCCCCGCCACGCGCGGATCGATGTAGCCGCGGTCTTCGAGCGTGCGCACGAACACCACCGACAGGGTCCACGCGACAGCGAGCTGGGTGACGCGCTCGCGCCGCCACGGTTCGAAGCCCAGGCCCGTCTGGCCAGCCCTCTGCTCGTCCTCCCACGCGGCCTTGAGGCCCGCCTCGACCCGCTCGGTCTTCGCGCGCGCGAGAAGATCCTTCTCGAGCGCCTTGAGCGCGGGCTGCAGCAGTTTGGGCAGCGCCCCCCTGAGGGGGTCGGGGGGTGAGGGATTCAGCGAGGTCGCGGTCAACGGCGTTTCCTGTTCTGCGTGCGCAGCGCCTGGCCGGCAGCCGTGAGGCGATAGCGTTGGCTGCTGCTGTTCGGTTTGTCGGGCTGGGTCATCTCGACGAGGCCTGCCGCAAGGGCGGGGTCGAGGTACGCTGCTCTGAAGTGCGCGCGGCTCGCGACGCCGACGGCCCCCTGAAGTTCCTGGCGCGTCAGCTCTCCATCGAGGTGTTCGACCACCCTCGCGACTTGGCCTGTAACTTGGCCTGTAACTTGGCCTGTCGGACCAGCCAAGTCAGGCGCGGCTGCCTTGGCGTCGGGGTGGATGGGCAGCACGGTCGCGAAGAACGAGTGGTCGTCATCGGTCCTGAACTTGGGCTTCGGCGAGCCGTTCTCTTTCATGGCGCGGAGGATCTTCGGAATGCCGGTGCCGCGCCCCTCGGTGAGGTCCAGCTCCTTGAGAAACTCGCCGATGCGGCGGTTACGGTAGCGGCGTGAGGTCGCAAGCCCCTTCGCGAGGTCGCTCGTCTTCACCGAGCGATCCGGGCCTGGGTAGCTCATGACCATGAGCTCGTCGCCCGTGATGGTCACCTCGACCGGCTCTCGCGAGAGGTAGTCGCGATGGTAGACGGCGTTGACCACCGCCTCCTCGATGGCCTCGTAGGGAAAGTTCGAGACGCGGTCGGCCTCGGCGCGGTCCTTGTGCTTCACGACTGTTGTCGAGAGGTAGGTCGCTTTGATGTACGCGAGCGCCTCGCGGAGCATCTTGTGCAGCGGTCCCTTGAACTCCTTCTCGGTGAAGCGATCGCCACCACGCCCCTCGGGGAACCAGACGACATCGATCTGGGTGTACTTGAAGAAGCGCGATGGTTCGGGGTTGAAGAAGAGCAGGCCGACGTTGATGACGAACGGCATCTCGGAAGTGCCGCTGACGATGCCCATGCGGCGCCCGAGTTCCTCGAACGACAGCTTCTTTGCCTGCTTCGCGAGGTCGCTCTTCACCTCGGTCAAATACTCGACAATGAGGTCACGCGAGAGATCGCTGACTTTCGCGCCTGTGGTGTTCTCTTGGTCGTCCCACGGGACCGACGCGGTGAGGCTGAGCAGCTCCTCGAGATCGGCGCCCGTCGCCTTCACGGTGTTGGAGTTCCTGCGGATGTACCAGGCCGTCTCGGTGCTGTCCTTCGAGAGCGAGGTCTTCGCGCGATACGCGCGCGTGCGCCCTCCCGCTGCCCAGAGCGCCAGCACCAACTTGCCCTCGACGACGTAGGGGACGGCGAGCGGGACGTACGCCGGGAAGATCGCCGAGTGCCCGAGGCTCTGGAGCTCCTTCTGGATGCGGTCGGCGTCCTCCTGCGTGATGCCAACCGGTGGCAGCACAGGGCGGCCGTTCTTCTCGGCGACGCCGATGACGATGTAGCCGCCGCCAAGGTTGTGGAAGTCGTTGGCGAAGGCGCAGAGCGTGTGCAGCACCTTCAGAGGGTTCCAGCCTTCCTTGAACTCGAGCCGCTCCCACTCGACGGCATGACCGTGGAGGATGTCGGTAATCGCGATGGGCAGGCTCATGGGCGCCCCTCCATCTGTCCAACGAGCTGTTGACCCATTTGTGCGCGCGTGCCGGCGGTGCTCATGGCGCCTCCGCAGCCTTGTGAGCGTTCGCCAGCCACGCATCGGGCATGACGAGCCGCTGGGAAGGGAGCGGCGCGGGAATGGGTAACCGACCGTTAATGGTTGGCGCAGCGCCGTCGGCGTGCGACGGCGCCACGAGCAGGATGGCGGGCGCGTCGCCGCGTTCCGCTTCGTTGACGATGCGCGAGAGCGCACTGGAGAGGCCGTATCGCGCGAGGGTGCCGGGCCAGGCAAGCACCAGCGTTTGCTCGCGGCGCTTCAAGAGATCGTCGACCACGCCGTCGATGGCCCGGCGCACCAGCTCGAGGAGCAGCGGCCAATCGGGGCCATCGGGACCAGCGCGGTCGGCGGACTCGATGTTGGTCCACTCGACGCCCAGGTTCTGGGCCGTCTTCTTCACAGCCGCGAAGAGCGCGAGGTCGAGTGAGATCGCAGACGTCTTCAGCGCCGAGGCGAGGGCATCGGTTGCGTGGCTCGCGACGTCGGCTCGCACCTGAACCACGCGGAAGCGGCCCGCAGCGACACCGCGGTCGAGCTGGTCCTGGAAGGCCGCCGCGCGCTGCGCGTCGGGGCTGCGCCGCTGCGGCAGACCGGGTGCCGTGGGCTTGCGCGACGGCAGTGCGACCGTCATGGACGTGTGCGCGTGAATGCCCGGCCGGGCGTACTCGCCTGCGCCGATGTCCGGCATGAAGACGAGCCCGTGCGGCGCGAGCAGCGCGTCCAGCGCCGGACGTTCAGGGAGCTGGGCGGCCTCAGGATAGCGAGCGGCAACGCGCTTCTTCACGACGTCTGGCGTGAGGCCCGCGCCGGAGAGGGCCGCGAGGCTCAGGGAGAGAGCCCGGGTCGCGTCCATGCCCCGCGGATAGAGTTCGAGCCGCGCCGATGCGGCCGCGTTCGTGCTCGCGCGCGCGGCGAGCGTGAGGCGCTGGTCGGCGGGCAGGGTCGCGAGCGGCGTGCCCTC
The DNA here is from genome assembly GCA_035760985.1 of Polyangiaceae bacterium. Lineage (GTDB taxonomy): Bacteria > Myxococcota_A > Polyangia > Polyangiales > Polyangiaceae > SZUA-265. Next base: position 4,931 of record DASTRX010000043.1, read on the forward strand.
GGCGACCTCCGCGAGCCTCGCGCGCACCACCTCGGAGGAGGGCAGCGGCTCAGTCACGGCGAGGACGTCGGCGGTCTCCGCGAGCGCCGCGAGCGCATCGAGCACCTCGGGATCGCGCGCAACCCACGGGGTATTGCCGATGCGGCGCCAAGTGGCTGGAGGGTTCGGGCGCAGCTCTAGCGCGACGCGCACGAGCGCGGCGGCCGTGCGGACGTCGTTGTCGCTCGGTGAGCCGTCGGTGCGGGCTTTGGCGAGCACCTTCGCGACGTCGAGAAGTGGCACGCAGGCGCGAACGCATCGAGCATCGAGGAGAGCGTCGCGGAGAGCGACGTGGCCGCCGCGTGGCCCGCCCAGCGCCTGTTGCGGAGCTGCTGGAGACTCGCGTGGATCTGCGCCGGGTCGATCCCAAACGACGCCGCAATCTCGGGTGCGGAGCGCGCGGCGGGCAGGCCCGCGTCTGGGCGACCATCGGGCAGCGGATCGATGCCCGTCAGCACGCGCAGCCGCTTGTTCATCTCGCTCTTGCTCGCGGGACCGATGAGCTCGCGCGACCAGTCGCCCAGGGAGCCCGGCGTCGGTTCGGCGGCGGCGAGCGCGACGAGCCGCCCACGCAACGCCTCTGCGCGCGGCTTGCCGAGGAGCTTCTCGACGCGCGCGGCGTGCGCGAGCGCGGCGTCGACGGTGGTCTTGATGCCCGCCTCGATGAGGCGCGTGGCCGTGCTAGTTTCAATGCCGGTCTCAGGCTCGTCGAGCACGAGGCGCGGGCGAGCAAAGCCCGGCACCAGCACCGGGCGGTTCTCCACCTCGAAGCGCGCGCGGAGCTCGTCGGCGACCTTCACGATGTCGCGTGCGACCTGCGTGCCGACGCCGCGTACGACGGAGAGCTGATTGCGCGGCAAGAGCAGTAGCTCCGCGACCGTGGAGACGCCCGCGCGGTCGAGCGCGTTGCGGGCGCGGGCCGAGAGCGGTAGCGCATCCACCGCCGTATCGGGGCGGACCTGATCGAGCGAGACGGCGGCGGCGCCAGGCTCGGTCTCGGCCTCAACGGAGAGCGCATGGCCCCACGCTTGGCGCATGGCCTCCGCACCCGCAAAGCGGGCCCTTGTTTCGCGCGCGAAAGCTTTCCGGAAGAACGCACTGAGGCGATCGCGTACCGCCGCATCAAAGCGCTCGGCCTCGACGACGATTTCGGCAGTGGCGTCGCCCTCCGGCAGCGTTGGACGGGCCCCGGTCAGTGCGTGATAAAGGACCGCGGCGGCCGCATAACGGTCGGCCTCGGCATCCCAAGCACCACGGAGGTAAAGCCACGGGTCGCGCCACTCGGGGGTGCCACCCGAGATCGCGGTCGACGGCTCTGACGAGAGCGAGAAATCGAGCAGGAGCAAATGGCTTTGTTTCTTGGCTTGGCTGGTGAAGCCCACGTTGCTGGGCTTCATGTCCCGATGCGTGACGCCAGACTCCTCCAGGTATTGGACCGCGGACAGGAGATCGTCCCCGTAGCGGCGAGCGAACTCGAGTGGCAACGTTCCTTGCTCGCGAAGCACGTCGCCGAGGGTCCGCTCGCCTGCAAACTCCAGGAGCAGACAAGGGAGACCTCCGAGCGTGACGACCTCGCGCAGGGCTACGATGTGCTCATGGCGAAGCTCCCGGAGAATCTTGGCCTCGGAGAGCAAACGGTCGCCGCAACCTGCATCATGGGGCACCTTCAGCGCCAAGTCGCGCCCTTCGCGGCGGATGTGCAATACGAGGGCGGTGCCACCGGAAGCGAGGCGCCGCTCGACGCGGAGCCCGCCAGGGAGCAGGTCTCCCTTCTGCGCCTCGCGAGGATCGGCGCCCGCGCCGATATCGATGCTTGGACGCGTGAGCGCCTCGATGACGAAGCCCTCGAACCAGCCCCCGATGTCATCCGCTCGTGCGTGGAGGTTCGGCTGCGTCGCGAACGCTATGGCTTCATCGAGCACCGTCAGATCGGCGCGCACAGCGGAAGGGCGCAGACCTCCCTCGCCGTCCTTTGCACCCTTGATGCGCTCCTCGCGTTCGGGAAGGGTGGCGGCCGGGTGCTGGCCGGTGAGCAACAACCACGCGAGGCAGCCGACGGAGAATACGTCGCTCTCATAGCTTGCCTTCTCCGGGTCAGCGAGGACTTCGGGGGCTTGGTAGAGGCGATCGAGCGCCTGCGACAAGTCGTGGAAATGCCGCGTGGCGACGCTCGAATGCTCGGTCCATGCTGCGGTCTGGAACCGATGGAGTCGCACCTGGATACGAGCGTCGGCATTGCGGCGGACGAGCACCGAAGCCGGCGAGAGGTTGCGGTGCAGAACCCCCGAGCGGTGGCAGTGCGCGACGGCCTCGACGATCTGCTGCAGGATGCCAAGACGCTCGTCGAACGTCAGGTTTGGCTCCTGCCGTAGAAAGGCGTGCAGCGGTAGCGAGTCCTCGAAGGCCTCGAAGAGCACCGCTGGCCCCAGCGGGGCATCATCGACGAAGGAGCGGTAGGCGAGGATGCCGGGGTGCTGACCAATCTGGGCCAGCGTTTGCGCCTCACGCCGTGCCGCCCGGTGCAGTTGGGCACGCCGCTCGGTCGATGTGGCGGCGGGCACGAGATAGCTGCGGACGCGCGCCTGGTCGCGCTCGACGGCCGCGTTGCGCGCGAGATGCTCCTGGTAGCCATCGCCCTCGTCGAAGAGCTCACCGAGCTGGTAGCCACCGACGATCCGCGCCGTCGTGCTGGGTCGCAAACCGATCTTGTGCGCCGCCTGTAGGAGCTGCTTCATCATCGGACGGTTCACGATGCGGCGTGCATCGCGTCCATCGAGCCCGTTGACGAGCTTGTTGCCCACGTCCTGCGGGAGCAGCAGCCACGGCGGGCGACCACCGTCGAGATGGACCTCGGTGACGTTGGACAGGAACACCGCTGCCTGCACGTACGGGCGCTCATGCCCGAGTTGCCGCTCGATGAGGTCGCCCAGCACCTTCGCCTTGAGATTGGCGCCAGGATACGGGCACTCGACGGTGCGACGCCGACTGCCGTCGATGATCGTCCAATCGACGATGTCGCCGGTTAGTACGCCGGGGTGGCTCTTGATCTCGATGAGAAACAGCCCCTGGCGCGAGAGGAAGAGCAGATCGATCTCGTACAGACGACCCGACGATGGGTCGTAAAGCTCGTGTAGTTCCCACGCCTGGTGTGGATCGCTATCTGACAGGGAGGAGTGCGCGTAAACGAGATCGAGCGCCTGCCGCTCCCAAGGATAGGGTGTGGGCCGACCACGATGGATGCGCCCCTCGGGAAGGGCCACTACTTGCCCCCCAACTTTCGCGCGAACTCGGCGGCCTCAGGCTCGGCATCGGGTGAGACCACGGCCGCGTCGAGGTGGGCGAAGCCGAGTGAGCGCAACTTGTCGGCGCCTTCGGTCGGGCGCACGAGCGCCGTGCGACCGCGCGCACCGACCAGCACGGCGGCTAGCCCCGCGAGCTGGCGGAATGCCGGCTTCGAGGCGACGACGACGACTTGATCGGTCCACGACAGCGAGCGGTTTTCAGCAAATGCCATGGAGACGGAGAGGACTGCCGCGCCGCCGGCAACGATGAGCTTGGTGGACGGCGTGATCGGCGGAACCGTAGCGCGCGAGGCCTCGACGCCAAGCCCGTGAGCGACGCTTGGGAGGGTCGCGGGGGTCTCGGAATCGGCGAGCAAATGCTTCGCAGCCGAGTCGCTGATGCCGCTCCAGTCGGGCCCGAACGGCTCGTCGTCGGCGAGGCCGAACGACCCGAAGCACTCGGACGGGGAGAACGCCGAGCCCCACGTTCCGGCGGCGTCACGCAGCAGAATGTCAATTCGATCGCCGGCACCAAGGGCTCCAGCGAATTGCGTCCAGCGTGCGTCGGCGTCCGCACCGAAGCGGCGAGGCGAGCGCTCCCTCGAATCGAGCGCCCGAAGGCCGAGCACTGCCGCTCTGTAGAAGTTGTCGCGCTCCTGAGATGTCGGCGTCGGTCTCAACTAGCCCCTCCCGCCCTCCGGCAATTCGCATGAGACAAAGCGCCGAGCGCTTCGGTGGTGCCTGCACCGTGGACTAGCCGCCGCGGACATGGCCGCCGCTCAAGTAATTGGTGCGGTCGCTCATTAAGTAGATGCTCGCCTTCCGTCTGCTCCTGCACCGGTTCGCATCGCTCCCCCTGGCAGCGCCGTCCACGGCCAATTTTTTCTCGAATATTCGACCGTTGAGAAGTGTCAGGCGCCTTTGGGCGACAGAAATGCATGATCATGAGGCGGTCTCGGGAACCCCAAAAAGTGCGGATCGACAGAGTGCCAGACAGCCACAGGGACGCATCCCACTGCAACGGCAGTCTGCCGACACACGGACGGCGGGCGGCCGAAAAAAACTAGCTCGGGTCCGACCCGTGCCCGCAGCCCGCCCCGGCGAGCACTTCGCGGCCGCTGGGCCAGCGCCAGTCCGCCCGAAGCTGCCCCGAGGACGGCAGCGCGTCGGACCCACTGGTTTCGGACGGAAGGGCGCCTGTGGACAGTGCCGCGCCTGGCGGTCGCTGTGGACAGCCCGGGGACGGGCTCGCGCAGCGTCAAGCATGCCTGTACCCCCGTCGAACGAGCCCGTCCCCGAGCTGACCACAGCGACCTTGGACAAGCCTTCGGCGGCCTTCGGCTTGCCCACAGGCGCTTGGACAAGCCGGCGCCCACGAATGAGACGTCCTCTCACGGCGGGAGGGCGCCGGCTTGCCCACACTGCCCACAGGCACGACCCCGACCAATTTTCTTTGTTTTGGTTTTCGGAGGAGGCGGAGGAGCGCGCCGAAAGGCGGCGTTGACGGATCGTGAACGTCACTTGTCGCGTTGCACGCGAACTTGAAGCCAATCTGCAGCCGCGATCTCACCGTCGGTCAGCTTCTCGATAGCCAGTGCAAGCGCCAAGCCGGGTCGACGACTGCCGCGACAGATTTTGTCTAGATGTGTCCGGTTGATCTCGAGCTTGCTCGCGACTTCATCTCGGCTGGCGCCAGAAGCATCAATCCACCGCGATAGCCGCGTCTCGCGCTTGCGTGGTCTTCCGCGCGAACGTCGAGGCACCGCAGCCATGGAGCCAGTCTTCGACTGCTGAAGGTCGTTCGTCAAGCCGGACGAGCCAGCACAGATCCGCATGGCGAAAGGAGGTTTCTTTTTTAAGTCAATGGGATTATATTCGGATGATGGATGCGGGGTCACAGATGGGATTAGCGACCGGCGCCGCTCTGCCGGCGGTGCTCACGGTCGAAGAGGTGGCAGACCTGATGCGCGTGGACCGAAAGACGGCCTACTCTGCAATCGCGGAGGGCGGAATACCCGGCGTCCGCCGCGTTGGTCGGTGCATTCGTGTCTCGCGAGACGAGCTGCTGCGGTGGCTCGCCGAGGGCCAAGGCGACCTGCGGAAGGGCAGGCGGCGGTGAGTGTTCGCCGACGGAAGTGGAGGGATTCCGCAGGCGTTCAGCGCGAGGCCTGGTTGGTCGACGTGCAGGTCGTTGACCGCAGCGGGCGCGTTCGCCGCGTGCAGCGCGTCGCGCCCATCAACAACCGGCGCGCCGCAGAGAAGTTCGAGCACGAACTCCGCGAACAGCTGCTGAACAGCAGCGAGGACGAGGCCTCTGTCGAACCTCAGGCGGTACCGACCTTTGCGCAGTTCGCGGAACGATTCATGGCGACGTACGCCCCGACGAACAACAAGGCGAGCGAGGTCGAGGCGAAGAAGGGCATCTTGCGCGTGCATCTTCTACCGGCGTTCGGCTCCCTTACCCTGGATCGAATCGGTGTAGCGGAAGTAGAGGAATACAAGGCTCGTAAGCTGACCGCGAACATGGCGCGCAAGAGCATCAACAACCAGCTCACCGTCTTGCGAAAAATCCTCGCGACGGCTGTCGAGTGGCATGTGATCGCATCCGTCCCGCAGATCAAATGGCTGAAGACCGCAGCTCCGGAGTTCGATTTCCTCACGTTCGAGGAAGCGTCGCGCCTGATCTCCGCCGCCGCGCCAGATTGGCGCGCCGCCATCACGATCGCGATCCGCACCGGCCTCCGGCAAGGAGAGCTGCGGGCACTGCGATGGTCGGATGTCGACCTAGATGCCGGCCGCATTGTCGTTCGACGCGCCGTCTGGCGGGACATCATCAGCACCCCGAAAAATGGCCGCGCTCGGGAAATCCCGCTCAGCAAACAGGCCGTCGCGGCGCTCCGGGAGCATCCACGGCGCGGAGAGGTCGTGTTCTCAGCGCCCGATGGAACCATGTTGAGCAAGGGCGCCATGAAGTGGCCGTTGTGGAACGCCTGCAAAGGCGCTGGGCTGCGCCGGATCGGCTGGCACGTGGCGCGTCACACGTTCGCGAGTCACCTCGTCATGCGCGGCGCGCCGCTCAAGGCGGTGCAGGAATTGATGGGTCACAGTACCATCGAGATGACGATGCGGTATGCGCATCTGAGCCCGGATGCGCGCCGTGACGCCGTGCAGTTGCTCGACGTAAAGGAAGCCGTGACTCTCCTCTGGAGGACATCCAAAGGGACGGTTCTCCAGATTCCGATCGGTCACAGACTGTCGCCGCGCCGAGCAGCCTGAGCTGCTCAAGCTTGGATATACAAATCACAACCAACAGGTGGGGCCGGCGCTGCGTCAACAGCCCGACCCCTGGCCACGGAAGGAGAAGCTCCCATGGCGCACGAGACGTTATCGCTAAACATCGATTCAATCCACGATCAGGTGCACACCGCGGTCCGGGAGCTGTGCTCGGCAGCCGTGCGGATTCGGCTCGTCGCCGCCGCTTTGGAAAGCAGCGTCGAGGAGCTGGTCAGTCACGCACCGGCCGAGCACCTGCTTCAGGCGGGCGCCGTGGCGAAGGCGCATGCCTCAGGTGTCCTGCAGAGCATCATGGATGTTGCCGCCAAGGCAGACCGCTTGGAAGCGATCGCCGCGATTCGCGAAGCAGCGGATCCGAAGGACAAGAGTGATCGATGATTGGCGCGCTGATGACTTGCACGGCTCGGGCTCGAGCACGAAGAGCAGGTCGTGCGCTGCACGAGCTAGGCAAGGGTCGTGCGGTTCGGCCGCGCTCGACGAGGTGCGCTGTCGGCTCGACGAGAGTGGGGGCGCTGATCAGGTCGGAACGTCCGGCGCCCGGCATGCCGCTTGTCGAAGGGCATCCATCCAAATGCCCTGCTGCAAGCGCCATGACGGGCGCCGAGCGAGGCGCTTGATGCGCAGCCCGGGCCCCAGAGCCCACGGTGCATACGCGCAACATGGAAACAACAAGCGCTGCAACCCATCAAGATTGCAGCGCTATTCAGTGGAGGCGCCGGGAATCGAACCCGGGTCCGCAAGGCGTCCGTGCAACCTTCGTTCACGTGTGTAGCCGGTGCAATCCGCCGGCAGATTTCATGGATTCGGCCATAACCTAGCCGCCAGAGTTTTCTCACCCCGCCGCCCTGATGGCGCAACGGCGGGACCAGCCTTAGTGATTGCGCCCTTCCGTTACCAAGACAATCTCACGGTTGGACGGCTTCGTGGTTTTTTAGGCCGCGAGAGCGATTGCGTTATCGTTCGCAGTTAACGTTTGCTTGGCTTTTTAGGTAGTCCAGGCGCTACCACACGCAGACTGCTCTTCAGTCCCCACGTCGAAACCGATCGCCCCCAAATCTCCTTTGCTGGGGCCAAAGTAGCCTCGAAGGGCGGAGTGTCAAGCGGGCGCTCGTGGGGGAACCCGCCCATCTCCGGATTCGCGCTGGCTCGGATCAGATGCCGGCGGGACCAGGTCGTCGCACCCATACTTTTCTCTGGACAAGTGTTCAGCCGAGACCTAGAACAGGCTCATGCGGGGCCGGGGGGCACAGCACTGTCAGGACCGAACGCGGGCGCAGCAGCTCGACGCGGGGCTGTTCGCGCTGGCGCGCGAGGATGCCGCGCTTCGTCTGCGGCTGGGGCAAGCGTTGGAGGTGTTGCAGCGAGTCGGGCATTGTTTCGCGCTCGGTTTCTCGTCGTGCTGGGCGTACGCGCTGGAGCGCTGTGAGCGGAGCGCACGCTGGGTGGAGGCCGCGCGCTGTCTGGCACGCAGGCTGGAGGGGCTGCCGGCGCTGCGGCGGGCGCTGGCAGGGGGCGAGCTGTCGTGGAGCGCCGTGGAGGTGGTGTCGCGCGTCGCGAAGGGCAGCACGGAAGCGGAGTGGCTCGAGCTCGCGCGTCATCACACGGTGCGCGCGTTGCGCGAGCTCGTTCGGGCGCGCGAGTTGCCGGCGCCGCCGCTGGCGGCGAGCAACGCGCCGATCGCGGGCACAGCGTCGCTGGCCGGCACCGCGTCGCTGAACGGCGCCGTGGAGGCGCTCGACGGCGATCCGGACGGTGACGAGCTCTGCGTGCTCAGCTGCACGGTGGACCGAGAGGATGCCTGGTTGTTCGAGTCGACCTGTCGGCTGTTGGAGCGGCTGGGCACGGTCGGCGCCGAGGCGCAGGTCGAGGCAATGCTGGCGGAGGCGCAGGAGGCGCTGCTCAGTCACCTGCCGCGGGGCAGCATCGATCCGGATGTCTGCGCAGAGCCGCACGAGGCGCAGCGGCGCTGGTGCGAGCAGCTGAAGCGCTGGCAAGACGAGGCGGAGCGGCGCTGTGAAGCGACTCGCGAGGCACCGCGCTATCCGGTGGCCATCAGCGCGGTGTGCAGGGCCGCGGCCAGCGGCTGCGCGAGCTTCGAGGGGCTCAGCGCTCGCGAGCTCGACCGGAGCATCCGCCGGCTGTCGCGCGCGCTGGCGCGGCATGAGCTGGTCTTCTCACAGCGGTTGTTGGCGTTTCATCGCGCCGATGGCTGGCGCCGGCTCGGCTACGCCAGCGAGGCGCAGTATGCGCGCGAGCGGCTCGGGATCTCGCGTTCGTCGCTGGTCGCGCGGCGCGCGCTCGCTGCGCGGCTGGAGGCGTTGCCCGCGCTGAGCGCGGCGCTGGGCAGCGGGCAGATCGGGGTCGAGGCAGCGTTGCAGCTGGTGCGCATCGCGACGCCGCGCACGGAGCGGGCCTGGCTCGCCCGCGCCCGGCAGCGGACGGTGAAGCACTTGCGCGAGGAGGTCGCGGCCGCGCTCACGGCGGTGCGGCTCTCGGGGGAGGCGGACTGTCCGCCGCCAGAGGAGCCAGAGCTCGATGCCTATGCGGAGCTGGAGCGCGCAGTGCTGAGCGGCTGTCTCGGCGAGCGGCGCATGGTTTCGCCGGAGTCGGCCTCGCCGGAGCGGCGGGCGTGGCAGCGCATGCTGGGCAGTCTGGCGGAGTTTCTCGGCAGCGGGGGGCTCCAGATGTCCGCGGAGCGGGCGCCGCGCGCGCTGGCGAGCGCGGGGCGGGTCGAGCTGCGGCTGCGGGTCTCGCGCGGCAACTTTCGCTGGTGGCGCGGGTTGGAGGCGCAGGCGCTGCGCTGGCTGCCGCGCGGGATGAGCTGGCTGCGCTTCGTCTGTCTCTGTGTGTGGTCCGCCTGGCGTCACTTGCTCGGGGTGAGCGGCGAATACGGCGGCATTTATCTGCGCGACGCTTGCCGTTGTCGCAGCCCGGTGTGCAGTCGGCGCGATGTCACGCCGCATCACCTGCGCTTCCGCTCGCGGGGCGGCGGCGATGAGCCGGAGAACGTCGCCAGCGTGTGCAGCTGGTGCCATCTGTTCGGCATCCACGGCGGCAGGATCCGAGCGGAGGGCACGGCCCGGCACATCCGGTGGGAGCTGGGTCCCACCGGAGAGCCCTGCCTGGTCGTGGACGGGCGCGATCGGATCGCCGCTTAGCGCAGGGCGAGCGGGTTGCCCGAGAGCGCGCCCACGCCCGGCGGGGCCATGGTCGTGGTCGGGAACAGCTGCTGTACGATCTTGGTCAGCCCTTCGACGAGCTTCGGCTTCATGCCGATGCCGGTCGCGTGGGGCCAGGAGAAGCCCTGCGCCGCCTGGATGTTGTTGCACGAGAAGGAGATCAAGAGCTCGTAGGGCGGCATGTTCGCCTGCGGGCTCCAGCCGAGGCCGAGCTCGGCGTAGTTGCACGGCTGGTGCTCGAGCTGGAAGTTGTCCTCGTCGCCGAGCAGCTTGCCGAGCTCTTCGCGCAGATCCGGGTCGGCGATCTGTGCCGTGCCGAGCACGCGCCGGTCATGGAAGCGGAACTCCTGCGTCTGCGCCTGTTGCGTGGGCAGGGCGGGGGTCGGCAAGAGGCCCGGTGGCAGGAGGCCCGGCGGCAAGAGCTGCTGCAACGCTGGCGCCGCCTGCTGCGCCCACTGCTGGATCTGGGGCGGGATGAGATTGGGGAGTCCAGCGGCCGCGGCTGCCCCCGCCTGTTGCGCCGGTGGTTCATAGTTCTGCAGGCGCAGCATGGTGGCGCCCGAGTTCTTGAGGGTGTCGAAGGGCGCTGCGGGATGGGCAGCACAGCCCAGAGCGAGGCAACCAAGGACCAATAATCTCATGAACGAAGCGCTAGCAGTGTTTGACCCGTTCTGGCTAGACCGTACGGCTGATCGAGCGTGTGCTTATCGAAGTCTGGCGATGCGCAGTCGCGGCATGCTCGTCGGCTCGACCTGGAGCGAGAACGAGGTCTCGGGCGCCGACGCTTCGAGGCTCAGGTACTCGACGCCGCCCGTCAGCAGGGTGCCGTCGGGGGCGCGCGCGTCGCCCAGCTGGGGACCTTGCATCTGCGAGCCGTGGAAGTGCGCGAACAGATTGGCCCCGCGTTGTTTCTGGGTGACAGGGTCGACGCTGGTCGGCAGGTATTGAAAGCAGGGGTTGGCTGCGCGGGCCGCTCCCGCTTCCTCCCGGTTGCTGAGCGCCAGGGCCGTGTAGAAGTCGAGCTGGAGGCGGGTCAGGTCCGCGCCCGCGACGCTGGGCAGGGCCTGGTCGATCCACTGGGGCGAGTCGAGCAGGGCGCGGACCAGGCTGGGGCCGCCGGTGTTTTCCAGCTCGAGTCCGCTCGCACGATCGCCGCCCGCGCGGTCATACAGGTAACGCACGAACAAATAGCCGCCGCCGCGCAGCACGCCCTGACGAGCGCGATCGGGCTCGTCTCCGTGCAACACGTCGGCGAGCGAGAACTGCTCGATGCCGTCGAGCGCGGCGCGCGTGACGTACAGGTTGCCTGCCTGAAATCCGGTCACGTCCTGCGCGAGCGCGCCGATGCCCTCGCTGAGGTAGACGCCGTCTTGCCAGGTCTGCAGGTGGTTGCGCAGCACCTTGCGCTGGAAGTGGAGCAGGTGCGCGACCTCGTGCGCGAGGATCTCCTTGATGGCGTTGGGCGTGTTGTACGGCGGCTGGATCGCGTCCGGCGGCGTCAGGTACAGGTACTCGCCGTGGTTCGAGGCCTGGCAGCCGTCGAGCGGCGCCAGATCGCAGGACGAGAAGAAGGCGACGCCGCTGTCGCGGGTCAGGCGCGTGAAGACCAGCTGGATGCGTCCGTCCTGGTCGAGGTCGGGCTCGGTGCCGAAGACCTGGCGCGCGCGCGGCAGGATCACGCGCTCGAAGTCGTCACGGAACTGCAGCACGAAGTCGGCGTCGAGGCTGGTCGGGTGCGTGGTGTCTGCCCAGATCGCGGCGTGTTCGCCGACGGACAGGGCGCGCGCCTGGATGGTCTCGTTGCCGGCGCGCGTGGAGATGTGGAGCGTGCGCGTGGCGCCTTCGCGGGGTGGGGTGCCGCTCGGGGGCGGATCGCTGGCGACGACGGTGCCGGCGAAGCGCTCGGGGGACAGCGCGCAGCCGGTGACGAGCGCGCTCGGGCTCGCCGAGGGGGCATTTCCTGGTGACAGAGTATAGTGGCTCGGTTCCGAGCCCCCCGAGAGTCGCGAGGAAGCCAGGATGACGACGAAGCGCTCGGTGCCACCGGGCGTGGCCAGCCGCACGTCAGCGCGGCCCTCCGCTGTCAGAGCGACGTCGGCGACCTGTCCCGGAGCCAGGCTCAGCGCTGGCGCCGCTTCGGGTGGGAGCGCGCGCGTGGGCGGCGGGGTGCTGCAGGCGAGCAGTGCCAGCAGTTCGAACGGTGCGAAGAGAGCGAGGCGGCGCACGGCGCCAGATTAGCGTGGTCGGCGCGCGCTCACGGCGAAATCAGCGGCTGCAGGCCCTCGATGCGCCGGATCAGGAAGTGTTCGCCCGGCCCGAACTCGTGGCGGCAGGCGCGCAGGGCGCTCAGGTAGCGCTGGTAGGCGCCGCGGCTGGTGCCGGGCACGGCCCGGATCAGGTCGTGGAGCAGCTCGATCAGATCGGTCGACAGCGGCTGGCTCAGGCTGGTGTAGACGCGAAACACGTAGTCGATCCAGTGCGGCGATTGCAGGTCCTCGGCCAGGCGCAGCGCCAGTTTTCCGGCGAGCTCGATCTCGCGATCGCTCGGGCGTCGATCGGCCTCGCAGCGCATGAGCAGATCCCAGAGCGCGGGGCGCAGGATGCGCTCGGCCTCGGGCGCGTTGTCGAGGCGGAAGAACTTCTCGGCGACGCCCGCCAGCATGGAGAGGCGCGGGGTGTCGCTGGGGTCCGGGTCGGGCGTCGCGCTCGCTGCCCAGGGATCGAAGGCGAGGTGGGGCAGGACCAGCAGCTCCGTTTCCTGGCCGGGATCCTGGAGCGAGGCGCGGATGCCCGGCACCTGCAACTCGCGGCGCGGAATCGATGCGCCGTGGATCACGGGTGGTGGCACGGGCTGCCCCGCGTTGCGGGCCAGTCCCCGCGTCAACATCGTCTGCAGCGCGTGCTGTTCCACCGCCGCGCGCACGCTGGCGTGCAGCAGGTTGAGCGGGCAGGGCTTGGTCAGGATGCCGAAGGCCTCGTCGCTCGACAGTTCGCGCTCCAGGCAAGCCGTGAGCGCCAGGCGTGTGCAGTGGGGAGCGATGCGCGCCACGCGCGCCAGGAACTCCGCGCCGTCCATCTGCGGCATTTTCATGTCGCTGATCACGACCGCGAAGTCCATGCCGTGTTCCAGCAGCACCAGCGCCTTCATCGGGTCATTGGCGGTGATGACCTCGAACTCGGACTCCAGCGAGCGGCTGAGCACTTTGAGCATCGCGGGCTCGTCGTCCACGCACAGGATGCGCGGCGCATCCGGGCGCGGCTGCGGCGAGGGCTGGTGAGCCGCGGCCCGCTGCCGCGCGCCCGGCGTGGCGGGGGCGGTGACCGCCACGGCCCAGCCGATCGCGCCCGGGTCGAGCGCTTCGTTTTCGTTACTGCCTTCCGGTCTCGTCGCCATACGGTCTGCGTTCAGCGAGGTCCCTGCCGATCAGACGGCAGGCGGCGGCGCGGACTTCAAGCCCCCGCGGGGGGAGGTGACGGCGTCCAAACGTGTACGCAAGCTGCGCCAGACCGGCTAGGCTCGTTGCCGTGAGTCACCGCGCGGCGCCCTGCTTCCTGGCTGCGCTCTGGGTCACGGTGATTCACCCGGCGAGCGCGCTCGCGGAGCAGTCGCAGCGTGGCGAATCGTCACGGGTGATGGGGGCACCAGTCCACTGGGACCCCGCGTGGCCCGAATTTCAAACCGGCGAGTGGATCGCCAGCGGGGTCGGGCTCGCGGCGCTGTTGACGAGCCGGGTGCTGCCGCTGCCGGGCGCGCACTGGCGCGGGGGCATCGGCTTCGACGAGGGCGCGCGCGATGCCCTGCGCTTTCACACGCCGGCGTCGCGGCGGCGCGCCCGCGACGGCAGCGACATCGGCATCACGATCAGCGCCAGCTGGCCCTTCTTCGACGCGCTGGTGGTGGCGGGCTGGTACCGCAATTCCCCGCAGGTGGGCACGCAGCAGGCGCTGATCAGCGCCGAGGTGCTGGCCGTGACCGCGGGCATGCAGGGCCTGGTCAGCCTGTTCGTGAGCCGCGAGCGGCCCTACGGGCGCGAGTGCGGGGGCGAGCTGCCGGAGGCCACGCGCGACTGCGCCAACCGGGATCGCTATTTCAGCTTCTACAGCGGCCACAGCGCGAACTCGTTTGCAGCGGCGGCCGTGAACTGCATGCACCACGCCTACGTGCCGCTGTACGGCGGGGGCGCCGCCGACAGCTGGGCTTGCGTGGGCATGTTCGGGGTGGCCGCGACCACGGCGCTGATGCGCGTGGCGACCGATGTGCACTATGTCTCGGACGTGCTGGTGGGCGCCAGCATCGGCACGACGACGGGGCTGCTTTTGCCCTGGGCGTTGCATTATCGGCACGGTGCAACACCCACGCCAGGCTCGCTGGAGCCGCGCCTGAGCGTGTTGCCCGTGCTCAGCCCGACATTTCAGGGTCTCTCCGGAGTGTTGATATTTTGACACTCCTCCCCACGGCCACGCTCGTCTTGCTTCACGGACTGCTGGCGTCCGAAGAGCGCGCCGTGACGCCCTGGCCGCGGCAGCCGGCGCGCTGGTTCGCGGCGCTGGAGATCGACGCGGGCTTCCTCTACCTCCGTCCGCGCTTCGAGTTCGGCCATGGCAAGCCGCACTCGAGCTGGGTCGGCCTGGATTTGAACCCGATCTTCACGGACGAGGGTATCGCGGGCTACGCGGGCCTGCGCATCGCGCAGCCGTACTGGCACCTGCGCGCGGGCGGGCGCGCCTGGTACACGTTTTATCGCACGTTCCTGTTGCCGCAGTATTCGTTCAGCGTGGAGGACATCGAGCAGCAGATCGGGCCGCGATCGCGCTTTCTCACCTGGGAGGCGGAGCTGGGGGCGGATCTGCCGCTCGGGCCCGGCGAGCTGGAGGCGGAGGTGGCGGGTTCGTACGTGACGCGCGTGCCCGACGGGCTCTTCGTGTACGAGGAGACGTTGCGCGTGGTGGTGGACCCGCCCTGGGTGTGGCGGGCGCGCCTCGGGTACCTGTGGGAGTACTTCTCCCACACGCTGCAGCTTGGCCCCGTCGTGGAGCTGGCGGGCGTGCCGCGGCGGGAGGCGGTGGTGCTGCGCGCCGGCGGCCTGGTGCGCATCACCCTGTCGGGCCATCTGGAGGCGCGCGGCACCTTCATTCCGCCGATCGTCACGCGTGATCCGCTCGGTACCCGGGGTGGGGATGCGTTTCTGGTGGGCATCCGCTATCGCTGGGCGACGGGTCCGTAGGGGGGTCACCGACATAAACCCCCGCTGGCCGGGCGCCGTTGCGCTGTGCGGGTGGAACGGGAGGTCCGGTGAGTACGACCGCGGGGTTGACGGAGGAGCGAGAGACGAGTCCGGGGAGCGCTGAAGTGAGCAGCGGAACGGGCGCGGCTCGCGTGCGGGTGACTCGCCGGGCCCTGTTCGCCCGAGATTTGTCGGTCTGGGGCTTCGAGCTGATGAGCGTCGGCGCGCCGGATCCGGGGGGAGCGGTGCACCCCGAGCTGCGCTTGCTCAACGCGCTCGCGGAACTCGGCGTGAAGTCGCTGGTCGCCGACAAGACAGCGCTGATCGGCGTGACGCGGGATACGCTGCTCGGGCGGCTTCCGCTGCCGGCGAGCGAGCACACCGTGCTCGTGCTGCGTCTGGAGGAGGGCAGCCACGAGAAAGGCCGGGTCGATCGCGAGCTGGTCGAGGCCGTCGACGAGCGCATCGACGACGGCTTCCGGCTGGCGCTGAGCGGCGAGCTGTGGTTGCCGGAAGCGGCGCCGCTGCTGGAGCGCGCGACGATCCTGCGGGTGCCGTTCCCGCAGCTCGGGCTGGGCGTGCTGGACCGCATCGGGCGGCGGCCGCGCGATCAGCAGCTCTGGGTCGATGGCGTGGATCAGCCCGAGGACTTCCCGAGTACGCGCCCCTATGGGCCGCACTTCGTGTCGGGCGACTTTCTGCTCAAGCCGAGCCCCGTGGAGGGCCGGCGCGCGCCGCGCAACCTGCAGGTGCTGATGGAGCTGATGACGCGGCTGCGCGAGCCCGACGTGAGCTTCGCGGAGATCGAGTCGATCTTGCGGCGCGACGCCGGGCTGAGCGTGACCTTGCTGCGGTTCCTCAACTCCGCGGGCTTCGGGCTGCGGGTGCAGGTGAGCAATATCCGCCAGGCGGTCGCGCTGCTCGGGCTGAGCGAGTTCTCCAAGTGGGTGACGCTCGTGGGGCTGGGCGAGGCCAGCTACAAGCCGAACGAGGTGCTGATCACGGCGCTCACGCGCGCCAAGACCTGCGAGCTGATGGCGGCCAGCAACCGCGAGCGCAGCTTCAATCCCTCCGGCTCCGGGATGGCCTTCATGGTGGGGCTGTTCTCGCTGCTCGACGCGCTGCTGGACCAGCCGCTGGAGAAGGTGCTGGAGGAGCTGCCGGTCGCGGATACGCTGCGCAACGCGCTGCTGGAGCACGCCGGCTTCGAGGGGGAGCTGCTGGCCGCCGTGCTCGACTACGAGCGCGGGCTGTTGCCGGACTCGTTGCCGCTCGACTGTGGCGATCTGCACGAATGCTGGCGCAAGGCCGTCGAGTGGGCCGACGGCCTGCGCGGGGCATTGCCGGAGCCGAGAGCGACGGCGGCGCCGCGCTCGCGGCGCTGAGCTCAGCCGCGCGGATCGCCGATGGCGGCGACCGTCGCCGTCTGGTTGCGGCGGTAGCGCGTCAGGGCGGCGTGCACCTCGGGGTGCTTGTTGGCGAGGATGGCGGCCGCGAACAGGGCGGCGTTGATCGAGCCGGGCTTGCCGATGGCGAAGGTCGCGACCGGGATGCCGGCCGGCATCTGCACCGTGGAGAGCAGCGCGTCGAGGCCGTTGAGCGCACCGGCGACCAGCGGCACGCCCAGCACGGGCAGCTGGGTCTTGGCGGCCATGACGCCTGCCAGGTGCGCCGCGCCACCGGCGGCGGCGATCACCAGCTCGATGCCTCGGTCTGCCAGGCCGGCGGCATATTCGAAGGTCGCGTCGGGCGTGCGGTGCGCCGAGGAAACCCGCACTTCATGCTCGATCCCGAGCTCTTTGAGGGTGGAGCTCGCGTTCTGCATGATCTCCCAATCGCTCTTCGAACCCATGACGACCGCAACCAGGCATTTGGCACTCATGGGCGTCCTTATAGCGATTTCTGATTTTGGGAACAGTAGGCTCTTTGGCCGATGATATGCTCGGTGGCTCCGATTGGAGCCGGCCGTGTCCCTTCGTCGCTGCTTTTTGGTGCTCGTCTTGGTGCTCGCTCTGGGCTGCGTGCGGCAGGCCCTGCCGGAGGCGTCGGTCGCGGTCGCAAACGGGGCTGGCGGAGCGGCGCTCCCGCCCGAGCCGGCGCCGCCCCCGCTGGCGGCTCTGACGCCAGCGGAGCAGCAGCTGCGGGCCCAGCTGGAAAAGGAGGTCGGCGCGATCGCGGAGCTCGGTCCGCGCAGTCTCGCGCACACCTGGAACCTGTATTCCGCCACGGACCATCTCGCGCGGCGGCTCGAGGTGCAGGGTCACCAGGTGACGCGGCTCGGTTTTCCGGTGGGCGAGGAGGTGCTGCAGAACCTCGAGGTGGTGGTGCCGGGCAAGAGCCCTCAGACCCTGGTGGTCGCGGCCCACTACGATACGAGCGCCGAGAGCCCCGGCGCCAACGCCAGCGCCAGCGGCGCCGCGGTGCTGCTGACGCTGGCGCAGGAGCTGGTGGGGCGCCAGCTGGAGCTGTCGTTGCGCATGGTGTGGTTGTGCAACGAGAACACTGCCAGCTCGAATCCCCGCGGGAGTACGTTGTATGCCCAGCACGTGCAAGAGGCTCAGGTGCCCGTGGTGGCGACGCTCACGCTGGGCAGTCTGGGCTACTTCTCGGAGCGGGCGGGCTCGCAGCGCTATCCTGACGATGTGCTGTACGGGTCGGAACGGCGCACGCATTTTGGCAACTTCATCGCCGTGTTGAGCAATGCGAGCAGCAATGGCCTGCTGGAGCACGTGCGCCCCGTGCTGGCCAGCGCCAGCCTGCCGGTCCAGGAGCTGATCCTGCCCGATGACTCTCCCCTGGCCGCGGAGGGTGCGCAGGCGCGCTTCTGGAGCGCGGGGCTCCTGGGTCTGGCGCTCACCGACACGGCTCAGTTCCGCTCGGCCCACTACGACGATGAGCTCGATACACCCGACCAGCTCGACTTCGATCGGCTCGCCCGGGTCGCTCGCTTGCTGGAGCAGCTGGTGATCGGGATCGCGGGGCCGCTGGTGCCGCGCGCGGGCTGAGCTAGCCTGGAAGGATGCGGTGGTTCTTCGCGCTGGCGCTCGCAGGTTCCGTCGTCGGCTGTGGTTCAGGTTCGCGGCCAGGGGAGGCCCGCGGCACGGGGCCCGAGTCCGTGTCTGACGAGACCACGGCCTGTATCGACGCTCACCCCGCTGGCGAGCCCTTCGACGTGGGGCAGGCGGATACGTCGGATGACCCCCAGCCGACGCTGGAGACGTTTCAGAGCCAGTGCCGCGCCGCGGGCGGCTCGGGCTGTGACGGAGCCTTCATCTCCAGGGAAGCGGCGCGCTGCATCGCGCAGAACGAGAAACTGGAGGCGGGGCTCGAGCCGTGGGCCATCGGCATGTGGTACGAGCAAAGTTATCGGCGCGTCGGCTGGGAAATCCAGAACGTGCTCGTGGATCAGGGCTCGACCTACCAGGGCACGACGCTCACGGTGGACGCCGTCAGCGGGCGGGTGCTCGGGCGCTCGAGCTGGTCGACGACGCAGTGAATCACAGCAGTCAGTGAATCACAGCAGTCAGTGAATCACAGCAGTCAGTGAATCACAGCAGGCGTGCGGCGCCCCAGGCGAGGGCGCCGGCGCACAGCCCCGCCAGCACGTCGTCCGCCATGATGCCGACCCCGACCGGCGACAGGTGCTCGGCGCGGCGGATCGGCCCGGGCTTCCAGATGTCGAAGAGGCGGAACAGCAGCAGCGCGAGCCCCTGAAGCCAGATTGCTTGGTGGCGGACCGCGCCCATGGCGAGCAGCGTACCGATCACCTCGTCGATCACGACGCTCTGAGGATCGGACTGCGCGCGCTCGGTCGCGTAGCGATGGGCAGCCCAGGTGCCGGCCGCGAGCGTGAGCAGGATGCCGAACGCATGGAGGACGGGCGGAGCTTCGCTCAGCAACAGATGCAGCGGCACGGCGCCCAGCGAGCCCACGGTGCCGGGAGCGCGCGGCGAGCTGCCGCAGCCGAACCAGGTCGCGATCAGCCGGATCGCCAGCGGCTCTGGAACGACACGCGCCACCCCGCGGCTCCGCCTGGCGTCAACCGGTCGGGGGCTCGAGCGTGCAGCTCAGCGCCTGGGCCACCATGGCCTTGGGCTCCTCTTGCCACTTGCCGCCGGTGTCCCAGCGCAGTGCGACATTCTGCAGCTCTCCGAGGAAGCGCACCTTGCAGTAAGCCACGAACCGGGATTGCTTCTTCACGTCGTAGTAGCTGGGCGGCTCCCGGTGCAGGCGCAGCGCCAGCTCCGGCTGGGCCCACACGCCGCTCACCAGGATCAGCGCGTTGTTGTCCGCAGTGCGGTAGGGCTGGATGACGTCGTACTCGTTGTCGTCACTGAGCTCACCCGGCGCGCGCGGCCAGGCGTGCTTGTTGGCGGAGAAGCCGCAGTGCTGGCCTGCCAGCACCTGATCGTGAGCGCAATTGAGCCGGCGCGCATCGGCCGTGATCAGCGTGAGCTCGACGCGCCCTTCCTGGCCGACTTCCCATTTGTCCTGCGTCTTGACCTGGGCGGGATGGAGCTGCCGGTCCACCCAGAGATTGAAGCCCTGGTGAGAGACGACCCCGATGCCCACCAGGAAGGCGATAGCCCAGGCGAGGCGGCCTCCGGTCAATTGCAGCGGGGGCGCTGGTTCTGTCATGCGGGCCGCGTCTTAGCATTGCGGGCCCGGGCTGTCTCGCAGTAGGTGTTCTCCATTGTCATCCAGGGCGCCATCCAGTCTCGTCCAGCTGTATCGGGCGACGCTCAAATCCGAGGATTTGGCCTTCAACGTGTACGTGTGCCGGCCCCTGGCGGCGCTGTTCGTGTACGCGCTGAAGGACACGCGGGTGGCTCCGAATCAGGTCACGTTCGGTTCGCTGTTCATCGCGGGCGTGGCCGCGGCCTGTCTGATTTTCGCGAGCTGGCCGCTCGGGCTCTGGATCGGCGTGGCGGTGTACGAGCTGTCGTATGTATTCGACAAGGTCGACGGCATGCTCGCGCGGGCACGCGGCGTGCAGTCGCCGACAGGGCATCTGCTCGACTTCTTGATGGACGAGATCAAGGCG
Source organism: Polyangiaceae bacterium (assembly GCA_035760985.1). Classification (GTDB taxonomy): domain Bacteria; phylum Myxococcota_A; class Polyangia; order Polyangiales; family Polyangiaceae; genus SZUA-265. Next base: position 24,993 of record DASTRX010000043.1, read on the forward strand.
TTCCTGATCCTGGCCGCCGTCGCCGTCGGCGCTCATCGCAGCACGGGTCGCGTAGACTGGCTGCTCTGGGGGCTCGCCGGGCTGGTGTGCCTGGCCTCCGGCATCGGCATGACCACCTTTCAACGCCGGCCGGAGGTGGTCGGCGTGGCACAGGGCGCGGCGGGGCCGGCCCGCGGCGGGAGCCCGCGCTCGGGCGCGGTGCGCCTGGCCGAAGCCGTGGGGCGCTTCTTCATCCACTATCCCTCGTACATCTGGCTGGCGGCGGTGTTCAGCGACGTGCGGCTGTACCTGTACCCGTATGTCGCGGTGAACGTGCTGTATTGCGCGCGCTCGCTGCTGGGGCTGATGCTGCGCTTTGGCGGGCCGGCGCCCTCGTCTACTTCTTCGTGACGTTGTTCGTGACGTTGAGCTGATCGAGCAGGAACGCGATCAGGTCCGCGTTGTAGGCCACGCGCTTTTTCACCAGATCCGCGCCGCCATGTCCCGCGTGCTCCTCGACGCGGAACAAGCTCGGGCGGCCGGAGCTCGTGCCCGCTGCCCACTGGACCGCCGCGGTGAACTTGCGGGCGTGCATGGGGTCGACGCGGTCGTCGCTGTCCGCGGCCATCATCAGCAAGGCCGGGTATTTCACGCCCGGCGAGACGTGGTGGTACGGGCTGTAGCGGTAGAGCACGGCGAACTCGCCGGGATTTTCCGGCGATCCGTACTCCGCGACCCAGGTCTGCCCGCTGCCGAACAGGTGGTAGCGCACCATGTCCAGCAGCGGCACCGAGCAGACCACGGCCCGGAACAGCTCCGGGTGTTGCACCATGCTCGCCCCCACCAGCAAGCCGCCGTTCGAGCCGCCGTAGATGCCGAGCCGCTCGGGGCTGGTGTAGCCCTGGGCGATCAGGTGCTCGGCGGCGGCCGCGAAGTCGTCGAACACGTTCTGCTTGTTGGCGCCCATGCCGGCGCGGTGCCAGGCCTCGCCGTACTCTCCGCCGCCGCGCAGGTTGGGGACGGCGAACACGCCGCCGTGCTCGAGCCAGACCACGGCCAGCGGCGAGAAGGCGGGCGTCATGTCGACGTTGAACCCGCCGTAGCCGTAGAGCAGCGTGGGGTGGCTGCCGTCCAGCGCGATGCCCGCGCGATGCACCACGAACATCGAGATGCGCGTGCCGTCCCGGGATGGGTACCAGGTCTGCTCGACCTGCAGCTGGCTGGTGTCGATCGGTAGCTCGATCTGCGACCAGAGGCGGCTCGTGCCCCGCGCGACGGAGGTCTGGTAGACCTGGGTGGGCAGGGTGAAGGAGGTGAACGTGTAGTAGGCCTCGTCGCGGTCGGGGTCGCCGGCCATCCCGCTGGCGCTGCCGATGCCGGGCAGCGCCACGTCGCGCACGAGCTTGCCGTCGAGGTCGTGGACCTGGATCCGGCTGGCGGCGTTCTCCAGGTAGTTCAGCACGAGCGAGCCGCCGATCACGCGCGCGTCATCGAGCTTGGCCTGCGTCTCGGGTACGATCTCGCGCCATTGAGCGGGGCCGAGCGCGAGCTGTTTCGGCGTCACCTCGAGCACGCGGTAGTTCGGCGCGTCGTGGTTGGTGAGCACGTAGAACGAGCCGTTCCACCAGGACAAGTGGAAGAGCGCGGGTACGCCGCTGACGAAGGTCTCGAAGCCGAGCTCCTTGGCGTTGGCGCGCGCCCGCTCCTGACCGGAGACCGCGGTGCTCGGCGGTCTGGGAGTCTCCTTGATCGGCGCGGCTCGATTGGAGGCGGCCTGGCGGGACAGGTCCTTGACGTAGACGTCGTTCTGGTTCCACCCGCGTTGCACGCTGATCACCAGCCAGCGCCCATCGCGCGTGACGCCGCCGGAGAGGAAGGTCTCCGGGTCCCGCGTGGCGGGGAAGACGATTCGATCCTTCGCCGGATCCGTGCCCAGCTGATGGTAGCGCAGCTCGGTGCGCCCGGGCCGTTCGGCGACCGAGATCGCTGGATCGGTAGGCAGATACTCGTAGTAGAAGCCGCGATTGTCCGGGGTCCAGCTGGGGTTGGCGTACTTGGCGCCGGGGATCTGGTCGATCTCCGAGTCCTTGCCGCTGGCGACGTCGCGCACGTACAGCGTCGCTTCGTCGGCGTTGTTCTCGCGCAGCGCATAGACGAGGCGCTTGCCGTCCCAGCTCGGGTACCAGTTGCCGAGCGAGAGGCTGCCGTCGGCGCGCAGCTCGTTGGGATCGATCAGCGTGCGCTCGGCCGAGGTTTCTCCGGAGCCGGCGCGCGAGCGCACCATCAGCACCGGCTTCTCCTTGGTCTTGTAGCGACGGGTGTAGAACTCGTTGCTGCCGCGCAGCTCGGGGGGCGAGACGGCGTCGAAGTAGAGCAGCTCCGAGAAGCGCTGGCTCAGCTCCTTCTGCGTGGGCAGCGCGTCGAGGATGCGGCGCGCGTAGGCGTTCTGCGCGTGCACCCAGCTCTGGACGCTGGGTGCGCTCGCGTTCTCCAGCCAGCGATAGGGATCCTCGACCGGGGTGCCGTGCAGGGTCGTGGTGTGGTCTTCGCGGGGGCTGGGCGGAGGGGGGGGGTAGGCAGGCACGGTGAGCGGGGTGGGGTCGAGCTGGGCAGCGGGCGGAGCAGCAAGCGTAGCAGCGCGCTGGCTCGCTGCTCGTGCTCCTGGGGCTTCTCGTTCCGGCGGAAGGGAAGCGCCGCAGGCGCTGGCCAGCGTCAGCGCAGCGAGGGTTCTCCACATGCCGGCGTGTTTACCCGCGCAAGGCTTCTTCGACCAGCGCGGCCAGCTCTTCCTGCTCGCGTGTGCGCGGACGCGGCGCGCGCTGCGGGACCGCCTGCGCGGGCAGATCGAGCGGCAGCTCGGGCAGCTCGTCCGCGGCAGCCGCCGCCGGGCTGCGCTCGAACACGCGCAGCAGCCAGGAGCGCGCTTCGCGAACCTGCGGGGCGCGCGTGGCCAGTTGGCCGGGATTGGCGGCGAGCTGGGCCACGAGCGAAGCGTTGGAGTGCGCCCAGTCGTTGGCCTCCCCGAGGAGCGCGCGCTGGGTGGTGCTCAGCTCGCTCAGCGCGCCTCGCCCGGAGCGGCGCGTCGTGACGCGCCGGAGCGCGATGAACAGCGACTGGGCGATCGCGAGCTCGCCCACGGAGAGCTCGGTCAGGCGCGTGACGGAGGGGCCGCCGCAGCTCTTGGAGTAGATGTAGCTGCCCTCGAGCACCAGCGAACCGAGGCCGAGCGCGACGCAGGCGAGGTCGCGGCTGACGCCCCGCGGAGCTTCCACGGGTGCCTGGGCGCTGCTGGTCTCGCTCAGAAAGATCTCCGCCAGCGCGAGCGCGAGCTGGGTGGTCAGCGCCACCGGGTGGTGCAACTCGGCGTCGAAGACATTCAGGGTCCAGCCGGACGCGTGCTCCTCGAGGCGCGCGACGGCTCCGCTCTCCGAGACGCTGGGCGTGCCGCAGCCGGTTCCACAAGCGCCCGAGCCGCAGCTCTTGCTCGCGTTGGTCCCCGCCTCGGCCAGCTCCAGCGGCAGCACGCGCACGCCGATCGGAACATCGAGCAAGCCGGCATGAGTCTGCAGGCGGCGCACCAGGCGCTCGACCGATGGGGCGTCCTTGTCGAAGCGGTCGGGAAAAAACTCCGCGTTCTGCCGCACCAGTGGGCGGGACCCGATCTCCTTGCCGAAGTGATGGAGCAGGTGGGCGTAGCGGCGTACCAGCTCGCCACGGCCGGGGAGATCCGGGAGCAGATCGGGAGTTTCCATACTTGTATAGTAGCTGATACTGTCGCCGAGGCGGCGCTGGAGCTGCGTTCGAGTGGCTTCTTGTAGTACGAACGGGAAGAGGCCGCGGAGATGCAAGGCTGGAAAGGGCGATTCAGGTTGAGATTCGGACGCCTAGCCGCACTGGGGCGGGAGTGGTCTCGGCAAAATCCGGAGGTGAGGTGACGGTCAGCGCGGGCGGTGAGACTCCGGACGTCGATGTGGTCGTGATCGGCGGTGGTGTGAACGGGGCCGGCGTGGCTCGCGATTGCACGCAGCGCGGGTTGCGGGTGGCGGTCTTCGAGCGCAACGATATCGCCTTCGGTGCGAGCGGCAACAACAGCGGGATGATCCACGGGGGCCCGCGCTACCTCACCTACGATCCCAACGTCACGTATAGCTCCTGTCTGGACTCGGGGCACATCCAGCGCATCGCACCGCATCTGCTGTTTCGCATTCCGTTCTTGATGCCGGTGCACCGCGACGCGACGGGCGGGGGGCGCGCGGCGAAGCTGTCGCTGACGCTGCTGGATGCGTTCTTTGATCTGTACGACAGGTATCAGCCGCTCAAGCGCGGCAAGCCGCACACGCGGCTGACCGCCGAGGAGCTGCAGCAGCTCGAGCCGGGGCTCGCCGGCACGACGGTGGGCGGCGTCAGCTTCGACGAGTGGGGCATCGACGGCGTGCGGCTGTGCGTCGGCAACCTGGTGGACGCGGCCGAGGCCGGCGCCGAAGTGCGGGTACACACCACCGTGACGGAGGTGCTGCGGCGCGAAGACGGAGCGGTGCGCGGCGTCCGCTATCGCGATCTGCTGACCGGCGAGAGCGGCGTGCGCACGGCCCGGGTGGTGGTCAATGCCACCGGCGCCTGGGCGCCGCTCACCACGGCGCTCGGCGGGCTCGGCGCGGACTCCGCGCGCATCCGGCCGGGCAAGGGTATCCACGTGTTCTTCGATCGCCGGCTCACCAACTATGCGATCGCGGTGCGCGCGATCGATGGGCGGCAGGTGTTCCTGGAGCCCTGGCAGAACCTGAGCGTGATCGGCACGACCGACACCGATTACTATGGCGACCTGGACGACGTGGTCGCGACCACCGAGGAGGTGCGCTACCTGATCCAGGCGGTGGCGCGGGTGTTCCCGGCCATTCATGGCGCGCGCGCCATCGGCACCTGGGCGGGGGTGCGGCCCACGCTCTACGCCTGGGGCCCGGATCCGGACGGGCTGTCCCGCGAGCACGAGGTGATCGATCACGCGCAACACGGCGCGCCGGGGCTGTATTCGATGATCGGGGGCAAGCTCGCGAGCTACCGCATGTTCGCGGAGGAGGCGACCGATCGGATCGCGCTGCGGCTCGGGGTGAGCGAGCGTTCGCGGACGCACCTGACCGCCCTGCCCGGGGGCGACGAGCTGATCGACCCGATCGCGCTGGCCGAGGACGCCGGCATCGAGGCCGTGGCGGGCGCGCGGCTCGAGTACCGGCATGGCGCGCGCAGTCTGCGCGTCGTCGAGCGCATCGCGAGGGACCGGCGCGAGGCGGCCGTGGTGTGTCCGTGCGAGCCCGTGCTGGAGGCCGAGGTGCGCTACGTGGTGCAACACGAGTGGGCGCAGACCGTCGAAGACGTGTCGCGCCGCACGCGGCTCGGGCTCGGCGCGTGCGGGGGGATGCGCTGCGCCGCGCGCTGCGGGGCGATCGTCGCCCAGCTGACGGGGCGCTCGCCGCTCGATGGGCAGCGCATGGCGCTCGACTTCCTGGAGACGGCGGCGCGCCGCCGCATGTCGGCGGTGGGCCCGCTGCAGGCGCGGCAGGAGGCGCTTTCGCTGGCCAGCGTGCGCGCCCAGCTCGGCAGCGCGCGGGTGATCGAGCGACCGTCGGGCGCGCTCGGGCCGAGCGGCTATGGGCCGGTGCAGAGCGCCCCGGAACGGCTGAAGGGTGCGGCAGAGTGACGGTGCTGGTGGTCGGAGGTGGCCTGGCCGGTGTCGCGGCGGCCTGGAGTCTGGAACGGCGCGGGCGTCCCGTGCTGTTGGTCTGGGACGGGCCTGGCGCGTCGGCGACCTATTCGGGTGCGCTCGATCGGCTGGACTGGGACGGTCCGCCCGATCCGCGACCCGTCGCGCGCGAGGCCCAGGAGTTCCTGCAGGCGCTCGGCTGCTGGGCGCCGTGCGAGGGCGTGGGCGCGCGGCTGGCGACGGCGAGCGGAGTGCTGCGCCCGGCGCGCGCTCACGATCTGGCGCTGCTCGATCTGGAGCCGCTGCGAGGGCGCCGGATCGAGGTGGTGGACGCTGCGATCCAGGGCTGGGACGCGCCGGACCTGGCCCGCGCCTGGAGCGCGAGCGGCTGGGCCCGGCTCACGCGCACGGAGTTCTGCGCCGTGCCCGCGCGCTTGCCGGAGGCGGAGGCGCTGCGCTTCTTGCCGGAGTCGGAGCTGGCCGCGCGCGCCGATGATCCCGCCTGGGCCGCGGCGCTGGGTGAGGCGCTGCGCGGCGCGGGGGATGGCGAGGCGCCGCTGCTGTGCGGGCCCTGGCTCGGGCTGCAGCCGCGCAGCGTGCTGCGGGTGCGCGAGGCGGCGCGGCGTCCGCTGGGCGAGGTGCTCTCGGGGCCGGGAGGGCCAGCGGGCTTTCGCTTCGAGGCCGCGCGCGATGCCTGGCTGGAGCGCAGCTCGTCGGGGGTGCAGGCGCGGTGCGGGGCGGTGCTGGACGTGCAGCAGTCGAAGCGAGGGCTCGCGGTGTGGATGAGCGCGGGCGACGGCAAGCACGAGGCGCTCGAGCCCGCGCCCAGCGAGCTGGTGCTGGCCGTGGGCGGGGTCGCCGGCGGCGGGGTGCGCTTTCTGGCTGGGACCGGCGCAGAGTCGCGCAGCTTTTCGCTTTCGTTGCGCGTGGCCGGCGAGCGCGGCCCGCTGACGCTGCGGCTCGACGGGCGCGAGGTGTCGCTCGAGTCGGGCGCGCAGGGCGTGGATCTGCAGAGCCTGGGGCGCGGCGCGCTGGAGCGGGTCGGGGTGCTGGTGGACGGGACGCAGCTCACGGCGGTGGCCAACGTGTGGGCGGCGGGAGACGTGGTGGCGGATCGGCCTCGGGCCGGGCTCGAAGCCATCTATGCAGGGATCGCGGCGGCGCGCGGGGTGTGTCGGGTGAGCGCGTCGCAGATCCCGCTCACTGTATAGGAGAGAGGAAGCACGCATGGACAAGAAGAGCTTGGATTCCTTCGAGGTGCGCACCGTGCTCGAGCTGGGGGCTCGTCAACTGCACTATTACAGCTTGCCGCGCTTCGCGGAGCAGTCCGGTTGCGATATCTCGCGCTTGCCGTACTCGCTGAAGATCCTGCTGGAGAACCTGCTGCGCAACGAGGACGGCGTGGCGGTGAAGCGCGACGACGTGCTGGCCCTGGCTCACTGGGATCCGCAGGCGAAGCCGATCACCGAGATCGCTCTGCATCCGGCGCGGGTGGTGCTGCAGGACTTCACGGGCGTGCCCGCGGTGGTCGACCTGGCGGCGATGCGCGACGCGGTGGCAGCGCTCGGCGGCGACGCCACGCGCATCAATCCGCTGTTTCCCTCGGAGCTGGTGATCGATCACTCGGTGCAGGTGGACGCCTACGGCTCCAGCCAGGCGCTGTCGATCAACGCGAACCTGGAGTTTCACCGCAACCGCGAGCGCTATCAGCTGCTGCGCTGGGCTCAGACCGCCTTCGACAGCTTCCGCGTGGTGCCGCCGGATACGGGCATCGTGCACCAGGTGAACCTGGAGTATCTGGCGCGCGTGGTGTTCGAGCGCGACGGCGTGGCCTATCCCGACAGCCTGGTCGGCACGGACAGCCACACCACGATGATCAACGGCCTGGGCGTGCTGGGCTGGGGCGTGGGCGGCATCGAGGCGGAGGCGGCCATGCTGGGGCAGCCCATCAACCTGCTGGTGCCGAACGTGGTCGGCTTCCGCTTGCACGGTCAGCTGCCGGCGGGCTCGACGGCCACCGATCTCGTGCTCACCGTGACCAAGCGCCTGCGCCAGGCCGGCGTGGTGGAGAAGTTCGTGGAGTTCTTCGGCGCGGGGCTGGCCTCGCTGTCGCTGGCCGACCGCGCCACGATCGCCAACATGAGCCCGGAGTTCGGCTCGACCGTGGCCATCTTCCCGATCGATGCCGAAACGCTGGCGTACCTGCGCTTCACGGGGCGGCCGCCGGAGCAGGTGGAGCTGGTCGAGGCCTATGCCAAGGCGCAGGGCCTGTTCGTCACGCCCGAGACACCGGATCCCAAGTACAGCCAGGTACTGGATCTGGATCTGGGCACGGTGCGCCCCAGCCTGGCGGGGCCGAAGCGCCCGCAGGATCTGGTGTTGCTGAGCGATATGAAGCACGCCTGGGCGGACGCGCTGAAGGGCTTTCTGGGCGCCGCCAAGAAGCGAGAGAGCACGCCCAAGCCCGCCGCGGAGTCGCGATCGGCGGAAGAGCGCGCCACCGATCCCGCGCCGCGCGACGCGGACTTCTACCTCGGTCACGGCGCGGTGGTGATCGCGGCCATCACCTCCTGCACCAATACCTCCAACCCCTCGGTGATGATGGGCGCCGGGCTGCTGGCGAAGAAGGCTCGCGAGCGCGGGCTGCGCTCGAAGCCCTGGGTCAAGACCAGCCTGGCCCCGGGCTCGCTGGTGGTGAGCGAGTACCTGAAGGCGGCGGGGTTGATGCCGGAGCTGGAGGCGCTGGGCTTCCATCTCGTGGGCTATGGCTGCACGACCTGCATCGGCAACAGCGGGCCCTTGCCCGAGCCGGTGGTGCGCGCGATCAACGCCGGCGATCTGGTGGTGGCGTCGGTGCTGAGCGGCAACCGCACCGTCGAGGGCCGCATCAACCCGCACGTGCGCGCCAACTACCTGGCGAGCCCGCCGCTGGTGGTCGCGCATGCGATCGCGGGCCGGGTGGGGATGGACTTCGAGCGCGAACCGCTGGGCAACGACCCCGAGGGCAACCCGGTTTACCTGCGGGACATCTGGCCCTCGCCTGCGGAGGTGAGCGAGGCGGTTCGCCGCGCGCTGTCCTCGACGATGTTCCACGAGTCGTACTCGCGCGTGTTCGACGGCGATGCCGCCTGGCAGGGCCTGCAGGTGCCGGAGGGGGCACGCTTCGAGTGGGACCCCGGCAGCACGTACGTGCGCAAGCCGACGTTCTTCTCCGACCTGCCGCGCGAGCCGCGTCCGCTGGAGGACATCCAGGGCGCGCGGGTGCTCTGTCTGCTCGGTGATTCGGTGACCACCGATCACATCTCGCCTGCCGGATCGATCGCGCCGGACTCACCCGCTGCGCGCTATCTGCTCGAGCACAGCGTGGCCCGCGAGGACTTCAACTCCTATGGCGCGCGGCGCGGCAACCACGAGGTGATGGTGCGCGGCACGTTCGCCAACGTGCGGCTGCAGAATCAGCTGGCGCCCGGGACCGAAGGCGGCTTCACCCGGCACCAGCCGAGCGGCGAGCAGATGAGCATTTTCGATGCCTCGCAGCGCTATGCGCGCGAGGATGTGCCGCTGCTGGTGATCGCAGGCAAGGAGTACGGCTCGGGCTCGTCGCGCGACTGGGCCGCGAAGGGCACGCTGATGCTGGGCGTGAAGGCGGTACTGGCGCGCTCCTACGAGCGGATCCACCGCAGCAATTTGATCGGCATGGGTGTGCTGCCGCTGGAGTTCCTGCCCGGCCAGGACTCCGAGTCGCTGGGGCTCACGGGTCGTGAGTGCTACAGCATCTCGGGGATCGCCGAGGAGCTGGCGACCGGCAAGCACCTGACCGTGCGCGCCATTTCGGAAGATGGTGCCGAGCGGGAGTTCGAGGTCCTGACCCGGATCGACACTGCGGTGGAGCTGGAGTACTACCGGCACGGCGGCATATTGCAGTACGTGCTGCGCCAGCTGTTGCACGACAACGCGAACGCAGCGGCGGTGTCGGGCGTGGCAGCAGCCTCGTGACGCGCCGCTCGAGGCAGCGATCTAACCGAGTTAAAGCTTCAGTAACCGCGAGAATAAGCCGTCTTTTCGTGTCGAAATGGTCACGGAAGCGCCGATCTCTCGACGCCAACACGCGCTCGCCAACGAGCGAAAACTGGAGCTGGTCGAACGCATTTTGCGCGGGCAGCTGAGCCTGCAGGAGGCGTGCAGCAAGCACGGCCTCACGGGGGCGGAGCTGAAGGAGTGGATCCGCCTCTACCGCCGCGAGGCGCGGCGCGTGCTCGATGAACGAGTGCGCGCGGCGCTCTCGACGGAGGGCATGGAGCTGGAGGACATCGAGTCCGCGGAGTTCAGCGGCAACGTCGAGACGCTGGCCGTCGCGGAGGTGATCCAGACGCTCGCGCTGGGCCGCAAGGACGCCGAGATCACGATCGAGCACGGCGGTCAGCAGAGCCGCATCTGGTGTGCCGAAGGCGATGTGGTCGACGCGGAGTGCGGGCGGCTGATCGGCGCGCCCGCGGTGTATCGGCTGCTGACGGTGGAGCGCGGGCGCGTGTTCGCCGATTGCTCGGCGCGCTTCGCGGAGCTGCGGCGGCCGCGCACCATCACCGTTTCGACGCAGGCGCTGTTGATGGAGGCGGCGCGGCGTGCCGACGAGAGCCGGCAGCTGCGCGAGCGGCTCGGCGACATGAACCTGGTGTACGTGCTGAGCGGGGCTGCCATGGCGCCGGACGCGCGCGCCAGCGCCACGGAGTTCGCCGTGCTGCGCCTGCTGGGCGGGCAGCGCTCGCTGGAGCGCGTGGTGCAGGATTCTTCGCTGCCCGATCTGGAAACGCTCACACACCTGGTCGAGCTGCGCGAGCGCGGCTTGATGGATCCGCGCGTCACGCCCCTGCCGCCGGTGGCGCCGGCGCCGCGCTCTTCGCGCCGTCCGATCACGACCCCCGAGGAGCCCTGCGAGCTCAGCTTCGTGCCGTTGGCGGCGTCGCTCGGTACGCGCTACGAGCCACGCTCGTCGCGGCGCTGGGTCTGGGGCTTCGTCGCGATCGGCGCCAGCACGCTCGGGCTCGCGCTGTTCCTGCGCTACTCCGAGCGGGCCCGGACGGGGCTCTGGCGCGCCGCGCGCACCGAGAGCGCGGCAGCGGCGCCCGTGGCCGCGATCCTGCCTCCGGCGGCGCTCGCCGCGCCACCGGCTGCGGCCGTGCTGGCGCCCGCCGCGTTGCCCGCGGCGCCCGTGGCCTGCCCGGAGGGCGCTGCGCTGCTGTCCCGCCCCGCGACGCGCGATGCGCCCGCCCGGAGCTACTGTCTCGATCGGTACGAGGTGACGGCGGGCGCCTACGCGCAATGCGTCAGCGCGGGCCAGTGCGCCGCGCCACGGCGCGAGAGCGCGCTGCCCGAGGTGGCGCTCTCTCCCGGCGCGCGCCGGCGCACGGCCGCGGCCTTCGCTGCACAGTGCAACTCCGGCGCGGCCGGCCGCGGTCAGCACCCCATGAACTGCGTGAGCTACGAGGAGGCGGAGGCCTACTGCGCGTGGCGGGGCGGCGCCCTGCCCAGCGAGGACGACTGGGACTTCGCGGCCGCCGGCGCGCGGGGCAGGCCCTATCCCTGGGGCAACGACGCGCCCGGGCCCGGCCTGGTCAACGCTTGCGGCAGCGAGTGCCGCAGCTGGTACAACGTGCAAGCCCTGCAGGGCGTGTTCGAGGGCCTCATGTACGACGGGGGCGATGGCTACGCCGGCACCGCGCCGGTGGGCTCGTTCCCCGCGGGCGCCACGCCCGAGGGCGTCCTGGATCTGATCGGCAACGTCGCCGAGTGGACCGCGGGGCGTGTGGAGGTGTACGACGGGGAACCTGGGGCCGATGCCATCGCGTCGCACGTCGTGCGCGGCGGCGCATTTACGAGCAGCCAGGCAGCGCTCGCGCCGCCGGTGCTGCGCCTGTATCTGAGCGGCGGCGAGCGCGACCGGAGCGTCGGCTTCCGCTGCGCCTATCTGCGCTGACGCAGAGCGACAGACGCCCGCTGCCGGGCCGCGAGTTGCTCGGGCGGGGACGTCGCGCTACAGCTGCCCCATGAGGGTTTCACGGCACGGATCGGCGCCCGCTGCTGCGCTGCTGGACCCGGTGTCGCTGGACGGGCTGTCCGCGCTCTCCTCCCAGCTGAGCGAGGAGGAGCGGGGCATCCAGGCGCAGGTGCGGCGCTTCGTGCAGGAGCGCTTCTTGCCGCGGGCGGCAGCGCTGTTTGCCGAGGAGCGCTTTCCGGTCGATCTGGTGCCGGATCTGGCCGCGCTCGGCTTGCTGGGCGCGAGCCTGTCCGGCCACGGCTGCGCCGGGCTGAGCAAGGTGCAATATGGCCTGGTCCTGCAGGAGCTGGAGTACGGCGACAGCGGGCTGCGCAGCTTCGTCAGCGTGCAGGGTTCGCTGGCCATGTACGGCATCCACGCCTTCGGCAGCGAGGAGCAAAAGCAGCTGTATCTGCCGCGCATGGCCCGAGGCGAGTGCATCGGCTGCTTCGGCTTGACCGAGCCCGACAGCGGCTCGGATCCGGCGAGCTTGCGCACGCACGCCCGGCGCGATGGCTCGGACTATGTGCTGACTGGCACCAAGATGTGGATCACCAACGCGCCGCTCGCCGACGTGGCGCTGGTCTGGGCCAAGGTCGACGGTGGCGGTGCCGAGTCGATAGCGGGCTTCCTGGTGGAGCGCGGCACGCGCGGCTTCGAGACCCCAAAAATCCCTGGCAAGCTCAGCTTGCGCGCCAGTGACACCGGGCAGCTGGTGCTGGATGGCTGCCGGGTGCCGGAGCGGCAGCGCTTGCCCGGGAGCAGCGGCCTGCGCGGGCCGCTCGCGTGCCTGAATCAAGCGCGCATGGGCATCTCCTGGGGCGCGACGGGCGCTGCGAAAGCCTGCTTCGAGAGCTGCGTCGGCTACGTGCGGGAGCGCCGAGCGTTCGGCGTGCCGATCGCGTCGAAGCAGCTGGTGCAGAGCGAGCTGAGCGACATGGCCTCCGAGATCGTGAAGGCTGACCTGCTGAGCCTACACTTCTCCAGGCTGGAAGACTCCGGCACGAAGCTGCGGCCGGAGCAGGTCTCGCTGTGCAAGCGCAACAACGTTCGCATGGCGCTCGACGTCGCGCGCCGCTGCCGCGGCCTGCTCGGCGCGAACGGCATCTTGCTGGAGTACCCGGTCATGCGCCACCAGCTCAACCTGGAGAGCGTGTACACCTACGAGGGCACGCACGAGATCCACACGCTCGTGCTGGGCAAGGCGCTCACAGGGGAGAGCGCGTTTTAGCCGTCACGGGCGCGGGGGCATCGAGCAGGACCAGCTCGATGCGGTCGCCGCCTTCGGGGCGATAGCGCGAGAAGCCGGCGGCGCTCAGCTGTGAGCCCGGGATGCCGCCCTCGTCCTCCAGGTAGCGGGCGACGCTGGCGGCGCGGCGCGCCGAGACGTCCCAGCCGGAGCGCGCCTTCTTGGCGCTGCTCGCAGCGGAGCCGCCCGGGTCGAAGAAGCCCGCGACCTCGTACGGCTGATCTGCGGGCAGGTGCTTCAAGTTCTCGGCGAACGCTCGCAGGAAGCGCCGGCCCTTCCAGCTGACCTCGGTGTGGTCGCCGTTGAACAGCACGGCCTCGCGGATCCCGATCGCGAGGCCAGCCGGGCGCTGCTCGAACCAAACATCGCCCGAGGCGACCTGATCGGCGAAGGTTTCGCTCATGTCCTTGCGCGCCTGCTGCTGAGCCTGCTGCTCGCGCTCGTGCTCCTTGCCGGTGCTCGAGACCTGCGCCTGCGCCGAGTTGCATTGCTCGAGCAGGTGGCCCTTGGCCTGCTCCAGCGAGGCGCGCTCGCTGGAAGCGGCCTGCGCCGCGGTCTCCAGGCGCGAGACGCGCTCCATCAGGTGCGCGTTCTGAGTGCGGGCCGGCAGCACGCCCTTGACCAGCACGAACAGCGCGCAGCTGGCTCCGAATACGCTCAGGAACCAGGGGAGCCAGTCGGCGCGGCTGCTCGCGCCGGCGCCAGTCGAGGATGGATTCGCTTCAGAGGATTTCGGGGTTCGGGCCATGCTCCTGCCGCACCAGTTCAACGTGCCCAAGGGCAGCGTGGTTGAACCCCGAAGCTATCATCAACTCCTGCGCGTGTCTCACCCGCCTTTGAGCTAGTTCCCTTTCAAGAGGGCTCGCGAGATCACGACTCGCTGGATTTGGCTCGTGCCCTCGTAAATCTGTAGGACCTTGGCGTCGCGCATCAGCTTCTCGACGGGGGAGTCCTTCACGTAGCCGTTGCCGCCGAAGACCTGTACCGCGTCGAGCGCGCACTGCATCGCCGCATCGGCGCCAAAGGCCTTGGCGTAGGCCGAGGCCATCGGGTTGCGCACGCCGTGATCGAGGTTCCAGGCTGCCTTCTGGTACAGCAGGCGTGTGGCCTCGGTACGGATGGCCATGTCCGCCAGCATGGCGCCGACCAGCTGGTGTTCCCCGATCGGCACCCCGAACGCCTTGCGCTCGCGAGCGTAGGCGACCGACTCGTCCAGGCAGCGCTGCATCAGGCCCGTCGCCATGGCGCCAATGTCGGGTCGTGTCTGATTGAAGGTCTCCATGGCCAGCTTGAAGCCCTCGCCCTCGGGCGCGAGCAGGTTCTCCCCGCTGACCTTGACATCCTCGAAATGGACCGCCGCCGTGTCGCTGGCGCGCTGTCCCATCTTGTCCTCGTGCTTGCCCACGTTCAGGCCGGGCGTCTCCCGGTCGACGATGAACGCTGCGATGCCCTTGTGCCGCTTCGCCGGATCGGAGGTGGCGAAGACGACGTAGAAGCTCGCCAGGCTGGCGTTGGTGATCCAGCACTTTTCCCCGTTCAGCACGTACTCGGAGCCGACCTTGCGGAACTGGGTCTTGAGCGCGGCGACGTCGCTGCCGCCGCTGGGCTCGGTGGTGCAATAGGAGGCGAAGCGCGGCTCCGAGGTGAGCATGCCGAGGTACTTGCGCTTCTGCGCGTCGCTGCCGGCCAGCAGCACCGGAGTGCCCGCCAGCGTGTTGGCGAGCATGCTGGTCTGGATCCCGGTGCAGCCGTACGCGAGCTGCTCGGTGATCAGCGCGTTGTCCAGCTCCCCCAGGCCGGCCCCACCGTATTCGGCGGGCACCGTGGTGTTGATCAAGCCGAGCTTCCAGGCTTCCTCGAACACGTCGCGCGGGAACAGGGCGTCGCGATCCGCGGCTGCGGCCGCGGGGATGATGCGCTCTTTGGTGAAGCGCCGCGCGGCCTCACACAGCGCGGTCTGCTCTTCGGACAGGTTGAAGTCGAGCATCGGCCTCCTCAGCTGTTTCTCCGGATGGTCCAGATGATGGGGAAGCCTCAGTATAGCCCAGAATCGCGCTCAGACGCGCCCGGGCGATCCCGCACGCGACCGGGCTCTGGTCGATTCCGACGCAGTAGCGCCCCAGGCGTGCGGCGACGGCCAATGTAGTTCCTGAACCACACATCGGGTCGAGCACGTGGCTCTCGGGTAACGACGCCGCGCGCACGATGCGCTCCAGCAGCGCCTCGGGCTTCTGCGTGGGGTAGCCGGTGGTCTCGCGAGTGAGCGGGGTATTGGCGTTCATGGCGGGGCAATCCGCCCAGACGCTGCCCAGCCGGCGCCCCTCGTCCGCGTAGTAGCGGTAGACCTTGCCGGCGATGGTGCGCTCGCGATAGCGCCGGCCGGCGGCGTCTTGCTCGCGGAAATGCATGCGCAAGCTGGTCTCCGCGTAGGGCTCGCGCAGCGCGGCGTCGGCCCCGTTCCAGATCAGCTCCGGGCCTCTGGAGTAGATCAAGATGGTCTGATGCGTGACGCTCGGCCCGTTGCGGCGGCGGCTGCCGTTGCCCGGGATCCAGATGATCTCGCCCCGGAACCCGCCGCGGCCGAAGACGCGATCGGCGGCGCACTTGGCCTCGTGCACGGTGTGGTGGCTCAGGTGCAGCCACAGGCTGCCGCGCTCGCTCAGGCACCCGCGCATGGCGGCGAGCCGCGGCTCCAGCATGCCGAGGAAGGCGTCCACGTCGCCGAAGTGATCATCGTACGCGAACGTGCCGCGCGCGCGCTCCACGCCCGTTTCCAGGCGCGCGCGGCGCTTGCCGCCGGCGTTGAAGGGCGGATCGACGTAGATCAGATCGAAGCGTTCGCCGGAGGCTCGCAGCAGCGGCAGCCGCTCGAGGCAGTCGCCGTGTTCGACGCGGCTGTTCAGAGCAGCTCCTCGAGCTCGGAGCCGTCGAGCTCCGCGCTGCTGAGGCCGTCCTGGGGCAACGTGGGCAGCCAGCTCCAGTAGGGGCCGCCGCCTTGGCAGCCGCGCACGCTCTCCTGCGGCGAGCAGGCCACGCGCAGGTGCAGGTGATCGTCGTGGGGCAGCGAGTCCGCCGGCTCCTGCAGCACGCTCTCCGCGCGCCAGATCAGCTCCGGATCTTCGCCGCTGGCGATGGCATAGTCGATCAGCAAGGCCTCCACCGCACGGCTGGCGAACATCCACTGCGCGTCGATGCGCTCGGAGCGCAGCAGGTTCTTGACCAGCAGCCACTCGCGCGCCACGTCGAGCCGCACGTAGCCGTTGTCGGGGGAGCGGCCGAGGCCGTCGGCCCCCAGCTGCACGAAGCGCGTGTTCTCGATGGGCGCGCCCTCCGGCGTGGTCACATACCACAGCAGATCTACGTCCCGCCCGGAGCGATGGGTGGCGTGGCGCACGACCTGCCCGCCGCCGCGCGCGGAGAGATCGCCGACCACCAGCGGGCCGCCGCCGGGCAGGGCCGCCTGCACGGCGAGCGCCGCTGCCTCGATCGCCTCCACCAGCGCGGGCTGGCCCCAGTTGAAGCCGCCGATCTTGCGATAGCGCACGAAGCCGGGGCCGCTCTCAGGCAGCTCCACGGCCCCCGTCTGCACGCCGTGGTGGGGCCAACCCACCGAGCCTGCGAGACCGGGCGACAGCGGCGTCGGCGTACCCAGGCAACCGCAGAGCGAGAGGGTCGAGAGGCTCAGAGCGGACAGGGCAGGGAGGCGTCGCGTCATGCGGGCGTTTCTCGATCCAGGTACTTGGCGATCGACTCTTCGAGGCAACGGCTGGCTTGCTCGACGCCTGGCTTGCTCGCCAGCTGGATTTGCCCCGCAGCTTGGCTCACGAAGCCCAGATCTTGAAACGCGGCAAAGGCATTCTCGAGCAGCGGCTTGCTGATCGCCTCCGCGCGCTCCACCTCGCCCGAGAGGTACATGAGCCTGCCCGTCGAGAGCGTCTGCTTGATCAGGTCCTTGGCGTCCAGCGGGCCCTTCTCCAGGCCCGCCAGGCCGCGGGCGGCGACGCGATAGGACTCGACGAAATTCCGCAGCAGGCCGGCGTAGGTCATCAGCCACTGATGACCGGTCCAGCCCGAGCGGCCCGGGCCCGGCAGCAGCTGTTGGCCCTGCCTCTCCAGGTCCCCGTCGCCCACCATGCTGGCGACCGTCTCCTCGAAGATGGTGTCGAAGCTGGCGTCGGCGCGGAAGCGGAACTCGTACTTGAACAGGCGCGATAGCTCCTGCACGCGCCCGCGCACCTCGGCCTCCGTGCGCTCCGCACCCGGCAGCAACAACGCCACGGCCACCAGCGCGCGCTCCACGAAGAAGTGCAGGATGATGTTCTTGGAGCCGTCCAGCTTCAGGCGCTTGTCTTCGGGGATGGTGTAGATGGCGCCGCGGCCCGCGCGGGGCTTGGTGACCTTCTTCGAGCCCACCTCCGCCGGGTAGCGCACCTCCACCAGCTCTCCGTCGGCGAACATCTGCGCCGCCTCGCGGATGGCCTCCGCGCGCAGCTCGCCGCTCGGCGTGGTGAGGGCCGGGGTGGTGCGGGCGCCCAGCTTGCGCAGCGTGTCGAGCAGGCGTTCGCAGCGGACCAGCAGCTTCTCGTGCGGCTGCCCCCGGCGGTGATAGCTGAGCAGCGCCAGCGCGGTGAGCGCGCCGGGCGTGACCGCGGTCACGCGGTTGATCTCGTCCATCACCCGGTTGCCCAGGCGCGTGACCATGGCGCGCTGCTTGGCCGGCGAGAGCGGACCCGGAGGCAAGCCCAGATCGGAGCGGATGTGGTCCAGCGTGAGGATCTGGCCAAACTGCAGGTTGATGCGCCCGTAGCGCGATTTGAGCACGCCCGCCGAGCCCAGCAGGCCGGCGGCATCCTCCTTGGCCTTCTCGCCGCCGCCCAGCTCGACCTCGTAAGAGTCGACGACCCGCTCGTAGCCGATGCTCACCGGCACGAAGCACACGGGCCGCTGCGGCACCGCCAGCGCGGCGCTGACGATCATCTTGAGCAGCCCAAACTTGGGCGCGAGCAGCTTGCCGGTGCGGCTGCGCCCCCCCTCCAGGAACATCTCCAGCGAATAGCCCTCGCGGATCAGGCGCCGGATGTAGGCATCGACCACGATCGGGTAGAGCGGGTCGCCGGCGAACGAGCGCCGGATGAAGAACGCGCCCGCGCGCCGGAAGATCGGCCCCATGGGGAAGAAGGTCAGGTTGTCGCCCGAGGCGATCAGCGGCAGCGGCAGGTTCTCGCGATTGAAGGCGTAGGAGACGATCAGGTAATCGATGTGGCTCTTGTGGCTGGGCAAGAGCACCAGCGACTTGTCCTTGATCTCGGCCCGGATGCGCGCAATGCCCTCGCGATCGATGTCGATGCCGGCATACATGCGCTTGAACAACCGCTCGAGGGCGACCGCCAGCACGCTGCGCGTGGTGCCCTCGGGCGTGGCCTGCAGCGCGCGCAGCATGCCGAGCGCCTGCTCCATCAGCTCGGCCTCGCTCTTGCCGTTGCGCGTCAGCTTGCCGATCTCGCTGCGGAAGCGCGGGCTGCGCAGGATCTCCTGGCGCACCCGCTCCGGCGACTTGAGCGCGGGCCCGGTCACCGAGCGGCGCTCGCGCTCCAGGCGGCGCATCATCGTGTAGGTCAGGCGGCTGATGAGCGCGGTGTCGCTGGCGTCGCGGTAGGTGTGCAGGAACTCCGCGAGGTTCACGGGCTCGCCCGCCTTCAGCTCGACGTGACGGAAGTTGTACAGAAACTGGCCGATGGTGCGCACGGGGCTGGCCCACTCGCGGGGGCCGAGCACCAGATCCACCATGCGCGTCCCGCGCGTATCCGGCAGCTTCGTCCACAGGAACAGCTGCGGCACGAGCAAGATGGGATCCTGCCGCTCGCGCTGCAGCCGGATCAGGGCCTGCACCAGCTCGTCCCCCTCTTTCAAGCCGCGGCCGCCGCTCGCGCCCGCCGCCACGTCGAGCACGCTGGGGGGCCGCTTGAGGAACAACACTGCCGAGCCACCCGGCGAGAGCGCCGCGCGCAGCTCGTCCGCCGGCGTGCGGTCCTTGCGCGGAAAGATGGCGTTCAGCCAGCCCTTGCCCATGGGATTGAGGACCCACAGCCCGAGGTCGCTGGCGAAGCGGATGCGCGGTAGCTCCGAGCGCTTGGTGAGATAGTCCAGCGCGAAGAAGTCGACGAAGTTGAGGTTGCGCAGGATGTAGACGACCGTGCCCTGCGCGGCCAGTTGACGCACCTGGGTCACCCATTCGCTGTCCACCTGGATCTGATCGAAGAACTGCTGATACAGCGCCCGTAGCAGCGGATTCGGTCGGTAGGGTGGGGGCAGCGAGGGAGGCATTCGGCGGTATGGAAGCGGGTCGCGGGGCACCCTAACAGGACGTCCGCGCACACGCCACACGCGCTGCAGGCCCGATTGTGGTGTATTGCGGCGCGGAGTAGAGTCGTGGCGTTGCACGTTTCGCTATCGAAGCTGCTGTTCGCCGGCTCTCTGCTGGCGGGCTGCCGTTGCTCGGATGGGCCGGTGCCCGCGTCGACCGCCGGCGGAAGCGCGGGGGCGGTGGGGGCGCCGGATTGTCAGCGATCGGAAGCACGGATCACGTTGCTCGCCAGCGGGGAACCCGCGAGCGCGGCGTTACATTCCGGGGCGCGGAATTCGGACGCAGCACCCGAGCCCGAGCCCGAAATCGATCTGCCGTTCTCTGTCGAGCCCGGCATGGCGCTCGAGCTGGGCGGCGCCTTCTTTGCGACCGCGTTGCGTCACGAACCCCACGGCAACGTGGCGCTGCTCGCCCGCCTGCCGCACGGCGTCGGGCCCGCAGCGGCGGTGCTGGAGCTGGCTCGCCTCGGCGGGGATGTGCCGCCGCCGCGTCTGGCCGTCGCCGGCGGCGACCTGCTGGTTGCGATCGAGCAGATCATGGGGGAGCCTCGCTCGCCCTCCAGCGGCTACCGGGTGCGGATGGCGCGCCTGCCGGCAGCCGCGCTCGCGGGGGCGCTGCCCCCCGCCGAGTCGGTGCAATGGCACGACGGCCCGAGCGCGTCGCGCGATGAGTCGAACGCCTTCGACTTTGCTGCGGCAGCGCCCGGCAGCGCGCTCTTCACCTGGGACGACTGGCCTCCGGGCGAGAGCCACGGCCGCGTCTACGTGCAAACGATCGCCGGCGACGGGCGAACCGGCGCGCCCAGCGCGGTCTCCTCCACGCTCGTGGATGCCGAGGAGCCCCGGCTGGTGGCTCGTCCCGGCGGCTACTGGCTGGCGTGGCTGGTGGACGTGGCCTCCGCGCAGGGCCGCGCGCGCAGCTACGACCCCGGTGAGCCCGAGAGCGCCGCGGCCGCGGGCGGCGGCAACGTCCCGGCGAACGCCAGCGCCAACGGAGCGCGCGGCATCGAGGTGCTGGCGCTCGACGCGGCGGGGCAACCCGCCGGCAACGTGCGTCGCATCCGCACCGACAGCGCGCGGGTCGTGGGCTACGATCTGACGACGAACAGCGCGGGCAACGCCTGGCTGGTGTGGCGTCAGGACGCCTCCTCCGCGGGGGCCGCGGGCGGCCGCGTGTTGATGGCGGAGGTGCGGAGCGACGGCCCGCGTGAGATCGTGCCCGTGCGCGAGGAGGACGTCGGCTCGGGCGAGCCGACCTGGCTGCCGCCGGCGTCTCCCGGCGAGCAGCCGTGGCTGACGTTCCCCGATCAGCGCGATCGCACCTTGCTTCTGCACCTCGCCGATCCGCAGCCGGCCGCGACGCCGCTGCTGCTGGGCGCTGACCTGCAAGGCGCCGCCGCGCTCAGCGCCGCCGCGCGTCGCGTGCTGTTCGCGCAGCCCAGGGGGCGCTCGCTGGAGCTGTTCGTGGCGGCCTGCGCGCCGTGAGGCTAACGCCGGGGCGGCAGTTCCAGTCTCTGATCGCCGAGCTCGAGGCGCGTCGTCGGCGAAGGCAAGACGCTGTTGCGCAGGTTGCCGGCGAGGCGCACGCCGAGGCAGCGCTCGACCAACGCGAGCCCCAGGTCCAGCGCGGCCGCGCTGCCCGCTGCGCTCAGCAGCTTGCCCGTCGGCGAACGCACCACCCCGCTCGATTCGCTGCAGCGCGTACCGTCCAGCTGGGCGCTGAAGTCTTCGCGATTCTCGCTCGACACCGCCACCTCCTCGCCGCGCAGCAGACCCGCGGCTCCCAGCACGAGCACGCCCGAGCCGATCGCGAGCGCCAGCTCCAGCCGCGGCCAGATGCGCGCGCACCACTCGGTGACCAGCGCGTTCTGCGCGGCACGGCGCGCGCCGTAGCCGCCCGGTACCAGCAGGATCTCCGGTTCGGGACAGTTGCCGAGCGTGTACTGCGCCTCCAGCCGCAGCTGACTGCGCGTGTCGATCAGGCCTGCCTTCTCCGCCGTCGGCAGCAGCCGGAACGGGCGCCAGTTCCAGTGCCGGCCCGCCAGCGAGGCCAGCTGCATCACCGCGGCCACGTCCCACAGCTCCACTTCGTCGAAGAGCAGGACGGCGACAGTTCGAGAGCTCGTGCGCAAGGTCCAGGGATCGTAGCACAGAGCACGAGTTGACGGCAGCGCGGCGCTGGCGGCAGTATCCCTACATGAGTCCCGACCGCCGCAAGCTCGCGATCGTCGCGCGCTTCGAGCTTGCCGAGGCCTTGCGCTCGCGGTTGGTCGTGGTCGTGATCTGCCTGTACGGCCTGGGCGCGGCGTTCGGCGCCTTCGCCTTCGTCAAGGCGCTGAACGCCGCCGAGAGCAGCCTGCGCGAGGCGGCGGAGCGCACCCTGAGCGCGCACGAGCTGCCGCAGGGTGACCTGCAGCGCGAGGCCATCTCGCAGGTGCTCTCGCACTTCGTCGCGGACCAGGATCTGCTCGCGGATCTGCTCGCCGTGGACCCCTTGGCCCTGTTCTACGGCTTCATGGCGCTGCAGCTGGTCGCGCCCTTCGTGCTGCTCACCTCCGCGGGCGATCACGCGCGCGACCTGCGCCGTGGCTCGCCGCGCTTCGTGCTCACGCGCTGCAGCCGCCTGACCTGGGCGCTGGGCAAGGCGCTGGCGCACGGCGTGTTGCTCGCTGTCGGGCTCGGCGTGTCCGCGCTGACCACGGCCGCGGTGGGGCTCTGGCTCGGCCGCTTCGATGCGCTGAGCCTGTTCTGGCTGGCCCGCGCCGCGCTGCGCGCGCTGATGTACGGCCTCACCTACCTGGGCATCTTCAGCGGCATATCGCTGGCCGTGCGCGCTCCGGGGCCCGCGCTCGTGAGCTCCGTGCTGGCCCTGTTCGGGCTCTGGTTCGCGCATGGGTTGACGCGCTGGGAGTGGCTCGGCCGCCAGCTGCCGGGGCTGCGCTTTCTGGGCTGGCTGTTCCCGGCGCAGTACCAGGAGCTGCTGTGGTCGCCGAGCTGGCTCGTCTCGGGCCTGGCGGCGCTGGCGCTGCTCGCGATCGGCGCGCTCGCCTTCGCGGGCGGGCACTGGTCCTTTCGGCGGGCGGACGCATGAGCTCCGCCGTCGTGCTGCGGGATCTGCACAAGCGCTACGGCGGCGTCGTGGCGCTCGCGGGGCTGAGCTGCGAGGTGCCGCGCGGCTCGATCTGCGCCGTGATCGGCCCCAACGGCAGCGGCAAGACCACGACCTTCGGCGTGGTCGCGGGCTTGCTCGCCGCGGACTCGGGCACGGTCGAGCTGTTCGGCGACGGCCCGTTCGATCCCGCGCGGCATGCCGGGCGGCTCGGGCTCTTGCCGCAGGACAGCGTGCCCAGCCCGCACGCCACTCTGCGCCAGAGCCTGGTGTACTACGGCGAGCTGCAGGGGTTGAGCGGGGCCGCCGCGCTGCGCGACGCGGATCTGTGGCTGGAGCGCGTGCGTCTCGCCGATCGCGCTCGCACGCGCCAGCGCGAGCTGTCCCACGGCATGCGCCGGCGCTTCAGCGTCGCGCAGGCTTTCATCGGCGACCCCGAGCTGATCTTGCTCGATGAGCCCACGGCGGGCGTCGATCCGGAGCTGGCCGCCGAGCTGCGCGAGCTGTTCCGGCAGCGTCGCGGCCTGGCCACGCTGCTGATCAGCTCGCACGTGCTGAGCGAGCTGGAGGGGCTGTGCGATTACGCGATCGTGATCGAACAGGGCCGCTGCGTGCGCCAGGGCGCGATGACGGGCATCCTGAAGGTCGATACTCAGGTGCGGGTGGTCCTGAAGGCGGCGCCCGACCTGGCGCGGCTGCGCGAGCAGCTGCCCGGCGCCCAGCTGGAGTACCAGCCGCCGGAGCTCTCGGTGCGCTGGCGCGAGACGGCGCCGCTGGAGGAGCTCAACGCCCGGCTGCTGCGCGCGCTGCTGGAGCAAGGCGCGGGCATCCAGAGCCTGATCCCGGGGCAGAGCCTGGAAGCGAGCTATCTCGAAGAGCGCCGCGCGGCCGTCGCACAGAGAGCTCTCCGTTAGCCTAATCGCTGTGCGGGAACCAGCACGCGACCTCGTGCGCCTTGCCCGGTGCCGTGGGCACGAGCGGGGGCATCTCGTGCTCGCAGGGATCGGCATGAGCGCGCGGGCAGCGCGGATGAAACGGGCAGCCGTCGATGGGCCGAAACGGGCTCGGCGGCTCGCCCTCCAGCAGCACGCGCAGCCGGCGGCGCTTGGGGTCGACCTCGGGGATCGCGTTCAACAGGGCGCGCGTGTAGGGGTGGCGAGCCTGCTCGCGCAGCTCGCGCGCGTGCGCGCTCTCCACCACCCGGCCCGCATACATCACCAGCACGCGCTGGCTCAGGTGCAGCACCATGCGCAGGTCGTGGGAGATGAACAGGTACGAGTGGTGCCGCGTCTCCTGCAGCGAACGCAGCAGATCCACGACGCGCAGCTGGTCGGAGGCGTCCAGCGCGGCGATCGGCTCGTCGCACACGATGAAGCGCGGCTCGAGGGCGAGCGCGCGCGCGATGCTCACGCGCTGGCACTGTCCGCTCGACAGCTCCAGCGGGCGGCGCCGGAGCAGCTCCGGTCCGAGCCCGACGGTGCGCAGCAGCTCGACGATCCGTTCCCTGCGCGCCCTCGGCTCGCGCAACAGGCCGTGGACCGAGAACGGCTCGGCGATGATCTGGTTCACCGTCCAGCGCTCGTCGAGCGCCGCCGCGGCGTCCTGAAAGAGCACCTGCAAGCTCTTGCGCAGCGGGCGCAGGTCCCGCTCGTGGTAGTGCGTGATGTCGCGGCCCTCGAAGTACACACGCCCGTAAGTGGGCTCGAGCAGGCGCAGCAGCAGGCGCCCCAGCGTGGTCTTGCCGCTGCCGCTCTCGCCCACCAGCCCCACCGTCTCCGCGGGGCCGATCTCGATCGAGGCGTCCTGAACCGCGCGCACGAGCTGCGTCTTCTTCAACGCCCTGCCGGGCAGCACGAAGAACTTCGACAGCTGCACGCCGCGCAGCAGATCGACCGGAGCCGGCTCCGTGGCGCGCGGCGTGTCGTGACGGTGCTCGCTCACTCGCCCGCCAATCGCGGGTAAAAGCAGCGCGAG
The DNA here is from genome assembly GCA_035760985.1 of Polyangiaceae bacterium. Taxonomy (GTDB): domain Bacteria; phylum Myxococcota_A; class Polyangia; order Polyangiales; family Polyangiaceae; genus SZUA-265. Next base: position 49,399 of record DASTRX010000043.1, read on the forward strand.
CGGTGGCGCGCGCCCGCCGGCTCGAGCTCGGGGCCCTCGGCCATGCAGCGCGGAAAGCGCTCTGGATCCCCCTGCCGCTGCGGGCAGCGGCCGGCGAAGCGGCAACCCGGCTCGCCCGGTGCGCCGGCGATCGCGCGCAGGCTGAGCCGGGGTGCGGCGTTGCGGCCCGCGCGGCTGCTGCTCGGGCTCGCGAAGCCATGGCCCGGGATATGCTCCAGCAAGCCGATGGTGTAGGGGTGCTGCGGCCTGCCCAGCACGCTGCGCACCGGCCCCGCCTCCACGACCTGGCCCGAGTACAGGACGACGATCTCGCTCGCGACCTCGGCCGCCACGCACAGATCGTGCGTGATCAACAGCACCCCGGGCGGATCGGCTGCGTTGCCGCGCGGCTCGCTGACGAGCCGCGACAACAGATCCAGGATCTGCGCTTGAATCGGCGCGTCGAGCCCGGTGGTGGGCTCGTCCGCGATCAGCAGCGCCGGGCTTTGAGCGAGCGCGAGCGCGATCATCACGCGGCGCCGCATGCCCGCCGACAGCTGGTGCGGATACAGATCGAGCAGACGCTCCGGCTCCGGCAGCTCCACGCGCGCGAGCAGCTCGCGCGCCGGGCCGCGCCCGAGGCGGCTCGCGCGCTGCAAGGCTCCGACCGGCCCCAGCTTGCCGCCGGTGCGCAGCGCCAGCGCCAGCTGCCAGCCCACGGTGTGTACCGGCGAGAGCGCGCTGGCGGGCTCCTGAAAGATCATGCCGATGCCGCGCCCCCGCAGCCCGCGTCGCTCGGCCTCGCCGGCGGCCAGCACGTCGCGGCCCTGAAACAGCACCTGGCCGCCGGTGACGCGAGCCGCGGGCGGGAGCAGCCCGAGGATCGAGAGCGCGGTCAAGCTCTTGCCGGAGCCGCTGTCGCCCACCAGCGCCACGATGCTGCCGCGCGGGATCTCGAAGGAGACCGCATCCAGCGCCGCTGACTCGGTCACGCCTTGCTCGCTCACGACCTCGAAACACGTCGAGAGCTGGCGCACGCTGAGCACGGGCTCATTCGCGGAGGCCGCCGGCGCGTTCACCGTTGCAGCCTAAAATACACATCCAGGCGCGGCAACTCGCCATCGGTGCCGGTCGAGTAGGTGGCGCCGTGATGGGGGAGCGAGGGGGGCAGCGCCCCAGCCAATCCGTCCGCGCGCACCAGCAGGCCATGATCGTCGCGCTCCCGCCCCTGCAACACCTTCAGCTGCGCTGTCACATCGAGGCGCAGCAAGCTGGGCGGGCGCGTGCGCGCCAGGCCGGCGCTCCTGGGCGAGCGCACCGGTGGGGCCTGGTCCAGTGTCCCGGCGGTCCATGCCGCGCCGGCCAGCCCCACCTGCAACTGCACGTCCGCTCCGGTTGGATCGGCCGAGTCAGCGGGCTCGAGCAGCAGGAATGCGGCCTCGACGTCCCGGCCTGCCCAGCTCCTGGGGAAGCGCACCAGGAGCTGCTCGTCGCTCGGATCCGGGCCCCCGAAGGTGACCGTGGGCGGTGGCCCGGTACCGCTGCTCTTGCCCCGAACCTGCGGGCGAACCACGGCCACTTGCGTGGCCTCCAGCACCATGCGGGTGGTGCCGGGCGCCACGGGATCGAGCCCCAGCGCCGCGCAGCGATGGGCGAGGCACTCGCTCTCCGCCGGGCAATGCTCCGGGGAGCGGCACGGCAGCGGCGCGCGCGCGCAGGCCGCCGACGAAGCGAGCACGAAGCTCAGAACGAATTGCGACTTCAGCGTCACGGCACTAAGACCACGAGCGAACCACCACTCGAGAGCGATATGGCGCGGGAAAAAATCGAGAAGATCACGGCGGCTTCGCTGCGCGCGCGCAAGCTCGGCGGCAGCCTGGTCAAGGACAAGATCGCCGCGGTCACGGCCTATGACGCCAGCTTCGCCCGGCTGCTCGACGCCGCGCAGGTCGACATCTTGATGATCGGGGACAGCTTGGGCATGGTGGTTCAAGGCTCGACGAACACTCTGGCGGTGACGCTGGAGGATGTCATCTATCACACGCGCGCCGTGGTGCGGGGCAGCTCTCGCGCGCTGGTCGTGGCGGATCTGCCTTTCATGAGCTACCAGGTCTCCCCGGAGCAGGCGCTGGAGTCCGCCGGGCGCCTCGTGAAAGAGGGTGGGGCCGAGGCCGTCAAGCTGGAAGGAGGGCGCAGCGTCTGCGCCGCCGTCACGCGCATGGTCGAGGCCGGCATCCCCGTGATGGGCCACCTGGGCTTGACGCCGCAGTCCGTGAACGTGTTCGGCGGCTTCAAGGTGCAGGCCCGGGAAGAGGCTGCGCGCGATCGCCTGCTCGCTGACGCGCGCGCCCTGGAGCGCGCCGGCGTCTTCTCGCTGGTGCTCGAAGCGGTGCCGCGCGGGGTGGCCCGGCTGGTGACGGAGAGCGTCAACGTGCCGACCATCGGCATCGGCGCCGGGCCCGATTGCGACGGGCAGGTACTGGTCTGTTACGATCTGCTCGGCCTGTTTCAGGGCTTTGTTCCGCGCTTCGTCAAGCGCTACGCCGAGCTGGGCGAGGCGGTGACCTCGGCCGCGCGCAACTACGTGGCGGAGGTGAGGGCGGGGCAGTTCCCCGACGATCGCCATAGCTTCGCAGACGCTCCACGCGCGGATGCGGAAGGACCCGACGAGGGCCGCTACGCGAGCGGACCGCGGCCTGCTCCCGGAGCAGGCTCTGGAGGCAAGCCGTGAGCCCGCGCTTGATCCGGTCGCTGGCC
>DASTRX010000044.1:0-145118 GCA_035760985.1 Polyangiaceae bacterium
GAGCCCGTGCCGGCGCAGGCCCAGGTTCTCGATCAGCCGCAGGGCGAAGCGCTCGGCGTGCTCGATGCCGTGCTGGTAGTTGCTGCCCGTCTGGGCGATCCAGCGCGGATCCTTCCAGAGCACGCCCCCGTCGTGGCGGAAGAAGCAGCTGTAGGCCCAGCGCGGCAGCTGCTCGCCCGGGTACCACTTGCCTTGCCCGTGGTGCAGAAACCCGCCCTTGCCCCAGAGCGGAAACAGCCTGCGCAGCAGGCGATCCGCCAGCGTCGCCTTCTCGCCGCCGAGGGCCGCGGTGTTCCACTCGGGCGCGTCCGCGTGCCGGCTGCTCACGAACGTGGGCTCGCCGCCCACGCTGAGCCGCACATCGCTGGCCTGCAACGCGGCATCGACGCGGCCGCCGAGCGCGAGGATGCCCTGCCAGTCCTGCTCGCTGTACGGCTTGGTGATGCGCGGACGATCGACGATGCGCGAGACACGCATCGAGAAGGAAAAGTCGGTCTCGGCCTGGTCGGTCAGGCCCTCGATCGGCGCGGCCGAACCGGGCCGGGGCGTGCACGCGAGCGGAATGTGGCCCTCCGCGGCGAACAAGCCGGAGGTCGGATCCAGACCGATCCAGCCCGCGCCCGGGATGTAGCACTCGCACCAGGCGTGCAGATCCGTGAAGTCCTTCTCCGGACCTGGCGGCCCCTCGAAGGGCCTCTGATCGGGCTCCAGCTGGATCAGATAGCCGGAGACGAAGCGCGCGGCGACGCCCAGGTTGCGCAGCACTTGCACCAGCAGCCAGGCCGAGTCCCGGCATGAGCCCTGGCGCACGCTCAGCGTCTGCTCCGGCGTCTGCACGCCGGGATCCATGCGGATCAGGTACTTGATCTCCTCGGACACGCGCCGGTTGGTGTCGACCAGAAAGTCCACCGTGCGGCGCCGCGAACGGTTCAGGCTCTCGATGAACTCGGCCAGGATCGGCGTGCCCGGCTCGATCTCCAGATAGGGGGTGAGCTCTTGCCGGAGCTTGGGCTCGTACCGGAAGGGATACTCCTCCGCGCTCGGCTCCAGGAAGAAGTCGAACGGGCTGTACGCCTCGAGGTCCGCCACCAGATCGACGCTCACGCTGAAGACGGGGGTCAGATCGGGGATCACCAGCCGCGCGAGGTAGTTGCCGTGCGGATCCTGCTGCCAGTTGAGAAAGTGCTGCGCCGGTTCGATGGCGAGCGAGTAGCGGTGGATGGGCGTGCGGTTGTGCGGCGCCGGGCGCAAGCGGATGACCTGCGGCCCCAGGTTGATCGGCCGCTCGTAGCGGTAGAGCGTCTTGTGTTCCAGCGCGACTCGGACAGCCATGGGCTCAGTTCCTCGTTTGATCTTGGTGCTGTGAGGTGGCGCTCGTCGTAGCGCCCGGGGCAGCCGGCGCATAGCCGAAAAAGCCGGTCTGGATCGCGTCGCCGACGTCGTTCAGCGAGCGCTGCAGCCAATCGATGTAATGGTGCAGACCCTGTTCCATCACTTCTTCGATGCCCGCATAGTTGAGGTTGGCCTGCAGCCGCCCCAATAATCGCGTGGCTCGGTGTGCGGAAGATTTCAGTGGCGTTCCCGCGACGGCATGCAGGCTGGCCTGCGCTTCACTGACGCAATACAGGATGGAGCGCGGAAACTGGCGATTGAGCAGCAAGAAGCGGGCGACGTCCGCCGGGTTCATCACGTGGTGATGCTGGCGATACATCTGCAGCGCGCTCGCCGAGTTCAAGAGCGCGCCCCAGCCGGCTTGATCGACGACGCTGTCGCCCAGCGGACCGGAAGCGGCTCCGTTCGACGATGAGCTGAGTGTGTAGTACTTGACGTCGAGGATGCGGCTGGTCTTGTCAGCCCGCTCCAGCAGGCGCCCGAGCCGCGCAAACGACCAGGCTTCGCCGCGGCTGAGCGTGGCGTTGGTCACGCCCTCGTAGTGGATACCGCTCATCTTCACGCGCTGCAGGAAGTCACCCAGCTCGCCCACGCGAAACGGCGCGCGGCTCGCCTGCTTGACCATCAGGTAGAACTCGTTCAGCTCCTGCCACATCTCGCGCGAGATGATCTCGCGCACGGTGCGGGCGTTGTCGCGCGCCTGGGCGAGCGAGGACAGGATGCTGTTCGGATAGGTGGGATCGAAGGTCAGGAACCAGGCCACGGCCTCGGCGTTGGCGTCGCCGTGGCTCTTGTCGAAGTACTCGTGATCGCCGGTCGTCATCACCAGCGGGCGCCAGCTCGGGCGCTGCTGGATCGGCGTCTCCAGCATCAGATTGAGATTGACCTCGATGAAGCGCGCCACGTTCTCCGCGCGCTCGACGTAACGACTCGCCCAGTAGATGGCGTCGGCGACTCGGCTCAACACGACTGTTTCCCTTCTCGGACCCGTGCTGCCCGGATCCGGTGCTCGCCGGCGAGTTATTCCGCCAGCACCCAGGTGTCTTTGCTGCCGCCACCCTGGGAAGAATTCACGACCAGCGAACCGCGCTTGAGCGCGACGCGCGTGAGCCCGCCCGGCTGCACATAGATCTCCTTGCCGTGCAGCGCGAACGGCCGCAGATCGACGTGCCGGGGCTCGAAGCGGTCCTCGATGATGGTCGGCACGCGCGACAGCGAGAGCGTCGGCTGAGCGATGTAGCCGCGCGGATTCTTGCTGATGCGGGCGTGGAAATCGCGGCGCTCCTCCGCGCTGGAGTGAGGGCCCACCAGCATCCCGTAGCCGCCCGCGCCGTCGGTCGCCTTCACCACCAGCTCCGGGAGGTGCTCGAGCACATAGCGGCGATCGTCCTCGTCCGAGCACACGTAGGTGGGCACGTTCTTCAGGATCGGGTCCTGGCCCAGATAGAAGCGGATCATTTTCTCGACGTAGGCGTACACCGCCTTGTCGTCCGCGACCCCGGTGCCGGGCGCGTTGGCGAGCGCCACCTTCTGATCCAGGTAGGCCTGGAACAGGCCGGGCACGCCGAGCAGCGACTCGGGCCGGAACACCTTGGGATCCAGGTAGTCGTCGCCGATGCGGCGATAGATCACGTCCACGCGCTCCAGCCCGCGCGTGGTCTTCATCTGCACGTACCCACCATCCACCACCAGGTCCTGGGACTCGACCAGCTCCACGCCCATCTGCTGCGCCAGGAAGCAGTGCTCGTAGTAGGCGCTGTTGTAGCGGCCCGGCGTCAGCACCACCACGCGCGGATCATCCACGCGATCCAGCGCCAGGTAGCGCAGCGTGTCCAGCAAGCGCATCGGGTAGTCGTAGACGTGCCGGATCGAGAGCTGCTCGAACAGGGCCGGGAAGGTGCGCTTCACCAGCTCACGGTTCTCCAGCACGTAGCTCACGCCCGACGGACAGCGCAGGTTGTCCTCCAGCACGTAGAACTCGCCGTCCTTGTGCCGCACCAGGTCGGTGCCGGAGACGTGACACCAGATGCCGCGCGGCGGCTGCAGCCCGCGGCACTGCGGACGGTAGTCGGGGCAGCTCTCGATCAGGTACTCGGGCAGCACGCCCTCCCGCACGATCCGGCGCTCGCTGTAAACATCTGCGAGGAACAGATTCAGCGCCTCGAGCCGCTGCGTGATGCCCCGCTCCAGCCGCTGCCACTCCCTGGCCGTGATCACGCGCGGGATGATGTCGAACGGAAAGATCCGCTCCGAGCCGTCACCGTCAGCGTCGCCCTTCAGCGTGAAGGTGATGCCGAGATTGAGCAGCAGATGCTCGGCGGCGCGCTGGCGCGCCCGGAGCACCCCCTCTTGCAGGCCGTTGATGCCGGCGACCACGGCTTCCAACCCCGGCCTCGGACGCCCCGGCGCCCGAAACAATTCATCGAAGAATGGGCCATTTTCGGGGTCGTAACCGTTGAAGTGCATGGCGCCGGGCAGCATCGGCGAAGCGCCGCGCCCGGTGCATTTCGGTCAGATTGCGGCGGTGTGTCGTCCGGACCGGCTTCGAGCTCAACGCCGCACGACGGGGGGCGACACGGTCGTCTGGATGCCGGCGGTGGAGCGCAAGATCTCGTACAGGCGCCCGGCGTCCACCAGCTCCAGGTCGAGCGCGCCGAAGCTCACGATATCCCCGAGCTGGACGCTGCGCGAGCTGCCTGGCTCGAGCCGCCGGTGATTGTGGAACGTGAAGTTCGAGGCCTTGTTGTCGCGCAGCGTGAGCTTGTTGCCCTGGATGATCAGATGCGCGTGCACCTTCGAGACGAATGCCAGGCGGATCACCACGTCGCAGTTGGTGGCTCGGCCGATCGAGATGCGATCCGGGAACGGGTTGTCCGGGTTCTTCTTCACCAGGGCGAGCTGACTGATGCGCGGCACGGGGTCGAAGTTGAGGGACAGCGTGCGCGTCGCGTAGTCGATGTCCTGCTCCGACTCGCCGGTGACGCGTCCCTGCTTGGCACGTTTGTAGAAAAAGTAGTGTGGGTAGAGCTGCCGAAAGGCGTCCTCTGTCATCGTGCGCGCCTTGCGCAGATACTCAGTCACTTCCTCCATTGCCTGGGACGGAGCTCGTTTGCGCTCCACATCACAGAACGGCACGCCCTAACGAAACTGAAACGCGGTGTAACACCGCGCTGGCCAAAAGGCCTGGAGACGCGGCATTTCAGAAATGTCGCTCCACAACTCGCCCCGAGCTGCAATGCGCGTGCGCGACGCGTAGTGCACACAGCTAGCGACGTCCAGATCCGCGACACGTCCTTGGGGGTGACTCCCGGGGGTGCGGGGAATCTGCCAAGCTCGCAGCCCTGCGCCCCCTGGGTGTTCGCCCCTGATAGATTCCCTAGATCCCCCCCGTGAAGCAGCGACTGCGCCGGCGATGCGATCGACAGACACGTACTCGAATTGGTTGGCCGCGCGCTTTCCGCGCGGCGGCAGCGCGCGCCCCGAGCTCGCGGTGGGAGCGCATGCCCCGGTTCGGCTGACGTACGTGGAAGATCCGGCGCGCTGGGGCGTCTGGGCGCAGCCGGGGCGCACACTCGCCGACCGATACGAGCTGGAGCTCCCCCTGTTCGCCCATACGCCGGGGACCTTCTGGCAAGCGCGCTGCTCCAGCGGCGCGGCGCGCTCCGATCGGGTCACGGTGCAACTCCTGGATGCCAGCCTGGTCGAGGACCCCGGCTCACGGCGCGCCTTTCTCGAGGAGGCGCGGGTCGCCGCCACCATTGAGCATGCGCACGTGGCGCGCGTGCTCGACTACGGCGTCCACAGCGAGCGGGGCCTGGAGGTACCGTTCCTGGTGCTGGAACACCTGATCGGCGAAACACTCGAGGACCGCCTGGCTGCGCAACCGCGCCTGCCCGCGGACGAGCTGACGCGCCTGGTGGCGGAGGCGGCGCGCGGCCTCGACGCGTTGCACGGCTGGGGTCTGGTCCACGGCCGGCTCGATCCGTCGCACTGGTTCCTGGCGCGCGAGCCCGGCTCGAAGTTGCGCGGGGAGAGCCCGCACGCCGGCCGCGCACGCACCAAGCTGCTGTTTGCCATCGACGACGTGCTGAGCGACCACCTGAGCCTGGTCAGCAAGCTGTCTCACCAGCTGGGCTGCGCCCAGCGCGGCAAGCCCGGGGCCGGCAGCGCAGTGTTCCGGCGCCCCGCTACCCGGGAGTATCAGAGCCCCGAGCTGCTGCTGGGCCACGACGGGGTGGACGAGCGCAGCGACCTGTGGTCCCTGGCCGTGATCGCGTTCGAGGCGCTCACGGGCACGCCCGCCTTCAGCGGCAACACGCTGGGCGAGCGGCTCGTGCAGATCTGCAGCGGCGAGCCCAACCTGGTGCCGGTCGACGTCACGCTGCCGGCGGGGTTCACGGCCTGGTTCCAGAAGGGCGTGCACAAGCTGCCGGCGCAGCGCTTCGCCAGCGCGCGCGAGCTGGCCGCGGCGCTGAGCCGCGTGCTGGACCCGCTGGCGCCGCGCCGCAGCTAGCTGTCGACGGCGGCTGAGCGCAGCGCGCGTTCGACGGCGACCAGCTTGTCGGGATTGAGCACGGAATAGAGCGCGTGGATGCGCTGGCCGTCGCTCTCGATCGAGAGCACGAAGACGATCCGTCCGTTCTCCAGCGTGACCAGCGCGGGCCAGCCGTTGACGCTCAGGATCCGGAAGCGGATCAGCGGATGCCGGACCATCTTGCCCGCCAGGCCCAGGAAGAAGCGCGCCACGCGCTCGCTGCCCACGATCGGGCGAAGCGCGGCCGCCGCCTTGCCTCCCCCGTCCGAACGCAGCAGCACATCGTCGCTCAAGAGCTGCTTCAGCGGCTCCAGCTGCCCGCCTTGCACGGCGCTCAGGAATCGAGCCAGCAAGCGCTCGTGGCTCTCCACCGTGGGCGCGAAGCGCGGCCGCCGCTCGCGCAGGTGCGCCTTCGCGCGCAGCGCCAGCTGCCGGCAGTTCGCGGCCGTGGTGCCCAGGATCTCGGCGATCTCCCCGTGGCTGTAGTCGAACACTTCGTGCAACAAGTAGGTGGCGCGCTCCGCCGGAGTGAGCTGCTCGAGCAGCACCAGAAACGCCATCGAGATCGACTCGCGGTCGGGCACCGGCTCCGTCGGCAGCGGCTCCGGCAACCAGGGGCCCACGTAGTTCTCGCGCCGATGGCGCGCGGACTTCAGCTGATCGAGGCACAGCCGCGTCACCACGGTGGTCAGCCAGGCGCCGGCCGACTCGATGCTGGCAGCGTCCGCGGCCTGCCAGCGCAGCCAGGCATCCTGCAGGACATCCTCGGCGTCGGCAGCGGAGCCCAGCATGCGATACGCGAGCGAGAACAGCCGCGGCCGCTGCTCCTGAAAGCTCTGCTCCGCCGCCATCTCGGCCATCATGCGGCGATCCCTCGCGCTCGAGAAGCGGGCAGCTGCGCCGGCGCAGCCAGCGGCGCCACCGGCCAGAACGCTGACCGCTCCCAGCCCAGGCGAAGAATCGTGAAGCGGCAGACCAGCTCCTTCAACCGAGCGCCCCAGCGCCCCGGGAGGATGCGCTCGCGCGCCGTGCCGTCCGCCCGGCGCAGATCGATCAGTCCGTCGCGACGTCCGAGCGAGATGCACACCCCGGCGTCGCTGAACTCGAAGGGCTGCTCCGGCAGCCCCACCAGCCGCCGAGCGAGGTTATCGGCGCCGAGCGCCGCCATCGGCAGCGCCAGCTTGCAGGAGAGCTGGAGCGGCAGCGGCACCGCTCCCGCGCACTCTCCTTCCAGCGCGGCGGCGTCGCCCACGACCGTCACGTTGCGATGAGACAGCGCGCGCAGGCCGGAGTCGACGCGCACCTGCTCGCGCAGGTTCACGTCCAGCCCGGCGTGTCGGGGCAGCTCCGAGCCGATGAAGCCCCCCGCCCACACCACCAGCTCGGCGGCGATCCGCCTCGGCTCCGCGCGCGAGCCCGCCTCGCGGCACCAGACGCCGCCGGCTTCGACGCGCTCGACCCGCGCGTGCTCGTGCAGCTGCACGCCGTGCTCGCCGAAGAAGCCGCGCAGGTACGCGCGCGCGCGCTCGGACAAGCCGGGGCCGATCTGCTCGGCGCTCAGCAGCGTGAGCGGCAGCCCGGGCCAGCGCTCGCTCAGCTCGGCGCTCAGCTCGATGCCGCTGAGCCCCGCGCCGCATACCACCACCCTGCCCCCGCTGCGCGCCGCCGCCTCCAGCCGCAGGCGCAGCGCCGCAGCCTGCGCCGCGTCCAGCGTGAGCGCGTGCTCGCGCGCGCCGGGCACGCGCTCCACGTCCACCCGGCTGCCGATCGCCAGCACCAGCTCGTCGAAGCCGAAGCGCTCGCTGCCCGCGCGGGCTTCCCCGCGCCCCAGATCGAGCCGATCGACGAACGCCTCCGCGAAGCGCACGCCGCTGCCGGCGAGCAACCCGGGCACGGAGAGCTGCCGCAGCTCGCCGCCCGCGGCCGCTTGATGCTGGCGAATGCGCTCGACGAAGCGCGCGCTGCCGCTCACCAGCGCGATGCGCGCTCGACCGCGCGTGCGCCGGGCCAGACGCAGCGCGGACAGCACCCCTGCGTATCCTCCGCCCACGATCAGGATGTCCTTCATGCCCGAGTGACGAGCGAGCCGCGCCAAGCGTGACAACGCGGCGACGAATTTCGCGCGCCCGTCCCGGACGGCCAAGCTCCCGGCGATGCCGCTCGCGCAGTGGGCACATTCTGGGGCCGCGCGCTGCCGGGCGGGGGCGAGCCCTGAAATGGCAGCAGGGGGGCTCGGCACCCGGGCGCGCCGCGCGGCACCAGGATATGCCCGCTCAGCTCCGGCGCCGTTCGTCACTCATCGGCAGTCTGCCCGACGAGCCAGGCATCGAGCGCCCGCGCGAGATGTTCCGCGGTGGAACGCAGCGCGGCGTCGAGCGGCAGCTGCGCGGGCGAGATCGCCAGCAACTCCAGCCCCGGCGCGGGCGGGAGCGACGGCTCCACGCTGCCCGCGAAGATCGCGCAGCGCCGCCCGCGGAGCAGCGCCTCGCGCGCGAGCGTACCCGGCCCCTTCCCGGCCAGGCTGGTCGCGTCGAAGCGCCCTTCGCCGCTGATCACCAGATCCGCGCGCTCCAGGCGCGCGCCGAGCTCCAGCCACTCCGCCACCAGCTCGAACCCGGCGACGAGCCGCGCGCCTGCGCCCAGCGCGAGCCCAAAGGCGATGCCGCCCGCCGCGCCCGCGCCCGGTTGTTGCAGCAGCTCGAGCTCACGGCCCGCGTGCGCGCAGGCGAGGAGCGCCAGGCGCTCGGCCTCGGCCTCGAAGCGCGGCAGATCCTCGGGGCGCAGCCCCTTCTGCGGCCCGTAGACGGCGGCAGCGCCGCGCGCTCCGAGCAGCGGGTTCTGCACGTCACAGGCGATGCGCAGCGGCGGCAGCGCTCGCGCTGCGCCAGCGATGCGCGCGATCTGCGGCCAGAGGCTGGGCAGCGGCGGATCGATCGGTGCGCCCGCCCGATCCTCGAAGCGCCAGCCGAGCGCCGCGAGCGCACCGAACCCGAGATCGCTGGTGGCGCTTCCGCCCACGCCGAGCAACACCGCGTCCGCGCCCGCCGCCGCGGCGATCGCGACGAGCTCGCCCGTGGCTCGCGTGCTGGAGCGCCACACGTCGCGCTGCGCGGGAGGCAGCTGCGCCAGGCCATTCACGGCGGCCAGCTCCACCAGGGCCAGGCGCCGCGCGCTCGGCGGCAGCTTCAGGCGGGCTCGCGCCGCAGCCGGCAGGCGCTCCAGCTCGACCCAGCCGAGCGGGACCGCGCGCTCGGCACCGGGAAAGACCGTCGCGCTCACGCGCGCCTCGTGCAACACCCCGGACGCGGCCCGGGTGAGGATGCGGCAGAAGCCGTCACCGCCGTCGCTGAGCGGCGCCAGGTCCAGCTGCCAGCCGGGACGCGCGCGACGCAGCACCCCGGCCGCGACCTCGCAGGCCTCCGCCGCGCCCAGGGCGCCCTTGAACTTGTCGAAAGCGATCAGCACGCGCATCGGAGCCGCATCCTGCCGCCTGACAGCGCTGCCGTGGAAGGGCCGCGGATGGACCAGAGTGGCACAGCGGCGCGAGCCGGCGGCGCCGCGCCGATGAACCAGAAAAATGAGCAGTTTTCGGCGGTTGTCCCCGCTCCGGGGACTCTAACCAGAGTCTAACGACCGAGCATGCAACTTGCTCGCTAGACTGCGACCCCCGCGGCTCCGCGCGGGTGCCCACCGACAGGAGCGAGCCATCACATGTCCCCATCGTCGTTTCTCTGGGCCACGGCCCTGGTCAGCCTGTGTTCGTTCGCGTGCTCTGCCGGAGACGTGGAGGACCCGGCCTCCGAGGAGTCCGCGGTCAGCACGTCCACGCAGGACCTGCGCTCCGCCGCGCCGAGCTACGTCAGCTTGCGTCGCGATCTCCGGCGCTGTGCTTCCCCGCTGTGCGGCGGCTTCTTCGTCGACGCCGTAAATCAGGACCACCTGCGCTGCGCCGACGGCAGCCGCGCCGCCGAGTGCTACGTCTTCGACCTCGATCTGAGCGCGCTGGGGCTGGACGCGGAGCGCGAAGCCACGCTGCGCGGCAGCCCCGAGAGCTTCCTGCTGCTGGGGCGCATCCGGGCGCAGCGCACCGCCGCGGGCCGGCTGGGGCAGCTCGAGGTCACGGAGGCCTGGCAAGGCCACGAGGGCGTGACGCCCAGCGGCCGCTTCTTCCGCGCGCGCAACGAGGGCATCGTGTGCATCACCAGCCCCTGCCTGTCGTTCTCCGCGGAGCTGCTCAACCGGCAGAGCCCGGGCTTCCCGGTCGCCGAGATCGACCTCTCCGGCGTCGCTGCCGATCCCAGCGCGGCCTTCGCGCAGCTCGACGCGCCCGACGGGCTGCTGCTCGCCGGGCGGCGCACCACCGTCAGCGGTCCCGCCGGGCGCGCGCGCGGCCTGAGCGCGAGCGAGTTCTATCTGCCGTTCGTGGCCCAGCAGCAGTCGTGCGGCTCGCGCGGTCAGAGCCCGTGCGCGGCGGGCAGCTTCTGCAACTTCTCGCTGGAGGCGGCCTGCGGCAGCTTCGATGCGCCCGGCGTGTGCCAGCCGATCCCGGAGTTCTGTCCGGAGATCTTCGCGCCGGTGTGCGGCTGCGACGGCAACACCTATCCCAACTCCTGCTTTGCCGCGGGCGCCGGGGTGAGCGTGTCTGCCGAAGGCGAGTGTGAGCCGCCGCCCCCGCAGCCCTGCGGCTCCCGCGGCCTCGGCAGCTGCGACGACGATAGCTTCTGCAGCTTCCCGCCGGGGGCCAACTGCGGCCGCGCCGATGCCCCCGGCGTGTGCGTGCGGCGAGCCGAGATCTGTCCGCAGATCTTCCTGCCGGTGTGCGGCTGCGACGGGCAGACCTACGGCAACAGCTGCACCGCCAGCTCGGCCGGCGTCAGCGTCGAGCACGACGGCCCCTGCGAAGACGCGGCGCCCTGAAGGCGGGCGGCGCCGCCGGGCTCAAGCCGGCGCGGTCTGCGCGAGCGCCTGAAGCACGCTCGCCAGATCCGCCGGCAGCGGCGCCAGCACCTCGAGCAGGCTGCCCTGCAGCGGGTGCACAAAGCTCACGCGCTCGGCGTGCAGCGCCAGGCGCGTGAGCCCGAAGCGGCGCCGGAACAGGCGGTTGTGCTCGGCTTTGCCGTAGCGCACGTCGCCGATGATCGGATGGTTGAGGTGCTTGAGGTGGCGCCGCACCTGATGCGCGCGCCCGGTGAGCGGCCACGCCTCGACCCAGGAGTAGTTGCGGGAAATGCCGGTCAGCTCATCCGTCAGCGGGTGGCTGAACAGCCGCGCGACGCGCGTCTGCGCGGGCTGCTTGGGCTTGCCGGGCTCCTTCGCAATCGCGTGATCGACCAGAGCCTGCTCCGGTGCTTGCCCGCGCACCAGGGCCAGATAGCGCTTGCTCACGCGGTCCTCCATGAACGCGCTGCCCAGCGCGCTCGCGATCTCGGGCGTGAGCGCGAAGATCAGCGCGCCGCTCGTGCCGCGATCGAGCCGGTGCACCGGGTACACCCGCTGGCCCAGGCCATCGCGGAGCAGACGGAGCGCGGTGACCTCGTCCTGCGCCCAGCCGCGGTGCACGATCATGCCCGCGGGCTTGTCGACCACGACCAGCGCGTCATCTCGGTACAGCACGGGCAAGGTCACGGGCAAGGTCGGCACGGATGATGTCGGCGCGTCCAAGGCGCCGGCAGCCTACTCAGCGCGGCGCGGCGAGCAAGCGCCGAAACGTGAGGCTCACCCGCTCGCCCAGCGCTGCGTCCGGGTCGCGCGCGATGGCGTGCCGGTAGTGGCGCTGGCACGTGCCGCCCATCACCAGCAAGCTGCCGCTCGTGAGCGGCAGGGACAGAGCTCGTTCGCGCGGCGCTCGTGGCTGCGCGCGGAGCAAGAAACGCCGCGTCTCGCCCAGCGACAGCGTCGCGACCAGCGGATCGGGGCCCAGCTCGGGCTCCGCGTCGGCGTGATAGCCCATGCTGTCCTTGCCGTCGCGATAACGGTTCACGAGCACATGGTTGAAGCGCGCGCCCGACGCCTGCGACACGCGCGCCACCAGCGCCTGCAGCTGGCCCGCGATCGAGGCGGGCCAGGGCCGCGGCTCCAATGTCTGCCCGGAATAGCGGTAGGGCAACTCGCCCGCCCAGGCGATCAGCCGCGGCTGCAGCACCGGCTTGCCGAAGAGCACGATGTGCCGCTGCTCCCAGGCGAGCTCCCGCAGCAGCTCGGCGAGCCAGCGCGCCGCCTCATTTGCCGTGAGCCACCCCTCGAACAGCTCGATCCAGGCTCCGTGGGACAGCTCCGTGCGCATCACCGCGGCAACAACGCCAGGGTGGCCTCGCGCAGCTTCCGGCGCTGTTGCAGATCGTACGCTGGCGGCTTGGCGCGCGCCGGCGTCAGCTCGTCGAAGTACAGGCCCGACTCGCGCTCGCGCAGTGCCCGCTCCACCACGCCCAGGATCACCTCCGCGCCGCGGCTGGCGGGGCCGTGCGGCGTCACCCCGGCATCGCGCACCATGTTCGTGTCCAGCAAGGTGCCTGGATGCAGCGAGTGCACGACGCGCTCAGGCTGCTGAGCCGCGAGATCCATGCTCCACAGGATCAGCGCCAGCTTGCTGCGCCGGTAGGCGCGCGTGCCCTCGTAGTCGCGCTCGCTCTGCAGATCCGAGAAGTCGATCGGCTCCTGACCGATCGAAGCCACGTTGATCACGGCCCGGCGCGGCAGACCGCCCGCGAGCAAGCGCTCCGTGAGCAGAAACGGTGCCAGGTAGTTCACGGCCCAGCGCAGCTCGAAGCCATCGCGGCTCAGCTCGCGCCGGCGCCGATCGGCGCCAAAGCCCACCCCCGCGTTGTTCACCAGCACTTCGAGCTGCGGCAGCTCGCGAGCTACCCGCTCGGCCAACTCCGCCACCTCCGCCAGCGAGGCCAGATCGGCGACCAGCGTGGCCCCGACCTTGCCGTCGGGCGCCAGCTCCGCGGCTGCGCGGGCCAGCTTGCCCTCGTCGCGACCGTGCAGACTCACGAGCGCGCCGGCGCGCAGCATGGCCCGGGCGGCGAGAAGCCCGATCCCGCCCGTCGCGCCCGTGATCAGGATCTGCTTGCCTTCGACCGCACTCGACATGCCCCCAACCTCGAGCCGAGCCGCGCGCATGTCAATCTCGGAAGCGCCGCGTCGCGCCGCCGCTCCAGCTCGCGACCCGCCGGCGGAGCCGGCGCGGCCACTCGTACTGTCGCCCGAGCACGACCAACCCTGCCACCACCAGCGGAATCCCCGGGCCGGGCAGCACCAGTAAAGCTCCGCCAGCGACCAGCAGCGCGCTGCCCCCCACCAGCTGCGCGGCACGCCGACGCTGAGCCCGGTGCGTCCCCCCTTCTGCAGCCTGCCGCGACATCTCTGCGCAAGCTAGCGCCGGCCTTTCCCGCGCCCAGCCTCAGGCGGAGAACGTGGTCGGAAGGGACACTCGCGGCAACTCTGTGCAGTCGCTTCACAGCTGGCAGGACCTGAGAGACTCCAGCCTGCCGACACGGATTCGCGCGGCAGCTGCAGCCGCCACCTCGAAGTTCACATCGCCTCGTGAGAGGGGCTCGGTGCTGCGCCCGCCGTCCGTCATCAGCAGCTCCCGCCGTTCGGTGGGCGCATTCTGGCGACGCCGGTGAACGAGCGGCGCCGAGCCCACGAGACGCTGGATGAAGTGCCCAATGTCTGCAGCCTCTTCTCATCGCTTCGCCGATGGGTGTCGTCGCCACTACTCTTCGCTCCTTTGGCGAGCATGTGGAAGTTTCGATGGACGGCGCAGCGCTGAAGGCAGGCACTTCAGCGTCTCCGGACTCTGAGCTGGGCGAGTCCAGAAAATCGGCTAGGCTGGCCTGCGCCCATGTCGCAGCAGGCCATTCCTCTCGTCGCTTCAACCCGACAGGCGATGCCCCCAGCGCGTCCGCTACCACGGCGCTGCCTGCCCGCGTGAAGTGGGCCTACGCCACGGGCGGCACGGTCGACGTGCTGGGCCACTGGCTGTACTTCAACCTCGCGGACCCGGTCTACACCTGAGCCCGACCCAGATCGGCAACGTCAAGGCGGCCACGCTGATCGCCGATGCCTTCGCGGGGGTGTTCTTCGGCCTCGAGCGAGCGCCTCATTGTGGAGGCGCGGCACGCGCGATGTGCCGGGCGACCGCCGTGAGCAGTCGCTGCTCCAGCGTCCGCGCGCGCCGGCGCGTCAGCCCCAGCTGGCGAGCCGCCTGACGCTGCGACAGGCCATCTGCGAAGCGCACCTGGAAGTACCCGGACAGCTCGCTGGGCAACTCCGCGATGCGCGCCCGGGCGAGCTCCACTCTCCTCGACTCGCGCTCTGCCGGCGACGGAGCGATGATCTGCGCGCTCCCTGCGAAATCGGCGGCCCGGGAGCGCAGCGCCTCTTCTCGTCGCCGCGCGCGCAGAGTGTCCAGGCACAGATTGCGCACCGTGCCCGCCAGGTAGGCGGCGGCGGAGCCAGGCTCCGCCCGCCGCTTCAGCGGCCAGCCAGCGGCCAGGAGCTTGGCAAAGCCTTCCTGGATCGCGTCGTCCACGTCGGCGCTGGGCAGACCACTCCTGCGCTCCAGCTGAGCGAAGCGCCGGATCAGGCTGCGCCGAAGCGGCGGCACTTGATGGGCATAGAGTCGCTCCAGCTCTTCCTCGCTGTTCGCCGGGCTTGCCCCGCAGGCAGCCATGGCACCTCGAACCGTGTCGGTATGCGGCATCCGCCTCCACGTGAGCGCACCTGCGGCGCTCGATTCGCAATGCGGCGGTGGCATCACGCGCAGTCCCTGGCGCATGCGAGCTCTTCCCCCGCGACCCCGTGCTGCGGAACCAGTCCCTTGTTCCGCTCTGCTCCGCGGCGCGGTGGTCCCGCACCATGGATGGGCCCGTCACTCGCCGTTTCCCCGACAGCAAGCAACCACACCAAGCTAGCAGCGCGAACGACCCGGGCAACCGGGGCCCGGCCGATGTCTTGTCCAGATCGCTGTCGCCCGCCGCAGCTCAGACCGGCGCGAGGGTTTGATCCGAGGACGACAGCGCTCCGCTCAGCGCGACATCCAGCTTGCGGATGCGCATTCCAGAACAACCCGCGGCTTCAGTGCACCGAGGGAGCTGGTGTCCGCTGAACAATCAACGGACGGCAAACTCAATCAACCCTGGGAGGGCGACATGAACAATGATTTCGTTGGTATCGATGGGGCGCTGGAGCTGAGCGATCAAGAGCTGATGTTGATCCAGGGTGGCGGTTGGTTGGACGACGCCTGGCACTGGACCAAGAAGGCCGCGAGCGACGCGGCGCACGCCGTCGCCAGCGCGGCGACGGCGACGTACAATGCCGTGACGAGCAACGAGGGCAAGAAGGCCACCGGCCTCATCGGCACGGTGCTCGGTATCGCGGCGGGGATCGCGGCTCTGCTCTGAGAGGACCGCCGCTTCCTGCTCGACATCGGGGCCGCTCGCGCGGCCCCGCCGAGAGCTCACTTGCCAACGATCACGAACTCCACGCGCCGGTTCTTCGCGCGCCCCACCGCCGTGTCGTTGCTCTCGATCGGCTGCGACTCGCCCTTGCCCAGGCTTCTCACGTTCCTGGCCATGCGGGTCGGATCCTTGCTCTGCCGGATCAGATAGTAGCGCACGGCGCGCGCGCGCTCGCGCGAGAGCTCCAGGTTGTTCGCCCGCGGCCCCCAGCTATCGGTGTGACCGACGACCTGGACCTTCATGCCGGGGTTCGCGTCCAGGATGTCGACGACCTGGTTCAGGAGCTCGCGGCTCGCGTCCTTCAGATTCGCCGTCCCCTCTTCGAACTGCACGGGCTCGGAGATCTGGATCAGCCCGGCGTCGATGTGCGCCAGGCACTCGCCCGTCGCCGTGGGGCGCGCCCCATCGGGACACAGCCGGGCCATCTGCTTCGGGCAGCCATCGGCATCTTCGCCCGGCTCGTCCTCGGCGTCGAAGGGACACTTGTCGGCGGCATCGAGGATACCGTCCCCGTCGTTGTCCGGCTCGGGGCAACCGTCCGCGTCCTTGAAGCCGTCGCGATCCTCGGCCTCGTTGGGGCAGCCGTCCTCGCTGTCCTTCAAGCCGTCCTGGTCGTTGTCGAGATCGGGGCAGCCGTCATCATCCTCAAAGCCGTCCTTGTCCTCGGCCTCGTTCGGGCACTTGTCTAGCGCGTCCAGGATGCCATCGTGATCGGAGTCGGGCGGCGGACAACCGGGCGGCAGTGCCAGCCCGGGGTGGACTGCGCAGTCCGACTTGCGAGAGTCCTCGCTCTCGGCGTCCGGCGTGCCCACCAGCGAGGCGGCGTAACCCACCGAGACGAACACGCGATACCCGGACTGCCCGACACCGCTCATCACGCCGGCGCCTCCGCCGGTGCTCACGCTCAGCCGCTCGTCGATCCGGTGCCGCGCGCCGATCAGCACCTCGCCGCGCGTCTCCGCGCTACGGCCGGGCCGATCCAGCGGCGTCCCCCCCTGAAACTCCGCGCCGAAATCCCAGCCTTTCAGGGCGTCAGGCACCAGCGTCGACAGCCCGTACGTCAGCTGATTGCCGTCCCGGATGTTGAAGATGCGTTGCTCGGGCTTGAACAGCGCGCCGATCGCGGTCGAGATCACGACGGGGCCCGCCTGGGCCTCGGTCAGCAGCCGCGGCTCCACGCCCCAGCCATCATAGCCCATGTAGGCTGGCGTATCGTACAAGGGCAGCGTCACCGGCACCTCTACCCCGAGCGCGAATGGCCCGTCGCCGGCGCCCGCGATCACTGCGCGCGGCACGATCGTCGGGTTGCCGAATCCAGAGGAGGTGGCGGTCCCGAGGTTCTGGCCGGGTAGCTCTGCGCGCTGGTGCAGCACCGCGGGCGCCATCAGCGACACCTGAAAGCGGTCCGCGATGCCGAGCGCAAAGCCCAGCTCGGCCTCTTCCCGGTTGGCGACCAGCTTGCGCAAGGTATCGCCGCTGGTGCGGTCCGCGACCACGGCCGGCCCCGTCAGATAGTTGAACGACGCTGCGGCCCGCAGCGCCAGGTGCGGCAACACGCGCGGGCGGCTCACCCCGAGCAACTCAAAGCCCGCCGGGTTGATGCGATGCGGATTGGCGTCGATGTTCGTATTGCGAGCGGTCGCGATCTGATCGGGGGTCTGCGCCCACGCCTTGCCCGCGAGCGCGCCGGCAAACAATGAACCCAGCAACCCGAACCAGGACGCCGCCCGTGCCCGCCGCCGCCGCCGCGCGGCGCCGATGGCCACGGCTGCCGCGGCCAGGCCCAGCGGCAGCGCCCCGCTCCCCTGTCCACCCGCGACCCCGACACTGCAGCTCGAGCCGCGGATCTCGGCGTTGGGCTCGAGGAAGAAGCGCGGATCGGGCTCTGGATCGTCGGGGGGCAGCTCCACCGGATTGGCATCGGGCCGCAGATCGTCGGGGATCTCCGGCGTGCTGCCCGTGGCCACCTTGTCGTCTTTGGGATCGTTCGGATCAGTGCCGTCCATGAGAACCTCTCGGCCGTCGCTCACGCCGCCGTCGTCGGTGTCGCGATCGGTCGGATTCGTTTCACCCAGGTCGACGCGGCCGTTCTGGTTGGCGTCCTCGACGCCGTCGTCCAGCCCATCGCCATCGCTGTCCTTCGCCAGCGGATCCGTGAGTGACGCCGGGTCCGCATCGCCGTCCACGCCGCGCTCCCGCCCGTCGGAGATGCCATCGCCGTCGGTATCCGTGTTCAATGGATCGGTTCCGAGGCGAAACACCTCCGTCCCGTCGTCGAGACCATCGCCGTCGCTGTCGGCGAGGCGCGGGTCGGTTTCGCCGCTGTCCAGCGTACCGTTGCGGTTCGCGTCCTCCACACCATCACGCAGCCCATCTCCGTCGGTATCGGGGCTGGTGGGATCGGTCTCGCTCGCCGAGCGCCGTCCGTTCTGGTCGGTGTCTTCCACGCCATCGGAAATGCCATCCCCATCCGTATCGGTAGAGGTCGGATCCGTCTGACCGTTCACGAAGGCGCTGCGCGCCTCGACCCTGTCGCTCAGGCCGTCACCGTCGGTGTCCGGCTTGCAGGGATCGGTGGGCCTCGCAACGAGAACGAGATTGATGCGCACCCGGAGCGCGAGCTCTGCGGAATTGGAGAGCCCATCGCCGTCGAAATCCGCGCTCCCGTCGTTGGGGTTGGTCGGATCGAACTGCTGCCCACAGGCGCTGTTCTCGTTTTGCTCGAGCTCGGCGCCGTCACCGATCCCGTCCCCGTCGGTGTCGAACACATTGGGATCGGTCTCGTCCGCCTGCTTGAATCCGTCGTGATTGCGGTCCTCCGCTCCGTCGCTCAGCCCGTCTCCGTCGCTGTCCGGCTCGAGCGGGTCGGTCGTCGTCGAGGGGTCCGTATCGGCCTGGAAGATCGCAAGGTCCGTGGCATCGGGATCGAGCGCGCTCAGCTCCGGCACGGCCAGGCCGCGCTCCAGCCCATCCAACAGGCCATCGCCATCGCTATCGGCGCGCAGCGGGTGGGAGCGGAACGTCAGCTGCTGCCCCACGATCACGCTCTCGCTGCCATCGAACAAGCCGTCATCATCGCTGTCGGCGTCGAGCGGAGCCGTGCGCAAGCCGTCGCGCAAGGGAAACACCTCTTCCGCGTCCGAGAGCCCATCGCCGTCGCTGTCCGCGAGGCCCGGATCCGTGCCGGAGACGTCGATCTCGTAGCTGTCCGTCAGCCCGTCGCCGTCCGTGTCCAGGCCGGCTCCCGCCACGGCCGGATCGGTACCATCGTGAACCTCGACCCCGTCCAGCACGCCGTCGCCGTCGCTGTCGGGGTTGCACGGGTCCAGATGGGCCGCGAGCTCCACGCCGTCGTTCACGCCGTCGCCGTCTGAATCCGGGTTCGCCGGGTTGAGACAAGCGTCGTCACCCAGGCTCCGCGCATACTCATCCCCATCGAGCAGCCCGTCGTCGTCCGAATCCGTGTCGAACGGATCGGTGCCGCGCAGCAGCTCCAGCCCGTCATTCAGGCCATCGCCGTCCGTATCGGCGCGCGTCGGGTCCGTCTCCTCCCCCAGCTCCGGCTCGAAGTGCCCGTTCTCGTTCAGATCGCCCTGGTAAATCCCGTCGTGGTTCGCATCCTCGACGGTGTCGCCGAGCAGATCGCCATCGGTATCGGTCGCGAAGGGGTCGGTGCCCAGCGAGAGCTCCTGCTGGTTCGTCAGGCCGTCGCCGTCCGAGTCGAGCGCGTCGTCCGAGGCCAGCAAGGGATTCGTGCCGTCCAGCACCACCTCTTCACCGTCGCCGCGCCCCCCGCCGTCGGTATCGCGGCGCCGCGGGTTGGTGTGATGCACCTGGGTCTCGGCGTAGTCCGACAGCCCATCTCCGTCGCTATCGCGCAAGGTGGGATCCGTGCGCAGATCGCGCTCGCGCCCGTCGGACAGGCCATCGCCGTCGGTGTCGAAGCGGGTGGGATCCGATCCGAGCGCGTGCTCCTCGGCGTTGGTCAGCCCGTCGCCGTCGGGATCGGCGGCCACCACGGCGCTCAGCCCGCCGAAATACAGCTGCTCCCAGGCATCATCCAGGCCGTCGCCGTCACTGTCCGCGCCCAGCGCGCTGCTCGCCGAGAGCGCGGCCACGAGCAGGGCACGTGTCACGAACCAGCGCGCGCGACCGCGCTCCCCCAATACCCTGCCTGTGCCCGCCATCGCAGCCTCGTCCGGATCCCCCAAGGAACATGCGAGACAACGACCCCGGTGCGGGCAGGGTTAAGCAACGCGGCGGCCGCACCGGCGCGCGGATCAGGGGAATTCTGAGCCGCCACGGGGAGCCGATGTGTGCAAGGTCGGGCTCCTACCGCCGTTCGCGCCTGCGACCGTAGACCTCATCATGCGGAGGCTCGCCCTGTGCTGCTGCGCTTGGCTCTCGACGGGTTGTTCGTTCCTCTTCGTGCGCCCGCCGCCGAGCGAGCACGAGCAGCTCGCCTACTTCGACTGCGAGTCTGGCGACGCGGCACCCGCTGTCGACGTCACCAACGCGGTCGTCAGCGCTCTGCTCACCGGGGTGGCGCTGGTGGACGACCCTGACACCTACGAGAACGAGCGAAACCCGAGCCTGGCCACTGGCTTCGCGATCGGGGGAGTCATCTACACCGCCTCGGCGGTGTACGGCTTCGTCAATACCTCCAGGTGCGCCGGCGCCAAGGCGCTGCTCGCCGAGCGCGTGCAGAAGACGCGCAACGAACGCGACCTGCTGCTTCAGGCGCAAAGCCGCCCGCGCGCGCAACCGGATGGCTGCCGGCGCGACCTCGACTGCAAGGGCCAGCGCGTTTGCGCCAACGCAGTCTGCGTCGAGCCGCCGCCGGCAGCGCCCCCCGCCGCCGCGCCCGAGCCGGCCCCCCGCCACGCCGGCTCCGACGATGCCCTGAGGCGTTACTTCTTCACGAACTTGAGCGTCATGCGATCGCTCTCGCCGATGGCCGCGTACTTCTCGCGATCCTTGTCGCCGAGTCGATACGACGGCGGCAGCGTCCAGACACCATCCGGATAGTCCTTGGTGTCCTTCGGGTTGGCGTTGATCTCGCTCTTGCCCGCCAGCTTGAAGCCCGCGGCCTCCACCTTCTGGATCACCCACGGCTCGGGCAGATAGCCCTTCTTGGCGCTCTCTTCCGGGTTGGCATCCGGCTTGGCGCGGTGCTGCTCGATGCCGAGCAAGCCCTTGGGCTTGAGCGCCTTGTGGAACTCGGCGAGCCAGGCGTCGAGCGTCCCGCCGTTGACCATGCCGTGCAGCTCGCGAGTGAGCAGGACCATGTCGAGCTGATTGTCGAGCTTCAACTCGGGCTTGCCCGAATCGATCACGACGGTCTCCACCTTGCCGTACAGCTCCGGCGACTGTTCCAGAAAGAGCTTGGTGCGCTCGCCGTTCAAGGTGCTGCGCTGATCTTCCGGACCATTGGGATCCTGGCTGGTGATCATCAGCTTGCCCTTCTTCGCCAGCATCGGCGCGAGCAGCTCGGTGTACCAGAAGCCACCGGGACCGTACTCGAGCACGGTCATGTTCGGCTTGAAGCCGAGGAACTCCAGCGTCTCCTGCGGATGCCGATACTGATCGCGCTCGGCGTTGCCGGGGGCACGATACTTGGCGGCGACGGCCGCCTTGATGGCCGCGCGCGGCGTGGGATACGTCTTGTCCGCGACGGCCTTCGCCTCCGCCTTCAGCTCCGGAGTCCAGCGGGCCACGTCTTTCTCGTGGTCCGCCTTCATCTTGGCGCGGTCTTCTTCGAGCTTCTTGGCCTCTTCCGCCTTCTTCTTCTCCTCCGGGCTCGGCTCGGGCGGCGGGGGCGGCTGCTCCACGGCGGGGGCGGCGGGCGCGGCGGCTTCGGTATCGGTCGTCTTGGACCCGCATGCCAGACAGAGCACGACGGCAAGCGAAGTATAAAGAACTGGGTGTTGCATGACCCCGCTCCTAGCGTGGTCGCCGGAGGAGCGCAAACGCGTCAGGCGCGCGCGGTCACGAGCCAGGCGGCCCCCTCGAGCTCCACCCGGCCATCGCGCACCAGCGGCGCGAACTTCCCCGCTATGCGCTGCCAGATCCGCGCGCGCAGCTCGTCCGGTTGCTCGGCGATCAAGCGGGCCACGGGACCGATCTGGAAGCTGAAATCGACCGCCGCCTCCAGGCCCTCTGTGGAGAGAGTGACCGCGGTCCGGAAGGCTTCCAGCTCGATGCGACGAAATCCGGCAGCACGCAAAATACCTGTCACCCGCGCCGGGCTGGCGAAGGCAAAGGGGCCCGGTGCCTGGGGGTCCACGGGGGGCGGCGCCGGGGGCAGCAGCGCCCGCGCCACCGCCAGCGGCAAATAGAACCAGGGATTGTCGTCGAACGCCTGCCAGCACACGAACGCGATGCGGCCGTCTGGCGCGAGCGCCTTGCGCAGCCGCGTGAATGCGGGTTCAGGCTCGGCAAAGAACATCACTCCAAAGCGCGAGAATATGCCCGCTGCCGGCTCGGCGAAGCCGTGCGTCGACGCATCCGCCTCCAGCACGGACACGTTCGGCAGGTGGCTCACGCGCTCGCGAGCGCGCGCCACGAGGGGACGCGACACGTCGACCCCCAGCACGCGCCCCGAGGCGCCAACCCGCTCAGCAATTTGCAACAGCGTGGTACCGCCGCCGCAACCGACGTCGATGATCGACTCGCCAGCGGCTGGTGCCAGCCGATCCAGCGCCGCCAGCCCAAAGGGGGCGAGGGCGCGATCCAACTTCTCCTGGTTGCGCACCCAGCGGTCGCCCGCGGTCCCGTTCCAGAAATCAATCTGCTCGACGTTCGACACGCAGTCTTCGTTTTAGCAAAGCGGCTCGGTTGCGACGAGGGAACGCTCTCTGCCGGCTATGCCTCGTAGCTGAGGCTGACGATCTCCAGCTCGATCTCGCCCGCGGGCCGGCGCACCACCACCACGTCACCGACGCGGCGCTTCATCAACGCCTGTCCCATCGGTGACTGAAAGCTCAGCCTCCCCTTGCCAGGGTCGGACTCATCAGGGCCCACCAGGCGATACGTCTTGTGCTGCCCGTCTTCATCGGCGACCACCACGACCGCGCCAAATCGCACCACGTCACCGCCCAGCTCCTCCGGGCGCACCACGACCGCGGCGTCGAGCCGCTGGGTGAGGAAACGCACCCTCCGATCGATCTCGCGCAGCCGCTTCTTACCGTAGATATACTCGGCGTTCTCCGAGCGGTCCCCCTGCGCCGCCGCCTCCGCGACCTCGCGCACCACCTTCGGGCGCTCGACGCTGACCAGGTGCTGCAGCTCATCCGCCAGCTGCTTGGCGCCGGCAGGAGTCAGATAGTTCGGCACGGCCGCTGCGCTCGGGACACGGGGGACACGGGGGAGCCACCGACGTTATCCACAGGGCACCGGGTCATCCACAGATTTCGCAGCTTGCCCACAGGCCATCCACTGGAAAACCCAACCTACATTGTAACCCCACCGGCCTGAACCGGCGTCCGACCCCCGAAACCTGTTGAGTCCCATCGCCCGGCAAGCGAGGACCGGGGCCCGTCATGAGCGCCCTCCACCTGATCGCGAACGTCTTCGGCAGAACGCACCAGAGCCTCAATGGCGACTGGCACACCATCGTCGATCCGTATGAAAACGGTTATTACGACTACCGCTACCAGCCGCTCGCCAACCCCTACGGCAAGAACGAGAAGCCAGCCAGCGTCAGCGACCGCATCGAGTACGACTTCGACCAGAGCCCCACGCTGAAGGTCCCGGGGGACTGGAACTCCCAGCGGCTCGAGCTGTCTCTGTACGAGGGCACCGTCTGGTACAAGACCAGCTTCCGCGCCGAGCGCACGCCGGGCCGCCGCCGCTTCCTGCACTTCGGCGCCGCCAACTACCAGGCCATCGCCTACGTCAACGGCGAGGAAGTCGGCCGCCACGTGGGCGGCTTCACGCCCTTCGAATTCGAGATCAGCGAGCGCCTGGTGGACGGTGAGAACGTGGTGATCGTCAAGGTCGACGACGCCCGGCATCGCGACGGCGTGCCCACCGTCAACACCGACTGGTACAACTTCGGCGGCCTCACGCGCGACGTGCTCGTGCTCGACGTGCCCGAGACGTTCATCAAGGATTACTTCGTGCAGCTCGAAAAGGGCTCGCACGACACCATCGCCGGCTGGGTTCTGCTCGACGGTCCCCAGGCAGCCCAGCAAGCGGTCACCCTGCAGATCGCGGAGCTGGGCCTGAAGCTCGAGCTGCGCACCGACGCGGCGGGCCGCGCCAGCTTCCGCGCCGCCCGGCCCGGCCTCGAGCTGTGGTCGCCAGGCAATCCGCGGCGCTACGAGGTCCAGCTCAGCAGCGCGCACGACCGGGTCAGCGAGCTGATCGGCTTTCGGTCCATCAGCACGCGCGGAGCGGATCTACTGCTCAATGGCCAGCCCACGTTCCTGTACGGCATCTCCATCCACGAGCAGGCCCCCGAACGCCCGGGGCGCGCCACGAGCGAAGCCGATGCCCGCAAGCTGCTCGGCTGGGCGAAAGAGCTGGGCTGCAACTTCGTGCGCCTGGCGCACTACCCGCACAACCAACACATGGTGCGCGTCGCGGAGGAGCTGGGCTTGCTGGTGTGGTCGGAGGTGCCCGTCTACTGGACCATCCAATGGGAGAATCCTGCCACCTACGCCAACGCCGAGCGGCAGATCACCGAGATGGTCCAGCGCGACAAGAACCGCGCTGCCGTCATCCTCTGGTCCGTCAGCAATGAAACCCCGATCGACGATGCGCGCAACCGCTTCTTGCGCAGCCTGATCGCCAAGGTGCGCGAGCTCGATCCCACCCGCCTGCTGACGGCCGCCCTGGAGCGCCACTACTCGGATGAGCACACCCAGGTCGTGGACGATCCGCTGGGCGCCGACCTCGACGTGATCGGAGTCAACCAGTACGTCGGCTGGTACGATGGATTGCCCGCCAAGTGCGACCCCCTCACCTGGGACGTCAAATACGAAAAACCGCTGGTGTTCAGCGAGCTCGGCGGGGACGCCAAGGCGGGCCACCGCGGTCCGCCCGAGCAGCGCTGGACCGAGGACTACCAGGCCGATATGTACCAGCACCAGATCGCCATGATGAAGCGCATCCGCGTCTGGCGCGGCCTCTCGCCCTGGATCCTCAACGACTTCCAGTCGCCGCGGCGCCCTTTGCCCAAGATTCAGGACGGCTGGAACCGCAAAGGCCTCGTCTCCGATCGCGGCGAGAAAAAGCTCGCCTTCTTCGTGCTGCAGGCGTTCTACCGTGACGGGCGAGCCGGCAGCTGATCCGCTGCTCGCGGCGCTGCGTCGTCTCGGCTACGACGGCTTTCGCAGCGGCCAGCGCCGCGCGGTCGAGACGCTGATCGAACAGCGCCGGCTCCTGCTCGTCGCGCCCACCGGCGGCGGCAAGAGCCTGGTGTACCAGCTGCCCGCCGTGCTGCTCACCGGCACCACGCTGGTCGTCTCGCCGCTGATCGCGCTCATGAACGACCAGGTCGGCGCGCTGGAGCGCCGCGGCATTCCCGCCACCTTCCTGGCCTCCACCCTGCCCTCCGACGAGATCAGCCGCCGCATGAGCTTGATCGCGCGCGGCAGCTACAAGCTCGTGTACGTCGCGCCCGAACGCCTCGCATTCTCCGGCTTCCAGGCGCTGATGGCGGACCTGAACTGCCCGCTGGTGGCGATCGACGAAGCCCACTGCATCAGCGAGTGGGGCCACGATTTTCGTCCCGAATACATGCAGATCGATCGCCTGCTCGCGCGCTTGCCGCGCGTGCGCGTGCTCGCCTGCACTGCCACCGCCACGCCCATCGTCCGCGACGAGATCCTGAGCCGGCTGCGGCTGCCTGCCGATACGCCGCAGCTGATCCACGGCTTCGAACGCCCCAACCTGATCTTGCAGGCGCGCGAGGTGCAGAGCCAGAACGAGACGCGCAAGCACACCGACGGGATGCTGCGCCAGGCGCTCGGTAGCTCTGCCCTGAGCAGCCCTGCCGTGCGCCGCGGCACCGCCATCATCTACGCGCCCACACGCAAGAGCTGTGAGGCCGAGGCGGAACGCCTGCGCGGAGACGGCTGGACCGCGGACGCATATCACGCGGGCCTACCTGCCCAGCGCCGCGACGAGGTGCAAGGAGCCTTCACGCGCGGCGAGCTACACATCGTCGTCGCCACCAACGCCTTCGGCATGGGCGTCGACCGCTCGGACGTGCGCGCCGTGATCCACCTCGCGCCTCCCGGCTCGATCGAGGCCTATTATCAAGAAGTCGGCCGTGCCGGTCGCGACGGTGAGCTGGCCTACGGGTTGATGCTCAGCTCGGCGAAGGACATTGCCCTGCGCCGCCGCCTGCTCGAGGCCGACACCGACGGTCGCGCGCCCGATCCCTCGCTCGTCGAGCACAAATGGAACCTGTTCCTCGAGCTGCTGCGCTGGGCGGAGGGTGGCAGCTGCCGCCACACGGCGATCCTGCGCTACTTCGGCACCGAGAACCCGCCGCCGGCCTGCGGCCGCTGCGATGTCTGCAACGAGCTCGAGGAGGACACGACCCAGGCCGAACAGGTCACGCTGCTCGTGCGCAAGGCGCTGAGCGCCGTCGCCCGGGTGCACGGCAAGTTCGGGCTCACCATGGCCGCCAAGCTGCTGCATGGTGACAGCGACCCCAAGCTGGAGCGCGCGGGCCTGCAGCAAGTCAGCACCTTCGGCATCCTCAAGGACAAGCCCAACCCCTGGCTGGTCTCGCTGTTGCGCCGCTGCGTCACCGCCGGCTGGGTCGCCTTCTCCGGTGGCGACCGCCCCGTGCTCTACCTCACGCAAGAGGGCCAGCACGTGATGAAAGGCAACCGCAACGTCCGCCTGCGCCTGCCGCCCGAGCGCACCCGCGCGGTGCCGCGCACGCGACCAGCAGCGCCTGTGGCCGCAACGGAAGGCGACGAAGCCCTGTTCCAGGCTCTGCGCGCGCACCGCCTGGCGCTGGCGCGCGAAGCCGGCGTGGCTCCCTATGTCATCGCCAGCGACCGCAGCCTGCGCGATCTCGCGGCTCAACAGCCGCGCGACCTCGGGCAACTGCTCGAGGTCTATGGCTTCGGTCAGACCCGCGCGGAGCGCTACGGGGGGGGATTTCTCGCGGTGATTGCAGGGTTTTTACGCGGCTGAGCGCTCCCTGCCCTCCACCCGGAGACAGCCGAGCTCCCAGACGATTTTCGGCGCTCTCCCCGAAGCGCGAATCCGCCCGCCGTGCACGCCGAACAGATGGCACCACGTACACAAAGAGGTCACGTTCTCGTCGTCGTCGCTGCCCCCCAGCGATCGAAACACCACATGGTGCGGAGTCACATCCCGCCGGCTGCAGACCGGGCTCGAGCAACGACAGCGATCGCGCAAGTACACCTGCCCGTAGGCCACGTTGACTCCAACCATGTGCCCCCAGGCCCGCCAGAACGTGAGGCACAGAAACCGCACCCAGCTCACGCCTCGTGCCAGTCTGGCGTGCGCGCAGGCAGCCAGCGCGCACCACCAGTCCCGTAGCGCGCAAGAAACCCGCAATCTCACCAGGACCCGCCCCGCGCTCCGCGTGGACCCCGCAGACACCTGGATCCCTCCCGCGAACCACGCCTGCAGACTACTCAGCATCGTTCGCCACGGACCTCGGGCGTCCGTCGGACATGACCCTGCCACAGCGTGTCCTCGCAACACCGCACGCTCGAGCTCCTGAAACCCGTCGAGCTCCTCGGCATTGGGCGGCAAACAATCGCGCTCACCGGAAATTCGCACGGCCACCAGAGCCGCGGCTACCTCTTCGCGCAAATGCTTTACCGTGCGGTGCCGGGCGCGATCCAGCCAAGCCTCCTCGGTCGCACGGGTCGCGATGCGCACCAACTGCAAGGCGGCCTCCACGCCGATCTCCGCGCGGCCGAGCGCGTCCTCGACCCGCGACAACCCCTCGAGCCGCAACGCGAGCGCGCGCCGCGCCATCAGCGACGAACGACACATCCCCAACCGCTCGCGCGCATACTGCGCCTCGGTCGCGAACCCCATTTGTAACCAGCCATCCGCGCGATGGAAGCTCAACAGCAGCCGCGCCAACCTCAGCTCCCGCCCCGCCAGCGCTGCCGAGATCGCGCGCACCTCCGCATCGAGTTCGCGACTCTGCAAGCCGTCCAGCGAGGCACACCCCTGCGCGGCCTGCAATGCGACCACGCTCATCGAGGCCTCTCGTGCCTGCACCCAATCGCGCACGCGCGCTTCACACCGAGCCTCCGCCTCATCGCGCCAGCGCTCCAACTGTTCGCGCCAGCGCTGCTGAGCCTGATCGGCGGCTTCAAAGCTCTCCAGATCCGTACCGGCAGCAAGCAAAGCAGTGTGCGCTTCCGCGAGCAACGCCTCGACCTGCTCCTCCGCTACGCCCACACCCAGGCGCGCCATCAGCGCCCGGGTTGCCTCCAGCAACCACGCCTCCTCGCGGTCCAAGGTAAACGTGAGCCAGCACTTGCTCTCCTTCTCTTCCGTCAGAACCTCCAACTCCGGCCGGTGCTTTGCCACATCGAGGCGTAACTCCCGCACCGTGCGCCTCCGCGCCAGCGAAAGCCACTCCACCTCGTCCTCTGGCAGCGCCACCCGAGCCAGTAGCTCAGCCACGCTCCACGACACGCTCCCCAGCGCGAGCGCCCGGCGCAGCCGCGGCAACCTCTCCAGCCGCCGTGCCACGCAACAAGACACCTCTACCCAGCGGGCTCCTCGCTCGCAGCGCTCCAAGCCATACGCCGCCAGCGACGAGAACCCGAGCGCAAACTGATACCCCTTCCGGCGCATCACCTCCAACGCCTGCCCGAGCCGCAGACGCAGCCCCGCCTCCTCTCGTGCAGAAGCAACCAGCTGCGAATCCAGGGCACCGAACGCTAGCGCATCACACCCCATGCAACACCTCTACTGCGTCGACGAATCGAATCTCGATTCCGCGGGCGAAGGGCTACCACCTCCATCGCATCCGCTAGCGAATCCCGTACCAGCGCTGTGGCTCAGCTGGGCAGGCATCTGGACGCCAGATCGAGCGCTCGCAACGCGCGATTTCGCTGTCCTCGGCCCTGGCCAATCCTGGCCATCGCCACGGCTACAGCCGCTGAACCCGCCGCAGAGATCTGGACCCGGCCTCCGCATCTCTCAGCTTGCAGGAGTCGGTCCCCAGAGCCCCGTATTCGGAATGCTTCGCAGAGATCTGGACCCGGCGCTCGAGGGTCCTGCCGTACTGAAGACGATCCGATTCCGCCGAACGCCGCCCCCCCCGCGCAACGCGCGCATCCGTCGCGCTCGTCAGTGGTCCCATCCTGGCGTCGCGCAGGGCCGTGTGGCGCCGAGCCATCCCACTCCGCCCGCTCACGTGTGGGCGTTATCGAGCCCAGCGCGCAGCCCGGAGTGTTCCCCTCCACATCACCCAGCGGGTACGTGCGTGCGCTCTTGCTCGGCGCCGTCGTTCGTTCCACTCTCTCGTCGCCCATGCGAGCTCTCGTCGCCCATCGCGAGCCCGCGTCGCCCATCGGCCCGTCCCGATCCGGCGCAGCTGTTTTCACGCGAGTCTCGCGCGAGTCGTCGAGCCGCTGCGTCTCCCCCACCCCGGCCCCTTTGGCATTGATCCCCAGTGCCCGTACCTCGCTCCATCGCCTCGTCCCCTTCGAGCTCCTCCACGCCCGCCCCACGCTGCCCGGAAACACCCGGCGCCGAGGAGCGCTCTTCGGCCGTGCTCGCCGCCACCGACGCGGAGGCATTCTTCGAGATGTCGATCGACAACGTGTGCGTTGCCGGGCTCGACGGCTACTTCAAGCGCGTCAATCCGGCCTGGACGCAGACGCTGGGCTGGAGCGCGGAGGAGCTGTTGGCCCGGCCTTCGATCGAGTTCGTCCATCCCGAGGATCGCGCGGCCACGCTGGCCGGGCGCGACCGGCTCGCCAGCGGCGGCGCGCTCGGTCCGCTGCGCAACCGCTATCTGCACAAGGACGGCTCGTGTCGCTGGCTGGAGTGGCGATCGGCCGCGCACCTCGGCCGGGAGCTGGTGTACGCCATCGCGCGCGACATCACCGAGCAGAAGCAGGCGGAGGAGCAACTGGCCGAGGCCAAGGAGCGCGAAGCGAAGCTGGAGCGCCAGCTCGTGTTCGCCGATCGCATGGCGTCGGTGGGCACATTGGCGGCGGGCCTGGCGCACGAGATCAACAATCCGCTCGCGTATGTCGCGGCCAACATCACGCTCATGCTGGACTCGCTGCGCGCCCTGCAGACAGAGGTCGCCTCGCCGCGCCTGCCGGAGCTGCTGGAGATGGGCACCGCCGTGCAGGACGGCGCCGAGCGCATCCGCAAGATTATGCGCGGGCTCAAGACCTTCTCGCGCGTGGAGCAGGAGCGCCGCGCCGTGATCGAGCTGCAGCCGCTGCTGGAGCTGTCGATCAACATGGCCTACAATGAGATCCGTCACCGGGCACGGCTGGTGAAGGACTACGGCTCGGCTCCTGCCGTGGAGGCCGACGAGGCGCGCCTGGGGCAGGTGTTCATCAACCTGCTGGTCAACGCCGCGCACGCCATTCCCGAAGGGCACACCGACGCCAACGAGATCCGGGTCAAGACCTCCACCAGCGCCGATGGCAAGGCCGTGATCGAGGTCCGCGACAGCGGCTGCGGTATCCCATCGGCACTGCTGAGCCGCATCTTCGACCCGTTCTTCACCACCAAGCCCATCGGCATCGGCACCGGGCTCGGTCTGGCCATTTGTCACAACATCGTGGGCGCCCTGGGCGGTGAGATCAGCGTCGAGAGCCGCGAAGGCGCAGGCGCGTGCTTCCGCGTCGAGCTGCCCGCCGCGACGCGCCGGCCGGCGACGCCGCTGCCCGCCCCGAAGCCCAAGAAGCCGCTGTTCCGCGCGCGCATCCTGGTGCTCGACGATGAGCCCGAGGTCGCCAATGTGCTGCGCCGCATCCTGTGCGACCACGACGTGACCGTACTGACCCAGGCGCGCGCTGCGCTGGACCTGATCGGCGGCGGGCAGGCGTTCGATCTGATCTTCTCGGACCTGATGATGCCGGAGATGTCAGGCATGGCGTTCCACGGCGAGCTGAGCCAGCGCTTCCCCGAGCTCGCGCAGCGCGTGGTGTTCGTCTCCGGTGGCGCGTTCAGCCCGAATGCGGCGGCCTTTCTGGAGTCCGTCGAGAACCCGCGCCTGGAGAAGCCGTTCGCCCCGCGCAACGTGCTCGCGCTGGTTCGGCGCATGGTGAGCCCCACGGGCTAGCCTCGCGCCCGTGGCCCTCGTTCACTCTCCCGGCACTTCCGCCGCTTCGCGCCCCTCCCAGCCGGCTTGGGGGTGCGGCCGCCGCAGGCGGGCAAGCCAGTGCCGGAAGTCTTCCATGTACAGATAGAACACCGGCGTCACGTACAGCGTGAGCAGCTGAGAGAAGAGCAGGCCGCCCACCACCGCCACACCCAGCGGTTGGCGCGACTCCGCGCCGGCGCCTTGACCCAGCGCGATCGGGAGCGTGCCGAGCAGCGCCGCCAGCGTGGTCATCATGATCGGTCGGAAGCGCACCAGACACGCCTCGTGGATCGCGTCCTGGGCGCTCTTGTTCGGGTCCTTGCTGGCCTCCACCGCGAAGTCGACCATCATGATGCCGTTCTTCTTGACCAGCCCCACGAGCAAGATCACGCCCACGAAGGCGTACACGTTGAGATCAAAGCCGAACAGCTCGAGGCTGAGCAGCGCTCCGAAACCGGCGAAGGGCAACGCTGAGAGGATTGTGAGCGGGTGGATCGTGCTCTCGTAGAGCACGCCCAGCACCAGGTAGATCACAAACACGCTGATCAGGAGCAGCCGCCCCAGGTTGCCCAGCGATGACTGAAAGGCCTCGGCCGATCCCTGGAAGCTGGTCGTGACGCCTTCCGGCAGCACGCGCCGCGCGCTCTGCTCCGCCGCGTCGATGGCATCGCTCAGCGCGTGGCCCGCTCGCACGTTGAACGAGACGGTCGCGGACGGCAGCTGTCCCGTGTGATTCACCGACAGCGGCCCGACGCGCTGCTCCAGCGTCGCGACGGAGGTGAGCGGCACCAGCGCGCCGCTGTCGGCGCGCACATACAGCTTCTCCAGCGCGCTCGGGTCGCGCTGCGTGCGCGGGTCCAGCTCCAGGATCACCTGATAGCTGTTGCTGGGCGCAAAGATGGTCGAGACCTGGCGCGAGCCGTAGGCGGTGTACAGCGTCTCCTCGATGGCGTTCACGGAGACGCCCAGCTGGGCGGCCCGGTCGCGATCGATGTTCACGCCGATCTCGGGGTTGTTCAGCTGCACGTCGGTGGTGACGTCCGCCACCGCCGGCGACTTCGCCAGCTCCTCCGCGAGCCTGGGCGCCTGCTCGTAGAGCACCTGGGTGTCCGTGCCCTGCAGGGTGAGCTGATACTCGCTCTTGCTCTGCCTGCCTCCCAGGCGGATCGCCGGCGGCACCGAGATGAACGAGCGCATGCCCGGCACCTGCCCGAGCCGCGGCCCGAGGTCGCGCGCGATCTGCAGCGCGCTGCGCTCGCGCTCGCTCTTGGGTCGCAGGCGCAAGATCATGCTGCCCTGGTTGGTCGAGCCGCGCCCGCCGCGCGAGCCGACCGAGGACATGAACGCCTCCACATCCGGGTCTCCGCGCACGATCTCGGCGATCTGCTGCTGGCGCTCGGAGACGGCCTGGAAGGAAATGCCCTCCACGGCCTCCGTGGTCACCGACAGCTGGTCGATGTCTTCCGTGGGCAGAAAGCCCTTGGGGATGCGCACGAACAGCACCACGCTGGCCACCAGCACCAGGAACGAGCCCGCCAGCGTCAGGCGCGGATGGCGCAGCACCCGCTGCAGCGTGCGATCGTAGAAGCGCGTGCTGGCGTTCAGGACGCGCTCGGTGACGCGATAAAAGCGCCCTTCGGGAGCGCGCGCCGAGTGCGGACGAAGCCAGCGCGAGGCGAGCATCGGGGTCAGCGTCAGCGAGACCACACCCGAGACCAGGATCGCGATCGCGATCGTGACCGCGAACTCCCGGAACAGCCTGCCGACAATCCCGCCCAGAAACAGGAAGGGCACGAACACCGCCGCCAGCGACAGCGTCATCGACACGATCGTGAAGCCGATCTCCCGGCTCGCGTCGAACGCCGCTTGCATCGGGCTCTTGCCCATCTCCACGTGGCGCACGATGTTCTCCAGCACCACGATCGCGTCATCGACGACGAAGCCGACGCTCAACGTCAACGCCATCAGCGACAGGTTGTTCAGCGAGAAGCCGAGCAGGGACATGGTCGCGAAGGTCGCGAACAGCGCGAGCGGCATGCTGGCGCTCGGGATCAGGGTGGCCGTGGCGCGCCGCAGGAAGGTGAAGATCACCGTCACCACCAGCACCAGAGTGATCAGCAGCGTGCTCTGCACGTCGTGGACCGACTCGCGCACGGTCGTGGAGCGATCGAGCAGCACGTCCAGGGTCACGGCCGCCGGCGTGTCCTTGCGGAAGCGCGGCAGCAGTTCCATGACCGAGCGCGCCACCTCCACCGTGTTCGCGCCCGGCTGCTTCTGCACGCCCAGGACCACCGCGCGCTCCACCCCCTCGGGCCTGCCGATCCACGCGGCTGTCTTGTCGTTCTCGACGCTGTCGAGCGAGCGACCCAGGTCGCCGAAGCGGATCGGCGCCCCGTTCCGGTAGGCGACGATCAGGGATCGGTAGTCGGGGCCGCGCTTCAGCTGGCCATCGGCCTCGATCGCGAACGCCTTGTTCGGGCCGTACAGCGTGCCCGTGGGCAGGTTGACGTTGGAGTTCTGCACCGCCGCCGAGACCTGATCCAGGCCGATGCCCGCGGCCGCCAGCTTCTCCGGGTCGACCTGCAAACGCACCGCGTACTTCTGCGAGCCATACACCTGCACCTGGGCGACGCCGCGCACCTGCGAGATGCGCTGCGCGAGCTGGGTTTCGGCGTATTCGTCCACCTGGTACAGGGGCAAGCTGGAGGAGCTGAGCGACAGCAGCACGATCGACTGAGCCGCCGGGTTGACCTTGCGGTAGCTGGGCGGCGCCGGCATGTCATGCGGCAGGCGCGGGGTCGCGCGCGCGATGGCCGCCTGCACATCTTGCGCGGCCGAGTCGAGCTCGCGCCCCAGGTTGAACTGCAGCGTGACGCTGGTCACGCCCAGCGCGTTTTCGGAGCTCATCGAGTCGAGCCCGTCGATCGCCGAGAACTCGCGCTCCAGCGGCGTGGCCACGGAAGTGGCCATGGTCTCGGCGCTCGCGCCCGGCAGGTTCGCGGTGACCTGGATGGTCGGGAAATCGACCTCGGGCAGCGCCGCCACCGGCAACCCCAGGTACGCCATCAAGCCGAACAGCATCAGCGCCAGCATCAGCAAGCTGGTCGCGACGGGACGGCGGATGAAGATGGCGGAGAGGTTCACGGCGCGCCGCCCCCCGCCTGGACTGGCTCGGCGCTGGCATGCTCGGGGCCGGGCGCCGGCTGCTGAATGGCCACCGGGGTGCCGTCGCGCAGCCGGATGTAGCCGTCCGTCACCACTTCATCGCCGACCTTCACTCCCTCGCGCAGCAACGCCAGCCGCGGCGTGGTGCGCAGCACCTCCACCTGCCGCTGGCGTGCCTTGTGGTCGGGGCCGATCACGAACACGTACGAGCCATCCTGCGCATCGCGCACCGCCTGCGCAGGCACGACCAGCGCCTGCCGATCGCTGCCGAGCGTGAGCACCACGTCCACGCTGGCGCCCGGCCACAGCTGCTGGTCGGCGTTGGTGAAGGTGGCCTTGAGCGCGATCGTGCCGGTGGCGGTATCGACTCTGTTCTCCATGAACGTGAGCAAGCCCTGCACGGGCTGCGCGCCATCGCCGCGCGGAATCGCGCGCACGCTGAGCGGCTGCCCCGCGAGGCTCTGCCGGATCTGCGGCAGGTAGAGCTGCGGCACCGCGAAGCGCACCAGCACCGGCGAGAGGCTCCGGATCACCACCAGCGGCTCTGGCGCGTTGGCGTGGATCACGTTGCCGGCGTGCACGAGCAACGCGCCCGTCTTGCCGTCGATCGGCGCCGTGATGCGCGTGAACTTCACGTTCAGGTTGGCGCTGTCGAGCTGAGCGCGCAGCTGGTTCACCTGCGCGCGCGCCGAAGCCGCATCGGCCTGCGCCTGCGCTCGCTGCTGCGCGGTCGCCACGCCCTGCCGCTCCAGCTCCAGGTAGCGCTCCGCCTCGCTCGCGGTCTGCTGCGCCAGCGCCAGGCTCTTGGCCAGCTCGGCCTGCGCGGCCGCCTGCGAAGCGCGATACGGTCGCGTGTCGACGCTGAACAGCAAGTCACCCTTCTTCACGAAGGCGCCCTCGCGAAAGTGCACCTCGGTGATCAGACCCGTGACCTGCGGTACGACCTCGACCGTCGAGCTCGCCTCGACGGTGCCGAAGGCCTCGAGCTCGATCGGCACGTCTTCGCTGCGCACCTGCGCGACCGTGACCGGCGCGGCCGCGGCGCCGCGTGCGTTGCCGTGTGCCGGGCTTCCTGATGCCGCAGGGCTCCGCCCCAGCACGAGCCCCCAAGCCGCTGCGCTCAGACAGACCAGCGCAAATACCGCGATCGGAAGCCAGCGCTTCAGGCCTCGCACTCTCATTCTCTGAACCTACGGCCTGAGGCTTGCGCTAGTCTGTCTCGATTGTTTCACTATGTGTAGGCCTCGGGGCGGCGAGCGTCGAGCCTTCACGCAGGGGTATAATGCCCCGGGAGGGCACCTCGGACCCCGAGTCAACACACATGGATCACGGGCGCTTGCATGTCCTGCTGGTGGAAGACGACGCGAAGCTCGCGCGCCTCACCCGCGATTATCTGGAGCAGCACGAGATCACCGTGACCGGCGTCTCGGATGGGAACAGCGCCGTGCGCGAGGGCACGCGCAGCGACATCGACGTCGTGGTGCTCGACCTGATGCTGCCCGGGCGCGACGGCTTCGACGTGTGCCGGCAGATCCGCAGCAAGTCGCACGTGCCGATCATCGTGGTCACGGCGCGCGTCGAGGTCGCGGATCGCGTGCTCGGCCTGGAGCTGGGCGCGGACGACTACGTGACAAAACCATTCTCGGCGCGCGAGCTGCTGGCGCGCGTGCAAGCCGTGGCGCGCCGCGCGCAAGGGCGCGCGGGGCCAGAAGATCAGATCCGCGTGGGTCGCTTGCTGCTCGACGCGGGCAGCCTGAGCGCCTCGCTCGACGGTCGTCCGCTGAACCTCACCTCCTACGAGTTCTCGCTGCTGCGCGTGCTGGCGGACAACGCGGGCCGCGTGCTCAGCCGCGAGCGGCTGCTGGAGCTGGCCAAGGGCAACGCCGATGAGGCGTTCGATCGCTCGATCGACGTGCGCATCTCGCGCCTGCGCCAGAAGCTGGGTGACGACCCGCGGCACCCCGTGCTGCTCAAGACCGTGCGCGGCTCCGGCTACCTGCTGAACCCGAAGGCAGAGCCACCGGAAGCGGTGGAGCGCAAGCCCACGGCAGAGGACAAGAGCGCGCCGGAGCCAGAGAAATGACCCCGCCCGCCTGGCTGCGCGGGCGCCGGCTGCTGCTGCGTGTGTACCTGCACGGCATCCTGCTGCTGGCGCTGGCGGCGGGCGCGAGCTTCGTTGTCGGCAGCTACCTGCTCGCGCCGGCGATCGAGGGTCCCTCGCGGCCGAGCACGGCATGGATTGCCTGGCACCTCGACAGCTTGCTCGGCGAGCCCGAGCGCTTGCAGCGCGAGCTCGACGATCTGCGCGAGCGCGCGCGCATCGAGATTTCCCTGTTCGCGCGCGACGGCAAGTTGCTTGCGAGCAACGCGCCGGTCGCACCCACGCCGCTCGATGCCGCCGAGCTGGAGGCGCTCGATCGCCGGGACACCCGCTTCGGCGGGGGGCAGGGTCTGGTCGCGCTGCGCGCTCCCGATGGCACGCTGGCGCGCTATGCGCGCATCGGGTATCCGGTGCCGCCGCTGCCGCTGGGCACCGCCGCCGCGCAGCTGGCCGCGGCGCTGCTCGTGATCGCGCTCGCCTCCATGCCGCTGGCGCGCTCGATCAGCGCGCCGGTGGAGAAGCTGGCGAAGCTCACGCGCGCGCTCGGCGCGGGCAACCTCTCGGTACGGGCTCGCTCGCCGCGCAAGGACGAGATCGGCGATCTGGCGCATGCCTTTGACGAGATGGCCGATCGCATCGTGGCGCTGCGGCGTTCGGAGAAGGAGCTGCTCGCCAACGTCTCGCACGAGCTGCGCACGCCGCTGGCGCGCATCCGCCTGGCGCTGGAGCTGGCGCGCGAGGGCGACATGGCGCGCGCCCAGGTCTACCTGCAGGACATCGAGGAAGATCTGGCCGAGCTCGAGCCGCTGCTCGACGACATCATGACCGCGGCGCGTCTGGACCTGGAGCGCGGCGCCGGCACGGACGCGGTGCCGCCCCTGCGCCAGCAGCGGCTGGAGGGCGTGGAGTTGCTCGAAGCCGCGAGCGCGCGCTTCGCGCGCCGCTTTCCGGAGCGCACGCTGCGCAGCCGCTGGAGCGAGGGGCTGCCGATCTTGCGAGCGGACCCCAGCCTGCTCCGGCGCGTGCTCGACAACCTGCTCGACAACGCCGCCAAGTTCTCCGATCCGGGCCAGCCCATCGATCTCGAGGCGGAAGCGATCGCCTCGCCCCCGGCGCTCGAAATCCGCGTGCGCGACCGCGGCATCGGCATCGCTCCCGAGGACCTCGAGCGCGTGTTCGAGCCCTTCTTCCGCACCGACCGCAGCCGCAACCGCGCGACGGGCGGCGTCGGCCTCGGGCTGACGGTCGTGCGGCGTATCCTGCTGGCGCACGGCGGCAGCGTGCGTGTCGAAAGCGACAAACGCACCGGCACCTGCTTCCACGTCACGGTTCCAGCCAGCGGCACCGGCGACCTCGAGACGGACGGAGCCGAGGGCGACTCCAGCGGCGATTCGGGCGGCAAAATGGCGCTCGAACAGGCTTGAGCCGGCGCCCCGCAGCCTGGACGCTGCCGCCCCGCGCCGCTAGAGTGCCAGCGATGGCAACGCCCTTCATCGGCTGCACTGCGCTCGCCAGTGCCTGCGCCCTCTTGCTCGTGGGCTGCGCGGCGCTGGAAAACGTCGGCGAACCACCCGTCACCGGCGATCCCCCCAGCACCAACGCCGCCACCACCGCGCGCCAGAAGGACGTCCCCTTCTGCCCGGGTGGCGACCGCGCCAAGGCCTGCGTCTTCGGCCAGAACTGCCGCATCACCGATCAGGGCTGCCAGGTGTGCCAGTGTCACACGATGGAATAGCAGGGCCTGGAATGGCGGCATGAGGCGGTTCGCCCCCTTGATGCTTCAGGGCTCGGCCCTCCACGACCCCGCGCGACTCCAGGACTGCCCGCAGCCGACTCGGGTCACCTCTCGCGCCGGCTGGCGCGGGGAGGTC
Source organism: Polyangiaceae bacterium (assembly GCA_035760985.1). Lineage (GTDB taxonomy): Bacteria > Myxococcota_A > Polyangia > Polyangiales > Polyangiaceae > SZUA-265. The sequence goes on from DASTRX010000044.1 coordinate 37,823, forward strand.
CGCGACAGCGCGCCTTGAATTGCCGGACGGGCACCTGCAGAGCGCCGTGAGGTGCTAACGCGGAACTCACCGTGGAGGAGGACAGATGCGCTATCAGCTATTCGGTTCCAAAGGCAGCGGCTCGGGCATCGTCGAGCTGGCGCTGGCCGAGATCGGCGCCGACCATGAGCTGCACGAGCTGGCACTGGAGGCGCAGCAGCAGCGCTCCGGCGAGTACGCACGGCTCAATCCGCAGCGCAAGATTCCGACCTTGATCACGCCCGAGGGCGAGACGTTGACGGAGTCTGCCGCGATCGTGCTGGTGCTGGACGAGCGCCACCCGGAGGCGAAGCTGCTGCCGGAGCGCGCCACACCGGCGCGCGCCCAGGCCTTGCGCTGGCTCGCGTTTCTGGCGGCGGAGCTATACCCGATCATCGAGATCTGCGATTACCCCGAGCGCTTCGCGCCGGATGCGGCCACCGCCGCGGGCGTGCGCGAGGTCGCGCAAGGCATCTGGCGCGAGCGCTGGCTGGTGCTGGAGAACGCCATCGCCGGCAGCCCGTGGCTGCTGCCGTCGGGCTTTTGCTGGACCGATGTGTATCTGGCCGTGCTGAGCCGCTGGCTGCCGGCGGACTGGCGCGCGGAGCATCTGCCCAGGGTGGAGCGCATCGCAAGGGGTGTCGCGGAGCGGGAGCGTATCGCTGCCGTCTGGCAGCGGCATCACGGGCCGCCGCGCTGAGGGCTCATCCTGGTGTCGCGTGGGCCGTGCGGGGGCGAGCCCCGAACACCCATCCAGCCGTCAGCTGGCCTGGCTTTGCCGTTCGCTCGCCGGCGCGCTGCGCGCGTCCGCGGAGGCCGGCATGCGGTCGAAAGAGGAGGGTTGCCCGGTGGATTCGACCACGGCCGCCCACAGGTCGCCCTCCACGTTGACCTGTTTGCGGAAGCGGGTGGCCAGCGGCAGGGGCACGTGGACGAAGTGGCCGTGCCAGCGCCCGATCGCCATGTTGGTGTTGCCGGCCAGCGCCGCGTGCACGGCGTTGCGTGCCAGGTGCCAGCAGTAGACGCTGTCCGCCGGGGAAGCAGGCACGCTGCGGATGTGGTAGCTCGGGTCGATATACTTGAGCGTGATCTCGGTGCGGCGGCGCCGGAAATGGGCGATGATCTTGTCGCGCAGGACCACGCCAATGTCCGCCAGGCGCACGTTGCCGCTGGCATCCGTGGCGCGCGCTCCGTCGCCGGCTTCGACGCACAGCTCTTGCCCCGCGCCCTCCGCCACCACGATCAGGGCGTGCGACTCCTGCTCCAGCCGCGCCTCCAGGTATTCGAACAAGCCGCCTGGGCCCTCCAGGCGGATCGGGATTTCCGGGATCAAGACCAGATCGGCATCCGTGGACGCGAGTGCTGCGTGGCAAGCGATGAAGCCGGAGTGGCGCCCCATCAGCTTGACCACGCCGATGCCGTTGCGGGCGCCCGTCGCTTCCACGTGGGCGCTGCGGATCACGTCGACCGCGGCCGAGAAGGCCGTCTCGAAGCCGAAGCTGCGGTCGATGAAGTGGATGTCGTTGTCGATCGTCTTGGGGATGCCGATCACGCCGATGAGCAGGCCGCGCTTCTGGATCTCGGCGACCAGGCTCATCGCGCCGCGGAAGGTGCCGTCGCCGCCGATCACGAACAGCACGCCGATGTCGAGCTCCTGCAGGCGGTCGACCATCTCTCGCGGATCCTGGTTGCCGCGCGAGGTGCCCAGCAGGGTGCCGCCCGCCTGGTGCGCATCGGAGACGACCGTCGGCGTCAGGCGCACGGGACCGATGCCGTGGCGGCGCACCAGGCCTTGGTAACCGTAGCGGAAGCCGTAGATCTGGTGGACGCCATAGCCGTGAGTGAGCTCGACGACCAGGCCGCGGATCACGTTGTTCAGGCCCGGGCAGAGGCCGCCGCACGTGACGATGCCGCAGCGCAGCTGGGAGGGCTGGAAGAACACCTGGTGACGCGGGCCCGCCAGCTCGAAGGCGGGAGCTCGCGCTGGCTCCGCCTTCTGTTCCAGGACCTGCGAGATGCGATCATCGAGCAGCACGCGATCGGCTTGACCGACGTAGTGGATGGTGGACTGCGCCAGGCGCTCCGCGAGCGGCGACGGGTAGCGGCACGCACCCAGGATGTCTATTTCCAGATCGGCGGCGACGACACGGCGCGCACGTTCCTGTTCGGTGAGTCCGATCGCCATGCCGGGCAGTCTGCACGCGCGCCGTTTCCCGCGGCTTTCGGCGGCGTTGCCGGGGCTGGAGTTGGGCTTGGGGGGAGGGCCGCCGGCATGCTACGGTCGCCTGGCTTTTCTGTGCGAAAGGGCTGTGCAATGCGAGGTTGGCTGGTGCTGGTGGGACTGTTCGGGCTGGCTTGCTCGGAAGAGGGCGGTAAAGCGCGCGACGTGGCCACGGCGGGCAGCGGCGCGGTCGCAGCTGCCGGCGCCGACAACAGCGGCGGTAGCGCCGGCGCTGCACCGATCGCGGAGGGCGGCAGCGGCGGCGCGCTGCCGCTCCTCGGCAGTGACGAGGGCCTGACGCTGGGCGATCCGCTGGACCTGGTGGTGGGTACGGGCCCCGTGCCGTACGCGATCGGGCCCAACCCCTACGGCATCCGCGGCGGCGGGTTCCTGGCGCGCTCCGCTCAGGGCAACACGATCACGGTGGGCAGCGAGCCCGGTCAGATCTGCATCAGCGGCAACCTGGAAGAGGTGCCGCTCAACCCCGACGGGCACGGCAACTACGGGCAGTACTGGGGCGTCGAGTTCGGCTTCAACTTGAATCAGGCGCCGGCCGACGGCAGCGCACTGCCGGAGCCGCCCGCCGCCGGCGATGCCGGCGCCGCCGACGCGGGAGCAGCGCCGCCCATGGACGTCGCGCAGCCCTGGCAGCCGGGCAAGGTGGTGGGCTTCTCGTTCGTGATCGAGGGCCCGACCATCAACCTGATCCGCTTCAAGTCCCTGCCCGCGGGCTACGATTCGTCGCTGGAGTCGAGCGTGTTCTGCAAGGAGCTGAAGACGGAGTCGGGCACCACCAACAACGCTCTGTTCAGCGAGCTGACCACCTACTGCTGGAGCCCGAGCAGCACGCTGCTGCCCACCGGCGGAGGCCTGAACAACATCAGCTGGCAGCTGCCCGCGGATGTGGCGCCGGCAGGCGCGCGCCCCTTCGACTGGTGCTTGAAGGATCTGCGACCGATCGTGGCGCCCTGAGCGGCGCTACTCGTCACCCGGCTCGTCCGCGGCGTCATCGGGCCGCGGCGTCTCTTCTCCGAGCTTGCGCAGCAGCGCATACAGGTGCTTGCGGCTGAGCTCGGCGGCCTGGGCCGCCTGCGTGATGTTGCCCGAGTGGCGCCGCAGCAGCGCTTGCACGTATTCATCGTCGAACTGCGCGAGCAAGCGCTGCTTGGCTTCCTTGTAGGGCAGCGGCGCATCGACGCCCGGGAAGCAGTAGCCGAGCGTGGTCGGCGAGGCGGCGTCCGAGGCCAGGTTGATCACCAGGTCGTCGAAGTGGACGAGGCCCTCGCGCCGCGGCGCGAGCGCCACCGCGCGCGTCAGCACGTTGCGCAACTCGCGCACATTGCCCGGCCACGAGTAGCACATCAACCGCTCCAGGTTGCGCCCGGAGACGCTGCTGCCCGGGGCCAGCTGCCCGGCGAGCAAGCGCTCGGCCATGATCGCGATGTCCTCGGGGCGCGCGCGCAGCGGCGGCAGTTGCACGCGCACCACGCTCAGGCGGTACAGCAGATCGCTGCGGAAGCGACCGCGGCGCGCCTCGGCGTGCAGGTCGCGATGCGTGGCGGCGACCACGCGCACATCGACCTTGCGCTGCTGCGTCTCACCGACGCGGCGGATCTCTCCGCTCTCCAGCGCGCGCAGCAGCTTGGGCTGCAGCTCGAGCGGCAGCTCTCCGATCTCGTCCAGGAAGATCGTGCCACCGTCCGCCTGGCGGAAGGCGCCTTCGCGATCGGAGACGGCGCCGGAGAACGCCCCGCGGGCATGGCCGAACAGCTCGCTCTCGGCGAGCTCGCGCGTGACGGTGGTGCAGTCGAACACCACGTACGGCTGTTTGGCGCGGGGTGAGGCCTGGTGCAGCGAGCGCGCGACCAGCTCCTTGCCCGTGCCGCTCTCGCCCTCGACCAGCACGGTCGCGCTGGAGGCAGCCACTCGGCCCAGGATCGCGAACACCTCGCGCAGAGCCAGCGAGGTGCCGTACAGCTCGCCGAAGTGATGCTCGCTGGAGGGGTCGACCTCGCGCACGTGCCAGCGCGGGTAGAGCCCGAGCGGCGTCTCGCCCAGCAACACCACCGAGCCCAGCTGCAGCTCGGCCTCGGTGACGCGCACGCCGTCCAGGCGCGTGCCGTTGCGGCTGCCCAGATCGCGCACCCAGACGCGGCCCTCGCGCAAGCGGAACTCGGCGTGGTTGCGCGACACGCCGCGATCGCGCAGGCACAGATCGCAGGCGGGATCCGCGCCCACCGTGAGCGTGCCGTTCAGCGCCCGCTCCAGCCCCTCCGATGGGCCGCCGAGCACGACCAGCTTGAACGCTTCGCCCGCGGGGCGGGAGGGCCGCAGCGAGTCCAGCGGGCGGCTGCGGGTGAGCGGCTCGGTCGCGTCCCCGCGCAGGGTCGGGACGGACCCGCGCTCGGGTGGCGATGAATCACGCGGCCCCACCGGTGGCATGACAACACTTTCGCACCTCCCGCGCGCCTGTAAATGACTTGCCGGTCACGATCGTAGCCTGGAGGTAACAGGCTGCTCGGCAGCTGACACCGGCAGGTGCCGGGGCTGGCCCTCCCGGGTGCAAGACGGGCCGCGCGGCGACGGCTACAATAGGCTGGCGCGACAGCACGCCACAGCTTGGCGCGACAATCGCATCCGGATTTCGAACGCCGCGCGCGCAACGAGTCGAGGAAACTGGTGCAGAGCTCGAAGTGGAGGAATCTCGCGCGGGCGGCCAGCTGCGGCGGCCGCTGGCTCGCGCTCTGGCTCGCCGCGCGGCCCGCGTGGGCGCAGCCCGCTGCCCCGGGCGCGCTCCCGGGCGCTGCGTCGGCGCCGGATGCCGCCGCCCCTGCCCCTTCGCCTTCCGCTGCCTCGCCAGCCCCCGCGGCCCCGCCCTCTTCCGCCGGTCCCGGCGAGGCGCTCGAGCAGGCGCATCTGGCGTTTCAGCGCGGCAATGCGCTGCGCGAGAGCGGCGACCTGCCCGGCGCGCTGCGCGAGTTCGAGCGCGCCTACGAGCTCTCTCCGGCCTTTCAGGTGCTCTACTACGTGGGCGCCCTGAATGTGGAGCTGCAGCAGTGGGCGCGCGCTCGCCAGGCCTTCGAGCTGTATCTGCAGCTGGGTGCGGGGCAGCTGGGGCCGGAGCGCATCGCCGAGGTCCAGCTGCACCTGGAGGAGCTGAGCAAGCACACCGCGACGCTCACGCTGACGCTCAACGTCGCAGGAGCGGATGTGCAGGTGGACGGAGCCAAGCTCAGCGCCACCACCATCTCGGGCCTGATCCTGGACAGCGGCGAGCACGTCGTGCGCGTCAGCAAGCCGGGCTTTCAACCACTGGAGCAGGTGGTGCGCGCCAACGTGGGCGAGAACCTGCACCTGGTGCTGCCGCTCGCGCCGCTCGCGCCGAGCGACGCACCAGCCCTGACGGCGCGAGCGCCGTCCGCGGCTCCGGGAGCGGCTCCGTCCAGCGCCGTCCTCGCGCCGCACGATCAGAACGGCACGCCCTGGCTGCCCTGGGCGATCACCGGCGCGCTCGGCGTGGGCTGGGCCACCACGGCCGCGCTGGCGATCCAGGCGCGCCACGACCGGGATCGGATCGAGCGGCCCGGCACGTCCGACGCGCGCATCGACTCCGCGCGCCAGCTGCACATGACGCTGGCCGTGGTCAGTGATGTGTTGCTCGCTGCAACGCTGGCGAGCGCCGGGGTCAGCGCGTACCTCACCTGGTGGTCGGAGCCCGCGCAGGGTGCCACCGGCAACGCGAGCAGCGCGGGCTCGCCGGCACCGCACGGCAGCCTGCCCACGGGTTTTTCAGCGGGCTTCAGCGGCAGATTTTGACGCCGGAGCGCGTCCCCGGGGCGCGTACGGGTCGTCCGGGAACTTCCACTGAAAGGGGCGCTGTGGCGCCTCGGGCGCAGCCTCCGCGGGCGCGGGCGCAGCCTCCGCGGGCGCGGGCGCCCGGCGTGCCGGCGCAAGCTTGCGTGGCGGCGCGGGATCGGGGCGGCCCACGGCGGGCTCCGCGCGGCCCACGGCGGGCTCGGGACGGTCCTCCGCGGGCGAGACCATGGCGGGCAGCGTCGCGGTCTTTGCTTGCGCGGGCTCGGCTGCCGCGGACTCGGTTGCCGCAGGCTCCGCTGCCGCGCGCTCCTCGCGCGTGCTTGCAGCAGCCGCCTCTCGAGCGCTCGGCGCCGCCGCGGCAGCGGGAGCTGGCGCCGCGACAGCCGGCGCCGGCGCGCCGCGCAAGGCCTGTTGCGTCTGCTCGCTGACCACGCCGGTGGCGCTGGCGGCCTCGACCGCCGGCGCCACGGCCTGCAGCGGAGCCCGCCGCAGCGTGCTGACCGCGTAGCCCACGGCCAGGCTCAGCGCCACGAACGCGATCGCCCAGAAGCCCCAGCGACCCGACTTCAGACGCGCCGCGGGCTCCGCCGACCGCGATACGGCCGCGGCGCCCTCCGAGACCGGCTCCAGCACGCCCGCGCGCAGCGTGGTCGTGGCGCGACCCGGGGCCGCGCTGGCGATGGGCAGGGTGTCGGTGCGTTCGAACTGCGAGGCGGAGAAGCGCTGCAGCACGCCGCGCATCTCCTCCTCGCGCGCGCGCAGGCGCTCGCCGAGCACGCGCTGGATCAGAGCGGCGCTGCGCTCCTCGAGCCGGAACGCGCTCTGCCCGCGCACGCAGGCGCGCAGCGCCGCGCTCATTTCCTCGGCGCTCTGAAAGCGCTCCTCCACGCGCCGAGCGAGAGCGCGCCTCACCACGGCCGCGAGCTCCGGCGTGACCTCGGGCGCGCGCTGCCGCAGCTCCGGCGGCTCTCGTTCCAGCACCTGATACAGGAGCGAACGCTCGTCATCCGCCTCGAACGCCGGCGCGCCGCACAGCACCTCGTACAGCACGCAGCCGAGCGAGAACAGATCCGCGCGCCCGTCCAGCGGCTGACCGCGCAGCGCCTCCGGCGAGGCATAGCCCAGACTGCCGAAGAAGCGCGCGGGCGCGGCCTCCTCCGCCTTGTCGGGCTGCGGCGCGCCAGCATCCCCGGCCAGATCCGCGAGCAGCACGTGCCCCTGGCTGGTGAGCAAGATGTTCCCTGGCGAAACATCCCCGTGCACGATCGGGCAAGCCCGCTGGGCGTGGTCGACGTGCCCGTGCGCCGCCTCCAGCCCGTCGCAGGTCTGGATCGCGATCCAGCAAGCCACGCTCGGCTCCAGGCGCCTGTCGGGAGCCAGCTCGAGCAGCTCGGCGAGCGAGCTGTCGACCCAGGACAGGGCCATGTAGGGCCGCCCGCTGTGGCTGCCGAGCTCGTGCACGCCGCGCAGGTGCCGGTGTCGCAGCTGAGCGCCCAGGCGAGCCTCGCGATCGAAGCGCTCTCGCGCTCGCTCGCTGTGCAGCTTGTCCTGCCGCATCACCTTCAGCACCATGCGCTTGGTGAACCCCAGCTGGCCCGTGCGCGCCACGGCCCAGACCCTGCCCGCGCCACCCGCCCCGAGCGGGGCCAGCAGCAGAAAGGGACCGATGCGCTGACCGGGTGCCAGCAGGTCGGCAGATCGCGGCAGGACGACAGCCAAGCTGAGTGATCTCCAGGTCAGTGATACAGTCGTACCGGCGCCATGCCCGAGACCCCGCCCCCCGAACCGTTTCGGCCCGGAGAGACACTGGGGGAGTACATTCTACTCTGTCCGCTGGCGGTCGGGGGGATGGGCACGGTCTGGAGCGCGGCCCTGATCGGCGAGCGGGGATTCTCCAAGCTCGTGGCCATCAAGACCATCTTGCACGAGTTTGCCGATGAAGTTCAGTATGTTCGCGCGCTGCGCGACGAAGCGCAGCTGGCTGCCTCGCTGAATCATCCGAACCTGTGCGATGTAACCGAGTTAGCGGAGTCGCAGGGCTACCCGTTTCTGGTCATGGAATGGGTCGACGGAGCGTCCCTGATCGAGCTGCTCGGCATCGGCGGCGCGACGCCTTCCTGGCGCCGGCTGGAGCCGCTGGTGGCGGCACAGATCGCCGCCCATGTGTGCGCCGGACTGCACGCGCTGCATGAGGCCCGCGATCCCGCGGGGGAGTTGCTCGGCGCCGTGCACCGCGACGTCTCGCCGCACAACATCCTGTTGACGCAGCGCGGGCACGTGAAGATCTCCGACCTGGGCGTGGCCAAGGCCCGGGGCCAGTGGCGCGCGCGCACCCGCTCCGGGGAGCTGCGCGGCAAGCTGGGTTATCTGGCGCCCGAACAGCTGCGCGCGAGCCACGCGGACCGGCGCGCGGACGTGCACGCGGTCGGCTGCATCCTGTATTTGAGCCTGAGCGGAGCGCTGCCCTACCCGCCCGAAGTCGCCTCCTTCGAGCTCGTGCTGGCCGGCAAGTACCGCCCGCTCGAGGAGCTTTGCCCCGACGTGCCGCGGCCGCTGCGAGAGCTCGTCACCCGCGCCTTGAAGACCGATCCCGACGAGCGATTTCCGACCGCGCTCGCGCTGCGCGAAGCGCTGGAGCGCTGGCGCGAGCAACATCTGCTGGAGCGCGGGCTGGAGGTGGATCTCGGTCAGGAGCGCGTCGCCACCTACCTGAACGAACGCCTCGGGCCGGTGATCCGCGCGCGCAATGCCCGGATCACGGCCGCCTTCGAGCACTTCGTGGGCGGCCACGGGCGCGGCGCCGTCGCCCGGCTGCCCTAGCTCTGCCCCTGCCTCACGCGGCGTGGCTCGGCTGGAGACCGCCGCGGACCAGGGCGCCGCCCAGGTCCAGATCGCGGCAGGCGCGGAACGCCAGCGCGTCGAGATCGACCTCGCTCAGATCGCGATAGTGCCGCAGCAGGCGCTCGCGCACCTGCCGCCGCACGCGCTCCACCGCCTTGCGAATGCGCCGGTGCACCGTCGCCCGGTGTACGCCGTAGAGCGGGCCCAGCACGTCGATGGAGAGCCCCGAGACGAAATGATGGTGCAACAGCTGGCGCTCGGCGCTGCCCAGCGTGGCCAGCGCAGCGTACCAGGCCCCGCCGCACACGCGCGCGTAGTCACCGCGAAAGGGCTGCTCGGCGCTGTCTTCCAGCGTGGTCGCGGTCGGGCTGCCGCGCTCCGCCGTGGCGAGCCGGCGCAGGCGCCCGCGCTGGACGATGTTGGAGCGCACGCGGTCTTGCGCCGCGTTCACCGCCAGACTGCGCAGCCAGCCCGAGAGCGCGCCGCTGCCGCGGTAGCTCGAGATCTTCGGGGCGCTGCCCACGAACAGCCGTGTGCGGATCTCCTGCAACACCTCGTCCGTGCCGGCCTGCTCCCCGAGGATCCGGAATACCGCGCGCGCCAGCCCCGGAAAGTACGCCGCTTCCAGCGCCTGGTACGCCGCGCCCTGGCCGCTGGCGCAGGCAGCGCACAGGTACAGATCCGCCGGATACGCCGGCACCACGCAGCTCGTGTACGCGAGCTGCGTGGCATGTGCCTGAAAGCGCTCGTAGCTCAGCAGCAGCTCGGGCCATGCCTTGCGGCCCTGCGTGTAGGCGGCGTGCAAGGCAGAGCTGAGCTCGCGCGGTGCTTGCACTTGGTCAACGGCCATCGATTGCGTCCCAATCATCACGGATCCTCCAGAGCGAACGCGCCCCAGCCCCACGCCCTTCACCGAGGCGTTCTGGTGAGCTACGTCGCAATCGACGTGCCAGGCCCGTGCCCGTGAAAACCGCTGCTGGAACGCCGCCGCCGGGCGCTCGGTGGTACCTGGGAGTACCACCCGGCCCCGGCGCTGCCACCTTCAGGTGCCAGCGTGGAAAGGTCGAGCTGCGGCGGCGCCCGGGCTCACGGCTCCGCGGGCTCGCATGCCGGGGGGCGCTGCCCGTCGGGCAGGGCGGGATCGAGCTCGCTGCGCAGCTCGATGCCGCGCGCCTGCGCGGTGTCGAGCAGAAAGTCCGCGTGCCGCGAGAGATCCACGGCCAGCGTGGTCCCCTCCCGATCGCCGCAGCCGCTCGCTGGATCATCCACGATGGTCCCGATCAGCGCGCCCGTATCGGGCGAGAACACCGCGCCGCCGCGATCAAACGAGCAGGCCTGACCCCTCAGGTACAAGGACCTCGGCGGCGCACGCACGTCGCCCCGATCGGACACGATTTGCAGCACCGTAGCCGGGAGCTGCCGGCGTGCCATCGGCGCCGACGTGCCGCCGAAGCCGCTGAGCCGCACTTCTTCGCCCAGGCGCGTCGTGGCCTCGAAGCGAACCGGCAAGACTTCGCGTCCTTCCACCGGGTCGCGCAGGATCAGCAGCGCAAAGTCATCGACGCAGAACGAGCGGGCCGGCGTGCTGACGACTTCCTCGACCAGACCGATCGTTCGCAGCGCGCCATCCCCGGCCAGGATGGCGATGTTGCCGCGTACATCGAGCGAAGGGCCCAGATAGCTCGAACGCGCCGCATCGGCTACCGGCTGCCAACCATTGTTGCGGTCGCAGCCCACCTCCGCCGTCGCGCTCTGGTCGACGGCGCACTGGCGCGACGTCACGACCAGCCGCGGGGCGATCAGGACGCCGCTGCACGGCAGCAGATCCGCGAACGGCCCCTCGGGCTTCAGCGTCGCGACGAGCACCACCGCATCGGGCGCCTGCTGCTCGGAGACTCGTGCCGCGCACGGCAGCCGTTGCCAGTCTCCGACCGAGGCATCGCTTCCGGTCGAGATGCAAGCGCTCGGCAAGAGCAGACACAAGCCCCAGAGCTCACTCGGGCGAGCCACCGAAAGCTCCCTCCAGGCAGGCGGGCACGACGGCCGCCGGCACGAAATCGGCGCGGGCAGGATCATACGCCAACGCCGGCGCCACCCCGCCCTCGCTCCCCGGCCGCGCTGCAGCCAGGGGGCAAGTGACGCTCGACGAGAGCGCGGGGGCCTCCGCCGAGGCGTCCGGGCTCGGCAGCTCGGTAGTCGGTAGCAGCTGAAAGGCGGTGCCGCTGTCGAGCAGCGCGATGGCACGCTCCAGGCCCTCCGCGCCCGGCCCCACCTGCACCAGGTTCGGGTTCGGTGCGACCAGGCTCTGCAGCGCTGCCGCCACGTCGGGGGCGGTTCCCCCGACCAGACGCGAGAGCGACAGCGCGTACGCCGAGTAATAGACCGCGTCGTAAGCGCGCAGCAGCTCTTCACGCTCGCGTGGGGCCGCGAAGGGCAGCGCGGGCGCGAAGGCCGCCGGGCTCGCGCGCTCGGTCGCGACCTCGATCACGCGCTCCGGGAAGCTGGGATCCTCGGACAGCGCGCTCAGCGGTTCGCCCAGATTGCGCGACGAGAGCACGTAGTAGGGGCGCGGGGCAGCGCTGGGCCAGCCGTCTTCGATCTCCCGCACTGCTTGCAGCCTCGCTCGCCCGGACGGTGCCGGATGGCTGCCGCTGGCGAAGACCAGGACCAGCTGCGGCTCGAAACGCGCGAGCCGGGCCAGCGCCGCGCTGCGTGCGGCCGGATCGTCAGCGAGGGAGTAATTCTCGTTCTCTGCCACGAGACCGTCAGCGCCGGCCTGCTGGAAGGACTGCGCCACGGCGACGGCAATCTGCTGATCCTCAGCAGCATCGCTGACCAGGCTCGCCAGGCGCAGCGGGCCACGGCGGCGGGCCATGCGGGCCACGAGCCCCAGGTACGCGCCGGCGTCCAGCGCGTTTTCTGGAATGTACCAGCTGCTGCCTTCGACTCCGCTCGCCCCGCCGGGATGGGGCGCCAGCACCACAGTCCCATCTTCCCGTCGCACGGCTCCGAAGGCGCTCGACAGAGCATCGGGCTCGAGCTCTGCGACGATGGCGCGCACCCCGAGAGCCTGGATCAGGTGTTCCAGACTGCCTGCCACTCGCTCCGCGGCACTGTCGCACACGGCCAGCAGCACGGGCTGGCCGCCGGCGGGGCCAGGCACTCCGCCCTGCGCGTTCAGCTCGCGCGCGGCCAGCTGGTACGTCTTCCAGAGCGGCGACTGATATGGCTCGCGCGCAGCGAAGGCGCCGATCAAGGCCAGGTCCTCGCCGCGCAGAGGCCCCATGCTGCGCCCGTCATACTCGAAGTCGACGAAGCACTCCTCGCCTTCGCTCTTCAGCCCCACGCACTCGCGGCCGCGGCTGGGGCAGATCTGACGCTCCGGATCCGCCGCCGAGCACTGCTCGTTGCTGGTGCAACCCGCCGTGCAACGCTCGTGCTCACAGAGCCGGACCTGCCCATCGAGCGTCGTGCAGTCCGCGTCGTGGCGGCACTGATGCACGTCGAAGTCAGACGCGAGCGAGCAGCCGCACAGCGCCGCCAGCGCGCAGAGCGCGGAGAGCGCGACGCCGAGAGCCCTGCGACCCATGCCTCCCTCCTTTCATGGCGTGGCCGCGCCCGCGGGGCAGCCGGCGCCGGCGTCCGCGCGCGCGGAACACTGCGCGTCCGCAGCGCGCTGCTCCAGATACTGCGCGAGCGCAGCGGCCTCGTCCGGCGTCAGAGCCAGCTCGGCGCTGACCACCTCCACGAACGCGTCGATCCAGCCGCGCGCCTGCGCCGCATCAAAGCCACGGGCCACGCCGACGGCGCCGGTGTTGCCCAGGCCGAAGCCTTGCGCCCCGAGCTCCAGCGACTCGCCCTCCGGAGACGGACAGCCCAGCACCGCTGCCGTGAACTGAACCAAGTAGCTGTACCAATCGCCGAACTTGGGATCGCCGAAGGGGATGGGCTGCTCCGCACCGCGCGGATCGTCCAGGTAGTCCTCGACGATGTCGTAGATGGTGTCCTCGCGCAGAGCATCGCCGCTGCCGGCGCGCGCACACCAGTCCGCGGGGAAGAGCGGGGCCCCTGCCGCGACCGGCTGGGCCGCGGCGGGGGCCGCAGCGCGCGCTTCCGCACCGGCGCGCCGCGCCGGCGCGGACTGCAGCGGGGCAATGGTCTGAGGCGCGGCGCTCGGTGCCGACTCGGAGCTCACGTCGGGAGCTCGCGCGGGCGCCGGCTCGGCGCAGCCGGGCGAGCGCTCCTCAGCAGCCGCGCCTGCCGGGCACTCCTGCGACAGGAGCGTCCGATCCCGGTGCGAGCAACCGAGCAGCGCGAGGGCGAAACCCAGCAGCAGCCCTGGCACCCAGCCCGCGCGGACGAGCCTGAACCTAGAGGTCACAGCGCAAGCTGTTGTCATGGCGCCTCTTGACCGTGCCGAAGTGATACGCGTGATCGTCATACACGTAGCAGCAGTCGCCCTCCCTCGCGTCGCTGGCGAGCGGCCTTCCGTTCTTGCAACCATACGTCGAAAGACCGAGCGCGTAGGTTACATTCACGCGCAATCCGAACGCGATGCTCTCCGCCGCAGCGCACGGAAGATCGCTCTCGTCCGAGTCCATGCGGTACAGCAGAGTGAATTCCGCCGCTGCCTCGGCCACCGCCGTCTTGTTGCCGGACAGCAACAGGCGGACCAGCGCGAACGGCGCGTCGGGCAGCGGCGGCGCCAGCACGGCGAGCTCGGCGCGATATTGGCCCTTGTCGCAGTCGTGCTTGGCGCAATGAGCGCGCGTCCGCAGCACGCCGGCGGCCAGGACCTTGGCCGCGAGCGGATTGGCGTTCACCGCGGCCAGCGCATTTTGCAACGGCTCGAGCAGGGGTTTGTTCAGCCTGTTCGCCGCCTCGCTCAGCTGGACTCGCGCGTCGGGGCTCGGAATCGGGGTGGGCGCGGGAGCGGCGGGCGCGGCGAAGAGCCGCGAGCCCACCTTGCCGGTGGCGCGCACCGCGTTCAACGCCAGCTCATCGAGCAGCTGCTGAGCTGCTTCGCGCGCCGCGCGCTGCGGGTCAACGGGCGGCGCGGGGGGCAGCGGCGGGGTGCCCGGCGGAGCCATGCCCGGCGGAGGAGGCGGCGGCTGCGGTGCCCTCGCTGTCTGCTGCGGCGCGCAGCCCGCCGCGGCGATCCCGAGCGCCAGCAAGCCCGCGCTCAGCACGCGGCTCAGCGCCGCCTGCGGCGCGCGGCGCGCCCTGACTTGTCCCTGTGCTTCACGGATCATCGACACTCCCATTTCAAGTGAAGAGGCGGCCGCCGCGGCGTTGCGTGTTGTGCGGTGAAACGTGATGGACCGCGCGGGGGAACTCTCTCAGCGCTCGCGCGCCGCTCCCTGCTCGATCACATCGCACAATTTGGATGATTGAGAGACGCGACTTGTTGCAGCTCGTCGCGCTCGACGCACATACTGAACTCCATCGGCAATTCGCCGGGTCCGGGGCGACCCGGGGCAGAGCTCAGCGCGCGGCCTCGAGAGGATGGCGCTGAAAGAAGCCCCACAGCGCCTGGTCCGCGCTGATCTCGCCGTCCGCCTCGCCGCTGCCCGTCAGCGGGGCGCCGATGCGATCGGGCCAGGAGTGGCCGAAGCCTTCGATGCGCACCAGCACCACCTCTGCGCCGCAGCTCGCGCCGCCGTGGCGGATCTCCAGCACGTTCGCGCCGAGCGCGCGCTCGGCGCGCTCGGCGCAATGATTGTGCTCCGCCCAGCCGCTCACCGCGTCCTCGACGCCCGTGCCCCAGTACGGGCGCCCGCCGCCCTGGTAAGGATTGGTCGCGTCCGCCGTGCCGTGAAACGCCAGGATCGGCACGGCGCGCGCCTCGCTGCACGGCCCGGGAAAGCGGATCCCGCCGACCGCAGCGATCGCCGCGATACGCCCGGAGAGGTCACAGGCGAGCTGCGAGACCATGCGGCCGCCGCCCGAGAACCCGGTCGCGAACACGCGCTGGCGATCGATCGCGGTCAGGGCGCTCAGCTCATCGATCAGCTCGGACACGAAGCGCACATCGCTCGGCAGGGACGGATCGACCGGCACGTTCCACATGTGGTCCACGCCTTCGGGTGCCACGATCGCGAACCCCTGGCTGTCCGCCAGCGCCTCGAGCCCGCTCAGCTGCAGCTGATCCTCCGGGCTGCCGCCGGAGCCGTGCAGATCGAACACCACCGGCAGTCCCGGCGGCGCTGGGGCGGCCGCGGCGCGCGGCAGGTACAGGATCCAGCGGCGCTGCACCCCGCCCGACGAGCTCAGGTGCTCGCTGCGGCCGAGGGCCGCGCTCCCCGTTCGGCCCTGCTCCGGCAGCGCGGCGCGCTCGACCCGCTGCGAGTTGGTGGAACAGCCCAGGGCGGCAACGGGGATCGCGACCAGCAGCGCACGCACCGCGCGAGCATGCCGCAAGCGGCGCTCAGAGCGCCAGCCCGACGAACAGCACGACCAGGTGCGGCATGGAGGCGAAAAACAGCGACCTCGCCCAGCGGTCGTCCGCGCTCGACTGCAGCCCGTACACCGCCCCGAACAGGAACGCGAGCCCGAAGCCGACCGCCAGCGCCGCGTACAGCGTGCCGCCCATGCCCAGCGCGATCGGCAGCAAGCTGACCGCCAGCAGCGCCACGCTCCAGGCCACGGTCAAGCGCCGCACCGTCGCTCGCGGGCGGCAGACCGTGAACACCGGCAGGCCCGCGCGCGCGTACTCCGCGCGGCGGAAGGTGGCGATCGCCAGGAAATGCGGCACCTGCCACACGGCGAGCAGCGCGAACAGCGTCAGGGCGCGCGCATCGAGCCGCCCGCCGGTGACGCTCGCGTAGCCGATCAGCGGCGGGATCGCGCCCGGCAAGGTGCCCACATAGAGCGCGTGCGGCGTGATCCGCTTGAGCGGGGTGTACACCCAGACGTAGCTGACCAGCGCCAGCAGCGCGAGCGCCGCCGTGGCCACGTTCACGGCGAGCAGCCCCGCCGTGCCGATCAGCGCCCAGCACACGGCCACCTTCGTCACGCGGGCCACCTGCAAGCGCCCCTCGGGCAGCGGGCGTGCGCGCGTGCGCGTCATCAGCGCATCGATATCCGCCTCTCGAGCCATGTTCAGGGCATTGGCGGCGGCGACCACCAGCACCGTTCCGATCAGCGTGAGCAGCCAGCGAGTGAGCGAGGAGTGCCCCGGCGCGACCAGGCCCCCGAACAACGTGGTGATCAAGACCAGCCGCGTCACACCGGGCTTGGCGAGCTCGATCCACGGCCGCAGCCGCTCCAGCGCCGCATGGGAGTGCGGGGTGCCCCCGCTATATTCACCGGCGACGAGCAGGGGGGACTCCGCCGCAGCGGCGGCGACGCGAACATTCTCGGCGGCACGGATACTCATGCGAAAGTTTTCCCGATCTGGTCGAAATTGGGCCGAATGGCAATCGGGCGAAGTGTCTCTCGAGACACAAAGGGTGGATGTCGGCGGGGAACGGCCGGGCCCGGACATGTCGCTAGTGTCCTGCAACGTGAGTTGCAGGCACAAATGTACAGGCCGCGCCCGGAACCGACGTGGCATCGCCACGGGCGCCGGGCCGACGCTCGAGACATTAAAGATCCCGGCGTGTTCGTCCGCTGTAGAATCGGGCCAGATCGACGTCGGGCGCCTGGAAGCCACCGGAGAGCAGGCAAGATCATGAATATCTCTGCGGGAACACCCCGCACCCCGAGGTTCCCGAGGATGAGTTGGCGGGGGCACCCTGCGCCCCGGGCCCTCGGCCTCTGTACCCTGCTGGCCCTGCTCGCCAGCGCCGGCGAGGGCCGGGCAGAGTCGAGCACCGCAAACCGAGCCAAGGGCGTCGCCGGCGGGGCGATCGCGGGGTCCGAGGTGGTGATGCTGACCGAAGCCGCCATCGGCGTGCAAGCCAGCTGGCTCTACGTGGTGGGTGGCGTGGTCGGTGCGGGCGGTGGCGGCGTGGCCGGTTACTACATCGGCGGCTCCGCCAGCCCGAAACCGCCGTCCTTCCTGCTCGCCGGGAGCATCGCGCTCGTGATCCCCACGCTGATCGGCGTGGTCAGCGCGACCAGCTTTCAGCCTCCCGATAACTACAGGCCGGAGCGCTCCCCCGACGAGGACGCGCCTGCCGACGCCCGGCTCGAGTTGCCCAGCGTCGAGATCGCGCGCACCTTCAGCGACGCGGAGGTCCACATGTTCCGCGTGACTCAGGCGACCGAGCTGCATCTCTCGCTGCTGCGCGGCGTGTTTTGACAGGTAAGGAAAGCTACTTCTCTGTCGCCTGCGCGTGCGCACGTACCGTCCACGGACAATTCGAGTAGCTGGCCCTTGGTTACCGTGGTGCACTGCCCGTAACATCCTCTAGCGATGCGGTTCGAGCCTTCCGCAGTCGATCGATCCGCCAGCCATACTCCGCAGCCAGTGACGTAGCAGCCGATGACCCATCAGCCAATGAGCGTAGAAGCGTAGACATGGTTCAAGCAGCCGCTAACAAGTCCACTCGTAGCAGTCGCCAGCGGGACGACCTGGCGCTCAACAAGGTCATCGCGGGCCGCTATCGCCTCGAGGCGCGCATCGGTGAGGGCGGCATGGGCATCGTCTACCGTGCCCGCCACGTACTGATCGACCGCGTCGTGGCGGTGAAGTTGATCCGCCCGGATCTGCGCGGCGAGACCCATCTGCGCGCCTGGATGTTGCGCGAAGCTCGCGCGGCCAACCGCGTCGATCACGCGCACATCATCGACATCCACGACATCGGCGAGACCGATGACGGCGAGCTGTACCTGGTGATGGAATATCTCGTCGGCACCCCGCTCTCGACCGAGATCGCGCGCGGCCCGATGCCGATCCAGCGCGCCGTCGACGTGCTGGAGCAAATGGGCGCGGCGCTCGCGCGCGCGCACGACCTGGGCGTCGTGCACCGCGACCTGAAGAGCGACAACATCCTGCTCACCACGCGCGGCGGCCGCAAAGACTTCGTCAAGATCCTCGACTTCGGGCTGGCCGCGCTGGCGCATGATCCGCGCCTCGCGCCCAAGGGCGCGGTGTTCGGCACGCCCGAGTACATGTCGCCCGAGCAAGCGCGCGGCGAGACGGCGGGCCCGCAGTCGGACCTGTACGCGCTGGGCATCCTGTTCTTCGAGATGATCACCGGGCAGCTGCCCTTCCGCTCCAGCGACCGCGACACGCTGCTGGAGATGCAGCGCACCGGGCAAGCGCCGCGGCCCAGCAGCATCCGCAAGGACTGCAACCCGGTCGCCGAGCGCATCATCCTGCGCCTGCTGGAGAAGGAGCAGCGCCGCCGCTACCGGGACGGCCACCATCTGCTCGAAGAGCTGAAGGCGCTGCAGCGCTCGCTGCCCTCGCAGGCCTGGGACAAGACGGCCGATCCGCAGCAGGCCCCGGGCATCCCGCCGCCCCCTCCTCCGCCGCGCTCCGCGGACGTGACCGAGTGGGCGAGCCGCGCCGGCCTGTTCTCGCGCATGATCGCGCGCGCCTACCCGAGCGGCAACGCCGATCCCGAGGTGATGCGCGCCATGTCGCGCGCCTGGGAGCTCGCCGCCAAGGCCAACGGCCTCGAGGGCGAGATCGCGAGCCACACCCGCCGGCTCGAGGCGCTGGAGCGCCGTGGCCGCGCCTTGCGCGCGGAAATTGGCCGCAAGGTGGAGGAGCTGGCGCAAGAAGAGTCGCGCACGCTGCGCGACGTCAGCGCCTTCCAGGAAGAAGAGACGGCCGCGCGCCTGGAGCTCGAGAAGGCCGAAGAAGCGGCGCTGGAGCTGAAGAACCGCGCCGATGCTGCGGGCAACGAGGGCACGCGCGAGCTGTACGAGCAGTGCGGCGCCGCGCAGGCCGTGGTGGAGCTCAAGCGCCAGTACGTCAAATCGCGCGAAGCCAAGCGCGCGGCGCGCAACGCCACCGCCAAGGATCTGCGGGCGCAGATCGAACAGCTGCGCGCCCAGCTGGCGCGCTACGCCGAAGCACTCGAAGAAGATCTGGCGCAGGGCCGCGAGAAGGTGGCCAAGCGCGCGCGCGACGGCCTCAGCTACGAAGAGGCCTTCAAGGAGACCTCGAACTTCATCGTGCGCCACCTGCGGGGCAAGCCCGAGTGTCGCGATCTCTTGAACGAGTTCGTGGCCTCCGGCGCGCAGCACGGTCAGCGCACGCCGAGTGAAGAGCGGCCCGAGCCGAAGCCGCTCGACGCGATCTGAGGCGAGCCCGCCCGAACGAGCTCACGCCGTGCACGACGCCATCCTGGATGAGGTCGGTGCGGCGCTCGCCCGCGCGCGGCGCGCGCTGTTCGTGACCGGCGCCGGCCTGTCCGCGGACTCCGGCTTGCCCAGCTATCGCGGCGTCGGCGGCCTGTACGAGGGCATGTCCACATCCGTGCCAACGGCGACTGGACGATCACGTACCCGCTGGGCTGCGCGTGCGCCGACTGCAAGGTGCTCTCGCAGTTTCTCGGCTCTGCCCGCAGCGAATACGACTGGCCGTTGAGCAAGGATGGACGCCAGCAGATCCACCGTGCGATCGACTTGCGCGCGGCTACCCGTTCTGCACACGACGCTTCGAAGCGGCCGACCGCACGTCTTGCTGCTGCGCAAAGACCGCTCGTTGTTCTCGCGGGAACGCACTCATCGATCGCGCGTAAAGCAGATCCTCGACGCGCTGCCCGCTGCTCGTTCACGATGATCCGGGGCTCGTCGGCCCTTGGCGCCATCGCTGCCCACTCAACGCCGCGGCGCCACGCCGCCGCCGCCAGGCGCGCGCCACGCCGAGCGGCGCCGCACTCGCGACACCATACGAAAAAAGCACACTGGCACGCCTGCTGCTGAGGGCGCAGCGTGGGCGCTCACGACTCGTTCATCAAGCGGCTGTTCGCCGAGCCCGCCCTCGCCTCTCAGCTCTTCGAGGTCGTGCTGCCGCCCGACGTCGTTCGGCACCTCGACTGGTCCACGCTGAAGCCCATCTCCGGTGCCCTGCCCGACAAGAAATCCGAGTTCCACGCCGACCTCCTGTTCCAGGTGCAGCTCGCTGGGCCCCCACGGCCTGGCTCGGCCGCGCTGCTCTCTGTCTTGTTCGAGCACCAGTCCACCTCCCATCAGAGCATGCCCCTGCGCCTGCTCGGCTACATGGTGCGCAGCTGGGAAGCTCAGCGCGAGCGAGCCCCCGACGCCCCGCTGCGCTTGTTCATTCCCGTGGTGTTGAGCCACGACCCCCGCGGCTGGAACGCTCCCGTACGGCTCGCGCAGCTCTTTGCTCCCGAGGTGGCGGAGCTCGCTCCGCTGCGCGCTCTGGTGCCCGACTTCGGCTTCTTCCTGGAGGATGTCAGCCGGCGCAGCGACGCCCAGATCCAGAGCCTCGCCCTCTCCGCCTTGCTGAAGCTGAGCTTCTGGGCGCTCCGGGACGCGCGCACGCCGCAGCGTCTCCTCGGCACACTGGGGGCCTGGGGACAGAGCCTGGCAGAGCTGCTCGCCACCGAAAACGGCGCCGCTGCACTGGCCGTGGTCTTCGACTATATTAGTCGAGTCGCAGACCTGGAGCCCGGCCAGCTGGACGGCGCGCTCCGCCGCGTGTTACCTCCTGGAGAAACGCTCATGCCAACCCTCGCAGAACGCTGGATGCAGATGGGCGAAGCCAGAGGCTTCGAGAAAGGCGAAGCGCGAGGCTTCGAGAAGGGCGAAGCGCGAGGCTTCGAGAAGGGCGAAGCGCGAGGGCTCGCGGCCAGCGTGTTGCGCATCCTGGAGCGCCGCGGGCTCGCGCTCTCGGAGGCCCAGCGGCAGCGCGTGCTCGGCTGCCAGGAGATCGCCACGCTGGAGGCGTGGTTCGACCGAGCGCTGGAGATCGCGTCGGTAGACGAGCTGCTCGGGTGATGTTCCGCTCGCCAGTCAACGGCGCGCGAGCTCTTCGAGCAGCGGGCCCGCGACCGCCTCTTCCTCTAGCACGGTGCCGCCGGCGCTCAGCGCGCCCGCGAGCTCGGGGTCCCAGCTGGCCTCGACGTGGGCGCGCAAGCGCACGCCCCGCGCGCGGGACGTAGTGCCGCGCGTCGAAGCGCCAGGCAGTAGCGCCGAAGCTCCGCAGCACGTAGTTGGCGATGTTGATCCCCGGCCAGGCGAAGTCGCCGTGGTAGCGCAGGTGAGCTCCGTGATCGGCGAGCTGTCCCAGGAGCGTGCGCTGGCTCGCTGAGGGAATGCCGTAGTCTTCGGCTATTAGTCGAGTCGCGGAGCTGGAACTCGGCCAGCTGGAACGCGCGTTCCGCCGCATGTTACCCCAGCCGTCCGGCGGCGCAGAGACCCAAAGACTGGATCGAGGCGTACAGATATTGGCTCGGCGGAAAGTGAGCGCCGTGGCAGAGCTATCTTGGCTCAGCGCTCGCAGTCCTGAACGCTCTGGACGGCTCGAGCTCGGCACGTAGTACCTGTTCGGTTCGATCCTGCGCCCCTGCCCTGCTCAGCTCGGTACCTCCAGCGTCCCGCCGCAAGTCGACTGCAGCATCGGAGATTGAGCTTCCCGCGCGCTGGGAGCCGGCCGAAGTGCGTCGCACTGCTCGCGGTAGCTGATCGGGAGGACCAAGAAGCGTGTCACCTCGGCAGCGCTGAGCCGCTGGCATTGCCGGTACGCCCCATGTTCCGTCTGCACAAACCAGAAGTACGCGCTTCCGCGCCGACCTACCCGGCGGGCGGCCATCCAGCTCTGGTCAGCAGCAGACGGTTGGTCGAGAGACGCGCTCTTCCAACGAACGCGTTGGCGAGGTCGGGCTCGAACGAGCCGACCGGCATCGTCCACGTGGAATTCCGGTGGGAGGAATCGGCGTTGATCGCCCTCCACGCTCGGCAATACGTGGTCGTACAGGATGTGGCGTCCGGCCGTGGTGCGAGTGTCGAAGCGCTGGAGCAGCTCGCCCCGTACGTCGTTCCAGGGTCTGCCGATCTGCGACTCCAGCCAGCGCCACGCAGGCCCGAGCCGATCGCGGAATTCGACACCTACTTTCGGGCGGGGCCGATAGCAGATCTCTTCGGGAGTGAGGGCGAGCCGTAGCTGCGCGGAGGCTTGGGCCTCGCGGCGCCGGTCGAGGGCGTTCGAGCGGCGGCGCTCCCAGCGATTGCGCGGGGCGCGACCGCCTTCGATGACGGTTCGTGCAAGGTTCTTTGTGGACATGCGTTGCCCGGAGCTCAACGCTCGGCGATTGTCAAAGCGGTGCGAGTGGCACTCGGGAGACGTTCCAGTGTTCCATCGCTCATCCGTTGATGATCGCTCTGGCGCATTGTCGCAAAGATGCCAGCGGTCGATCCCGGAGGCGAATCGTCAATGGGCGGAAATGGTGCACATCCTGCTGGGCTCGGAGCCGCGCGGCACCGAGCCCAGCAGGAGCCCCCAGCGCACGAAGCTGGCCGCCTGCGGACCACCGCCGGCGGGGTCCCCGGCGACGCATCCTGGAACGCCAGGGGCTCGCGCTCTCGGAGCGCCAGCGGCAGAGCCGGTGCTCGAGTGCGAGGCTCGTTCGCCACGTCAGAGCGTCGAGGGCCCGACCGTCCAGCAATTGCAGTGGGCCCATCCTGCAAACGTCGGGGGTCGAGCGGAACGAGCCCACCCGCGCAGGAGCTGGGCCCCGCCGCGTCAACGGCGCGCGAGATCCTCGAGCAGCGGGCCCGCGACCGCCTCCTCCTCGAGGACAGCGCCGCCGGCGCTCAGCGCGCCCGCGAGCTCGGGATCCCAGCTGGCCTCGACGGGAGCGCCTGCCAGCGCCCGCCCGGCGCGCGGGACGTAGTGCCGCGCGTCGAAGCGCCAGGCGGTAGCGCCGAAGCTCCGCAGCACGTAGTTGGCGATGTTGATCCCCGGCCAGTCGAAGTCGCCGTGGTAGCGCAGGTGAGCTCCGTGATCGGCGAGCTGTCTCAGGAGCGTGCGCTGACTCGCCGAGGGCATGCCGTCCGTGCAGACGAGCGGAGCACAGCTCGCTCCCAGCCGATCGGCGGCGATCGCCAGCAGGTTGGCGTTCTCGCACACGAAGACGTCGCTGCCCGCCACCTGCCAGCGAGCGTTCGAGCGCAGCAGCGAGCGCAGTGAGAGGTGCAAGGGTTCTCCTTGCTCGCGCGCCAGCCGCACCAGGTTGCCGAGCGCACTGTCGGGCGCGGCGGGCAGGTTGAGCACGAGGACCGGCTTGGCGCGCTCATTGACCAGCACCCCCAGACGCGCCCAGGTGTCGCGCGGGCGCTCTTCGCGGGCGCGCAGCGCGAGCAGCAGGAGCGTGGCCAAGGGCCGTCCAGCGTCGAGCGCGTGCGCGTCGCCCAGCGCCTCCGCGGCGAGCTGGCTGCGCGGGATACCGGAGGCCGGCAGGCGTTCCAGGACTCGTTCGGCGCGAGCCAGCAGCTGGCTCGCGGCTTCAGGCGAGCCAGCGGCGAGCCGCTTGAGCTGGCCGCGCTGCGCCACGCTGGCCGTCCATTGCGCCAGCGGCGGCGCCGTGACCGCCCCGAAGACGGCGGCCCAGGCCCGGCTGCGCTCGCTCCTCTCCGCGGCCCGATCGAGTCTGCGCTCATGCGCGGGGCTCTCCCCCGGGCCAGACCGTCAACCTGTGATCCCGACCGCTGAAGGTTCCGAGCTCCGTCTCGACGCGCGCCGTGCTGTGGCCGGCGAGCGGCTCCAGCCGGATGCGCAGCGTGCCGTCGCCGCTGTAGCGCTCCACGGCGTCCTCCGTCGTGCGCTGCGCCGCCAGCGCCTCACCGAGCAACGTCAACAGCAACCGGTGCTCGTGCCGATCGAGCGGCCCCAGCTCCGAGAGCAGCACCGGCTCGCCGCGCGCCAGCTTGGCGCGCGCGGCGTCGACCTGCGCCTGCTCGGCCGCGAGCGCCGCCGCCAGGAGCTGCCGCTCCTGACTGCGGTCCCGCACCCTCGGCGAGGGGCCGCGCGGGCTCAGCGAACCTCGCTCACGCAGCTTGGGATGGATCTGTACCGGAGCAGCTTCGGACCACGGCGTGCTCGCCGGCGTGTCCGACTCCGGACAGAGCAGCGCGAGGTGTCGAGCCGGGCTCAACGCAAAGGCAGCACGATACAGCCGATGCGCGTCGAAGTCTGATGCGCACTCGGCGAACCAGCGTGCCAGCAGCTGAAAATCCGCCGAGCGGTCGCTCTTGCCGCTACGGCGATCGTTGAGGCTGGTGATGGCGGCGAGCAGCTGTGGGATGGCGCTGCGAGCCCGCCCGCGCAGCAGCTCGGCTTGCGAGGGCCGCTGCGGACTGGCCACGAACCGGAGCTGCAAACCCAGCCAGCGCTCGCGCCAGGCGTCCCGCTTCTGCTCGAAGACAGCGGCACCATCGCCGCCGTCGGGCGCGGCGTCGCGCGCCTCGCGGCGAGCGGCGGCCGCGAGCAGCGCGTCCGTCGCCGGCTGCAGCTGCTCGAGCACGCCCGCAATGCTACTCGAGCGCACCACGAGATCGCCGATGAAGCGCTCCAGATAGTCGATCAAGCGCTGCTTGTACGTCATCAAGGCCTGCGCCTCTGCCCGCTGCAGCTCGAGCGAACGGGCGATCCCGGCCATGAACGCCTGCGCGTTTTCCGAGAGCGAAGTGAAGACCCCGAGCAGATCTCGAAGCGCCTGGTGCACCTTGGTCGCGTCCAGCGGCGCTTCCAGCGAGAGGCGATGCAGCGCCTCGAGCCGCGTCTCGATGTCCTGCAGGGCCACGCTCTGCAGCTCCGCGCGCCGCACCAGCGCCTGCTCGAACGCTGCCATGGCCTCCTCCACGGCCTCCCCCTCGGCGGACAGGCGATAGAGAAGGCGCGCGCGATAGAAGTCCTCGAGCGTGGCGACGCGAGAGGTATCGGGCTGAGCGATCAAGTTCCCCCACTCGGCGAGCCGCGACAGCGCCTCCTGAACACTCTCCAGCGACGGCCCCGTCGGGCCAGTGCGCCTCGGCGCGTACCTCATCTGGACGCAAGTGCAGCCGAAACTGGCGCTTCGCCGCGGCAAACACGCTCAAAATGGCACGATAGCGCTCGTTCAGATCGACGCTGGCGTGGCGAAACAGCTGCGCGACATCCGGCACGGGCGCGCCGTACACGCTCTCCGGCGCTCGGTCATCTCGGTGTTGCCCGAGTGCTCCGCCAGGAAGAAAGGCCTCCCGATCGATTCGCAGGGTGCGACGGGGCCCATTGGCCAACCCGCGGGCTCCGCCGCTCCAGAGCCTGGGACTGCGCCCTTGCCTCCGACTCCCTCCGCAGGAGCGAGGCCGGCGGTGTCCCGAGGTGCCGGAGGCGGCCGCTCACTGGAGGCCCGGCCCTGATCCTGTACGCGCGAAATGGGTCTGCGGTGTGCGCCCGCCGCTCAACCATGGCGGGCGCGCCAACGAGGCGAGACCATTCAGCTCGTTCCGAGCACGCGGGTGCGCAGGAACGACAGCAGCCGGACCAGATCGTGGGAGCCCGACCCGAACTGGGGGGGCCGATACTGTTCCGCCCAGCTCTGCACGTCCTCGATCGCCGCGCTCTGGGCCTCGGGCTGCTCGAGCAGCTCCGTCATCAGACGGCCGCGCGCTCGTTTTCCGCTTTGCTGGTGCGCGAGCGCCAGCAGGCGCTGCCGGTCTTCTTCGCCGAGGAAGGCTCGTACCAGGTCCGCCTCGCCGGAGAGCCGGCGTACCGTGCCGTGGGGATCCGCTGACGCAGAATCCGGTTCTGCTTCACTCAGCTCTCGCGCTAGCAGCCGAAAGCCGAACAGCGCCTCGAGATAGCCCAGGCCCTCGATGCCCTCGGGGATCAGATCCACCGCATACAATAACTGGTTCAGGGTCTCGGCGGCAAAGCGGCGCAGGCTCGGAGGTGCGTCTTCCCGCGCCAGCAGCGCGGCGAGCTCCCTGGCCTCGCCGCCCAGCCCCGCGAGCCACGCCACGAAGGCCTTCTGGAGGTCAGCGTCGGAGGGCGTGCCGATCGCGGGCGCCTCGCGCTCCGACTCCTCGCCTGGATTCACTTCTTCCACTTGATATTGCAACCGATGCTCGGCTTCTGGTCCGAGCTGGGGGCCTTGCCGGCGAGCAAGCTCTGCACCGCGGCGCGCAGATCGCTGCCCGTCACCGGCACGGAGTTGCTGGGACGGGCCGCATCGAACTGGCCGCGGTACGCGAGCTTGCCGTCGGCATCAAAGACGAAAAAGTCCGGTGTGCAGGCCGCGTCGAAGGCCCGCGCGACGTCCTGGGTCTCGTCATAGAGGTAGGGAAAGGTGAACCCGTGCTTCTTGGCCTCTGCCGCCATCGGCCCCGGCCCATCCTGCGGATGGCTCGCGACGTCATTGGAGGAGATCGCCACGAACGGAACCCCTGCTTCCTGGCAGTAACGCCCGAACTCGACCAGGCCCGACCGGATGTGCACCACGAACGGGCAGTGATTGCAGATGAACGCGACCACCGCCGGCCCCCGGCCGCGCAAATAGCCGTCCGTCACTAGTTCGCCGCTCCGGGTATCCGTGAGCTGGAAGGCGGGAAGCTGGCTGCCCAGCTGTCTCATCGTGGATGGCGTCGCGGCCATGGTCACCTCATCTGTGGACCGGATTTCAACCGGCGTACGTTACCTTTGCGCGCCGCGACGAGGTGTGTCCCCAGTCGCCGCCGCACGCTGGAGTCTCCTCGTACATCGATAGGCGCGCGCCCGCAATCGAGAGTCCCTCTACCACCCCTCGGGACCGGCCGCGAAGTCCGCCGCGCCTCGGCACTGCACGCGCCGCGGAGAGCGTCGTTCCTGCTCTGGATCCCGGGCCGCGGGCTCGCCTACTGTTATACACTGCCAGGGTCTGACCGCTCGCTTCGGAAGCTGACGCTCTCAAACGATGATCCAACAATCTAGTCCTTCGGCGCACGACGACATCCCCGAACCTCTGCGCAGCGCGCTCGCCGCGGCTCGCGCGGAGCCCGAAAATGCCGAGGCCTGGGCGGCGCTCGACGAGGCGGCGCGCGAGTGCGATCAGCCCGATGAGGCGTCAGCGCTCTATCAAGAGGTACTGCAGAGCGATCTCGGCGCCGTCACCCTGCTCTCGCTGGGCGAGCGCGCGGTCGCGTTCCATGACGAGTGGTTCGATGATCCCGATTACAACATCCGGATCCTGAAGCGGCTCACCTCGCTCGACGCGGGCGGCGACTGGGCGTTCGAAAAGCTGAGCTTGCTGCTCACCATGGAGGAGCGCTGGGAGGAGCTGCTCGCGGAGTACGATCGCAAGCTGTCGCGCACCAGCGATGCCGAAAAGCGCCGGCCGCTGCTGGAGGAGGCCGCGCGCATCGCCAAGGACTTCGCCGGGCAAGGCGATCGCGCCAGCGATTATTTGAAGGAGCTGCTGCTCACCTCGCCCGACAACGCTCAGCTCGCCGAAGCGCTGGAGCGGCGCCTGGAGCGCCAGAACCGGCACCAGGATCTGATCGAGATCTGGGGCGCGCGGCTCAGCAACCTGCCGCCCGCGGAGGCCCTGGCCACGCGCGTGCAGATCGCCGATCGCCAGCTGAAAGAGCTGGGCGACGCGGTCGCGGCGCTGCGCATGGCGGAGGAGATCCTGCAGCTCGAGCAGGGCGAGGACGATGCCTGCCGGCTGCTCGAGCAGATCGCGGAGCGCGCGACCTCGCCGGTGGCAGCGCGCCGCCGCGCGCTCGAGATCTTGCGCGAGCGCTACGCCAGCGCACGCCGCCCGGAGGACGTGATCCGGGTGCTGGAGCTGTCGCTCAACGTGGTGGAGACAGAGGGTCAGGAGCGCGAGCTGCGCGAGTCCTGCGCCAGCTGGTTGATCAAGATCGAGCGCCACGAAGACGCGCTGACGCACGCGGCGGCGCTGTTGCGGCTGGCCCCGGACTCGAACGAGGTGCACGCGCAGCTGCGCGGTCTCGCCGATCGCACCGGCCGCCACGATCTGTACGCGAGCGCGCTGGTCGCCGCTTCCGAGAGCTCGGCCAGCGACGAGCGGCGCATCGAGCTCCTGGTCGAGGCCGGCAAGGTGTACGAGGCCAAGGTCGCCGACCCGAGCTCGGCGACGGAGCTGTACGTGGGCGTGCTCGATGATCCACGCGCCGGCGAGGAACCGCGGCTGTTCGCGGCGCGCCGGCTGCGTCAGCTGCTCGCCGACGCCGGCGATCAGGACCGCTTACTGAGCGTGCTGGAGCGGCTGGCGGTGCTGGAGCCAAACCTGCGCGGCCAGCGCCAGGTCCTGGCGGAGGCCGCCAAGCTCGCCGATGATCTGGGCGACATCGATCGCTCGCTGGAGCTCTGGCAGCGCTGCCTCGAGGTGAGCGAAGGGGACCTCTCCGCGCTCGATGCGCGCATCGCCATCCTGGAGCGCGCCGAGCGCTGGGACCCGTTGATCGATGATCTCCGGCGCCGCGCGCAAGCCAGCACCAAGGCGGGCGCGCGCCGCAACGACCTGGTGCGCGTGGCGCGCATCTACGAGACGCGGCTGTTCCGGCTGGAGAGCGCGATCGACGTCTGGCGCGACATCGAGCAGCAGTTCGGGTCCAACGCGCAGACGGTGGATGCGCTGGTCGATCTGTGCACGGCCGCCAACCGTCACGGCGACGTGATCGGCCTGCTGAGCACCGCGGTGCAGAGCGAGCCCGACGCGCGGCGGCGCACCGATCAGCTGGCTCGGCTGGGCGACGTGTACCGCGAGCACGAGAAGTCGCCGGGGCGGGCGATCGAGTACTACCGGCAGGCGCTGGAGCTGAACGCGCTGCACGAAGCGGCGCGCTCGGGTCTGCGCGCGCTGCTCGGCAACGAGGCGCACGCTCATGATGCGGTGGAGACGCTGGCCAGCGCGCTGACCGCGGCCGACGAGTGGCCCGGCGTGCTGGAGCTGGTCGAGCTGCGCGTGCGCTCGAGCGCAGGACCGACGGCGGCGCGCGGTGTGCTGCTGGAAGCGGCCAACATCCTGGAGCAGCGCGCGCAGGATCCGAGCGGCGCGCTCACCTATCTGTGCCGGGCCTTCGAGCTCGATCCGAACTCCGATCTGGAGGGCGAGCTGCGGCGGCTGGCGCGCAGCAGCGGCGAGTGGGGCGTGGCGGTCGCCGGCTATCAGCGCGCGATCGATCGCTGCAAGGACGCCGAGCGAGGCCGGGAGCTGCGCTTCGCTCGCGGCCAGATCCTCGAAGAGCGCATGGAGGATCGCGACGCCGCGCTGGCTTGCTATCGGCAGATCCTGGAGACCGACCCGGCGCACCGCGACGCGGCCTGCGCCGCAGCCCGCGTGGCGACGCGCGTGCGGGCCTGGCACGAGGTGGCCTGGGCGCTGGTGCAGAACTCGATCGCGCTCGGCTTCCTCGACCGCAAGGTGGCGGAGGCCGTGGAGCAGGCCGCCGAGAGCGCGCGCTCCTGGGAGCACACCGTGCATGCCCTGCTGGAGCGGGTGGACGCGACGCCCAGCCTGCCGCCGCGGGTCGCCCACGATCTGCGCCGGCAGCTGGGTCTCTGGTACCGTGATCACCGGCAGGACCCGAAGCAGGCCGAGGCGCTGCTCAGCCTGGCGGTGCAGAGCCAGAGCGAGCCGGATACGCTGCGCATGCTGGCCGAGCTGCGGCGCCGCACGCCGGAGCGCCCGCTGGTCGAGACGCTCCTGCAGCTGGCGGACGCCGTCACGCCCGACGACCTGTCCGTGCTGCGCGAGGCCGCCGACGTGGCGCTCGACGTGGTGCACGACAGCGCGCTAGCCAAGCCGATCCTGGAGCGCGCGCTGCGCAGCTCGGGAGCGGCCATGAACGAGCTGGCCGAGCGCACGCCGGACGCCGTGCTGGGCTCGCTCCCCGATCGCGTGGCGTGGTGGTCTCTCGAAGAGCTGGTGAAGCTCGAAAAGCAGCGCGGCGGCTTCTCACAGGCGCTGCGGCTCCTGGTCGACGGCTCCGCCCTGCCCTTCGATCGCGAGCGCTCGATCTCGCTCAGCTACCAGGCCGCGGAGCTCGCGGTGGACGCGCTGAACGACCCGGATCTGGGCGCCGAGATCTGCCGCAGCCTGCTGGCGAAGGCGCCGGATCACTGGGGCACGATCGAGCTGCTGGGCAGCATCTACGAGCGCGGCCAGCGCTACGCGGATCTGCTGGAGCTGCGCCGCCAGGAGCTCGCGCTCTCACCGCCGCTCGAGCGCCGGCTGGAGCTGCGCCTGGACGAGGCACGCATCCTCGACCTGGTGGGGGAGAGCCCCGCCCAGCGCATCGAGGTGCTGCAGAAGAACGTCGAGGAGGCGCCGGGGCACGCGCCCTCGCTCGACGCGCTGGAGCGCATCCTCGCCTCCAGCGGCGAGCACGCCGGCCTGTATGCCCTGCTCACCCAGCAGGCGAAGCGCGTGGCCGGCACGGCGGACCGAGAGGCGGCCGCCATGTTGTGGGCGCGCGCCGGTCAGCTCAGCCAGCACTCGTTGAACAACGTCGATCAGGCCTTCGCCGCCTACGAGGCGAGCGTCGCGCTCTCGCCCACGCCGGAGGTGCTCGATGCACTGGCCGAGCTGAGCGCGGCCCGCGGCCAGCACGACGCCGCGGTGCACTGGCTGGAACAGCGGCTCGAGCTGACGCCGGAGAGCAACCAGTTCGCGCGCCGCAAGACGCTGCTCGGCCTGTGCACGGCGCTGCGCGCCGCCGGCAACGACGAGCGCGCTCGCGGCTACTTGACGGACGCGCTGCGCGCCGATCCAGCCGCGGTGGAGCTGCGCTCGCTGCTCGCCGAATCCTACCGCGCGCAGGGCAACTGGATGCTGCTGGGGCCGCTGCTGAGCGCGGGCGTGGAGCACGCGAGCGATCCCGCCATCAAGGCGCAGTACCTGCGCGACGCGGCCCGCGTGCACCAGGAGCACCTGGGGCAGCTCGACGAGGCGATCCCGCTGCTGCAGCAGGCGGTCCAGCTCGAGCCGGCGGACCGCGAGCTGCGGCTCTCGCTGGCCGACATGCTGCGCCAGCAGGAGCGCTACGAGGAAGCCCGCCAGCTGCTGACCTCGCTCCTGGAGGAGTTCGGGCGCCGGCGCACACCGGAGCGCGCGCGGGTGCACTTCCAGCTGGCGCAGATCGCGCGCGCCGCGGGCGACCTGGACGTCGCGCTCACGGAGCTCGAGCTGGCCTCCAAGATCGACCGCAACAACCTGCAGATGCTCAAGCTGCTGGGCGAGGTGGCGCGTGAGAAGGGCCAGCTCGAGGAATCGGAGCGCGCCTATCGCGCGCTGCTGCTGCTCTTGGCGCGCCATCGCAGCGACGGCGCCGACGCGCAGGCAGGCATCGGCGAGAGCTCGATCTTGTTCGAGCTGTACCGGATCGCCAACGAGCTGGGGCAGCACGAGCGCGCCAAGGACCTGCTGGACTCGGCGCTGGAGGCCGGCTCCCAGGATAACGAGGAGGCGCAGCGGCTGGAGGCGGCGCTGCGCGAGGCGGGCCACCACGATCTGTTGCTGCGCGCGCTGGAGCAGCGCATGCACCACGCCAAGGATCCCGCCACGCAGAGCGCCATCCTGCGCAGCCGCGCGGAGGTGCTGGTGGGCCTCGGTCAGCGCGATGCCGCGCTCGACTGCCGCTTGCAGGCGCTGCTCAAGAACCCCTCCACCAAGAGCCTGATCAAGGAGACCTGGGAGCTGGCGCAGGAGATCGGCCGCACCGATCTGGTAGCCGAACAGCTGTCCACGCTGGCGGAGAAGGCGGAGAGCGAGGATCCCGAGCTGGCTTGCGATCTGTGGCTCTCGCTCGGGCGCCTGGTGGAGACGACGGGCGACAACGCGCGCGCCGCGCGCTGCTTCACGCGCGCGCAGGCCACCGGCCGCAAGCCGCTGGAGTGCCTGGAGGCCGTCGAGCGCGCCGGCGTCGGTGGGGACCCGAAGGCGCTCGCGCAGGCGCTGCGCTCGTTCGTGGAGAACGCCGACCCCGACGCGGCGCCCGAGCGCTACACCGAGGTGCTGTATCGGCTCGGCACGCTCGACCTGTATCAAGGCCGGCCGCGCGACGCCGTGCAACACCTGGACGTGGCGCTGACCCGCGACGGTAACTCGCGCCGCGTGCTGGAGCTGCTGCGGGCGTCGCTGGCAGCCAATCCGCCGAGCGCCGAGGTGGTGGAGTTGCTGGAGCGCGTGGCGCGGGACACCGACGACAAGGCGGCGCTGCTGCTCAGCTTGACGCACGCGGCGCGCTTGCGTCGCGCTACGCTGGAGTCCCTGCACGAGGCGGTCGAGCTCGCGCGCGAGGCCCACGACGAGCCGGCGCTGCGGGCGATGCTGGACGCGACCGTGAAGCTCGCGCGCGATCAGGAGCGCGTGAACGAGGCCATCTGGGCCATCAGCGCGCTCGCGGATCTGCTGGAGCGCGACGGTCAGCCGAAGGCAGCCGTGGATCTGCTGCAGGAAAGCATCCCGCACGCCGGCATCCAGGAGGCGTTCGAGCTGCGGCTGCGATTGGCGACCCTGGCACAGAACACGATCGGCGACCTGGAGCTGGCGAGCACCGTCTACGAGCAGCTGCTCGAAGAAGAGCCGACCTCGGTGCGCGTCTGGAAGCCGCTGTTCGACGTGTATCGCAAGACCGGCGACCGGCAGAAGCTCGAGCATCGCATCTCCTCGATCGAGAAGGCGGTCGACGACCCGGCGCTGCGCCACTCGCTGCGGCTCGAGCGCATGCGCATCCTGATCGACTCCGATCGCAAGCAGGAGGCGGAGGCCGCGCTGCGCGCGGTGCTGGATGAGGACCCCGAGTCGGAGGAGGCCTCGCGCCTGCTCGAGGACCTGCTGGAACAGCAGGGCCGGCTCTCCGAGCTGCACGGCGTGATCGAGCGCCGCCTGAGCGCCGCGCGCGACCGCGGCGACAAGGCCGCGATCACCACCGCCACGCTGCAGCTCGGCAAGATCCTGGCGGGCACCGACAGGGAGGCCGCCATCGACATGTATCGCTCGTCGGTGGCCATGGGCGGGGACAGCCGCGAAGTGCTGCTCTCGTTCCTGGAGCTGCTCGATGGCGAGCAGCACATCTCCGATCGCGCCCGCACTCTCTACCAGCTGATCGCGCTGGAGAGTGGCCCCGCGGCGGAGGCTCGCACGCTGGAGCTGGTGTCGCTGCACAAGGCCCAGGACGACTTCATCGGCGTGGAGCGCGCGCTGCTGCGCGGCCTGGAGCGCTTGCCGCAGAGCGAAGCCCTGCATGCCGAGCGCGTGCAGTGGTACCGGCAGCACGACGCCTGGGACAAGCTGGCCGAGGCGCTGTGCGACCACGCCGCGCACCTGGGCGACGCGGCCCAGAAGCGCGAACAGATCGAGCAGGCGGCGCTGATCTACGAGCGCCAGCTCAACGACCCGCGGCGCGCCGCGGAGACGCTGGAGCGCGCCACCGACCCCGCCTCCCCCGACCGCGAGCTGCTGGCCCAGATCGCTCAGCACTGGCTGGCCGCTGACGAGCCCAGCCGGGCGCTCGCGCACCTGAGCCGCGCCATCGACCTGTACGCGGCGGAGGACGCCGAGCTCGGCGCGCTGTTCCACCTGCGCGGCACGCTGCGGCTGGGCCTGGCTCCTGACGATCTCGACAACCTCGCGCTGGCGATCGAGGACCTGACGCGCGCCTCGCGCCTGAGCCCCGAGCGCGCCAAGCGCGACCTGTGCAACGCCCTGACCGCCAAGCTCGACCTGCTGGAGGCGCGCGGCGATCCGGAGACGCGCCCGGAACAGGGGGCGATCACGCTGGAGGTGGCTCGCGTCCTGAGCGAGCTGGGCCAGATCGACGACGCACAGGCGCGGGTGAGCTCCTGGGCGATGGCGCACCCGGAGGACAAGGCGGCGCAGCGAGAGCTGGGTCGCCTCGCCGCGCAGGGCGGGGACTGGGACAAGGCGGCGGCCGCGTACCGGGCGCTGGTCCCCCTGTGCACCGGCCCCGAGCAGGTGGCGGTGGCGCTGGATCTCGCCGAGGCCTGCGAGCGGCTCGGAGATCCGATGGCCGCCAAGGACACGCTCGAGCTCGTGCATGCGCAGTTCCCGGCCGAGGACGCGATCCGCAAGCGCCTGCGCAAGATGTACCAGGCAGCCAAGGCCTATCGGGGCTGGGCCAACCTGCTGGTCGCGGAGGCCGAGAGCACGCAGGACAAGGCGCAGCGCTTCGACCTGCTGTGCAACGCGGGCGACCTGTACCGGCAGGCGCCCGAAGGAGCGCTCGAAGAGGCCCGCGCTGCCTATGAAAAGGCCCTGACGCTGGTCGACGACGCCAAGACCATCGTCAAGCTGGTCGAGGTCGAGGTCGAGCTCGATCAGATCGAGGCCGCCGCCGCCCGCCTGGAAGAGGCGATCCGCAACCACGGCAAGCGCCGCTCGCCCGAGCTATCGCTGCTGCAACACGCAATGGCCCGCGTGGCCACGGCGGCGGGCGACGAAGAGGCCATCTTTGCCTGGCTGGAAGCCGCGCTGGCGAGCGACCGCCAGAACGGCGCCGTCGCCTCCGAGCTGGCGGCGCTGGCCATGTCGCGCGGCGAGTTCGACGTCGCGATCAAGGCCCTGCAGCTCGTCACCCTGCTCAAGACGCCGGGCCCGATGAGCCGCGCTGAGGCGTATTTGAGGCAAGCAGCCATCGCCAAGCACCGCGGCGACCTGAAGAAGTCCGCGCTGCTCGCCAAGCGCGCCATCACCACCGACCCCGCTTACCAGGAGGCCCGCGCCTTCCTCGGCGAGCTCGAGGTATCGGGGGATAGCTTGCCGCCCCCGCCGGAGGGTTGAGGCGCGCCCCGCCGCCGGTGGACGCCGGCGGCGAATTCCATGGGCCCCGGGCGCAGCGGCCTGTGGTGTATCGGAATGAGCGCTGGCGCACGGCCGGCGGTGAGAAATGCTCGCCCGGGGCGTATCTGTCCGAGCTAGTCCCTGCTCGGGTGCTCCGGATCAGCTGGGAGCGCAACAAATTCTGAGCTTTACGGCTGGAAGACCAGTCTAGTATGCCCGAGGCAGGGCAGACTCTCGCTGTCCCGCGTCCGGCCGATGAACATCGCCCTTCGACTGCTCCAGGTGTTGCTGCGGCATCGCCTGGCGGCGGCACTCTTGATCCTGATCTCCGTCGCGGCCTCCGTGTACTCGGCGCGCTCCATCCAGGTGCGCTTCCAGTACAAGGACTTCTACGAGTACGAGGGCAACCCCCGCCTGCCTCTGCTGCAACAGTACACGAAGGAGTTCGGGGATCCCGGCGGCTTCGTGGTGCTGCTGATTGAGTCCATGCAAGACGGGCAGGACGTGTTCGCGCCCGAGGTGCTCGCGTACATCGACTCCGTCACCCATCAGCTCGAGTCCGTCGACCTGTTCAGCCAGGTACGGAGCCTGAGCAACGCGCGCTCAATCCGGGCCCTGGGGGACGCGGTCGAGAGCGGTCCGGTGATGCAGGTGGTGCCGACCACCCCCGAAGAGGCCGATCGCGTGCGCAAGGCGGCGCTGGGGAGCTCCTTGCTGGTGCGCAGCATCGTATCTCCGGACAGCAAGGCCACGGCGGTGCTCTCCGAGATGCGCATTCCCGCGGCCTTCGCCACGATCGCCCAGCAGCGCAGCGCCGTCGAGGCGGTGCAGCGCGTCATGCGCACCACCCCGGTTCCCGCCGGGCTGCGCGTTCAGGTGACCGGCGCACCGGTGGTCGAGACCGAGACCACGCGGGCGCTGGCCAAGGACCAGACCATCCTCACGCCGGCGGTGCTGCTGATCCTGGTGACGGCGCTGGCGCTGACGTTTCGGTCGATACACGGCATCGTGCTGCCGCTGGCTTCGGTGCTGGTCTGCCTCGCCTGGACCGCAGGTTTTTGCAGCCTGCTCGATAAACCGATCAGCATCGTTGGTTCGACGATCCCGACTGTCATCCTCGTCTATGGCGTCGTGGATCCGATCTTCGTGTACACGCGCTTCCTGGACAAGCTCATCACGTCTCGCACCCGTGAAGAGGCCATCACGGAAGCCATGCGGGAGCTCCTGTTACCCTGCTTCCTAACGTCCCTGACAACAGCGCTTGGCTTCGCCGCCTTCGTTACCGCCACGCTTCCAATGATCAAGTACTTCGGCGTGGTGGTTGCGGCGGGCGTGCTACTCGCCTTCGTCACGACGGTTACTGTACTGCCGCTCCTGATCGCCTCCGTGGCCCCGGAGCAGCACTATGGCGAAAGACCCGCACTCGCTGTCGCCATGGACGGGCTGATGGACGGCATTTGGCGAGTGATCAAGGGCAAACGCGAACTGTTGATTGGCATCGCAATCAGCATGCTCGTTCTTGGCGCCGGAGCAACGCGGGGCCTGCACATCGTGAATGAGTACGTCGGCGTGCTGCCCCGGGGACAAGTTCAGAACGGCGTGCGCACGCTGGAGCAAAAGCTAAGCGGCGTGATCCGCGTCGCCGTCTACTTGGAGGGAGAACCCGGATCTCTGCAAAAGCCTGACGTGTTGCGCGCCTTGGAGGCTCTCGACCAGTTCGCTGAGCGCCAGCCCATCGTCACCTCTTCGCTTTCCTTGCCGGACCTCGTTGGCGAGATCAACCAAGCCTTCGTTGGCGGCGACCTCGCAGAGCGGCGAGTACCGAACGATGAGTCCCTCATTTCGCAGTATCTCTCGCTGGTCGATCCGGGAGACTTGTCGGAGTTCGTGAACAGCGACTACTCGCGCTCTCACATCAGGATCTTGGTGACCGATCGCGGCAGCGAACGAACGCTGGAGTTACGGGACGTGCTGCAGCGCGAGGCGGACACCCTTCTCAGCCCGCTCGGGGTACGCGCGAGCGTGACGGGTTCCAACGTGGTTTCCGCCTACGGCTCACACGCCGTGGTCGTGGAAGTGCTGTGGGGCTTCTTGGTGGCCTTCGCGGTCATCATCTTGGTGGAGCTTGCCGTGTTCCGCTCGCTGCGCATCGCCCTGATCAGCGTGGTTCCGAACGTTGTCCCGATTTGCGCATGCTTTATCGTGATGCGACTGCTCGGTCTCAACCTGCGCGTCGACAATTCGCTTGTTCTTTGCGTGTCCGTTGGCGGCTTGTTTAACACCACCATCCACATCGTCGCGCGCACAGTGCAGCAACTCGAGGCGGGCGCCCGCGATCCGGACTTGATTGTGGGGCGAGCACTGGCTGCTGTCGGGCCGCCGTCCCTTTATACGGCGGCCATCTTGTCCTTGGGCTTCTCCGCAATGTGCCTCTCACGCTTCCCTGGATTGCAGGTGTTGGGGATCTTGTGTCTGGTCACGTTGATGAGCGGGTTCATTGCGGACGCCACGATGACCACGAGCTTCCTGCGCGTGTTTTTCAATTGGGATGCCGCCTTCGCGCGGGTCAGCAATCAAGGTGCACGCGACCGTTTCGAGGAGATGGGGGCCGTAGACGAAGAGGCGCTTCAGTGAAAATAGCATGGCTGCTGCTCACAATTTTTCTCGCGTGGCTACCTTTTGAAGGTCGCGCGGCAGCGAGAGACCCTAGCCCTGACGAGATCATTCTCAACGTTCTCGAGTCAGATCCCTGGGGCCTGACCAGAGGCAAAGTCAAGGCAAGCGCCGTTCTGACCGACAAGCGCGGGACAAAGCGCGAACTTGCGTTCGAAGCCGCCTCCAGGCGCCACGATCCGCCCCTTTCGAAAAGTATAGTGCGCTTCTCGGCTCCGCCCGATCTGGCAGGTGCAGGCTTTCTTCAAATTCAAAATAGAAACGGCGATGATGATCGCTTTTTGTTTCTGCCGGCCCTCAAGCGTTCGAGGCGCATCGCGGGTAACTTGCGCGGCAGTTCTTTCATGGGCACAGACTTCTCATTTGCCGACCTGGATCGGCGCGACCTGCGCGATAGCCAGGCTCGGCAAATCGGCACGGAGAAGGTTGGGAGTGCCACTTGTTTCGTGCTGGATGTGCTCCCGCGTCGAGGCGATAGTCAGTATTCACATATGGAGCTTTGGGTTCGCGCTGACAATTTCCTGACTCTGCGCTCCAGAATGTACGACAAGGCTAACGTGCTCATCAAAACCTTCGAGGCTCGAGAGCTGCGGCGGGTGGATGGGAACTGGTTTATCACCAGGTCGATCATGAGGGATCTCAAGCACGACCACACCACCGTGCTGACGCTCCAGAGCATTGTCGTGGACGCGGAGATTCCCGACGAGGAGTTTACCCAGCGCGCCCTGGAGAAGCCCTAACGCGATTCGCTGCGCTCCTGCCTCATCCCATGTTGCACTGCCCCCGGTTTTCCCTGCTCGAGCCCGCCCCAATCGTGGCACTGCTGGTCGGCGCGTGCGCGCTGCTCCAATCGCCGAGCGCCGCAGCGCAGCCGGGCTCCCCCGGGGATAGCTCGAACACAGAGGATCTCACCGAGACGATTCCGCCCAGCGAAGGGGATATCGTCGAGACCATTCCCCCGGAACAGCAGGGCCAGAGCCTGGCACCGGTGGCGCCAGCGCAGGAAGCGCTGTCCGACACGCGAGTGCAGGTGAGCGGCTACGCACGGCAGAGCCTCGAGCTGGTCTACGGGCAACTGTCGCGCGTAAGCCGCAACGCAGCGGATCCCCAGCCTCCCTGCGCGGAGAATCCCACCCCGTGTCTCTGGCAGGACGCGTTCATCAGCCGCACGCAATTGGTGTTGCGAGCCAGCTACCTCCAGGCGCAGCACTTCGAGGCCACAGTTTCGGGCATGCTCGGCTACACGCTACACGCAGCGGAGAAGGCGCAGCTATATAGCCGTGGTGAGATCGACCTGGCTCGCGGCGAGCTGGACGCACAATTGCGCGAAGCCTACGTTGGCTTCTTTTGGCCTGCGGTCGATTTGCGCATTGGCCAGCAGCGTATCGCCTGGGGACGCTCCGATTTCCAGAGCCCCAACGACGTCATCAACGCGCGGGACTTGCGAGACCCCTTCCTCTCGGAGAATGAGCTCCGGTACCTGCCGACGCCGGCGATCCGCGCCAGTATCACCGGGGGGGTGTTCACGTTCGAAGCCGTGGTTTCGCCGTTCTTCATTCCCGATCGGTTCGATGTGTATGGAACGAACTGGGGCGCGATGCAGCGCCGTGCCTACACGAAATATCAAGAGTTCCTCGGTGAATCGTCGCTCTTGGTAGATCAGTCCATCGAGCGAGAGCTTGCCCCGCTGTTCCGACAGAGCGAACGACCGCTGGACAATGGCAAGGGCACGTCTGCCGGGGCGCGCATCTCAGCCGCCTTGCCGGGGGTCGATCTGAGCGCGTACTATCACTACGGTTACGACAGCACACCGTTCGTACAGATCCATCCGGCGTTTCTGCAGTACGTGAGCGGAACCACCTTCACTCCCGGCGACCTCTCTACGCTCGAGCCCGCCCTCGATCTGATCAATACGTTGGGCCCCGGAGGCCCTGTTTCGGCGCGCTACCTGCGCCGGCACCACGTCGGCTTTGATCTCGCGACCACGCTCGGGCCGATCGGGTTGCGGCTGGACGCGGCATACGAGAACCGGCGCGTATTCTATCAGGTCGACTTCAATAGCTTCCAAACACCAACGTTGCTCGGAGTTCTCTCGCTGGAATACCAGACGGGCAACCTGGACAACATCGTGCTTGTGGAACTCCTCGCGCAACACCAACTGCACGATCGACCTGCAGAAGCCCAACCACTGCTCGCATACGAACGAACCACCACGGCCGTGGCGGGGACGTTGCGCTGGATGCTCGGCGACCAGTGGGGTATAGACCTTCGAGGGCTTGTCGGCGTCATGCCCAAGACCTACGCGCTCCAACCTGCACTTCGCTACAAGCCCAATGACAGCTTCCTGCTGCGTTTGGGAGCGCTGCTGCTGAACGGTGCCGAGAACTCCTTCGGCTGGTACTACGGCGACAACGACACCGCTTTCGTGCAACTGCGCTACGCTTTCTGATCGCAGCTTCGAGAGATGGCGCCAGGTCCATCCGCCCTGAGACGAAGGCAGTTCTCTCTTTTGGCAGGCGATCCGGGTGGCGCCCTGCAGGCGCGTCTCAGTCCAAGTCAGGAGTCGGCTTCCAGCAGCGCTCGCGCTTCGCTCAGGTCGGCCGTGTCGTGCCCTTCCCTGAACCAGGCATAGGTTTCTTTCAGGAGCGCACGCCCGTCGTCCTGCTTGCAATGTTCTCGTCGGTACCTGAACAAGGCCATCGCTGTGCGCAACTCCAGCAGCTTGGCTCCTTGAGTCCGCGCAATGCTGAGTGCAGCTAGCAGGCAACCTTCGACCGCATCGCTTGCTGCGTCGAAGGTGACTCCGCAAGCGGTCCAGAGCACCTCGCCTTTGATCCGCAACAACTCTGCATGCCAGAGTTGGTCGTGATGCGAATCGATCCGTGCGAGCGCCTGCTCCAAAATTTCGAGCGCCAAGGCCGTCCGCCCCAGTCTGTGGTTGGCAAGGGCCAGAAGCCCCGCCCAGAAGGCGCAGTGAATCCGGGCTCCCGTCGCCTCGTAGCCCGCAAGTCCAGTCCCCACAGTCTGCACAGCGCGTTCACACTCTCCACGGTGCAACTCCGCCGCGCCCTGCATCATCGTGGCGATCGAGAGAAACAATTCGAAGCCCTGCGCATTGCACAGGGCAGCCAGCGCAGCCGCGTCCTCGCGCACTAGATGCCATTCACCACGAAAGCGGTGAACTGTGCAGCGAAAATTCAAAGCATGAGCAAGCGCCAAGGGATTGCCGGAAGCCCGAGCCTCT
Organism: Polyangiaceae bacterium; assembly: GCA_035760985.1. Taxonomy (GTDB): domain Bacteria; phylum Myxococcota_A; class Polyangia; order Polyangiales; family Polyangiaceae; genus SZUA-265. The sequence goes on from DASTRX010000044.1 coordinate 78,285, forward strand.
GCGAACGCCTTGTCGGTTTGGACTCGAGCTTGATCCAGGTGGCCTTGCAGGCAAAGAGAATACGCGAGCCATCCTCGCGCTGCAGCCATGAGCTCCGGCGATAGCAAATTGGAAGAACTAGCTCCGTCCCGGTTGGAAGCGATAGATTGCTCGAGATGAGCCTGGGCCAGCACATGTTGGCCCAGATGCTGCCGAGCAATACCCATCAGAAGCTGTGCTTCGGCTAGCGCCGCCTGATTTCCCGCCTTCTCAGCGCACCCAAAGACCTGCGTGGCCAAATCCAGGGCGCGCTGGCAGGCCCCCCGGATGACATATAACGCGCTCATGCCGATCATGACCAGGACGTGTTGTGCACTACCGTCCTCGCACAGCGGCTGAGCCAGCAGGTAAGCGTCCTCGACCTCTTTCGCGGCGTAGCCCTTGGTCATGCGAAGAGCCGCAGCCATCATCAATCGAAAATTGAGCTCGCGAACTTGCGACGCCGCCGTGCCGGCGGCCCGCTCGATGAGCACGAGCGCTCGAGTCAAATGGTCGATCGCCTCTCGGTAGGCGCCGTGTCGTAGCGCCCGTTCGCCCGCGAGGCCCATGTAGTGGGTTGCACGTCCGTAATCTCTGCCGCGCTGAAAGTGCAGCGCTAACTCTGTGGCAACACGGGCCGGGTCCGCCCCGTGTCCGCCCTCGAGGCGCTCGCCGATCCTCAGGTGCAAAAAGGCCTGCCGGGCCACGCCGATGCGTTCGTAGGTAAGCTCTTGGTACAGCACGTGGATGAACTCAAACAGTTCTCCGACGGTGCCATCTGACCACTCGCATCTCCCCTTCTTTCTGAGAAACTGTCCCCGGCGCGCCCAGCTCAGACAAATTTCTTCGACTTCCGTGGGTTGTTCGTCGAGCGCAGCAGCGACTACAGCCGTGGAAAACTCGCGGCCGGCCACGCTGGCGGCTTCAAGCACCCGACGCTGCAAGGCGGATGCGAGTTCCAGCTCCCTCTCCAGCATGCGTACGAAGCTATCTGGAACGCAAGCTGCAAGCTTATCCAAACTTGCATGCAACTCACAATGTGTGTCCGCGATCCTCAACAGCCCCCGGTCAAGCCAGCCGCCCACGACACCGATCATGAACAGGGCGTTGCCACTAGTGCGGTGATGCAACATCTTCGCAACAGCATTGGGTAGTCGGTGATCGACAAAACGACGGGCAAGATACTCCTCGACGGCAGGCTCGCCGAGAAACGGCACACTAATCTGAGTGCATGACGCGCGCGTCCTCAGCGTTTCAAGCACTTCTGCCAGGCGCCCCCTCAGCGCCTCCCGAACTCGATACGTTCCCAATAAAAGCAAGCGAGCAGGGCCTGAGCGCTGCCCGAGGTAAGAAAGCAAATCGAGCGTCGAATAGTCGGCCCAATGCAAGTCCTCGAGAAGGAGCACCAATCCTTCACGGGCGCTCAGCGCCTCTAGTGCTTCCGCCATTTCCCGCAGCATCCGGCCTGGTGTCGAAGCCGTCGGCAGGTGCGACGAGGATTCAACCGGCGACTTATACAGACTTGGAAAGACACTGCACCATGCAGGAGCGTATTGCCGGAGACAATCGACAACGCGGTCCCCACCAGGTCCTCCACATGCCCGGCCTAGGGCTTCGATCACCGGCAAGTACGGTTCCCCCGAGCCATATTGGTCGATGCACTGGCCCCAAACGATCCGTCCCCACTCACCATCGGAGCTCAACGTCCGATGTAGGAATGCGTTGACCAGAGCTGTCTTACCAACACCGGCCTCTCCTGCGATGAAGGCGACTTGGCGCTCGCTCGCGCGAGCACGGTCCGAGCATCGCGCGAGCGCCTCCAGCTCCACCTCCCGTGAAACAAAGTAGTCAGCGAGACGCGGAAGATGCGGCCGGGCTTCGTGGGTTGAAGGCGATGCGAAATGGCGCGACTCGACGCTAACCAGTCCCCGAGAATTCTCGACCACCCCAACGAACCGATAACCCCGCCGGTGAACCGTCTCAATAAATTGAGGAAAGCGAGCAGTGTCGCCCAACGCTTGCCGGATTTCGGCAATCTGTGTCTTCAGGACGCCTTCGCTCAGCTGTAGATCGCGCCAAAATCGCGCCAGCAGGTCCTCGCGCAGCACCAGTTTCCCGGGCCGCTCCACCAGGTAGCTCAAAATGGCAAATGCCTTCGGAGAAAGGGCAACCAGACGGTCACCACGCCAGAGGCGTTGCTCATCCAGGTCCAGACGAAATGGCGGGAACAGAACTTGGTCCCGACCTTCGTTGCTTAATCGATGCCTCGGTACTCCCATGCGAATCGTCCCTGCCGTGACCAAGTCAACAGGCTCGGACGCAACGGAGCCAACTGAGAACTTACTCTAGCTGGACCGGATGTGCTCCGTTGCAGGCCGTCAGCTCGCCAGTGACCGGCTGTGCGCCCAATTGTGCGTGTACACGGTCCCCGCTGACCCTTCTGACCAAAGGCTGCCTTCGATCTGACGAAAGCCAACCGTCAAGAGTAGTAAAAGCACTATCGCAACGACCACCGACCCGCCGACCAATGCTCGACGCCAGGCCGCCGCATCATGCTGGCCGCGACTGGAATCAATCGAGAATGGAGCTTCGAGTTACTGGTGTCTTCCGAAAGTGTCCAGACAGGATCCGCACGCGGCATAGAGCCGCCCACGATGAACGCGCTCTGTCGCGAGACAGAACTCATCGCCCAATCGAACTTGAACGTTCTCATCATGGGCGAAACTGGCGTGGGCAAGGACGTGTTGGCCCAGAGCATTCACGACCGGTCTCCTCGCTCCAGGAAGCCGTTTCTGAGGCTCAACTGCGCTGCGCTGACGGAACCGCTCCTGGAAAGCGAGCTCTTCGGACATCAGCGCGGAGCGTTCACGGGGGCCATGACCTCAAAAGTAGGACTCCTGCAGACCGCAAACGGTGGCAGCGTCTTGCTCGACGAACTCGGCGAGCTTCCGTTACGCTTGCAAGCAAAGTTGCTGCATGTCTTGGAAACCAAGGTTTGCTTCGCGATCGGGAGCCTCGCGCCAACGACGCTGGACGTGCGCTTTCTTGCCGCGACAAATCGCGAGCTCGCTGCTGAGGTCCGCGCGGGTAACTTCCGCAGCGACCTTTACTACCGCATTGCGGGCTACATCGCGAAGATTCCTCCGCTTCGCGAACGCCGAGAAGACGTGCTGCCGCTGGCGCGCGCATTCTTGCGACATGCGCAGGCAGAAGCTAGCCCGCTGAGTGAAGAGGTCGAGGCGTGTCTGCTCGCGTATTCGTGGCCGGGCAATGTCCGTGAACTTCGCAACGTGATCGAACGGGCGGTCGTGCTCAGCGGAAGAAAGCCTCTTGCGCCGCAGCACCTGTCGCTTTCGAATTCATGCGAATTCATGCCGTCGCGCTTGTTGGAGAGTGCGCCACAGCATATGTCGGGACCGTCCACGCTGGCGCTCAGCCCCTTGGAGCAGGCTCAACGGCAATCCATTGTGGAGGCTTTGGCCGAAACGGGAGGCAACCAAATCCGCGCCGCGCGTCTACTGGGCGTTTCGCGCAGCACGCTATTGAACCGGCTTGACGCATACCGACTTCGGCGTCCTCGCAAGCGCCCGTGTTGAGCACTCCCAGTGCATGATGCGCTGCGTGCGTTTTCTCATGGATACGCGCTTTCTTCGCGGAACTCGCTGCCAGGGCGCACCAGGAACAGCGTGGTCTTCGGCGGGTCGGATTCGAAATCGTAGTCGTAGACTGCGCCGGTGCTGAAAGGTGGCAGCCGCCCCAGCGTGCGGCCGATTCCCAATTGATCCTCGCGAGAGTCATGGTGGAACGCGACTCGGCACATCGAAGCTCCGCACTCCACGCCATCCAGGCGGGTGCGCGGCAAGTTGGCCGCCGCCACCTCGCGAATTTCGCGCACGGTGTGGGTGCTCCATTCCGCGTCAACCGGCTCACTCTCCAGGCGCGCTTCCAGCGAACTGAACAACTCCTGCTGTTCTTCAGCATTCGCCTCCAGCACCTCCGACGTGTCTGAAAGCGACGCTGTCGGCGCTCGCAGAGCGGGCGCCACGGCAGTGGTGGTGGCAGAACTTGCCATGTCCTCGCGGATCACCGCGACCTGCTTGCGCAGCGCGTCCACGTGCGCCTGCAGGCCCTCGACCTTCGCTCGCAATGCCTGGACTTGACCCCTCAGGTCGGCCCTTACTGAGTGCTTCGAACTTCCGCTTGGAGCTGACTCGGGTCTACTCTTGAAGGCCAAAGCCGCAAGGAACGTAGCGCCCACGGCGACGCTCATCCACCACCACTTCATGTCGCCCTCCCTATTGTGCGCTCATCCTTGGTTCGTCAGAAGACTGCCATGCTTGCTACGTGGGAGAAGCCACTCGCTGTTTGCGGCGGAAGATCGCACGACACATTGACGAAGGCCGCTGGCGTAGATGCGACTTGAAACTGTAGGTCTTGTGCCGCGGTGGTGGGGTTGGTCGAAGACAATTGCTGCGAGGCAAGTACGTTGCCTTTCCTGTCCAGAGCCTCAAAGAGGCAGACTACATTGGCAGTCGTGCTACGGTCGTAAACCGTCACCTGCGCCGATGAGACTGCTCCTCCTGACACCGGCAATGAGCATTCGATGCCTAACGTGCTGCTCGAAGAAGTGTTGTGAACACCAAAGTTGGAGTAACCGATACGGCTCGCGTCTGAGTTGGTCCGGGGATTACATTGGGTCGCGGTCATCTGAACGGTCGCGCTAACCGCGGATGCGAACAAGGCGGTCAAGAGAGTTGCTGAGACGAAGCGGATTGGCTTTAGCATTGACTTTTCGAACCTCCGCCGCCAATCGAGCAAGAAGCGCGCCACCCCCGAAAAATGGAATTCTCCCGGAAAGAGCGCGTTGCGCCGAGTGTGACTGATCGCTGTCTACGCTCTATGCTCGAGCAGTTTGTCGAAGCAAGGGTGGACCAGAAGCGCGACTAGCAGGCCAGGCTGGCAGCCAGCAGCAGAGCGCTGGGGAGTTGCCGCTGCCAAATTCAGAAAGAGGAGCTGGATGCCGGACGCTCTCGAGTGCCTTCGCGCAACCGGTGGTGAACGCCTCCCTACGGGTCTTCCTTCGCGCTGGTACGGAGTCGACAGCGGCACGGCCGGCGTCCGGCGCGGCTGTGAGCGTTCGGAGTGCAAGGATCCACCAAGGGAGTTGACGCGCAGCGCGGCTCTGCCATGCTGCGGGTCGTGCTGTCCGGAAACTTGGTCGCCCCGTGCGCTGCCCGATCTCGGGCAGTGGCTGCCGCTCGCGCGGCGGCCGTGCGAGCTCGCGCTCGTCGGGGCGGCTACTAGGCATCGAATCTCCGAGACTTTCCAGAATTCGATACCGGTCCCCAGCAGCCGCCCCGACCACGGGCGGCTTTTTTCGTTGGTGTTCCAGCGGCCGCCCCAACCCCCAAGGAACCCCATGACGAATTTGCAATATCGGTCACCCGCATCAACTTGGCCGACTTCACCCGAGTCTTCAGCTGCAGGCTCTCTCGCGGCGCCTTTCATGCCGGTGGTGGATAGGCCGTCGTTGGTGCTCAGCCGGGGCCACGGCTCCTACGTGTGGGACGAGGCCGGAGCGCGTTACCTCGATATGGTCCAGGGCTGGGCCACCAACACTCTCGGGCACGCGGCCCCCGAGTTGCTGGCAGCGCTGGCAGAGCAATCGAGCTTGCTGATCAACGCCAGCCCGGCGTTCTACAACCGACCAGCGATCGAGCTGGCCCGATTTCTCACCGGCTTCACTGGCAGCGAACAAGTCGCGCTGCTCAACAGCGGCGCCGAAGCGAATGAAACAGCGATCAAGCTGGCGCGAAAATGGGGCCGCAGGTACAGGCGCGGTGCCTTCGGCATCGTGAGCACGCACGGCGCGTTTCATGGGCGCACGCTCGCGGCCATGGCCGCAAGCGGCAAACCGGGATGGGAGCAGCTGTTTCCCCCCTACCCTCCAGGGTTCGTCAAGGTGCCCTTCGGTGACCTGGACGCGGTAGAGAGGGCAATCGATCCCGAGTGTGTGGCGCTCATGGTCGAACCCATTCAGGGGGAAGCTGGTGTGGTGGTGCCTGCGCCGGGCTATCTCCGCGGCCTGCGCGAGCTCGCGGATCGGCACGACCTGCTGCTGATCCTGGACGAGGTGCAAACAGGCCTGGGACGAACGGGCAAATTTCTGGCGGCCGAACACGATGGCGTGCGCGCAGACATCGTCACTCTGGGCAAGGGACTCGGCGCCGGGCTACCGATCAGCGCCGCACTCTGCAACGCGCGCGCCGCCTGCTTCGAACTGGGCGACAACGGCAGCACGCACGGCGGCAATCCCTTGATGGCACATGCTGCACTGGCGATCTGCCGCGTGGTAACCGCGCCCGGTTTCCTCGATTCTGTACGGGATCGCGGGATCTTGTTAGAGGCACACCTTCGTCATTTCGCCGCGGCCTGCGGGCGCGCTACATGGCGCGGCTGCGGCCTGCTGCAGGCGATTGTCTTCGACGATCCCGTCGCTGTGGAGCTCAGCGCCGCTGCCCGTGACTCCGGATTGCTCGTGAATGCGGCACGCCCGAACGTGCTGCGCTTCATGCCTCAGCTTCGGGTCAGCCAAGGCGAGATAGCCGAGCTCTGCGACAAGCTGCACGCGGCCAGAGTTCGGGCCGCGAGGGCCAGCTAGCGGCACGCAAGCCCTGCCATAGCTCCCGTTGAAGCGAAGCCACCGCCGTGAAAGGTCGATCGGCGGTGGCTTCGAGCCTTCAGGGATGCGCGCCGTCCTTGATCCACTGCCGGACCAGTGTCACCTGATCCAGCGTGAGCACCGGGAACGAATACGGCATATGCGCTCCGTAGTCCGTGGTCGACGAATCGGGACGAATCTTCTGAATCAGCAGGCTCTGCTCAGGGTCGCCTGGAGCCACCCGTTTCAGGTCCGGTCGTAGCGTCGAAGTTACGCCCACCACCCCGTCCGGACCGAACGGATCACTCAGATTCGGCGGATTGGGCGTGCCATCGTAATGGCAGTAAACACAGCGCGCGCACACGCCCTGCGCTGGTCGACAGATCCCATTGACCTGATTCAGCTCTTGCTCGACGCCAAAAATGGGACGGATGTCCGCCTCGAAGGTACGTGCTCGGGCGGCTCGGTCCACGAACGCACCGTTCACCGCGCCGGCCGCCACCCAGTCTTCGAGCACTGCGATCTCCTCCACGCTCAGCGCCGGGACCTGCAACGGCATGTGCTGCCCCGCGGGAGGATATTCAGGGCCTTCAGGCCCGTCCGGATCGGGCGGAAGCAAGCCCAGCGATGGATCCGAGATCTTGTAGACGACGAAGCTAGCGTCCGGATCGCCGGGTTTCACATCGTAGGTCGGAATATCGAGCCCCGGGTTCCTGACCTTCCACTGCGTCATCGCCTTTGCGATGCCCGCGTTGGGAGGTGCCTGGGACGAGAACGGATCTCGAATATCGACCCCGCTGGGCCCCCCGGGCCGGTGGCACGTTGTGCAGCGTCGACTGAAGATCGGGCGAACATCGTCGGAATAGGTGACGCCCTCGAAGGGCTTCTCGTCCGAGCAGCTCGCGGATGAGAGCGCCGCGACTGCCAGGACCATGCAGCTCCAATGGCGCTGGCGAATCCCGTTTGGCACTGCTGCGCAGTGCCGGGAACGCAACACGCCGAATCCATCCCTGAACATCGAAAGCGACTCCGAACTCGATCGGGAAGCATAGCGGAACAAATTCCGAATTCCTACCCGCCACACCACCCTTACTTCCATTGTCGGTGACGCTCAGGAAGGACGGCTTGTGCAGAATTCCTGGTGCGCCGGATGAATCGGCCCGAGTAGTAAGGGCATATCGCCGTCTTTCTCGAGTGCATGTCGCGCTCGTGTCGGGACGTACTGAAGCGCGATCTTCGAACGCGCGGGGGTTCTTCCAGCGCTCAGCAGACGCCCCCCGCACGCTGCTGGGCAACTGCCGTCAGACGTGCAGAGGCGAGATCATCATTCACGTCGTGCAGAGCAACTTCGCTTCCAGCACCAGCTCGAACCGATCCGAGGACCGCGCACTCCTCCGGCGCGCGGCAGCCCGGACAGTGCGCGCGCGAGTCGGCAGGAGACCTGCTCAGGCGTGGCTCGCAGCTCCACTCCGAATCGGCATAGTCTGGGAAAATCCAGCCGATTTCGTTGCTGTCGAGCGAAGAACTGGTGGTTATACGAACGACCGTTCAGTGGCCTGACCCCGTTCCAAGTCCGCCCCGCGGAAACGCAGCCTGCGTGGCCGCCACGTCGCCAAAGGCGAATCGTTCCAATACAGTCTCAGGTGCTCGGCAATCGGTGGTCCCGAAAGGACGCGTGGGGCGCGCGGGCCGCCAGGAGGCGTAGCGGGTTTTCCCCTTGCCACCCTCCGGCCATTGTGGTGTTAGCTAAACTGGAGTGTCGCGAGCAAAGGTACATTCGGCACCCGGCGGCAGTGAGCCGCGTCCGCGGGGCGGCTCGAGCGCACGAGAGCGATAGGAGCTTCCGCCCGTTCCATCCAGGATAGTGGGGCTGGGAGTTCTCGATGTCTGACAATAGAATTGGCGAGCGTGGTGATATGGCTGGAACAGAGAATCGAAAGAATCGCCCAGAAGGATCGCACTCCGCGAGAGCGGGCCTCGCTTGTGCCCTCGTGGGCATGGGTAGCTTGTTGTCCGTCGCCTGTTCCGGCCTCGCCGATGGCAAAGAGACATGGTGCGAGACTGAGGGGGCGGGCCGCGGGACGTGTGGCACCGACGACGCAGCCGACGGGGGGGATCAGTGGTGGTGTCTGGGGCAGACGCCCGTGGACCCCACGTTTACGCCGGGCCAGCAGGCGGCTTTGGTACTGCCCGTGTTGGATTGGAGCCGGCGCTCACCCCTGATAGACGCAGGGCTCACCGCAACGCTCTGTTATACCGGTGATCCTAACTGCACCTCACCCGCTCGCCCGCCGATCCCCATCAAGACTGGCTTGTTGGGCAGTACCGTTCAGCTGCCGCCAGGAGCGGCCGGTGTGCCTGTCGTGGAGGGTTTCGACGGCTTCATCAAATTCGATGTAGAGCCACAGGACGGCGCGCCGCTATCCGAAGACGACCGCTACGTCTCCGACTTCCTCTACTTGAACGGTATCATCGCTGGCAGCATCAGCCAGGGCCCTCCCATCCTGATGTTTCAGCGCCGGTTTCGCTCGACCATTGTCAGTGCGGCCTTTCCGCAGGCCGATACTGCAAGCGTAATCAATCAAGGCGCTGTTGCTTTCGGTGTATATGACTGCAATGGCAAACCGGTAAACGACGCACGCGTCGAGCTGAGCCTTCAAGGGCAGCCGGTACCTCAGGCACTTCCGTTCCGACTCCCCGCGTCCCGTATCCCCGAGGCGCAGAATCCTGAGCAGCCCCTTTACACGCAGGCGTCTGGGTCCGCTGGCTTCCTCAACGTTCCTCCTGGGTTTGTGGTGGTCACTGCCTATCGCCGGGACGAAACGCGCATCGGACAAGTGCAACTTGGCTCGGTTGGCGGTCAACTCACGATCGGAACGGTTCGGCCTGACTACATGCGCAAGGCCGACATTACGGCCGCCACCCCCCTCGCAATGGATGGTGCGGGCGGAATGGCGGGAACTGACCGCTGAAATAGAGCGATACCGCTCCGGCGCAATCGCGTTGGAGTGCTTTCAAGGGGCCCGAGCGCTGCTCGGGCCTCTGTCATTTGAGGCCACTCCGACGAGATTGTGCTGCCGCGCATTCTCAAACCCGTGCTTGATAAAGCTGAGCGTGAGCTCCTTGATGAGGACCTCCTGAAACTCGCTCCGGTATGGGTAGAAATGGTCTCCAGCCAGAACAGTCAGAGAGAAATCACGCGTGGTGTGGTTCTGCCACCGCCTCATTGTGTCCTGGGTGACGAGTATGTCCTGTGCACCGATGAAAGCGGAGATCGCGATCGGTAACTGTTGACTTGGGGCCCTCGGCAATGACTGCCACAGCGATAAATCCGCTGCAACATCCTCTCGAAAGGACTCGATTGGCCGCTGTTTCGCCTCGTTGTGCCCACTGAGCACTGCCCTTAGCAATGATGTGACATCGAGCGGCCCCACGTCGCCCTGCACGAGAGGCGCCACACCCGATGGCGCGAAAAAGAGCGGTTGTCGTCCATCACGCTGAGCAAGCTCTTGCGCCACGCGCCAGGCTAGCAAAGCGCCCACGCTGTGGCCGAAGAAGGCGTAGGGTCGATCCGACAGGCTCTGCACGTAAGCCGCGGCCAGGTCGACGTAGTTACGACCGCTTTCCTGAGAGTGCGGGGCCTGCCGATTGTGCGAAATGGCGTGAATTTCGATGCCAACAGCGCTCATCGGAAGAAGAGGCAGGAACATGGACGCTGAGCCCCCGGCATCATGGAAGCAGATGAGCCGTAAACCCGACTCCAAGCGACTGAGTGGCTCGCAGTAAGCTACATCTCCACGTGACCAGCGCCGCTCTGGCGAAGCTGTCGCCCCTGCTAAGCTCAGGTGCTCTGCGGGCTGGGACACCGGCTCGAGTAGGTGTCGCGTGATGCTCTCGCAAGTTGGCCCATCCGCCGCCACGTTGGCCGGCAGCAACATTCCCGTCCTCCGACTGAGGCTACTTCGCAACTCAACGAAGAGAAGCGAATCAAACCCTAGATCCTGTAGCGGCTGGTCTGGTGAGACTTGGCTGGCATCAGGCAGCCCCAAGACGCGCGCCACCTGATTTCGTACCACTCCCAGGACGAAAGCTCGCCGTTCGCCAATATCGAGCGCAGAGAGTTCATTCGTCCACGGCCCCGCATCGCTCATATTGTCGACGGCAGCCGATCCGCCTGGCAATTCTTGGAGCAAGGGTCGCGGCCCCCAGGCTTCAAACCCGCGCCGGAACAGCTGCCAATCGACACGTACAATCACTTTGTGGGTCGGCACATCGGAGAGCACACGTTCGAGAGCTTGGATGGCCCCCCCGGAGTCCATGGCAAACAAGCCACGCCGTTCCAGCTGAGCTCGCGCTGTTGCATCTGCCATGCCTCCGCCCGCCCATGGTCCCCAAGCGATGGAAAAAGCTGGCCGCCCCGCAGCGCGCGCTTGGTGTGCCCATGCATCGAGAAATGCGTTGGCTGCGGCATACGCCGCCTGTCCACCCGCTCCCCACACGCCGGCAATCGAAGAGAAGCAGACGAACGCTTCCAACTGTAACCCACGCGTCAGCTCGTCCAGCACCAGCGTGCCTTCGCGTTTTGGAGCGAGCACCCAAGCGAGTCTATCTGAACGGAGTTTGTCGAGGCGCGTCTGGTCGTTCATCCCAGCAACGTGAAAAATGCTCGACAGGGGACGCTCTGCAGGGATGGCATCGAGCACGCGCATCATGGCTCCGCGATCCTCCACGGCGGCGGCAGCAATGGTGATCTCCGCTCCTGATGCGCGGAACTCGGCAATCGCCTGCTCGGCATCAGCCGTCACCGGCCCTTGGCGACTGACCAGTACAAGATGCTTCGCTCCGCGGCGTATCAGCCAGCGAGCAATCTGGAGCCCAAGTGCGCCAAACCCTCCAGTGATCAGCACCGTCCCGCTCCCAGAGACCCGCAGTCGGCCCGCCGTCGACAAAGATTGGCGGACGACACGAGGGGCGAGCAGCCGATCCCCGCGCACCGCGAGCTGATCTTCCCGTGTCCCGCCCAAGACGACGGAGGCAAGTCGCTGGGCCTCCGTATCCGAGAGGGTACCGTCCGCCAAATCGACCAGCCCTCCCCAATTCTTTGGCTGTTCTAGCGCAATGGTTCTGCCAACTCCCCAGGCTGCGGACTGAGAAATTCGCGTCGGAGGATCTTCCGGACTCGTCCCAACGGCACCGCGCGTAACCCACCAAGCTCGAAGCGAACTGAGACTTGAAGCCAGGATGCCTTGCACTGCAAGCATCGCGAGCTCTGGCGCGGGTTCATCGCCCAGCACGTGGATCAGGCCCTCAATTGCCTCACCGCGGGCCAAAATCGCGCTCACGCTCTCGATCGCATGGAGCGAAGCGTCCTTTTCCAAAGCCACCAGCGCATCTCTGACTCGCGCCGCCTCCGGGGAATCTCCCAGGACAAGCCAACGGCCTCCCGCTCTCGCGGCTGATGTAGGCGCCGATATCTCGCGCCACAGCAAGCCATGGAACCAACTTTCCATTTCCACGCTGGCATGGAAGTCGGTGGACCGCCCAGGCCCCGTCGCCCTCCTCTCGATCCAGTAGCGCTCCCTCTGCCACGCATACGTCGGCAACGAGACCGCACGCCCTCCGGAAGGGAATACTCCATTCCAATCCACGTGCCCTCCGCGCGCCACCCAGCCGCCCAGAGCGTCGAGCAACGCCTGTGGCTCGGGTCGTGGGGGACGCAACGACGCGAGCAGCAACGGCTCGGGCTCGCGCACACACGCGGAAACGAGCGCAGTCAGCGTCGGCCGAGGCCCTAGCTCCAGAAACGTCCTGGCCCCGGCACGCGCAAGTGCGTTCAAGCCATCGCTGAAGCGCACCGTATCGCGCACGTGCCTCACCCAGTACTCGGGCGTCGCGACTTCGCTCGAGGCGAGGGCTCCCAAAGAGTCGGACACCAGCGGAATACGGGGTGGCTGGTACTGGATCGCCCCCGCAAGCTTCCGAAACGGCTCCAGCATCGGATCCATCAGCGCCGAGTGGAATGCGTGCGAGACCGCAAGGCGTCGCACCTGCTTGCCCTGGGACTCGAGGCGTGCGCCCAGATCGAACAGCTCCGGCTCCCTCCCAGCCAGCACGACCGAGAGCGGACCGTTCACTGCGGCTACCGATATGGCCTCCGTATGAGGGTCCAACATCGAGCGAATCTCCGACTCGGACGCCAGAACCGCAAGCATGGCACCGCCCTTCGGCAGCCCCTGCATCAACCGCGCTCGCGCGGCGACGAGCCGCACGGCGTCTTCCACCGAAAACACGCCAGCGACCGCCGCTGCGGTGATCCCGCCGATGGAGTGGCCCAGCAGCAGTTCGGGCTCCACACCCCATGACCGCCAAAGGCAAGCGAGTGCCCACTCCAAGACGAACAACGCCGGCTGCGTGTAAGCCGTTTCATCGAGCAGCGCTGCCATGGCGCTGCCAGGGGCCGTCCACATCACGTCGCGCAGCGGGATTTGCAGCTCTGCATCAAACTGCTCGCATACGGCGTCGAAGGCTTGGCGAAACGCCGGCCACTCCGCGTATAGGGCCTGCCCCATGCCGAGTTGCTGGGCCCCTTGCCCCGTAAAGAGCCAGGCGAGCTTTCCCCTCGGACTCGCTGCTTCGTCGCGCCGGACAGGCGCCATTTTTCCCTGGGAGGTCGCATGCAGAGCCTCCAGCAGCGCCGACCGCGACGACGCAGAGATCGCCAATCGATGCTCGAGCAATGACCGGGTCGTGACGGAGCTGAACGCGATCTCTGAAAGCGACAGCTCAGGGTGCAACTCGAGGTATTCTTTCCAGCGCCCCGCCGCGAGGTCGAGGGACCTTGCGGTCTTCGCCGAGAGGAGGACCAACTCCGCCGCACGCTGCCTTGGCGCCGGGGGCGCCTCCCTCTGTGGGGCTTCCTCCAACACCACGTGCGCGTTCGTCCCGCTGATGCCAAACGAGCTCACCCCCGCGAAGCGCGGGGCGCCGTTGCGGGCCCATTCGAGCTCTTGCTCAGCCACTCGGACCGGCAAGTCGGCCCACGCGATGTGCGGGTTGGGTCGCGCGAAATGCAGGCTCTTGGGGATGCGCTCCCGTTGCAGCGTCAGCGCAGCCTTGATCAAGCCCGCAACCCCGGCCGCGCCCTCCATATGACCGAGATTCGACTTGAGCGCTCCGATCACCACCGGTTGCTCCGCAGAGCGGCCCTCGGAGAGCACCGCGGCGAGCGCCTGCACCTCGATCGGATCACCGAGCGGAGTGCCGGTACCGTGGCACTCGACATACCCTATCTGGGAGGGCGCAACGCCACCGCGCCGCAGGGCTTGCTGAATCACCTCTTGCTGCGCAGGCCCGTTGGGCGCAGTCAGGCCGTTGCTGCGGCCATCTTGGTTCACTGCGCTACCGCGGATGGTAGCGAAAATCCGGTGGCCGTTGCGTACGGCGTCTGAGAGTCGCTCCAGCACCACGATACCTGCCCCTTCGGAGCGGACGTAGCCATCTGCGTCAGCTGAAAACGTGTGGCAGCGCCCCGTGGGAGACATTGCGCGCAGCCGGCTGAAGTACACAGTGCCTTCGGGGCTGAGCAACACGTTAGCGCCACCAGCAAGTGCCAGCCTGCACTCGGCGTTGCGCAATGCCTGGCAAGCGAGGTGCACCGCCACGAGCGATGAGGAGCACGCCGTGTCGACCGGCAGGTTCGGCCCCTTGAGACCAAGCCAGTACGATAAGCGCCCGGCGATGGTGCTGTGGGCCGTGCCCAGCACCGAATAGGCATCGATCGCCTCTGCGTCCGCCATCAGCCGCTGCTGGTACTCGGTACCGCACAATCCCACGTACACGCCGGTATCGGAGCCCATCAGCGTCGCCGGTCGAATACCCGCGTCTTCCAGCGCCTCCCAGCTGGTCTCGAGCAGCAAGCGCTCTTGCGGATCGATGCTCGGAGCCTCGCGCGGGGATATTCCGAAGAACCCAGGCTCAAAGGACTCCAGATCGCTCAGGAAGCCGCCCCAGCGGGTCGTCATCTTACCGACGGCGTCGGGATCCGCGTCGTACCATTGCTCAATGTCCCAGCGCTCCCGGGGGACCTCGGTGATCGCGTCCACGCCACGTTCCAGCAAGCTCCAGAACGACTCGGGATCAGTCACACCGCCGGGGAACCGGCAACCAATGCCAATGATCGCGATAGGCTCCTCGGTGCTGGTTTGCGGAGCGGCGGTGGGCCGCGCCTGGGCCGATGGCTCCTGGCCGCGCTGTAGGCTCTTGGCCAGGTAACCAGCGATCGCCTGCGGAGTAGGGTAATCGAACGCGATCGTGGCTGGCAGCGAGACCCCGGTACGTCGCTGTAGGGCATTCCGCAGTTCCACCGCCATCAGCGAATCCAGCCCCAATTCCTGCAGCGGGCGGTCAAGGGGAACCGCTCCGGGCGAGCCCGCCGAAAGGACCCGCGCGATTTCTGCCTGAACGACGCTGCGCAAGGCATCCAGGCGCTGCTCCGGCGCAAGAGCCTCCAGGTCGCGTGCCCAGTCGTTCTGTGCAGACGAGGCACTCACCGCAGGTGCCCGCAACATGGACCGCCAGATTGACGGGATGTCGTCGCCGAGGACTGCCGCCAAACGGCGTAAGTCGAGGGGCGCAACGACAAGCTCCGCGCCCGCATACTGGAGCGCCTGCTCGAACAAGACGCGCCCTTGCTCGGGGGCGATCATCTGCATTCCGCGAGCGGCAAGGCGTGCTTGCAGTGCCGAATCCAAGCGCGCGGCAAACCCGCTCTCCGCCCATGGGCCCCATGCCAGACTGAGGCCGGGACGTCCCGAAGCCCTGCGCGCGGCAGCCAGCCCGTCCAAAAATGAGTTGGCCGCTGCGTAGCCCGTCTGCCCTGCGGAACCGATGGTACCCGCCAGGGAGGAGAAAAAAATGAAGCGATCGAGATCCGCGTCCGCGGTGAGCTCGTGCAGGTGCCAGGCTCCGAGCACCTTGGGAGACATCACCCGGAATAGTCGTTCCGCGCTTTGTTCAGCCAGGAGGCCATCATCCAGCACGCCTGCCGCGTGCACGACGATGCGCAATGGATACTCGGCTGGAATCGCCGCGAGCAGGCTGGCAAGCGCTCCCCGGTCTGTCACGTCGACGGCAGCAACCGTCACTCGCGCCCCCAGGCGCTGCAACTCGCGCACTGCCTGCTCGGCGTCGGGGCTGCTTGCACCTCGACGGCTCGTCAGCACCAGATGCTCAACTCCGCGCTCGGCCAAGAGCTTGGCCAGGACCAGGCCCAGCGCGCCCAGCCCACCGGTAATCAGGGCGGTGCTCTTCGGGCTGGTGAGCGGCCGGGGTGCAACCAATGCGATCTTGCCGACGTGGCGCGCCTGCGCCATGTAGCGGAACGCTGCCTCGGCCTCTCCGAGCGCGAACTGACGGACGGGCAACGCCGTCAGTTTGCCATCCTCAAACCCCCGGCAGATGGCGCTGAGCATGGTAGCGATGTGATCGGGCTCTACCGTCGTCAGATCGAAAGCCTGATAGCGGACACCGGGGTGGTCGCCTGCGACCTGCACCGGGTCACGAACATCCACCTTGCCCATTTCAATGAACCGCCCCCCCGTAGAGAGCAGATTCAGGCTGGCATCGATGTACTCGCTGGCGAGCGAGTTCAGGACTACGTCTACGCCGCGGCCGTCGTCACGGAACTCGTCCGCGAACTCGAGGTTGCGGGAGCTCGCGACGCGCCGAACGCCGAGAGCGCGCAAGGCATCCCACTTGGACGGGCTCGCGGTAGCCAGTACCTCTGCACCCAGCCAGCGGGCGATTTGCACTGCGGCCATACCCACCCCGCCTGCAGCGGCATGGATCAGCACGCGCTCCCCTGCTCGGAGCTGAGCCAAATCGTGCAGCGCGTACCAGGCCGTCAGGAAGGCGACAGGCACAGTCCCCGCTTGATTCAGGGACAAGCCCCTCGGTAGCCGCACCACGCGGCGCGCCTCCACCGCGACAAAGCGCCGAAAGGCTGCCGGTGCAAAGGCCATCACGCGGTCGCCGAGCGTGTATCCGGCCACTCCAGCACCGATCGCGCTCACGATGCCCGAGCACTCGCCACCCAGTGGACCCGCCTCGCCCGGATACATGCCGAGCACATTCAGCACGTCCCTGAAGTTGAGGCCCGAGGCAGCAACGCAAATCTCGATCTCGTCATCACCCGGAGTCACTCGCTCAGCAGGCTCCCAGCTGAGCCCATCGAACGTCCCTCTGCGACGCACCTCGAGTTGATGGTTGCTTGCTCGAGGCAAGGGGGCCGGCGACTCGGCGCGCATCAACCGAGCCACGTGGCGCTGCCCCGCGCGCCAGGCAACTTGGTCTTCATCGTCGGTCGAGCCTAGCTCCAAGGCCAGTGTCTCGGGCAGTACGGCTTCGGATTCAACATCCAGCAGCGTGAGCCGTAATGCGGGCAGCTCTCTCTGGATGCTGCGCCCAAGCCCCCAGATGGCCGCGAGCTCGGGGTTCACCGCCTCGGCCTGCACGGCTACGCCCGAGGTCGTCACCCACCAGAGCCGCGGTGGCTTCTCCCGCTGCGACAGCTGACGAGCCACTTCCAACCCCGCTGCGGCGTGGTCCAACGCCGCGGGACCCGCCGCGCGCGCAAACACGCACAGCACATGCTCCGGCCCAGCATCAGCAATCGCTGCCGTGGAAGCCGCGACCTCCACAAGGGCACCCCGGCTGCGCAACTCGAGAGCTAAGCTCTCGACGGAGGCACAGGTGCCGACCGGGAGGAGGCTCCAGCTTCCCAGCGCGAGCTTCTGGGCTGCAGGTGTTGCAACAAGGGGCCATTGCACGCGGTAAAAAGCTGCCGGAGAGTTCGCGGTTCGAACCTGCGCGAGCATCCCCAAATCGACCTGGCGCAGGCTGACGCGTCCGATCTCCGCGATCTGCATCCCGCTCGGGTCCACCAGTGTGAGCTGAGCCGAGAGAGTGTCGGAGTTCGAGGCACCGGATCGCCGCGCGTAAACGAACGCGGAGCTCGCGCCCGGGCGCTGTACCGAGAGCTGCTCGAGTTCGAACGGCAGCAATGGCCGGGATGGGAGCTCGGTCACCAACGCTGACAGGGACTGCAATGCGGCGTCGAGCAGGGCAGGATGCAGGACGAACTCATTGCAGGATGGATCCTCGACGCTGATCTCCGCCAGAGCCTCGCCGCTGCCTCTCCAGAGGCGCTTCAAGCCACGAAATGAGGGTCCGTAGCTCAGACCCATGGCCTCGAATCTGGCGTAGCATTCCGAGACGTCGACGGGATCCGCGCAGCGGACACGGATCGCTTCCAGCTGGATGCCCGCGGGCGAATTGGTGCCAGCAGCGGCCAGCTCCGCCACGGCGTGCAGCGTCCATTCAGCGTCCGCAGTCGAGCGACCCGCCTGACTGAACAGCGACGCTGTCATCCCTTCTTCGCTGAGAACGACCTGGACGCGCGAGCCCTCTGGCGGGTGAATTTCGAGCGGGCTACGCAGCTCCAGACGCGTCAGCAAACGAGGAACCCCGCTGGCGTACTCCTCTGCGGCTGCACGCAGCAACTCTGCCGTCGCAGCCGCTGGGAAGATAATCCTGCCAGCAACCCGGTGTTCCCCGAGCCACACCGGCTGCTTCGCGCTCGGCCACGACTCGTAAATGGCGTCGGCGCTCGCCGACGCCACTCGCACGCCCAGCAGCGGATGCCTCGTCTTCTCACCGGAGGCTCGCGCTTGCGGCAGGTCGAGCCAGTAGCTCGTTTGTTGCCAGGGATACCTGGGCAAGGTCAGGCGCGCGGAGCCTCCGGGGAATACGCCGCACCAGTCCACCCTGCCGCCGCGCACCGTCCATCCTCCGAGCGCCTCCAGAACGGACTCGGGCTCCGAGCGCGGCGGTCGAAGCGAGGCCAGCAGCACGGCTCCCGAGGCGGAATGCGCCTCGGAGACCAAACCGAGCAGCGTCGGGCGAGGCCCGAGCTCCAGAAACGTGTCGACGCCGGCTGCAAGCAGCGTCTGGACACCGGCCGCGAAACGCACGGTCTCACGCACATGTCGCACCCAGTACTCCGCGCTGCACAGTTCGTCATGCAGCAGAGCACCGCTGCTGTCCGCGACGATGGGAACCCGAGCTGGTTGATAGCTGATTGACTCAGCGACTCGACGGAACTCGGCCAGGATTGGCTCCATCAGGGGCGAGTGGAACGCGTGAGAGACCGTGAGCGAGCGCGTCTGAATCCCTCTCCTTCGAAACTGCTCGCTGAGAGCGGAAACATCCGCCTCGACTCCGGCAATCACCACGGAGTTGGGGGCATTGACGACCGCCATGGAAACCGTGCGTGCGTAAGGCTCTATTGCTTCCAGCACGTGCATTTCTGAATCAGCCACCGCGAGCATGGCTCCGCCCACGGGCAGCTGTTGCATCAAACGCGCACGCGCAGCAACCAAACGAGCGCCTTCCTCGATCGTGAAGATACCCGCCACGCAGGCGGCCGCGAGCTCGCCGATCGAATGGCCCAGCACCAGGTCGGGCTCGATTCCCCAGGAGCGCCACAGCTCGGCGAGCGCCCACTCCAGCGCGAACAGCGCCGGTTGCGTGAAGCCGGTCTGATCGAGCAGTGCGGCTGGCGCAGAGCCGGGCTCCGCCCACATCACATCGCGCAGCGGATGATCGAGCAGCGGATCGAGCAGGGCGCAGACTCGGTCCATGGCGGCGCTGAACACCGGCCATTCGGCAGCGAGCTGCCGCCCCATTCCGAGCCTCTGCGCGCCTTGTCCGGTGAACAGCCAGGCACACTTGCGAGACTGAGAACTCAGCGATCCCTGCTGCGCCCCAGCTGGCGTACTACGTTGCGCAACATCAGCGAGCGCCTGCAACAGCCCAGCGCGATCAGGCACGGCAAACGCCAGCCGATGATCGAGCAGCGCGCGGGTGGTCACCAGGTTATGGGCGAGATCGCGCAGTGCATGGCTGGGATGAGCTTCGATGTGTTCGCGCAGACGCTCAGCGACGCCAACCAAAGCATCGCCGTTCCGCGCCGAAAGCACGATCAGCTCCGCGGAACGCGCCACGCCATTCGCGGACATGCCGGCGTCCGGCGCTTCTTGGAGGAGCACATGCGCGTTTGTGCCGCTGATGCCAAAGGAGCTTATCCCGGCTCGCCGTGGGACGGCATTGCGCGCCCATCGAACGGGCTCGCTGGCGACCCGAACGCATACATTGGCCCACGGTATCTTGGGATTGGGCCGGTGGAAGTTGAGGCTCGCTGGTATTCCCTCCCGCTCGAGGCAGACCGCTGCCTTGATCAAGCCAACGACGCCAGCGGCACCCTCGAGATGCCCGAAGTTGGTCTTCACCGAGCCCACCACGAGTGGGCTGTTGGGGTCACGCCCCTGACCGTAGACCCGGTGCAGCGCGAGCACCTCGATCGGATCGCCCAGCAGCGTGCCGGTGCCATGTGCTTCGACGTAGCCGACGTCCGCTGGGTCCAACCCGGCGTTAGCCAAGGCGGATCGGATGACAGCCTCTTGCGCGATTCCACTGGGCGCGGTGAGGCCGTTGCTGTGCCCGTCGTGGTTGGAAGCGCTGCCTCGTATGAGAGCACGGATCCGATGCCCGGCCGTGCGTGCATCGGACAGCCGCTGAAGCACGACGATGCCGCACCCCTCACCGCGGCCGTAGCCATCGGCGGCGGCGTCGAAGGTCTTGCAGCGCCCGTCCGGGGCAAGCGCTCTCAGCTTGCAGAGCGCGACCGTCGAATCCGGCGCGAGCATCAAGTTGACGCCACCGACCAGCGCCAGGTCACATTCTCGCGAGCGTAGGCTCTGGCACGCTTGATGGACAGCCACCAGCGAAGACGAGCATGCCGTATCGATCTGCACGGTTGGGCCGTGCAGATCGAGCACGTAGGAGATACGGCCGGCAGCTACGCTGCGTGTATTGCCCAGCGCGCTGTACGCATCGATGGCGGCCGCATCTCCCGACAGAATGCTACGCCGTGCGTAGTCGTCGACACACAAGCCAACCCAAACGCCCGTGGCGCTGCCCCGGAGTTGATCTGGCGCGATGCCCGCGTCTTCAAGCGCCTCCCAGGTCACTTCGAGCAGCATTCGCTGCTGCGGATCCATGCCCAGGGCTTCGCGGGGGGAGATACCGAAGAAGTCGGCATCGAATCCGTCTACACGCTTCAGAAATGCGCCACGGCGAGTGTACGCCTTACCCGGGGCTTCAGGGTCCGAATCGTAGTAGTCGTCGGCATGCCAGCGGTCCGCCGGGACATCGCTCGTCGCGTCGATTCCGTCGCGCAGTAGGCGCCAGAATCCCTCGGGGTCATCCGCACCTCCCGGAAGGCGGCAGCCAATACCCACAATCGCGATGGGCTCGGTGCGCCGGCCGCGTTCCTGCTCCAGCTGACGCCGGGCCTCCTGCAACAACGCAACAATTCGTTCGTCGGAGCTTCTCACGATTGGCGTAATCCTCGGCCCAAGCCTCAGATCTATGTAGTGTGCCCTCAGCCCCGGCGCTAGAGCCGCCCCCCCTGGAGCGGTTCGACACGGTCGAAAGTAGCGTCAGGAACGCTTCGCGAGTTCGCGCTCCAAGCGCTCTAACTCTTCGTCGATTGCCGATTTCTCCGAGGGCTGGTCAGCCTCGGCGGCAGCCGTGCCGACTGCTACAGGCGCAGCTGGGCGGGAGGGCTGCGGTGGCTTCTCCAAATAGGTGAGAAGGGAATCGATCGTGGGGAAATTCCAGAGAAGCGTCTCGTCGAGCGTGATATTCACGCGATCTGCGAGGGCCTTGGCGAACTCCACCGCAGCGAGCGAATCGACGCCATGATCCGCGAAGGAACGACGCGGGTCGATGCGAGACTCGTCCACGCGCAGGCGATCGGCAAGCCATGAGATCGCCCAGGCCCGCAATTGCCGCCCGTGCAGATCGGTGCGCTGCGCCGACTCACGGCGGCCGTCGAGGCTGCTGATAGAGCGGTCGGAAGCGGCCAACGCCTCCTCGCTAGCGCCAGGGGCACTCAACCGTACCTCCGGCGGCGGGCCCGCGCGCGAGACATTGAGCGCGTTGTCAAAGTTGGAGCGCACCCACGCTGCAGTGCGCTCGAGATCTGCGGTGGGCGCTGCCCGTCGCTTCCGCTCGACGGCACCCAATAGAATGAGCCAACTCGCGAGTTCCCCCGCGCGCGCGTGGAGCCAGTGCTGGGACGCGGGCGGCCCAGCCACCGTCAGCAGCTTCGCTTCGCGCAAGACACTGAGCGCCTGGTTCACGAGCGGCTCGAGACCGAGCTCCGGGAAGACGTCCGACTCGAGCGTCCGCAGGCCGTCAAACTCGGCGTCCAGCAGGCCTGCCCCCAGCATCGCCGCGCTCGCCTCCCTGGGACCCTCCAGTCCACGCAAGATCCGCGCGTCGTCGACCAGCTTGCGGATCTGCAGGGTCTCGACCAAACCGCGTCGACCGAGAAGCTGGACGAGATCGTCCACGGCTTGCCAGAGCATTTCGGGCCCGACCAGCTTGCAAACGGTGAATGCGTCCGAGGCAGTGACGCGCTCTTCATCCGCCAGCTCTGCGAGCAAGCGCACCAGGCACTCGAGCGCGGTGACTTCGGCAGTGATCCTGCCGAGCCGGGTCATGGTGACAGGGTGCGCCACCAGGCCCGCTTCGCCAATCTGACGCTGGGTCGCGTGCTGGAAGATCAACTGACTGCAGCGCTTCATCCCGCCGAGGCACGAAGCACCGATAGCGAGATGCGAGTGGCGGATGGCATCGAGTGCGACCTGCTCGCCCTGGCCCAGCTGCCCCAGCACCTGCCGCGGCTCGACGAAGACTCCGTCCAGGCTCAGCGCCTCGCGCACCGTGCCGTCCTCCGTCACGCTGCTGGCGTGGGCAACGCCTTTGGCGTTCCGCGGCACCACGAAGCCGGAGACTCCGCCGCGATCACTGTGCCGCACGAACACGTTTACGAACCCAGGCTCTGCAGACCCTCCGGTCACGAATTTCTTGCCGTACAAGCGCCAGCCGCTGCCGTTCACGGCTTCAGCGCGCGACGACCACCCTTCCGCGCTCGCTTGCGCCACCGGCTCGGTCAGAGCGAAGCCCGCCAGCTTACGCCCTGTTGCCAGCTCGGCGAGTACTTCTTCTTGCAGGCGCGCCTGCCCGTACCGCAGCAGCGGCCAAACCCCGAGATAGTTATTCAGGCCCAGGAACAGCGACGCCCCCAGGTCGACCCCGCCGAGTTGCTCTAGCACGCGCACCGCTTCGCCGTGCTTCAGAGCCAGGCCACCGTGCTGAGCGCCGATCTGCATGCCGAGTAAGCCCTGGCGTGCAAACTCCGTCATTGCATCAGGTGGAAGATTACGCCGGGCAACGTCCGCACCTACCGGGCCGCGCGAGTACTGACGCAACCACTCGGCAAGGCGCGTAGCAGTTGGCGATGCCGAGAGGGGAGGGACACTGGCTCGAGCGGAGGGCTCGAGCGTCGCTCCCACTATCCCAGAACTCGCAACCTCGGAAAGCGCATGGTTGAGGAACGCCTCATGACAGGCTCTGCGCCTAACCTTCCCGCTCGTTGTGCGGGGTAGCGCCAGAGGCCTCAACAAGACAATCGCAGCCGCGTAGAGCCCATGACGATCGGCTACACTCTTGCGAACTGCTCGGAAGACATCCTCGGGGTCGAGGCTGCGGAGAGCGCTGCGCTTGACCTCCTGCGCGACGACCAGGCTTTCGCCGTCTTCCGATTCCACTGAAAACGCCGCGCAGCGCTGGGGCTCGAGCGCCGGGTGGCAATTGGAGACAGTGTCCTCGATGTCCTGAGGGTAGTGATTGCGGCCACGGACGACGATCAGATCCTTGGATCGGCCGGTGATGAACAGCTCATCCTCGTGCAAGAAGCCCAGATCGCCAGTCCGAAGGAATGGGCCCCCACCGCTGGCCGTGCGCGACTGGAATGTTTCCCGCGTATCGCTTTCTTTTCCCCAGTACCCAGCCGCAACACTCGGGCCCCCAACCCAGATCTCTCCGATGTGACCGGTGGCGCACTCCAGCAGCGTGTCCGGGTCCACGATCAGAATGCGTCCATTCAACCAGGTGCGCCCGCAAGCGACGAGGGGCTGACTGCTCTCGGAAGAGTCCGGCCGAGCCAGCCTCTTTTCCAGCCCGTGACGCGAGAAGCGCTGAATGTTGGGACCTTTGTCGAGGCCTTCTCCGGAGACGAAAAGCGTTGCCTCGGCAAGGCCATACATTGGGTGGAATGCTTCCCACCTGAAACCATGTGGCGCGAACACTTGATGGAAGCGTGACAGCGTGGCTGCTCGCACCGGCTCGCTGCCGTTGTACGCGTAGATCCAACAGCTGAGGTCCAGGCCGTTGCACTCGTCCGCGCTGATGCTGCGCGAACACAGATCGAACGCAAAGTCTGGTCCACCGCTTCCGGTCGCGCGATATTTGGAAATCGCGCGCAGCCAGCGCACGGGCTTTTGCAGGAACGCGCTCGGCGACATCAGTACGCACTGGGCGCCGACCCAGAGCGCTTGCAGCACGGTACCGAGGCCCATGTCGTGGAACATGGGCAACCACGAGACGAGCACCGTATGCTCATCCGTCTGGGTGCAGGCCGCCTGCTGCGCTTGATTGTCTGCCAGATTTGCGTGGGTGACGATCACGCCACGAGGAACCCCCGTCGAACCGGACGTGTATTGTAGGAGGGCCGGGGCCTGTAGCTCGATCGCAGGATCAACGTGGGTGGCCGAGCGGGGGCCTGTCGTACTCCAACCGGAGGTGTCGACCCGCGGCAAGCCGGACAGGCTGGCGTCGGCTGCGAACTCCTCCTCGTATCGCGACAACAGCGATCCAACGGAAAGAATGCACT
This sequence comes from Polyangiaceae bacterium, assembly GCA_035760985.1. GTDB lineage: Bacteria > Myxococcota_A > Polyangia > Polyangiales > Polyangiaceae > SZUA-265. The sequence continues at coordinate 102,824 of DASTRX010000044.1, forward strand.
TGGCGCCCGAGTCTGCAGCGATCCCTGCGACGATCTCCAACCCGCGCTTACGGTTCGGAACACTCACCGGAACCGCCACGACGCCGGCACACAGACAGCCGAGAAACGCGACGATAAAGTCGAGCCCGGACGGATAAAACAGGAGCACGCGGTCGCCCGGGCGCGCGTAGGCGGCAAGCTGATGTGCCGCTGAGAGGGCAGCGTCGCGCAGCTCCTTGAAAGTGAGCGAGGCTTCTTCGCGCTCGCCCTCGCTCAGGTAGACATACGCTCGCCTCTCGGGAGCCTTCGTTGCCCAATCACCGAGTACTTCCGGGAAGGTACGAAGCCGACCCTGATAGCTCGCAGCAGCCGTCAACGGCTTCACCATATAATGAGCCTGGCCGTCGAATCAACTGACATTGCCTGCAGGATTCCAGTTCGTTTGAACAAGATGATACACTCGAAATCGTCGTCGCCCTGCGGGCGGCGGGGCTGCGTTGCAAAGATGAAAGGTCAGGTTTGACCTGGCGAAAGGCGAGCGGGCGCATCGCGACGCGTCGAGAACGACGAGCTCAATTCTGCGGGCCGGCAAGCGTAGCTCGCACCGCGAGCCCGTCCAGTCTCCCCCTGCGGTGCAACACTTTTTGCAGCCCCGCCGCGGCCGCCGCGCGCTCCTGCTACACAGCGTTTCCCCCGCACCCCATGCGGGAATTAGACTGATCCCTTCATGACTTCGGCGACTCTGGAAGAGCTCTCCTGGCTGCTTCGGCCGGCGGGTGGCGGCATCTATCTGGTGTCCACCGGGCGGCAAGCTCAGCTGACGTTGCAACGTCGTTACTATGAGGCGCAGAGCGATGCCGACGTCACCCAGCGCTTTCTCGAGACGCTGGAGCAAATCAGGAACGCCCGGGTGATCGTGCTCGGTGTTCCATCAGACACTGGAGCTGGATTTCGCAGAGGCGCCAATCTCGGGCCACAGGCCATTCGCGAGCAATTGCTGCAGGACGATCCCGACTGGAGCGCTCACTGTCGCGCGCGCGGGATCCTCGATGTCGGTGACGTCTTCGTGGTGCCGCAGTTGCTGGACGATGCGATGTTGTCCACAGAGCAGCTAGCTCGGTGCCGCGCCGCCTTGTATCCCGACGTGCCCGCTTCGCAGCGTGCGTCGCTTCCGGTAGCGCCGCTCTCGATCGCCGCTCGGGTTCTGGAGCTGGTGCTGAGAGAAGCGCCCCAGGCAAAGCCCTTCCTGCTCGGGGGTGATCACTCGTGCGCCTGGCCCGCGGTGAAGGCGCTGTCGGAAGCGGGGCGTCGTTTCTGCATCGTCCAACCGGACGCGCATACCGACCTTTTGGCGGAACGTCTGGGAATCGAGATGTGCTTTGCTACCTGGACGTTTCACGCCAACGAGCTGCTCGGCAGAAACGGTCGCGTCATCCAGGTGGGGATTCGAGCGAGCGGCAAAGCGCGCGAGCACTGGGAGAGCACGCTCGGGGTGAGGCAGTTCTGGGCCGAGCAGATCCTCGCCGATCCCGCGCGAGCACTGGACGAGGTCGTGGCCGCGGTGCGAGCAACCGGGCTCCCGGTATATCTTTCCAACGACATTGATGGGACGGATGCCTCCGTGGCAGACGCCTGCGGCACGCCGGAGCCAGGCGGCCTCACTGCCGACTGGCTCTGCACCCTGATCCGGAGACTGGGCAGCGAAGTCGGTTTCGTCGGCGCCGATCTCATGGAAGTTGCACCGCTCCTCGGGGCTGATGCGGGTCGCGAGACGCTGCGGGTGGCCGCCGACTACGCGCGCTCGAGCCTGGACGCGCTGCTCGCGCGCTGAGCAGCCGCGAACCCCAGCGCATCCGCGCCGACCCGCGTACGCGAGAGCGCGACCTGCTGCGCCCGCGACCTCCTGCCAGTGGCTTGGCCATCCGCCCGCGAAGAGGGCAGCGCAAGGGCCGAGAACCCGCGCCGCTCGACGGCTCCGCGGACGCCCCTCCCCGCACTGGAAATCGCTCGTGCTACCCGAGAAACAACGTCGTAGGGAAAAGCGACGAGAGATTCGGAGACCGAGATTTCGAGTGGAAATCGCGGCGCCACCTGGCGTAGCTTCGATCGAACGCCAGCAGGGGCATCGAGATTGTGTGGCGGCCCCTGTCTCTCTACGAGTGGGCGAGGTATCTGAGTCGGCGAGGTGTTCCTCGCGCAGTGCTTGCGAGGACTTGACTTGATGTATCACGGGAAGGCCAAGGTGGATCCGTTGAGTTCAGACAATTCGAGCTCCCGAGACCCGAGCTCCCGCGAGCCTACCGGCCGCGAACCTCTCCATCGGGAGCAGAGTCAACTCTACTCTTCTGAAGGACTGCTCCCCGAAGGGTCTCGGTTCGGCGGTTACATCGTCGGTCCTTGCATTGGGCATGGCGGCATGGCGCGCATCTATCGCGCCGAGCACGAAGGACTGCGGCGCAGCGTCGCGCTCAAGGTGTTGCTCGATGGCTTCGCCCAGGACCCCGAGGGGCATGAGCGCTTCCTGCGCGAGGGTCGCATCGCCGCTGCCATCAAGCATCCGAACGTCGTCAACATCTTCGACGTCGGCTTTCAGGGTTCGACCCCTTACCTGGTGATGGAGCTGCTCGAGGGGCAGGACCTCGAGGCGCTGATGTACTCGCAGGGCTCGATGCCGGAATCCGCGCTGGTGGACATCATCGTGCCCATCGTGGCGGGGCTCGCAGCCGTGCACGACGCGGGGGTCATCCACCGCGATTTGAAGCCGGGCAATATTTTTCTCGCACGCGGCCGCAACGACGAGCTGGAGCCCAAGCTGCTCGATTTCGGAATCTCCAAGGCGGCGGAAAGCGAGCAGTTCAAGCTCACCACCGCGCGCGGCCTGTTGATGGGTACGCCGCTGTATATGTCGCCCGAGGGGATTCAAGGTGGCGAGATCACTCCGCTGTCCGACCAGTATTCTCTTGGCGTGGTGCTGTATGAGTGTTGCACGGGCTTCAATCCGTTCGCGGCAGACACCTTAGCCGAGACGGTGCGGCGCGTGACGATGGGGGACTTCCCGCCCGTTGCGCAGCAGAATCCAGCCGTCTCGAAGCGCATGGCCCGCATCGTCGGTCGCGCCATGAGCCTCGATCCCAGCCACCGCTTCAGCAGCCTGCGAGAGATGGGCCGCGAGCTGCTGTATCTGGCGGGCCAGCGCACACGGATCACCTGGAGCCTGAGCTTCGGCGAGGTCTCTCCCAAGCGTGCGGGCACCGCCTCGGCGTTGAGCGTGCTTCCGGCTTCGAGCTCGTCGCTCCCGGCGGCGCGGGGCTATGGCAAGTGGAGCTCCCTGGGCGCGATCTCGCTCGGCGTCGTTCTGTTTGGGGCAGCCGGCGCCCTGCTCTGGGCCCGCGACAGCGAAGCGCCACCGGCGGTGGTTTTGCACTCGCTCAAGGGCGATTCGGCGAACGCGCCCGTCGCGAACGTGCCGGCGGCAGTGCAGAATGCGCCCGCCCCCGCCGCGCAGCCGAGCCCGAGGATCGCCGCCAATCCCACACCTCCGGAGGCCCCGAAGAGCAGCGACCCTGCGCCATCGCCCCCGCCGGGGGTCATCGTGAAGGCGCCCGCTGCACCGGCCCCAGCCCCCGTGCAGCCGAAGCAAGAGGCAAGCTCGAGTGGTCGCTCGACGAGCGAGAAGATGCGGCAAACGCTCAACGATGACGACGGCAAGCGGCACAGCCCCCGTCCCACCCCCCGCAGGCGCCCAGTGCCGGTCGCCCCGGCGCCCAAACCCGTGGAAGCAGCGGCCGAGGCTCCGAAGCCGCCGGAGTGGGTCCCCAAGGCCCCACCCCCAGCTCGGCAGGAGCCACATCGAAACACGGCGCTCGGTACCAACAACGCCCCCATCTTCGAATAACGGAGGCCGCTTTCAGCGAAGGCTTCAACGGAGCCGGTTCAGCGGGGCCTCCATCCGTCACGCAACAGTCAGGCAACCGTCGAGCAACCGTCGAGCATCGAGCCTCGGCACCCGGTATACGCAGCTACCGGCGGCCGGCCGATTCAGACGATGATTCACACGCGGAACCGAGCCCCTCGGTTCTTGAAATATCGAAGCGCGACTGCGCTGAATTCGCAGCTCCGCTCTTGCCAGCCGTGAAATGGCGTACGTCTGCCGATGCGGGCAGAGGTGCCGGCGCTGTCAACAGCTGCGTGCAGGCACCGCTCGGAGAGCGCTCTGGCTCTCTCTCGGGCCGCACTTGGCAGATCGCGCCGACGTGTTCAGCCGTGCTGGGCAAGGCCGGCGATCGCCGCAACTGCAACCGGGTGGGGCGCTCGACCCGCCGCGCGGGCTTGGAGCTGACGCGGAATGCTGCATCCGTTCCGCAATGGCCGTTCCAAAAGCGTCTCCAGTCCGTCACGCAGGGAGCAAGTGCAGGTGGCGGTACGGTCGAGTCTGCAATAAAGTGGCGCGACGAGCGAGGTATGCCGTGAACGACAAACCCGACCCTTGGAAGAGCCATCCCGCTGGTCCCCCACCGAGCATCGAGCGAGGCGGCGCGGACCGTGGCGGAGACGCAAATGCGCGCCGCAGCGAGCGTCCTCCTCGGCCGGAGGCGCGGCTCCATTCTTCGCCTGACGCATCGATGCTGGCCGAGGGCTCCCGCTTCGGCGGCTATGTGGTGGGTCCGTGCATCGGTGAAGGCGGCATGGCGCGCGTCTATCGCGCACAGCACGAGGGCCTGCAGCGTCAGGTCGCGCTGAAGGTGCTGCTCGACGGGCACGGCAAAGATGGTGAGGGCCACGAGCGGTTCCTGCGCGAGGCGCGCATGATCGCGGCGATCAAGCATCCGAACGTCGTCAACATCTTCGACGTCGGTGTCCATCAGGGCCGCCCGTATCTCGTCATGGAGCTGCTCGAGGGCATGGACCTCGAGGCGTACGTGGCCTCGCAAGGCCCGCTCGATGAGCCGATGCTCATGGACGTGATCATCCCCATCGTCGCAGGGCTCGCCGCCGTGCACGACGCGGGCATCATCCATCGCGATCTGAAGCCGGGGAACATCTTCCTGGCTCGCGGTCGCAATGATGAGATGGAGCCGAAGCTGCTCGATTTCGGCATCTCGAAGTCTTCGGGGCCGGACAAGATGCGCCTGACGAACTCGAAGGGTCTGCTGATGGGCACCCCCTTCTACATGTCGCCGGAAGCGTCCCAAGGTCTGGAGATGACCGGCTTGTCGGATCAGTATGCGCTCGGCGTGGTGCTGTATGAGGCCGCGACGGGAACCAACCCGTTCTCGGGCGCCAGCACCTTCGGCGAGGTCGTGCGCCAGGTCACCACCGGCGACTATCCGCCGGTGGCGACGCGCAATCCGAAGCTGTCCAAGCGCATGATCGCGATCATCGAGCGCGCGATGCAGCTGGACCCGAGCCGGCGCTTCCCGGATATGCGAGCCATGGGCCGAGAGTTGCTCGCTCTGGCGGGCCAGCGCACCCGGATCACGTGGGGCCTGAGCTTCAGCGAGCTCTCGCAGAGCTCCGGCGCCGGGGAAATGAGCGGACCGCTTCCGGCACCGCCAGCGGTGCCGCGGCGAGATTCGCAGCGGCCCACTGCTCCCAGCAAGGGTCGCTACCTGGCGCCCGTGGCGCTGGTGGCGCTCGCCGTAGCCGGCGCCGTGTGGATGAACTGGTCCAATCCCGAGAAGCAACAGGCAGTCGCGGTCAACACGGCAGCTCACGACACGACGGTCCTGGATCTGAGGACCCGCGGAGACCAAGCGCTTCCCGCCCCGGATTTGCCCGTCGCCGCTCCGGCGGCCCCCGCGGCCCCGCAGGAGCCGGTCGCGGAGCGAACCGCGCGCGCGCTGACCGATCCGATCGGGGAGGCTCACGGAGAGTCGGAGACCGAGGTGATCGCGCCCGAGCCAGAACCAAAGCCGGAGCCGAAGAGCAGCAGCTCCCATTCGAGCTCGCGAGCCATTGCCCTGAATCCTCCGCCTCGCACGCGGGCCGTGCGTGCCGCGCGCCGGGCGAGTGGCAGCACGAGGGCACAGCCCACCACCGTGCCGGCATCCTTGTCGACATCCCCTGCGGCGGGCGATGGCTCACCCGACTGGGTCATGTCCGCCCGTGGGCAGAGCGGGCAGAGCAGCCACGGTCCAGACCGCGGCACGAACAACGCCCCGATCCTGGACTGAGCCAGGTCCGCCGATACCGCCGGCAGAGAAGCGCGCACCTCGCTGCGCGCTTTTCGCTTTCGATGGTCTGCGGCTTGCCGCGGAGGACCACGCCGATCTCGCGCTCGTTGCGTGCGGGGCGTGGTGAGCTCAAACCGTGAGCAAGGTCTGATCAGCGGCTGAAGGCCGGCCCACAGTAAAGCCACCCGGCGCGGGCCGCTCGGCAAGAACAGACGGCGCAGGCTGCTTCCGCAAAGCGGAGCTCGGGCTGATCCCGCAAAACAGCCCCGCAGAAAACGCCGCGCTCAGAACGTGCCGGCGCAGACGATATTCATGAGCCCCGGGCTGCACTGCACGCTGCCGGTGGACTTGTGCTCGCGCTTGGCGCTGTCCGTGCCGGGCTCGCTGCTGGTGCTGGTCGCGATCCAGTGCGTCAGCGCGGCACCCGCAAAGGCAACGCCGACCACGCCGCTCACGATGCCGATCTGCTCGGCCGTGTCGATGTCGTTCCGGACATTGCCGCACAGATCTTCGCGAGTGCGGTTCTGATCCGCTGGCGTCTGGCTGAGACAGCGATCGTTGTCGTTCCAGTGCTGGACGGCGCGTTCGCGCAGAAGGAAGGAGACGCCGCTGGTCACGCCCGCCGCCGCAGCGATGCCCGCCAGCGTCCAGGTCATGCCCGAGGAGGCCCAGAAGCTCGGCGGCTCCGCCGGTGAATTGGGATCGTTGGCGTTGGGAGGGTCATTCGGACCGCGCTCATTCAGCTCCACCGTCTCGCGGGTGAGCACTCCGCCCGGCACCGAGATCGGGCGACGAAGCCGGAAATAGCCCGGCTTGTTGACCTCGAGCACGTACGTGCCGGCTTCCACCGTCTTCGGGTTTTCCATCGGCAACGTGCCGACGACCTGCCCGTTCAGGATCACCTCGGCACCGCTCGGCTCGCCCACGGCGCGGAAATGGCCAACGCGCTGCGCCGTGATGTTCTTGACCTCTTCGATCTCGTTCCGATACTTGATGTAGTAGGCGTCGTTGCTGTGGGCATCTGCCTTGCGCAGATACTCGTCGGCGAGCAGCCATTTGCTGGCCGCCTGGGCCGCGGTGGCCACATGCAGGAGCACACGCACCGAGTTCGGTGCCTGAGCCTCGGCCTCCTGGAACACCGCCAGCGCGGCCTCGTCCTGCCCGTCCCGCCGCAGCTGGATGCCGCGCTTGAGGATGGCTTCCACTTCGGCGCTCTCCTGGGCGCGAGCCGTACCGGAGGAGCTGAGCACGACGGCAGCGATCGCGAGCGAGCCCAGCGCCGCCGGAAGCCCTGCCGGTGCTGCAACGGAGCCCGTCGGCACAGCCGCGGCCAGCAGGAACCCACCCAGGCGCAGCGCGCGCGCGCCCTCTCGCCGACCCGTCAACTTGCTCGCACTACAGGACATAGTCGCATGCCTAACATGCACCGCGCGTCGTTCGCAACGCCGCCGAAAGGGCGCTTTCGCCGCTCTGGCACGGGTGTCGTTTCAGTCCGGCACCCGTTGCAGATCAGCACTGCGAGCCAGTCGAAACCACTGACAACGGAACGGATTCCCTGGCCTCCCCGGTACCTGTCGCGAGCCGTCAGCCTGCCCGCGGCGCCCTGCCCTGCAGCCCTGTCCTGCGGCCCTGCCCGTAATGCAGCCCGGACGTGTCTCACCCTGCGCAATGCACCATGTCATTCATCCAGCGGCACCAGAATCCGCCGGCGCGGCTGCCAGCCCGTGGCCTGCGTGAGCTCGGAAATGTCGATCAGATCGGCAATTTCCGAGCTGGCACGGCGCAGGGGCGTGTCCGGGTAGAAGGTCGCAATCAGATCCGCGGTCGAGCGCCCTTTGAACTGAATGGGCAGGGCCGGAAAGTACTGCGCATAGCCCGGCGACTCGCGCCGGACGCAGCACACGATCAGCTCGGCGGCGTCGTCGAAGGTGAGGTGCGAGATCGATTCGTGGAAGTTGAACCAGCCAGCGGAGAAGGTGCGAATGCTCTCGAAGCGCTGGATCATCTGCTCGCCGACCAGCATCGGAAAGCGCAGGGCGGTCGCCGCCAGCTGGGGATGCGCCCCGCACAGGTGCTGGAGCATGCGCTCGGCGATCTCCTTGCTCTGGCCATACGTGTTGGGACCCGGCGCGCAGGGCGCCCGGCTGTCGAGCGGCAGGTACGGCAGCCGGTAGGGCGGGCCCATCCGATTGAAGTCGGTGTACAGGAAGGCCTGCACCGAGCTCGCGAACACCAGCCGGTGCACCCCGAGCTGCACGCAGGACTGGAACACGTTGGCGTTCATCTGCGTGTTCTCCGCCAGGATGCGCTGCGGGGACGGGCCCACGAAGGCGTTGGGATGATTGCCCAGATGCACCACGGCATGCACCCCGCGCACCAGGCGATGCACGAAGAACTCGTCCTTCAGATCGCCCAGCTCGATCTCGAAGGGGAAGTCCGGAGGCAGCTTCTGATCGGTCGCGCGCACGCGCAGCCCGTGTTGCTGCAAGACCTGGCAGGTGCGCGACCCGAGCTTGCCCGTGGCGCCGGTGACGAGAACGACAAATTCTGAGCTCATGATGAGGCTGCCTTCTTACTAGATGTCTTCGAAACGCGAATCCCTCAGAACAGCCCCCTGTCGGAGCGGAACGCAAGCGGGGTTGGGGCCCCGCGCGCAGCGCGAGTCCGCGAGCGGAGGTGGGGGTGGGGCCCCAGCCGAATTCACTTCGGAGGGGGCGGGGGTCTGCCTCAGACCCCTGGGGAAACAGCCTCTATCGAGCGGGAGCTCACGAACTCTTGATAGGAGCGCGCATAGATCCCGCCCAGGCGCAGCAGCTGCTCGTGGTTGCCGCGCTCGACGATGCGGCCGTGCTCGAGCACCAGGATCTGGTCCGCGCTCAGAATGGTGCTGAGGCGGTGCGCGACCACGAAGCTGGTGCGCCCGGCGAGCAGCCGCTGCAGCGCAGCTTGCACGCGCGCTTCGGTGACCGAGTCGACAGCGCTGGTCGCCTCATCCAGGATCACGACCCGGGGCGAGGCGATCATGGCGCGCGCAAAGCACACGATCTGGCGCTGACCGGAGGAGAGCCCGACCCCGCGCTCGCCGACGGGGCTGTGCAAGCCCGCGGGCAGCTGCTCGATCAGATCGCGGACACCGAGCGCGTCCAGCGCCTGCTCCACCTCGGCGCTGCTGGCGTCGGGCTTTCCGACCAGGATGTTCTCCAGCACCGTGCCGGTGAACAGGAAGTTTTGCTGCGTGACACAGGCGATCTGCCGGTGCAGCGAGCTGCCGCTCATGCGAGCCAGGTCCTGGCCATCGATGCAGACACGGCCGGCGCTGGGCAGGTAGAGCTTGGCGATCAGGTTCGCGATCGTGCTCTTGCCGCTGCCGGTATGTCCGACCAGCGCGATCGATTCGCCGGGCCTCGCGCTGAACTGGATGTCGCTGAGTACCGGCACGCCGCGCTCGTACTGGAAGCTCACGTCGTGAAACTCGACGTGCCCTTCGATCCGGCCAAAGTCGCGCGCGTCCGGCGGGTCTTGCCAGTCGGGGCGCGTATCCAGCAGCCGGAACACGCGCTCGGCGCCCGCCATGGCCGTGAGCGCCTGGTTGTACTGTTCGCCGATGATCGGGATGCCGTTGAAGAACGAGGTCGACAGAAACAGGAACTGGATCAGCGCGTCCAGCTCGACGCGGCCGCCCAGCACCTGGTAGCCGCCCAGCACCAGCAGCAGCGCCAGGAAGAACTGCCCGTTGAAGCTGAGCACGGGCTGGAACACGGCGGCCAGGCGCGCGCCGCGCATGTTCAGGTCGGCGTGGTCGGCGATGCGCAGCGCGAAGGCCTGGGCGTTGCGCTCCTGGCGCGTGAAGCTCTGGATCTCGCGGATTCCGTTCACCGACTCCGCGAGCGAAGCCGTCACGCGCGCGAAGCTCTCCGAGCGCTGGCGGTAGGCGGCCGAGCTGAGCTTGCGAAAGTGCCGGGTCACCGCCCACAGTCCGGGCGCCATCACCAGCATCACCAGGAACAGCGGCAGGTCGTAGTGGGCCATCAGCGCGGCGGAGATGCCCATGCTGCCGGCCTGGACCACGGTCACGAAGAACACGTCCTGCACGCCGGTGCGCACCGAGTCCACGTCATGAACCGTGCGCCCCAGCAAGCGCCCCACCTCGGTGCGCTTGAAGTAGCTCATGGGCAAGCGCAACAGGTGAGCGTAGATGGCGCGGCGCAGGTCGCGCACCACGTACTCGCCCAGCTCCAGCGCGTAGCGCGAGCGGTAGACGAAGCAGCCCGCCGTGAAGCCCGCCCAGGAGAGGAACGCGACCACGCCCAGCGCGATGCCGGACGCGCTGCGGTCGTGGATCGGCCCGCTGATCACCCTGGCGGTCAGCCAGGAGAGCGTGGGCAGTTGCACGGAGCGCAACACCACGAGCAGCAGGAGCCAGTTGCGCAAGCGCCCGTAGGGGCGGGTGCAGGCGAACAGGCGCCGGATGATCGAGAAGTCGAGCGGTCGTTCCGCGACCTGGCTGGGGCGTTCCACGGCCGGCTTCACGGCGAGCGCCGCGGCAGGTTGGCGAACCGCCTGCGTCACGCCGCCGGCTCCGCCCTGCCCCGCGCCGTGATCTCGTCCGCCAGCGCGAGGGCTTCGCCGGCGCCCGCCTCGAGCGCGCCGATACCCTGCAGCAGCGCGGTGCGGTGGTACAGGCCGCGCAGCGCCATCAACTGGCGATGGGTGCCCTGCTCGACGATGCGGCCGCGCTCCAGCACCACGATGCGATCGGCGAAGCGCAGCGCCGAGAGCCGGTTCGACACGATCAGCGTCGTTCGCCCCTGCATCACGCGGCGCAACGCGCCGAGCACCTCGCGCTCCGTCTCGGGGTCGAGCGCGGCGGTGGGATCGTCCAGCAGCAGCAGCTTGGGCTCGACCAGCACGGCGCGAGCCAGCGCCAGCCGCTGCCGCTGGCCGCCCGAGAGGTTGGCGCCCTCCTCGGCCAGCATGGTCGCGTAGCCCGCCGGCATGGATTGGATGAACTCGTGGGCCCCCGCGATGCGCGCCGCGCGCTCGATCGCGGCGGCGTCCGCCTCCGGGTGCCCGAAGGCGATGTTCTCGGCGATCGTCTGACGGAACAGCAGCGTCTCCTGAAACACCACGCCGATGTTGCGGCGCAGCGCGTCCACGTCGAACTCGCGCACGTCATGGCCGTCGATCGTCACGCTGCCCGCTCGCACATCGTAGAAGCGCGGCACCAGGTGCAGCAGCGTGCTCTTGCCCGCGGCGGTGCCGCCCAGGATCGCCACGCAGCTGCCCGCGGGCACCTCCAGGCAGATGTCGTCCAGGGCGGGCGCGGCGCCCGCGTAGCCGAACTGCACCCCGTCGAAGCGCAGCGCGCCGCTCAGGCTGGGCGCTCCCCCTGCCCCCGGCACCAGCGCGGAGCGCGGGCTCTGGATCTCGATCTCGGCGTCGAGCACCTCGAACACGCGGCGGGCGCCCGCCAGGCTCTCTTGCAGCGTGTTGACCACGCGCGCCATCGCCGAGACCTGGGTCGCGAACTGCGTGAGCACGTTGGCGAACACGATCAGATCGCCCAGGCTGATGCGCCGCTGTGTCACCAGCCAGCCCCCATAGCCGAGCAGCACGGCCACGTTGACCTGCGAGCTGAAGTGGACGGAGGAGGAGTAGTGGCTGGCGCGGCGGAAGATCTCCTGCTGCTGGTCGACCACGGCCTGATTGCGCCGCTCGAAGCGCGCGAGCTCCTCCGCCTCGCGCCCGAAGACCTTGGTCACCACGATGCCGTGCACGCCCTCGCTCATGGTGCGCACCACCTCGTCCACCAGGTCGCGCGTCTTCTGGTAGGCGCCGCGCGCCCAGCGCGAGAAGCGCAGCGTGAGCCACCAGAGCAGCGGCGTCGCGCCCAGGCAGGCGAAGGTCAGCGGCACGTTCGCGCGCAGCAGGAACACCGCGTAGACGGACAGCGTCAGCGCCAGCACGCCGCCCTGCAGCATCACGCCATCGACGAACGAGCGCGCGGCTTGCACGTCGCTCGTGACGCGGTTGATGATCGAGGCGCTGCCGCTCGTGTCGTAGTAGGAGAAGCTCAGGCGCAGCAGCTTGTGAAACACGCTGGCGCGCAGCTCGGGGACGAGCCTCAGGTGCTGGATCCTGCCGTTCTGCACGCCGTGCGCGTAGCTCAACAGGCCGTAAGCGCTGCCCATCGCCAGCACCAGCGCACCGAGCAGGAACAGCTGCTCGGAGCTCGACCAGGAGCTGGGCGGTGAGAGCTGGAGCGGCCAGACCGGGGCGGGCGCAGAGGGATCGAGCGCGTGGCGCAGCAGATCCACGCACAGACCGACCAGGCTCAGCCCGCCCAGGCTGAGGCCGAGCAGCGTGGTTTGCAGGATCAGCACCTGCAAGCACGCCGACCGATAGTGCCACGTCAGACGCAACAGGCGCCGCAGCGGGCTGCTCGCAGGAGCGGCTGCCGAGAAGACCGAGGGCGCCAGGGCCGAAGTGGACATGAGGGGTTCCGCGCGCGCGGCGTAGCAGAATCTACGGACAAACGCCGCTGGTGGACGTAATCACCCCTGCCAGGTCAGCGCAGCCCGCCGGCCGACTCAACCGCAGAGAAACACTGGGCATTCCTGATGCCGGCAGGCAAATGCAGATGCCGAGCCCCTGAACGAGTCGCAGAGTGAGATAAGGCTCGGCACCTCTGCGCAATCGCGGGTACCAGGAGTGCCCGAAGGGCGCAAAAACACGGAGTGCCCGCTGATCGCGGGTGCTGTGCCAGATCCCGGTGGGCTCAGCCGAACTGATGCCCCTCCTCGACCGTGAGCCGCTCGCCGAGCTGGCGCTGTTCCTCGAGGATGTCGCGCAGGATTTCAGGCGTCGTGAGCGGATTCGCGAGCACCACCCGGAACACGCTCAGGACCTGCCCCCCATACGCCGCCGTCTCCAGCCGGGTGCGCGAGACGAAGGTCTTGCCGCCCGCGCGCTGCTCCTTCTGGATCGATTCGTTGAGGGCGCTCAGCTGCTCGTTGGCGGCCTCGCGGCGCTGGGCGGTGCCGCTCTGCAGCACCTGGCGTGCCGCCTGGGGCACGTAACGATAGGTGAGCAGGTTGAGCACCGGTTCGCTGGTGAGCTCGAAATCGGGCGCTTCGCCGATCATGCCCGCGAACAGCTTGGCCTTGTCGATGCCCAGCCCGATCAAGAGCTCGTAGCCGCGGCGGCCGATGATGCGCAGGGCGGAGTGCACGAGCATGGCCATGCCCTGCCGCGTGCCCTCCAGCGTGTGTTTGCCGATGTCGCGCGAGCCGCGGCGCAGCACGTAGTTGGCGTGGTGCTCTACGGCCGAGAGCGCCTGCACGTCCTTGAACACGACCATGCCCGCGCCGACCGGCACGTACAGCTGCTTGTGCGCGTCGAGCGTGACCGAGTCCGCGCGCGCGATGCCTTTCAGCAGCTGGCGGTGGCGCGCGGAGAACAAGGTCGGCCCGCCCCAGGCGCCGTCCACGTGAAAGTGGATGGCGTGTTGCTCGGCGATGTCCGCCAGCTCGGCGAGCGGGTCCACGCTGCCCGTCTCCGTGGTGCCGGCGATCCCCACGATCGCCAGCACGCCGATGCGGCGCGCCTTCAGCGCGTCGATCTGCCGGCGCAGCTCGGAGAGGTCGATCGTGTGCTGGGCGGTGACCGGAATCGCGATCAGCTGCCGGCGCCCGAGGCCGAGCAGATCGGCCGATTTCGACAGTGAGTAATGGCCGCGCCGCGAGACCAACACGCACAGGCCGCGCAGGCCCGCGTGCTCCAGCGCCGCGGCCAGGCCTTCCTCGGCCACGCCCGCGAAGCCCGGGCTCGGACCGAGCAAGCGGTTGCGCGCCACCCACAGCGCCGTGAGATTGGCGATCGTGCCGCCGGAACAGAACGCGCCGAGCGAATGCAGAAAGCTCTGCGTCCACTGCGCGTAGAACTCGTCGCTGCGCCCGTACACCAGGCGATGCAACATCCCGATCACCTGGCGCTCCAGCGGCGTGAAGGCCTTCGACGTCTCGATCTTCACGACGTTCTGGTTGAGCGTCATCATGATCTTGGCGAGCGGGAACATGAAGTACGGCAGGGCCGAGGTCATGTGCCCGATGAAGCCGGGCGCGGAGGTGTGCACCGACTGCGCGACCACCTTCTCCAGCAAGAACTCGACCTGCTCGGAGACGAACATCGGGTCCTCGGGGATGCGCGTCTCCCGAAAGTCGCGCTCCAGGTTGGCCGGCGCAATGTCCCCGGCCACGATGCGCGTGCGCAGGAAGCCGACCAGGTTTTCGGAGATCTCCCGGTCGAGCCGGTGCAGCGTGGAGTTCGGCCCCTCCGGCACCGTGAAGATCTTGCGCATGGTCTCGAGGGTGGCCTCGGCCTTCTTGTTGGGCGCAGAGTTGGGTGCAGAGTTGGGCGCGGAGCTATCAGGCACGTCAGACTCGTTCTTCCGGGGTCTTCACCGCGATGGGTTCGGCAGCGAGGGGCACGCGGCCGCTTCCATATATCAGTTTCCCGGGGGGCTTGTGCCAGTGGCCCCGCTGGCCGATACCTCCGGGTGCGGGGTGCCCCCGCGGAAGTCGTTGGAGGTTAGGTCCTGATGATCGCCGATGAGCTCACGGCCCGCCTGGGGGCGGACGCCGTTTTGCGCGATGAGCCCACGCTGCGCGCCTGCCGCCGCGACGCCTGGGTACTGAGCGAGCTGGACGATCTGGAACAAGCGCCGGTGGCCTTGCCCGCCTGCGTGGTCCGGCCGCGCTCCGTGGAAGACGTGGCGCTGGTCGTGCGTGCCTGCAGCGAGAGCCACACGCCGCTGGTGCCCTCCGGTCTGCGCAGCGGGGTCTGCGGGGGCGTGCTCGCGGGCCGCGAGAGCGTGCTGCTCGACTCGAGCTCGCTGGCGCGCGTGCGCTCGGTCGATGCGCTGGATCTGGTCGGGGTGTTCGACGCCGGCGTGCGCGGCAGCACGGCGGAAGAGCGCGTCAACTCCGACGGGCTGACCATCGGTCACTTTCCGCAATCCATCGCCATTTCCTCGCTGGGGGGCTGGGTAGCCACGCGCGCCGCCGGCCAGTTCTCGACCGGCTATGGCAACATCGAAGACCTGCTGCTGGGTGTGGAGGCCGTGTTGCCGGACGGCAGCTTGCTGGACAGCGGTGTGGGCCCGCGCGCATCGACCGGGCCCGACCTGCGCCAGCTGCTGCTGGGCAGCGAAGGGACGCTGGGCGTGATCACCGGAGTGCGGCTCGCCTTGCGGCGCCTGCCCGAGAAGCGCCTTTGCGCCGCCTTCTACCTGCCCGACATGAACCGCGGCTTCGAGGCCCAGCGCGAGATCCTGCAAGCCGGCTGGAGCCCGGCGGTGCTGCGCCAGTACGACTCGAAGGAGGTCAGCAGACTGTTTGGTCCATTTCGCCGCAACAGCGACTGCCTGCTGCTGGTGGTTCACGAGGGCCCGGCGGAACGAGTCGACGCGGAACGTGCCGCCGTCCAGCGCCACGTGGAGCACAGCGGGGGCCAGGCGGCGCCCGCGGCCGCGACCGAGCACTGGCTGGAAGAGCGCAACAAGGTCCCCACCTTCAAGAGCTTCCTGCAGAGCGGCGTGATCGTCGACACGATCGAGGTCGCCGCGCCCTACTCCCGGATCGGGAAGATCTATGACGCTGCGGTGGCACGCCTGGGCGCGATCCGCGGCATCTGGAACGGCTCGGCGCACAGCTCCCACGCTTACCGCACCGGCTTGAACCTGTACTTCAGCTTCGCGGTGCAACCCGAGAACAAGGCCCAGCTGCGCGCGGCCTATCACGACTGCTGGCGCGCCGTGATGGAGAGCTGCCTCGAGCTCGGCGGCTCGATCTCGCACCACCACGGGATCGGCCGGGTGCGGCGCGAGTGGCTCGAACGCGAGCTGGGCAGCGCCGGGATCGCGACGCTGCGCGGCCTGAAGCGCGCGCTGGATCCGCACGGCATCATGAATCCCGGGGTGCTGTTGCCCGACGTGCCGGAGTGAGCCGCACCGGATCGCCCCGGCCACGGGCCTTTACGCGGTTAAAGTCATCCAGGGAGCAGCCGATCAGCGAAGAGACGTGCCCACCTCCCCCTGGAACACCGCCCGCGCCCTGCTCGTTTCCGGCACACGCCAAGCATCCAATTCGAGCCCTCCCGTGTCACATCGGGAGCCCACCGCTGCCGCGATCGATCCCAACGCAGAGCTGAACGTCTACTCGCAGGAGCCCGGGTACGTGGTGGCCCTCGCCGGGCGCTGCCTGATCCAGATCATCAGCGACCGCATGACCTCGACCACGATCAGCCTGACCCGCCGGGCGCTGGCCGATCAGGCGGAGCGCTACGATACGTTCTCCTTTCTGTGCGTGCTCGAGCCCAGCGCCAAGCTGACCATGGCGCCCGACCTGCGCGAGAGCGTGGACGCCTATGTGCGCCGCTATTCGACGCGCTTCACCGGCGCGGCGATCGTGTTTGAAGCGACAGGGTTCCAGGCCACGGTGGTGCGCAGCGTGGTGACGGCCGTCAACCTCGCCAGCCGCGCGTCGCATCCCACCAAGGTGTTCGACGATGTGCGCGCGGCGTGTAGCTGGCTGGGGCGGTTGACGCCGGGCGAGCCCACGGCCTCGCGCCTGTTCGAGCTCGCCGCGCAGCTGCGCAAGAGCAGGTAGCCCGCGGAGCGACGCGCGACAGCCGACGGAGCTGCGCGGGCGAGCGGCGCCCCTCGCACATCCACTGAGCCCAGGCGACATGCGCGGGACGCGCCCGCGGGGTCAAGTCCCGCGGATGGGGTCCGTTCTGCCCTAGAGCACGCCTGCTGCGCTCGAGCGCCAGGTCTAGCCGCCGGCCAGCTCGAGATCAGCGCGCGTGCATCGGACCTCCCACGGGGAGGCCCGAGGCTCCCTGACGCTCGCTGCACGACGAATGGCCAGAGTTACGAACGCCGAGATCCAGGCCACCCGGGTCACGTCGGAGACGGTCGCGGAACTACCGCCGCCTTCGCGGCGAGGTTACGGCGAGGGCGACGTGATCGACGGCCACCGCCTGGAGGCGCTGATCGGCACGGGCGGCATGGGCGAGGTGTGGACGGCGCGCAACGATACCCTCGGTGTGCGCCGCGCGGTGAAGCTGATCCGCGCGGACTCCGGCAGCGCCGAGGGGACCGATCGACTGCTGCACGAGGCCCGCGCCGCGGCCCGCCTGGCGGACCCCGCCATCGTGCGGGTGTTCGATTTCGGGCGCACCGAGCGCGGCGACCCCTACATCGTGATGGAGCTGCTCGAGGGCGAGGACCTGATGAGCATCATCAACCGGCGCGAGCGACTCAGCCCGATCAAGGCGGTGCGAGTGCTGTTGCCGGTGATCCGCGCGCTGGGCGCGGCGCACGAGCACGGCATCGTGCACCGCGATCTCAAGCCCGAGAACATCTTCCTGGCGCGCCTGCCCGACGGCCGCGTGCAGCCGAAGCTGCTCGATTTCGGCATCGCCAAGCTGAAGAACGCACGCGACCTGCGCCTGACCTCGGCCGGCTCCGTGATGGGCAGCCCGCTGTACATGGCTCCCGAGCAAGCTCGCGGCGAGGACGTCGACGAGCGCGCCGATATCTGGGCGGTGTGCGTGGTGCTGTACGAGGCGATGACGGGCCAACCGCCGTTCGGCGGTGAGGACCGAGCGCAGGTGATGCACGCCGTGGCCACGCTGGAGCCCGAGCATCCCAATTTGCGCGGGGTGCTGGAGCCGCTGCCGTGGCCGATCCTCCAGCACGGGCTCGAGAAGCGGCGCGACGAGCGCTGGCGCTCGATGCAGGAGCTCGGGCGCGAGCTCGCGCGCTGGCTGCTCGACAACGGCGTGAGCGAGGACATCACGGGCGCGTCGCTGCAGGCGGGCTGGCTGCGCGACTCGCGCCGCAGCCTGTTTGCGAGCAGTGTGCCGCCGGTGGGCAGCCTGCAGCGCAGCCTGAGCAGCGCGCGGCGCCTGCTCAGCGAGGCGCGGCAGCGTGCCTCGGTGACCGCGCACTGGCTGGCGGCGCGCTCGCAGCCGCTGCGGCAGCGCTTCCAGGCGCTGAGTCGGCGCCAGCGCGCGCTGTCCCTGGGAGCGGCAGGCACGCTGCTCGCGCTCGTGCTGCTCGCGCTGCTCATGCGCTCGCCGCAGTCCAGCGCCGCGCCGGCGACGACGCCTGCCGCCGCGCTGCCAGCGCCTGCGGCCGAGCCCGTCGCGCCAGCTCCAGCGGCGCCCCCGGCGGCAGCTCCAGCGGCGCCCGCCGCGGCCGCGCCCGTCACCGCAGCTCCCGCAGCCGCGGCACCCGCGGAGGGAGCCGCGCCGCCAGAAGCGCAGGAGCACGCTGCCGCGCCGAAGGCCAAGTCCGCGCGCACGAGCAAGCCCCGCCGCTCCGCCGCGCGCAAGGCCACTCCTCGCTCCGGCAGCGAGCCGGCGCGCGAGACCGCGACCAAAGCGCGCCGCGCCAAGCTGATCGACCCGTACCAATGACGAGGCACGGGCGCGCTGTTGCTTGCCTGGGACTGGCGCTGCTCGCCGGGCCTGCCCGCGCCAAGGACGCGGCCGCCCCGCGCGCCGAGGCCAGGAACGCGCGCGCCGCCGCGACACCGGACGTCTCTCGCCACGGCGCCAGCGCGCCCGAGCCCCCGCCGCCCGCCGAACGCGCGCCGGCCCCGGCCGAGCCCCCGCCGTCCGATCTCACCGAGCAAGCCAAGCAGCTGTACCTGCTGGGCGCGGAGGCATTCACCGCGCAGCGCAACGCGGATGCCATCTACTACTTCCGGCAGGCGCAGCGGCTGGTGCCGAGCGCGAAGCTCACTTACAACATCGCGCTCGCCTATGATGAGATGGGAGATACCGGCAACGCCCTGCGCGAGTACCGCGCCTTCCTGACCAAGGACCCCGGCTCGGTGCACCGTGAGGAGGCGAGCGCGCGCGTCGCCAAGCTGGAGGCGGATCTGGCCCAGCTCGGCGTGCAACAGCTGCGCGTGGTCAGCGATCCACCGGGCGCGTTGCTCCGCGTCGACGCGGAGCTGGTGGGCGTCACACCCTGGGTGGGCGAGCTGCCGCCGGGGCAGCACGAGCTGCAGCTGGAGCACGCCGGGCGTCAGACGCTCTCGAGCCGGGTCACGCTCTCCGCTCTGCAGGCGTCCGACGTGCAGCTCACGCTCTCACCCCTGCCCGCTCCGCCGCCCGAGCAGCCCAGCGGGCTCTCGCGCATCCAGCCGCTCAGCTGGGCCTTCCTGGGCGTCGGTGTGGCGACTCTGGCCGGCGGCATCGGCTTCGAGCTGTCGCGCGCTGCATCGAGCGAGCGCGCCGGACAAGGCGGCAGCGCCGAGAGCGTCGCGCGCGCCCAGGGCGCCGCGGCCGCGAAGCAGATGGCATCGCTGTTGCTGCTCGGAGCGGGTGGCGCGTTTGTCGTCGGCGGCGGGGTGATGATCGTACTGGACCTGAAGCGCGGCGCTGACACGACGAGCCCTGGCGGTGACATCGTCTCGGACGCAAGATTGCGTCTACCGTGTGCCCGTGAGTTTTGCGGGTTCGTGACCGAAGCTCGTTTCTGACGCAGCCGTCGGGCCGGGCTGGCTGCAGGGGGGAAACTTGTGGCAGAAATCGGCCGTAGCGAGCTAGGAGAAGGTAAGGAGCGGGAATTTTTGGCGGAAGCCTGGATTCAGCGAGCGCGTGCGGCAGCGGCCCTGCTCGGGTTGTGTCTCGCTGCCTGTGGCGGTCAGGACCGCGTGGAGCTGTCTGTCCCGCTGTCGCAGGCTGGATCGCTCGATGGCAATGGCTCCGAGCTGCCCAAGCCACCGAACACCGCCGCCGGTCGGCAGCTCAGCTGGCTGTTGCAGGCGCTCAACCATGATGTGGAGCAGCTGAGCGCCAGGGAAATTCAGCGACACTTTGAAGCGTCGCTCCTGAATGTGTTGCCGAGCGAGCAGATCCTGGCGGAGTTCTCGGCGCTCGCGCGAGACCAGGCGCCGCTCACGTTTCGCGAGGTGAGCCCCGACACGAGCGAGATGAGCCTGCTGGCGTTGATCGACGGCAGCCGCTCTCAGCTCACCATCGGCATGAACATCCAGGAGCACAGCGGCAAGATCTCCGGGTACCAATTCACGCCCCTGGCGGAGCCCGAGCCGCCGCCGGTCGCCAGCTGGCAGGGCGTCCAGCGAGCGTTAACGGGCGTGGCGCCGCGCGCGCAATACATGGTAGCGCGCGTCGCTGCCGGCTCGTGCCAGGTCCTGCATGGCTTCGCCACGGATCAGCGCCTGGCGCTCGGTACGAGCTCCAGCCT
Source organism: Polyangiaceae bacterium (assembly GCA_035760985.1). Classification (GTDB taxonomy): domain Bacteria; phylum Myxococcota_A; class Polyangia; order Polyangiales; family Polyangiaceae; genus SZUA-265. The sequence continues at coordinate 123,260 of DASTRX010000044.1, forward strand.
GTACGTGCTGGCGGAGCTCGCGCGCCAGATCAGCGCCGGCACGCTCGGCTGGGATACGCCGATCGTGATCCAGGATGCGCTCAAGAGCTTGCCCAGCGGTGACCTGCAGGACGCCCCGCCGGGGACGGCGCTGAGCGTGCGCGACGTGGCGACCAAGATGATCGCCATCGGGGACAACACCGCCACCGATCACCTGATCCACCTGCTCGGTCGCGAAAACATCGAAGCGGAGCAGGCTGCCGTCGGGCACCAGGCGCCCGAGCTCAACATGCCGTTTCTCGCCACGCGCGAGCTGTTCTTGTTCCGCCTGGAGCTCGCCAGCGCGGAGACGGACAATTACCTCTCCCAGGTGGTCAGCGCGCGGCGCGCGTTTCTCGACGAGCTCGCCGGGCGCAGCCCGCGCGCCGAGAGCGCGAACGGCTGGTTCCTGCCCCGGCGCATCGATCAGCTGGAGTGGTTCGCGAGCGCGGACGAGCTGTGCCCGTTGATGGCCAGCCTGGACCAGCGCGGCGAGGAAGCCGCGTTGCGGCCGCTGCGCGAGGTGCTCTCGCGCGACCCCGGTTTGCCGATCGATGCCGCCGAGTTTCCGTATGTGGCGTTCAAGGGCGGCTCGGAGCCGGGAGTGCTGAATCTCACCTGGCTGGTCGAGCGCCGGGATGGCGAGCGCTTCTTCGTCACGATCGGCTTGAACGATCCGAGCGCGCCCATCCTGGACATCGGCTCGGTCATGAGCAGCGCACTCGATATTTTCCAGCTCCTCGGTTCCACGGACTGAAGCGCTCCCGCGCAGGCCGCGAGGCGAAGCGCGTCACGTGTGCTCGCGCTCGGGCGAGCTGCGCAGCTTGACAGCTCGACAGGCCGCGTTGTCAGCTCGCGCTCGGAAAGTGGAGGATGGACATGGAACATCGCAGACTCGGCAAGAATGGCGTCTGGGTCAGTCCCTTGTGCCTCGGCACGATGAACTTTGGCTGGCACACCAGCGAGAAGGACAGCCACGCGCTGATGGATCAGGCGCTGGATCTGGGCATCAACTTCTTCGACACCGCCGACGTCTATGGCTGGTCGCTGGCGCGCGGCGCCACGGAGGAGATCATCGGGCGCTGGCTGGCACAGGGCGGCCGCCGCGACTCGGTGGTGCTGGCGACCAAGGTCTACAATCTGATGTCGCGCCCCGATCGCAAGCCCGAGCCCAATCGTGACCAGCGCTGCCTGTCGGCGATGAAGATCATTCGCCACTGCGAGGACAGCCTGAAGCGGCTGAAGACCGACGTGATCGACATCTACCAGATGCACCACGTCGACCGCGAGTGCCCCTGGGAAGAGATCTGGCAAGCGATGGACACGTTGCGCACCCAGGGCAAGATCATCTACGTCGCCTCCAGCAACTTCGCCGGTTGGGATATCGCGCAGGCGAACGAGATCGCCAAGCAGCGCTTCCTGCTGCCGCTGGTCAGCGAGCAGAGCATCTATCACCTCGACAACCGCATGGTGGAGCTGGAGGTGATCCCGGCGTGCCGCAGCTACGGCATGGGTCTCATCCCCTGGAGCCCGCTCGGCGGAGGTCTGCTCGGCGGCGCGCTGAAGAAGCGCGCGGAGGGGCGCCGCGCCGGCGACGATTTCGAAAAGAAGGTGGACCAGAAGCGCGACAAGCTGCAGGCCTTCGAGGGCCTGTGCGCCGAGCTGGGCGAAGAGCCCGCCAACGTGGCGCTGGCCTGGCTGCTGCACAATCCCGTCGTGACGGCGCCGATCATCGGACCGCGCACCGCCGATCAGCTGAAGGGAGCGCTGCGCGCCACCGAGCTGAAGCTGGAGCAGAGCACGCTGGATCGGCTGGACGCGATCTTCCCGGGCCCTGGCGGCGAGGCCCCCAAGGCCTACGCCTGGTAAGCTCCCGCGCAGCTTCCCGCCGTGCCCGTCAACGGACGATGACGGGCGGGCGCGGCGGGATCACGAACTCGTCGAAGGCGGGCGTCAGGTTGCTGGTCTGCACGGGGGCGACCGTCGGCGGATCCGTGTTCTGGTCGGTGATCTCGAAGCTCTGGTTCCAGAGATACATGGCCGGATAGGTCTTCAGATCGCCGTTGGGGTCCTCGACCACGGTCGCCAGGTACAGCTGCGACGCAGCCCCCTGACCGAGCCGGAAGGGCGACTGCCGCGCCGACGAGAACAGCAGGAAGTAATACTTCTTTCCGGCGTTGGGAGTGCCGTCGGGGCCCGTGCGCACGGTCGGCGACCACTTGGGCCAGCTGTTGAGGACGCCCGGGCTCTTCTCGCCCGTGCAGGCGGGAGGATCGTTGGCGGCGAGGCGCGTCGGCGTGCCGCCGGCGGCGGGGATCACGTAAATCTCGCCGCGCGTGTTGTAGTAGTACTTCTGGCCCTGACGGTCCTCGACGCGGTTGAACGCGAGGTAGCGGTCATCGGCGGAGAAGTCCGGGTAATACTCGCCCACTCCCGCCGTGCTCGCCCCGGGCACCGGAGTCGCCGGTCCGCCCTGCCCGCCGTTGTAGGGCACCATGTAGAGATCGGCCTCGCCGTTGTTATCGTCGCCGAGCCGCCCGTCGGAGGTGCTGGTGGTCGAGGTGTACGCGATGGTCGTGCCGTCGTGGCTCCAGTCGGGCGTGACCGCCCCGCGCGCGTCGCCGGTGCGCGCGATCACGCCCCAGCCCGTGCCCTTCGCGCCGATCATCGCCGTGCCCACGCCCTTCTCGTATTGATTGCCATCGAGCGGCGGCACGGTCCCTTCCGCGGCCAGATTGATCCAGATCAACAGATCCTTGCCGGTCTTGTCGTTGATCTCCGTGAACGCCATGTCCCGCTCCGGCTGGTTCTGATTGGGCGTGAAGTTGTCATTCATGGCGTTGCGCGGACCCGCCGACGTGATCAGCGTGCGCTTGCCGGTGGCCCAATCGCCGCGTGAAGTCGTCGAGACTCCCAGCCAGGGCATCTGCAGCAGGAAGGCGCCAAAGGGCGTGACGTCCGCGGGACGGCCCCCTTGACCGCCGGTGAGATCGGAGACGGCGAGATTCCACGGCCAGTGATCGGCGGTGATCACGGCCTTCCCGTCACCCGTCGAGGTATGACAGCCCACGCAGCGCGCCTGCCCCACCGGCGCCCCGTACTCTTCCTTCTTGAGCCTGCCGTTGTCGCCCAGCATCTCTTCCTGGACGTCGCCCGGGCGCAGCGCGGTCACGACCGCCTCTTCGCCCACGCCGAAGGCCATCAGGCGCGTCGTGTTCAGCCCCGGCTGCTCGCTGGCCGCGGCCCAGTACACCATGTTGCCGCCCGCCTGGACGGGAGCGATCCGAAACTTCACCGTGCTCTGACTGGGCGCGGCCGTGCCGGTGGTGGACTTGACCGTGACCGTGATGTCCTCTTCGAACACGTTGCGGCTCAAGCCCTTCCACACGTCGGGCGGGATCAACCACGGGTTCTTGGTGGTGTAGGCCACCAGATCATTGGCCTCTCGATCGGCGTGCAACGTGATCTGATGCAAGCTCCCTCCGCCCGTGAAGCGCACGCGCGGGCGCAGCATGTTGGCGGGGATCAGCATCCCATCGGCGGGCTCGATCACGCACGGCGCGGCGCCGCTGGCGCTCTGCTTGAAGACGTTCTGCACGTCGCTGCCCAGCCCATCTTCGAAGATCGGCTCCTGAGGGAAGTCAGCGCAGTCCTTCTCGCACTCGGGCTTGCCCGTGAAGTCGGGCTCCACCCCCGGCGGCAACGCCAGGTTGCTGCCGAAATCCGGCCCCGTGCCCCCCGGCAGCAGGCCGCCGCCCGAGAGATCCACATCGCGCGCGTCGCCGCTGCCGTTGCCGACCGGGCGCTCGCCGACCAGGACCCCACCACCCTTGCCGCCGCCCGCGGAGCAGCCCTCCAGCAAGACCAGGATCAGCGCGCTGGGCAGCGAAGGGCGAGACCAGCTGGCTGCGCGCCAGCCCGGCGTAGTGCGTCGTGAGGATCGATTCATGGCGAGCTCCCTGGGGCTGCGCGCCCGCGGTGTTGCTCGGACCATAGCCCTTTCGTTGCCGCGATACCAGACAGCCCCCCGCTGCGGGAGCGGCTCTCCGCCGCTGCGATCCTCAACGATCGCGCCGTTTTGACGGTGGATCCCGCTACGTCCTGGAGGCCGCACGCGCAGATCGCAGTCCCTGATCCCGCCTCGGCAGCCCGGGCCCTGTGCGCTCTCGGTGCGCGCCGCGAGCGCGGACGCCCCGGACGGCGCGGGCCTCCGCTGCCCCAGGCAGAGCGCCGCTCTCGGCGAGCCCGGCGCGCAGCTGAGCACCGGCATTGATGCAACACTCGATGCAACACTCAGCTCGCGCCTGGCGCGCTCGGGCTCGGCGTCACTCCGCCGGGCAAGGAACCGCCCCGCCGAGCTGCGCGCCGTGCCCATCCGGGACGGCCGCCGGCAGCAGTGACCCCGAGGACTTCCGACGCGTCGACCGCTTGGGCTGGATTGTTCTGTCTGAAGCTTCGAGCGAGCGCGTGTGACCCAGAAAAGTCGACGCTTGCTCGTGAAGATAACTTTACGACAACAGCGGCGTGACCCTCATGACTCGCCGCGTGAGGGGCGGAGAGTTGCTTGCGGGATAACAGTATTTTGTTACCAGCACTGGTGATCGGCGCGTCCTGCAGCGCTCATTACGTGGGGCTGCACGATGGCAAATCGCCTGATTTTTTGGCCATCTGCGCGCATCTGAAGACTCGCCCGAGGAAATTCGTGATCGCCTGGAATGCCGGACGCAGAGCGCTGCCTCGAACTGATAGCCGGTCTTCGCGCTTCGAGAAGGACACATCGCGCGCGACCCCTTACGCGATGACCCGTCTCAGCCGGAGTGCGCAAAGCAGCGCCAATGTTGCGGCGTTTCGGGTTATCGTCGGCGCCGCGACGTCCACTTCAGCAACACTCTCTAACAGCCCGGCGGGGATCCCCCGCCCGCTCATATTTGCGGGGCTTACCCCGCATCAGACAGGCGGGAGTCAACACGTGAAGTCAACACCAGCCCGACACGACCGGTCGTTTCACTTCTCCCGCGGCGAATGCCTGCTGCGGAACAGACCTGCAGCACCGTCCCGAGCTTCGGAGGTCATCAGATGACTGACACGGCACGCAATGATCTGGGTCGCAATGATCTGGGTCGCAATGATCTGAGCCGCAATGATCTGAGCCGCAATGAGATCGCTCGCGGTGATCTCGCTTCCAAGGCTGGCGTGAACGCCCTCGGAGCAGTGCAGGCCCCCGATGGCCCCGGCCCGGCACGCGCCCCGTTTGCGGCGAGCTTCGGCAGCACGCAGATCGGAGCCGATGGTCTCGACGCGCGGCGCGTCCCGAACGAGAGCCGGAGCGGGGGCGAGCCCGAGAGTGGAATCCACCCGGCGATGAATCCCGCGGCCGTGAATCCGGCAGCCGTGAATCCCAGCGCAGTGCCCGATGCTCCAGCGTCGGGTCACTCCGGCGCGGACCTGGTGTTGTCGAGCGTGATCGAGAGCCAGGTCCCCCCCGGCTGGGCGTCGCCGGCGGAAGAGCTCGGCTGTCATGAGCTGACCGTGATCGTGCGCGGCAGTCAGGTCACGGTGCGCGAAGACGGCGAGTCCAGCTCGGGCCCTGTGGAGGCCTTGCTGCTGCGCGCCGGCACGCGGCGCGAAGAGCGCAATGCGGGTGAGGTCGATCTGCACCGGCTGCGCATCAGCTTCCACTGGCGCAACCCGCCCGCGGAGCTGCCGGAGATGGTGCAGGACACCTGCGGGCGCTTGCACGAGATCGCCTCCTGGCTGGTCGCCGAGCGCGACGCGCAGTTCCCCAACGTGAGCGACTATCGCCACGGGTTGTTGCGCGCGCTGGTCGGCGAATATCTGCGGCTGAGCGTGGTCGCGGCCAGCCGGATCGAGGAGAAGACGCGCACGTACATGCTGCGGCACCTGGGCGAGCCGATCACGCTGGAAGACCTGGCGAGCAACATCGGCATGAGCCGCTACTACTTCTGCCGCGTGTACAAGGAAGTAGCGGGCCACACGCCGATGGAGCACCTGCGAGCGCTGCGGCTCGAGCGGGCCAAGGATCTGATCCGCTCGACAGCGTTGCCGCTGAAGGCGATCGCGCCCGAGGTCGGCTTCGGCAGCGCTCAGCACTTGTGCCGGCTGTTGCATGACCGCTTCGGCGTGGGCGTGCGCGAGCTGCGCGGCGCCGGCACGCTGGAGTCGCGCGGTGTCGCTTCCGAGCGCAACCGCGAGCCCGACCCGAACGACGTGTCGTGAAGGAACAGCGCCGGGCGCTCGGAGCACGCCCGGCCGCGAGGCTGATTTATCCCTTCGGCTGGTGCTGATTTCTCGCCTCCCGCTCGGGGCAGATTTCTCGCCTGCGGCGCGTGCGGATCCGTCGCCTCCGGCTCCGTCCCGGCGGTGATTCGGGGCCGTCCCCGGGAAATTTTGCCGGCGCGGCGCCCCCATAACTGATATGGGGGCCGCCGTGACCGATCGCGTGCCCAACACGCCCGTTGCTGCTGGGGCTCCCCGCGCCCCGCTGGACCTCCAGAGCCGCCTGTCTCATCTCCGGCAACTCGAGTCCGAGAGCATCCACATCATCCGCGAGGTGGCTGCCGAGTTCGAGAACCCGGTGATGATGTATTCGATCGGCAAGGACTCGTCGGTGATGGCGCGCCTGGCGCTCAAGGCGTTCCACCCCGCCAAGCCGCCCTTTCCCTTCCTGCACATCGACACCACCTGGAAGTTCCGGGAGATGATCGAGTTTCGCAACTGGTTCGCGCAAGAGAACGGGCTCGAGCTGATCGTCCACACCAATCAGGAAGGGTTGCGCGAGAACATCAACCCCTTCGATCACGGCAGCCAGAAGTACACGCACATCATGAAGACGCAGGCGCTCTTGCAGGCGCTGTCCAAGGGCGGCTTCGATGCAGCGTTCGGCGGAGCGCGCCGCGACGAGGAGCGCTCGCGCGCCAAGGAGCGCATCTACTCCTTCCGCGACCGCTACGGGCAGTGGGATCCCAAGAACCAGCGCCCCGAGCTGTGGAACCTGTACAACGGCAAGCTGCAGAAGCACGAGAACATCCGCGTCTTCCCGCTCTCCAACTGGACCGAGCTCGATATCTGGCTGTACATCCACCTGGAGAACATCCCGATCGTGCCGCTGTACTTCGCCAAGGAGCGCCCCGTGGTGAAGCGCGACGGCGCCTGGATCATGGTGGATGACGATCGCATCCCGCTGGAGCCCGGGGAGAAGCCGGTGCTGAAGAGCGTGCGCTTCCGCACGCTCGGCTGCTATCCGCTCACGGGCGCGGACCTGTCGACGGCCGTCACCCTGCCCGAGATCATCGGAGAGATGCTGGCGACCCGGCACTCGGAGCGCTCGGGTCGCTTGATCGACCATGACGAGGATGCCTCGATGGAAGCCAAGAAACGCGAGGGCTACTTCTGATGGCGTCGCAAGTGATGAGCGTGGCAGAGGTGGAGGCGCAGCTGCGCCGCCACCAGGAGAAAGAGCTGCTGCGGCTGGTGGTCGTGGGCTCGGTGGACGACGGCAAATCGACCCTGATCGGCCGCCTGCTGCACGACACGAACGGCGTCTACGATGACCAGCTCTCGGCGGTGAAGCGCGCCTCGACGCAGGCGGGCATGGAGATCGACTTCTCCCTGTTCACCGACGGGCTCAAGGCGGAGCGCGAGCAGGGCATCACGATCGACGTCGCGTACCGCTATTTCTCGACCGAGCGGCGCAAGTTCATCATCGCCGACACGCCCGGCCACATCCAGTACACGCGCAACATGGCCACCGGCGCCTCCACGGCGAACGTGGGCCTGATCCTGATCGACGCGCGGCTCGGCGTGTTGCAACAGTCGCGCCGCCACGCCTACATCGCCTCGTTGCTGGGCATCCCGCACCTGGCGGTGGCGGTGAACAAGATGGACCTGGTGGACTGGAACCAGGACGTGTTCCAGCGCATCTGCGACGACTTCCGCAAGTTCGCCGCCCAGCTCGACTTCAAGGACGTGACCTTCGTGCCCGTGAGCGCGCTGAAGGGCGACAACATCGTCGAGCGCAGCGAGCGCGCTCCCTGGTACGAGGGCCCCAGCATCCTCGGCTACCTGGAGACGGTGCCGATCGCGGCGGACCGCAACCTGCAGGATTTCCGCTACCCGGTGCAGTACGTGATCCGCCCTCATCTGAACTACCGCGGCTTTGCCGCGGAGATCGCCTCGGGCAAGGTGAGCAAGGGCGACCCGATCCTGGTGCTGCCCTCCCGGCAGCGCACGCGCGTGGCCAGCATCGACACCTACGAGGGCAGCGTCGAGAGCGCGTCGGCGCCGCTCAGCGTCACCCTGACCCTGACCGACGAGGTGGACGTCAGCCGCGGCGACATGCTGGTGCACCCGGACTCGGTGCCCAGCGTGAACAACCGCTTCGAGGCGACCCTGGTCTGGATGCACCAGAAGCCGCTCGACCCGCAGAAGTCCTACCTGCTCAAGCAAACCACCCAGCTGCAGCGCGTGGAGATCGAGCAGATCGTCAGCCGCACCAACCTCGACACGCTGCAGGCGGAGCCCTGCGAGACGCTGGAGCTGAACGACATCGGCACCGTGCGAGTGCGCGCCAACCGCCCGCTGTTCTTCGATCCCTACCGCCAAAACCGGCGCACCGGCGCCTTCATCCTGATCGACTCGCTCGGCAACGGCACGGTCGCCGCCGGCGTGATCCTCGCGTCCAGCTCGGGCGCGGGGGCGCGCGGCCAGGCCGCGCCCGGCCAGCACAGCATGGTCAGCCCGCGCGAGCGCCAGGAGCGGCTCGGGCAGCGCGGCATGGTGGTGCTGCTCAGCGGCTTGCCCGGCGCGGGCAAGACCGAGCTGGCGTATGCGGCCGAGCGGCTGCTCTACGACCGCGGTCACGTCGCGCTCGTCGTGGACGCAGGGGATCGCCCTGGCGGTGCCGCAGCGCCGACGGAGCCCGCCCAGCCCTCGGAGGCGGTCCTCGATCTGTGCCGGCGCGCGGCGGACGCGGGCCTGATCGTGCTGTTGGCGTTCGCGGCGCCGAGCGCGGTGGGTCGCACCTTGGGCCAGACGGCGATCGGCAGCGATCGCTGGCTGGAGATCGCCGTGAACGCGCCCCTGGAGCGGCGCCGGGCGGCGGCGAGCGACTTCTATGCTCGCCACTCCACCCCACTGTATGAGCCGCCCGCCGCTCCCGCGGCGACGGTCGACCTGGGCGCACACTCCAGCGAGGCGGCAGCACGCCTGATCGTCGATCTGCTGGAGCAGCGCGGCGTGTTCTCTCCCCGATAAAACCTGCCCGGAACCGCCCGCTGGGCTCTCGCGGGCGCGGTCATTTCCAGCTAGCCTTTGCGGCATGAGTGTAGATTGCCAGCGCGCGAGAGCGGTTCGCTCCCTCGCCGCTGTCCTGGCGGTGACGGGCTGCTTCTTCGGGGCTGGTTGCGGTTACTCGGAAGACGAGTGGCAGGCGCAGCTCGCCAAGTATTCCGAGCTCGATTCGCAGCACAAGCGCGAGTCGGCCGAGCTCGCGGAGACCAAGAAGCAGCTCGATGACTCGCAGACCAAGGTCGCGCAGCTCACGGCGGAGCTGGAGAAGATGGGCGTCAACGTGGACACGCTGTCGCGCAAGCTCGCCGAAGAGGGCACCGAGAAGGAGCGCCTCTCCGCCGACGTGAACGAGCTGAAGCAGGCGGTCTCCGAGTATCAGGCGCGCGCCGCGCAGCTGGAGCGCATCCGCAGCCGCTTCGAGGTGCTGCGCGACAAGCTGCAGAAGCTGACCAAGCTCGGGCTGAAGGTGGAGGTCCGGCACAATCGCATGGTGATCTCGCTGCCGGGCGACGTGCTGTTCGCTTCCGGCAAGGACACGCTGCGCGACGCGGGCAAGGAAGTGCTGATGGCGGTAGCGGAGGTGATCCGCAGCGACGCGCAGCTCGCCTCGCGCTTCTTCCAGGTCGCGGGCCACACCGACGCGCAGCCCCTGAACGGCGGTCCCTTCAAGGACAACTGGGGCCTGTCTGCGATGCGCGCGCGCACCGTGCTCGTGTTCTTGATCGCGCCGGTCGGCAAGCGCGACGGCGGGGGCGGGCTCGATGCCTCGCACCTGCACGCGGCGGGCTACGGCGACACGGATCCGGTCGCCCCCAACGACACGCCGCAAAACCGCGAGCACAATCGCCGCGTCGAGCTGGTGCTGATGCCCAACGTCGAGGAGATGCTCGACTTGAAGTCGCTGATCTAGCCGCGAGGGTTTCAGGGCTCGGATCCGAGCGGCGCCGCCCGACGCCAGCATGTGCCCTCTGCGCCGCCCCGAGCGCTCGCGCGGTGGGCACATGCTAGGGTCTCTGGTGCCGTCCGGCGGCGAGCTCTCTTCTTCTAGTCGGTTCAGCGACTGGGGCTGCCGGCGGCTCCGACCGGCGCCGCGACTCCGACCGGCGGCGCTCCCGGCGTGACGTTGATCACGGGGATGGGCGTGAGCAGATCGCCCGGATACGGCGCGCGCGAGGTGACGTACCAGCGCCCGCCTTCTGCCTCGAGCTTCATCACGTAGCGCTCGGTCTTGTCGCCCACCGTGCTCTCGGCGCGGGCCTCCGCCAGCAAGGGGCCACGGCCCACCAGCACGGCGCGGGTCGCGATCTGCTTCTCCTGCGCGCGCAGAGCCTCACAGGGCTTCGGGTCCGCCTGGCAGCGCGCGTCGGCCTCCAGCAACTCCTTGGCGGCGTCGCCCTTCGCGAGCTCCGCCGCCTCGCGGTAGTGCCCGGTGGCGGCGCGCTGCTGGAGCTCGAGCGCGGCGTCCTTCGGCTGCTTCGAGAGCACCTCCGCCGACAGCTCCGGCGGGTCGCGCGGCGGCGCCTCGCGCACGTTGCACGCCGCCTTCGCCGCCACCCACGGCAAGAAGGTGCCGAGGAAGATCACGCCGAGCATCTTCAGCGTGAGCGGGTTCGGCGAGTTGAGCTCACGCTCCGTGCGCGGCGGCGCAGGCCGTGCTGAGCTCGCGGTGCCTTCGATGGGCTGGTCGCCGCCGTCGGAGGCCGCAGACTCGGTGGAAGGTTCGGCCGGCATCGCGCGACGTTGTACACCAGGGCCTCGCGATGGCAAGTTGGGAGCGTGAGTAGCCCGGCCGCGGAGGTCTCTGCCGTTGAACCGCGGCGTCGATCGCTGGCGGGAAGCGACTGGCGGCGCCGGCTGGCGACCCTGCGCGTCGTTCAACGAGCGCTCGGTCAGTGCTGGGGGGCGCGCGCTTGCCTGTGGCTCTCGCGGCTGGTGGGCGTCTCCTTCGTGCTCGCGACGCTCTACGTCTCGGGGCTGGCGCCGGCCGGCTCCGGCTCCATCCTGCGCCTGGCGTTGCTCGCGCTCTCGGCCTGCGCGGAGCTGGCCGCGTTCTCCGCGGCGGGGCCGGCGCCCGACCGCTTCCTCGAGGCGGGGCGTGGCTTGCTCGAGGTGCGCGCCGTGCCGCTCGAGCGGCTGCGGAGCGCGCGCCCGCTGGCGGTGGCGTTATGGATCGTGCGCCACGTCGGCTTCGCCGCGCTGCTGATCGCCATCGCATGCGTCGGCCTGGCGAGCGAGCCGCGCGGCGCCGTGCACGCGCTCGGGCTCGCCGCCGGCGCGCTCGGTTATGTGCTGCTGCTCGCGGGCGGGCTGGCGCTGCTGGCGGAGCTCTGCCACGTGCTCGGGCGCGCGCGCGGTCAGCTGCTGTTCCTCGGACTGATTCTGTTGCCGCCGCTGCTCTCCCCTGCCTGGCCGGGGCTGCCGACGGTGGAGGCGGGCTACCAGCGCCTGCTCGACCGCTGCCTCGACGTCGAGGTGACGTCGTGAGCCAGCTGCAGCTCGTGCGCGTGGGCAGTCCGCGGCTCAAGAGTTTTTCCGGCAGCTTCGGCCCGGGCCTGCACGTGCTGCTGGGCGGAGAAGCCGACGGCACGGCGGAGCTGATCGAGCTGTGCGCCGGCGTTCGCCTGCCGCAGCGCGGGAGCCTGAGCCTGGACGGTGTGAGCCCGGGGAGCAGCCCGGAGGCGCGGCGCCGCATCGCCAGCTTGCTCGCTGACGAGGGCTGGCCCGGCGAAGGCGACGTGCAGCACTGGATCGGCCACCTGGGCGCGCTGCGAGGCTTCGACGGGCTGGCCGCGACCCAGCGCTACTGCCCGGATCTGGTGCTCGATCGCCCGCTCGCTCAGCTATCGGGCTCGCAACGTCGAGAGCTGGCGCTGGCGGCCGCCCTGGCCCAACCCGAGCCTCGGCTGGTAGCGCTGCACGAGCCGCTGGCCGCTGCGGCCCCCAGCACCGGCGCTTCCGTCGTCGAGCGCATCCAGGAGCTGGCCGCGCACGCGCCCGTGCTGCTCACCACGCGCTCGGTGGCGGACGCGCGTCACTTCACGGGCCAGCTGCTGGTGCTGGAGCGCGGGATCCTGGCGCGCGAGTCGCCCGATGCCTGGCCCAGCGCCGTCACGCCCGGCTCCAGCGTGGAGCTCAGCATCGAGTGCGCCGAGCCGCGGCGGCTGGTCGCGGAGCTGGCGCAGTCGCCCGAGGTGGAGCGCGTGGCGTTCGACGCGCGGCGCGCGACCCGCGTGCAGGTGGGCGGCAGCGATCTGGAGCGGCTGGCGCTGGCGGTGACCCGAGCCGCGCTCGCGGCGCGCGTGGAGCTGCGGCAGCTGCGCGCCGCGGCTCCCGATCTGGAGGTCGTGCACGGTGCATCGGCGGGCCTCGCGCGAGCGGCGTACCAGGCCGCGCAGGCACGCCGGGGGGGAACATGAAGCAGCTGAGCTTTCGCCATGGCTGGCGCAGCGCCCGGCTCACGCTGGGCTGGCAGTGGCCCGCGACGGCTCTGCTCGCCGGGCTGGCGCTGTTGCTCGGCGCGGCCATGCTCGAGGCGCAGAACGTCACCGGCGAAAGCGCGACCCGGGCCGCCGAGGCGGACCTGTTGCGGGGCGTCACGTTCGGGTTGCTCTTGCCGCTCTCCTGCTTCGCGCTGAGCGCGCGGCTCGATACCGGCCTGGAAGCGCTGATGCGCGCGATCTGGGTGCGCCATGGCGCCGAGCGCCGCGCCTACGCGTTGGGGCGGCTGGCGTTTCCGATGGCGCTGACGGGCGGCATCGCCCTGATCGGGGGCAGCCTGGCGCTGGCGCTGAGCAATGCCGCCAGCGACCCCGCGCTGGAGCTGCCGATCGGGTTGGGCACGAACGGCGTCGTGCTGTTCGGGGTCGCGGTGCTCGGCGCCGTCAGCTACATGGCTTGCCTGGGGCTGGCGCAGATGCTGGCGGGCGCCTGGGGCCGGGCCTTGTTCCTGCTCGCTGACTGGCTGCTCGGCTCTGGCGCGGGCGCCGCGGCGGTAGTCTGGCCGCGCGCTCACCTGCGCGCTTTGCTGGGTGGCGAGCCCGTGCTGCAGCTGAGCGCGCTCGCCAGCACGGGCTGGCTGGTGCTGCTCAGCGCCGCGTGCCTCTTTCTCTACCTGCGGCGGGTGCCGCACTGAATGGTTCCGCGAGGAGCGCCGACATGAGTCTGATCCGCAGCGAACGCGCCGATGACATCCTGGTCTTGCAGCTGGCGCGCGGGCGAGCCAACGCCCTGAACGAAGAGTTCGTGAACGAGCTGCGCACGGCCGTCGAGCGCGCTGCCGCCGACCCGGGCGTGCGCGCGCTGGTGCTGGCCAGCGCGGCGCCCGGCCTGTTCTGCGCCGGCTTCGACGTGAACGAGGTATTCGGCTACGAGCGTCCGCGCATGCTCGGCTTCTTCGCGAGCTTCGTGCGCGTCTTCGAGCATCTGCGCACGCTGCCCAAGCCGGTGCTGTGCGCGATCGCCGGGCACGCTTACGCCGGCGGGGCGATCCTGGCGCTGTCGGCCGACTTTCGCGTGATGGCGGACTCGGCGTTGCTCTCCGTCAACGAGGTGGACCTGGGCGTCTCCTTACCGCCGTCGATGATCCGCGCGCTGGGCGCGCACGCCACTCCGGAGCTCGCGCGCTCCATGCTGCTCGGCGCGGAAGAAATCACTGCCGCGCGCGCGCTCGCGGGCGGCGTGATCAGCGAGGCGGCGGCCCCCGGCGAGGTGCTCGCGGCGGCGCTGCGCCGGGCCCGCAAGCTGGCGACCAAGCCCTCCGAAGCCTTCGCGGTGCACAAGCGCGCCCTCGATCCGCTGGGCGGCGTCGCGACGTCGGAGGCGGAGATCGTGCAGACCATCGACGCCTGGTTCAGCGCCCAGGGAGTCGAGCGCCGTCAACGGCTGCTGCAGCGCATGGCCGAGCGGCTCGCTGCCAGTAAAAACCTCGCGAGCTCCTGAGCCCTCGCCGAAGCTCTCATCGAGGCTCCCGCCTCGCTCCACCAGCGAGGGGCGCGCCCTACAGCACACCTCGCCCGCACACCCTGCGCCGCGCGCCGTCTCGGGTTTCCGGAGGAACCTCAACTCGCGCGAGAAACGGGGCTTCCCAGCGACGGCGCCTCGCGGGGCGCCCCCACCCCTGCGCCGCGCGCCGTCTCGAGGTTTCCGGAGGAACCTCAACTCGCGCCTCGCTGCGGTTCGCATGCGTGCGCTGGCTCCGCGAAGGGAGCGAGCCGTGCTCGCCCCTGTCCTGCCCGTGGACGAGAGCTACGACGCCGGGCGGCGGTCGTTGCAGCGGCGCGTCCAGTGCCGTGCTTCGAGCACGACCGCGCTCGATACGATCAGTGCGCTCTGCGGGCGGGCGGGCGCGATGAGCCGGAGCGGGCCGCCAGGCTGTCGGCGGTGTTGTTGGGCGCGCTCCGGCGTTGCAGGGCAGCGCGCATCACGTACTGAACGAGGTCGTCCAGGGTGTCAGCCGTGGTCTTCCGCAACAGGTGCCGGACCGTCGTCTTGACCGTGTTGTCGGACACGCCCATCTCGTCGGTCAGCGCCACACGCGGCGTGCCGCTCAGCGAGAGCGTGAGCACCTGCACCTCGCGCGGTGACAGGCCGTGGCTGGAGACGAGCTCGGACACGACCGCCGCCAGGCTGTCATCCCCCGACGAGGCTCGGGCCACCGCGCGCGCCGAGAAGCGCTCGAGGCTCTCCGTGACGATCGGCTTGAAGACGAACTCGACGCCCAGGGCATGCGCCTCGTTGGCCCAGCCGCGTTCATCACTGCCGGTCAGCATCAGGATCGGCAGCACCGGATCCCGGCGCCGGATCTCACGGATCAGATCCGTCCCCAAACCGTCCGGCAAGTTGACGTCGACCAGCATCCCGGCCAGGTTCGTGTGCTCCTCGAACATCCGCAGCCCTTCTTGCACCGTGCCCGCTTCCAGCACGGTACCTACCCGCTGCAGGTACGTTCGAAGTGTGCGCATGACCATCGGATGGTCTTCGACGACGAGAAACTCAGGGCTATTCGTAGTCACTGACTGCTCGAGCCCCTCCACCGGCGACTGCGTCCCCGAGACCATGTCGAGGCCTCCTCTACAAGGTTCACCCACTGGGGTGGCTGCAGTACCTGAACAGGTACCCGAACGAGTACTCGCGCTTGGCCCCGCGCTAAGCGCTCACGGCTTTCGAGGCCACTCACTGCATCACCCCGCGGCACTAGGTCAGCACTATACCATTGATTTCCTGCTGACAACCCGCGCGCTGCAAACAACGCGGAGGATTTCGATCTATTTCCGGGGCGGCGGTCCGTGCGGTCGCAGAGCGCGCCCGAAGTGCGCGCGGGGTCGCGCAGTGTCGCAGAGCGACTCCGCCGCGAAACAGGCCAGATTTCCGGGTGCATACGCGACGCGAGCGCGCGCTCGCGCGCTGCGCGCGACCTTGCGTTTAGCAAGCTGCGGGCCAAGCCAGCGCGACACTGGGCAGATTTAACCGGATCCCCAGCCCTGCGCAGTCAGCGGCTCGGCACAAAAGACGAGCTGCCGACGAACCTCGCGGCGCGCCGGCAAGAGTGAAGGCTCGACAGGCCCCCCCCTCAGAGAGCCTGTCGAAAGCAGTGCGGACAGGTGCCGGGGATTGCAGAGCGGATTGGAGCAAGACATCTAGTCCCCCTGCTAGCCCCCCCGAGCGCGCGAGCTGCTTCCCCCTCACGAGCTCCAGCTCCAGCAGACTCGAACGTCCTGCTCCAAACCGCAGCGCAACTTTGGTTCGGCATCTGTCCTGGCCCATCCGAACGACTTCGCGACGCGCACCCCTAATCACCCTGTCGGGTGATTGGCAGAATGGGGCTGCCTTTTTCGTCTCGATCCGTCGCTGTGAGCGCACGAAATGCCGCGAATCACGGCCGTTCATGCGCCGCTCCGTTCATGTTTCGCGAAATGCCTCGGCGGGCCGCAACCTCGCCGCGTGCAGCGCGGGCCACACCGTCGCGATCAAGCAGGCCAGCACCGCGAAGCAGCCGGTGAGCGCGAACTCGGTGGGCCGCAGCTGCACCGGCAAGCGCGAGATGAAATAGACCTTGGGATCGAGCGGGAAGCCGTAGGCCGCGATCCAGCGGCACACCGCGTAGCCAAAGCCGAGGCCCGCGGCCGTGCCGACGATGCCGATGATCAAGCCCTGATACAGGAACGAGCGCAGCAGGTCTCCGTCGCTCGCGCCCATGGCCTTGATCACCGCGATCTCGCGCTTCTTGTCCAGCACCACCATGATCAGCGTGGCGATCACGGTGAAGGCGGCGACCAGGATGATCAGCGCCAACACCAGGCTCATCAGGATCTGCTGGATGCGCAGCGCCGTGAACAGGCCGTGGTTGAGCTCTTGCCAGTCGAGCACGTGGTACAGCTTGTTGCCGAGCTCGGCCTCGACCTGCTGGGCCACCTCCCCCGCGCGATCGATGTCCGCGATCTTCATCTCGACGCCGGTGACGGTGTCCCCCCCCTCGTAGAAGGCCTGGGCTTCGTACAGATCGGTGTACACGAGCTTGGAGTCGTACTGGTCGAAGCCGGCCTGAAATACCCCCGTGACGCGAAATTCCTTGGCCACCGGCGGGCGCATCGAGCCGCGCACGAAGGAATAGCCGATCGTCGGCGAGGTGACCTGCACACAGTCACCCAGCTCCGCTTTCAGGTTCTGCTTGAGCGTGCTGCCCAGCACGATGCCCGGCAGCACCACGCCCTCGGCTTTGCACGGGTCAGGATCGATGCCCTCGGGCAGGACGTCATCGGCGGGGAGCTCGCTCGTGTAGCCGCCCTCGGGCACGATCGAGCCCACCGGCAGATCGTGCGGCCCCAGCTTCAAGGGCTCTTCGGGCGCCGGCGCCGGCTTTGCGCTCGGCTCGGAGGGCAAGGCGCGCAGCAGATCAAGGAACTTCCCCTCCCTGGCGCTGCCGCGCGGCGGCTCGGCGGGGGCCGCGAGTTCCGCATCGCTCGGGGCCGGCGGCTCCAGGGGCAAATCCGTCTCCAGCGGCGACGGCGCCAGCGGCCGCTCGTGCCCGGGCACGGCGAGCCCGTCGAGCGAGCCTTCGACCATGTGCCGCGGCAGATCCAGCACCGTGCCCATCAGCTGCGGATCGACGCCCTTGAGCAGCACGCCGGTCGCCGTGTGCCCGTCGTGGGTCACCATCATCGGATTGATCACGAAGGGCCCGACGCCGATCACCTCGGGCAGCTTGCGCACCTTGGCCATTACTTCGCGGTAGTCGCGAAACTCGCTGGAGTATTTCAAGACCAGCACGTGCGCGTTGACGCCCAGCACCTTGTCGCGAAACTCGGCGCGAAATCCGCCGGTCACGCTCATGACGGTGGCCAGGGCGGCGGTGCCGAGAGCGACACCGACGATCGCGAACGCGGTGCTGACGGAGATGAACGCGCGCTTGCGCGAGCGCATGTAGCGCAGGGCCAGAGTCAGGGAGAAACCCATCGCAGGTCAGTGCCTCTAGCAGAACCCCCTACCCCACGTCGCCGCCGTGCGTTGGCCCTATGTAAGCGCCAGTGAGCACTTTCCAGAGTCGCGTGAAGCGCCGCCAGCCTCCTGGCCAACTGACCGAATCACCCTTCTGCCCCTCATTTAACCAGTAATACTAGACATTTCCGCTTTAGTGTCGGACTAATATGGCTGGGACGCTGATGTACCAAACTGCGGGGAGCGTTTCTTCTCGGCGGAGCTTCCGGCACGCGTGGCGTATCGTTGGAGTCTCGGGATGAACGACGAACAGCCACAATCTCAGGGGGCCAGCCTGCGCTCGAGCAGCGTGCCGCCAGAGGGCGGCCTGGTCGCTGCCGGGCTGTCGGACGAGGTCGCTGAGCTCGGCTTTGCCCCGGGCGCACCGCGCGCGCCCACGGTCGAACCTCAGATCGCCGAGGCACCCGCGCCGGATCCCAGCGCTCTCGATCCCAATCTGATCGATCCCCAGACCGGCGCAGAAGACGCGACGCGCGAGCGCGCGCTGAGCGCCCCGGGGCCGCAGTCGGATCGCTATCTCGGATGCACGATCGACAACCGCTACAAGGTGGAAGGCATCGTGGGCGAAGGTGGCATGGGCGTGGTCTACCAGTGCCGCCACAAGATCATCGACAAGCGGGTGGCGCTGAAGATCCTGCGCGCCGATCTGGCTCGGGACGCCGAGGTCACCGAGCGCTTCCTGATGGAGGCCAAGGCGGCCTCTGCGATTCAGGACGAGCACATCATCAGCATCAGCGATTTCGGGCAGCTGCCGGACGGTGCCGCCTATTTCGTGATGGAGTTTCTGGAAGGCACCCCGCTCGCGCAGCTGGCTGGAGGCGGCCGCCCCATGCCGCTGGAGCGCATCCTGCCCATCGCGCGGCAGCTCGCCGAGGGGCTCGGCGCCGCGCACCAGCGTGGCATCGTGCATCGCGACCTGAAGCCGGACAACGTGTTCCTGATCCAGCGCGGCAAGGAGCACGACTTCGTCAAGATCCTCGACTTCGGGATCGCGAAGGTCTCGAGCACGGGCACGGGCCGGCTGACGCAGGCGGGCTCCGTCTTCGGCACCCCGCATTACATGTCGCCGGAGCAGGCGGCGGGGACGCCGCTGGATCAGCGCGGTGACATCTACTCGCTCGGCGTGATGCTGTATGAGCTGGCCACCGGTCGCGTGCCCTTCGACGCCGAGAACTTCGTCGGCATCCTGAGCCAGCACCTGTATCAAGAGCCCATCCCGCCGCGCCAGGCCGCGCCCGACGCGCTGATCCCGGAAGAGTTCGAGGCCATCGTGCTCAAGTGCATGGCCAAGAAGCCCGAGCAGCGCTACCAGGCCATGATCCAGCTGCGCGACGATCTGTGGCGGCTGGAGCGGCGCCTGAGCGGGCAACGGCAGGCGGCGCCGGAGCTGGCCGTGCTGCAGGACCCGAACGCTTCGGTCGAGGGCACGGCCCTCTCGACCGAGCTGACCCTGGCCAGCCTGCGCCCGCGGCGCTGGCCCTTGATCGCCGCGATCGTCGCGCCCGTGGCCATCGTGTCGGGCGTGCTCGCCTTCGAGCTGGGCGGCGTCGGTGCCCGCGCCGCGCTGAAGAGCGCGCACTCCTCCGAGCCCGCGCCATCGGTCGCGCCACCGGCGCCCGCCGATGCGCCTGCCCCCGCTCCGCCGCCCCCCGCCGATGCGCCCCCGGCACCCGCACCCGCCGCCGTCGAGGCCCCTGCTCCCGCGCCGCCGGCGCACGTGCTGCTGGGAGTGACACCGGTCACGGCGCACGTGTTCGTCAACGACCAGGATCTGGGCGCGAGCCCCGTCTCCCTGGACGTGCCGGCGGGCTCCGTGCTCACGGTGGAGCTGCGCCATCCCAGGTACGCCACCAAGACGCTCGAGATCGACGGCTCGCAGAGCAAGGTCGTGGTGGAGCTCGAGAGCAAGGCCAAGCACGCCAGGTCAGGCGCCAAGGCCAAGCGCGGCGCGACGGCGGCGCGATCCAGCTCGCGCGCCTCCACCCAGAAGAGCCGGAGCGCAGACGATCGCGGCCGGGACGAGTCGATCGGCGGGCAGCTGTTCGTGCAACCGTGGCAGACGCCCTGAGCCTGCGCAGCGCGGGGCTGCCCGCGGCGCTGCGCGAGCTGTGCCAGAAGCTGAGCGCCGCAGGTCACGGCGCGTGGCTCGTGGGTGGCTGCGTGCGCGACTCGCTGCGCGCCCAGCTGAGCGGCCCCTCGCAGCCCGGCAGCTGGCACGCCAAGGACTGGGATCTAGCGACCGACGCCACGCCACACCAGGTGATGCGCCTGTTCCGGCGCGTGATCCCGACCGGCATCGAGCACGGCACGGTGACGGTGCTGCTGCAGGGCATGCAGGTGGAGGTCACGACCCTGCGTACCGAGGCGGGCTACGCCGACGGCCGGCGCCCGGATCAGGTGGACTTCGTCCGCTCCATCGAAGAGGACCTGGCACGCCGCGACTTCACCGTGAACGCGATCGCCTTCGAGCCGCGCTCGGAGGCGCTGATCGATCCCTTCTCCGGGCTGGAGGATCTGCGCCGGCGCATCCTGCGCGCCGTGGGCGAACCCGCGCGGCGCTTCGCGGAGGACGGGCTGCGCGTGCTGCGCGCGGCGCGCTTCATCGCCACGCTCGAGTTCGAGCTGGATCCGGTGACGGCGAGCGCCATTCGGCCCTCGCTCGATAGCTACCGACAGGTCAGCGCGGAGCGCATCCGCGACGAGTGGAACAAGGCCCTGCGCGCGCGCGAACCGAGCCGCGCGTTCGCGGTGATGCAGGCGCACGGCTTGCTGGAGATCACGGCACCGGAGCTGGCCGCGCTGGCCACGCGCAGCCAGGGTGGTGGCGAGGATCTGCTGACGCTCGCGCAGCGCCGCGCCGATCGCTGCGCCGCTCGCGTCGAGCTGCGCCTGGGCGCGCTGCTGCGCGATCTGGACGCGGACGCGTCGCGCGCGGCGCAGCTCGGCGACGAGCTGCTCGCGCGCTTGCGTTACTCCAACGCCGAGCGCAAGGCGATCGCGCGCATGCTGCGCTTTCGCGAGCTGCCGCTGGAGCCTGCACCCAGCGACGCCGGGCTGCGCCGCTGGCTGCGCGACGTCGGGCCGGAGAGCTACCCGGAGCTGTGCGCGCTCGGGCGCGCGGACCTGCTGGCGCGCGAAAGCTGCTGTGCCCGCGGCGAGCTCGACGCGCGGCTGGCACTCCTGGAGCAGCTCGAGCGACGCGCGAGCGCCGAGCTCGAAAAAAAACCTCCGCTCGCGCTCTCCGACCTGGCGCTCGACGGCAAGCAGCTGATGACCGAGCTCGGGCTGCGCCCCGGGCCGCAGCTGGGCAAATTGCTCGCGGCGTTGCTCGATCAGGTGCTCGAAGAGCCGGAGCTGAACACGCCCGAGCGTCTGCTGGCGGCGGCGCGGCAGCTGGCCAGCTAGCGGTCGGCGCTCACGCCTTCGTAAGCCGGGTAGGTCAAGCGCTTGCCCTGCACGTGCGCGAACGGCGTGAGGCGGTGCGGGCTGGCGCGCGTTGCGCTGATGATATGTTCCACCCGGGCGCCGCGCACCGTCAGCGCGTCGGCGACCAGCGAGCGATGGCAGCGCCACGGAACCGCCTCGGCGCACATCAAAGCGACCGTGGCCTCGTCGCTCAGCGCGCGCAGCTTCGCCAGCCCGGCCTCGAACTCCTCGCTGAGCATGTAGTCGGCGTAGCCCCGAAAGCTCGCGTTGCGCCAGCCGGTGTTCGGCGAATCGCCGCGGGAGCGGCGCAAGCCGCCCAGCTCCGCGATCTGCGCGTAGCGAAGCCGCCGTGCTCGGAGCGCCTGGCGCAGCGAGTCCCCGTCATACTGCGGGTTGTGCCGGGAGCGGGGGATGGTGCGAATGTCCGCCAACAGCGTGACCTCGAACGCGCGCAGCAGCGCCACGAGCTCAGCGAGCGGCCGCGTCGAATGGCCGACGGTGAAGACGCGAACGCCCTTCCAGCTCTTGCTTGCCCTGTTGCCGAGCTGTCTCATCGATAACTGTCGTAGCGCCGACAGGGCACGCCACCACCCCGGCGCACGATGCTGGCGCG
>DASTRX010000045.1:0-59124 GCA_035760985.1 Polyangiaceae bacterium
CGGCAACCCCGGGCACCTTGGCTTGCCCGCCCAGCTTGCCCTCGGTGCCGACCTCGCGGGCGACGCGCGTGACCTCGCTGGCGAAGGAGTTGAGCTGATCCACCATGGTGTTGAAGGTGTTCTTCAGCGCCAGGATTTCGCCATTCACGTCGAGGGTGACCTTCTTGGACAGGTCGCCCTGGGCCACCGCGGTGGTGACCTCCGCGATGCTGCGCACCTGCGCGGTCAGGTTGCCCGCCATCAGGTTGACGTTGTCGGTCAGGTCCTTCCAGGTGCCGGCGACGCCCTTGACCTGCGCCTGCCCGCCGAGCTTGCCCTGCATGCCCACTTCGCGCGCGACGCGGTTGACCTCGCTCGCGAACGAGCCCAGCTGCTCGACCATCCCGTTGACGACCTGGGCCGTGCGCAGAAACTCACCGCGCAGGCGCCGGCCGTCGACGTCGAGCGTCATCGTTTCCGAGAGATTGCCGGCAGCCACCGCTCCGATCACGCGCCCCACGTCGGTCGTCGGCTGCACCAGGTCATCGATCAGCTCGTTGATCGAGCGCACGCAGGCGCCCCAGGTGCCTGTCGCGTCGGGCAGGGAAGCGCGCTGCGAGAGCCTGCCCGCCTTGCCGACCACATGGCTCACGCGGCCGAGCTCGAGCACCAGGCGCCGGTGCAGATCGACGATCTCGTTCAGCTCGCGCGCGATTTCGCCGCCCACGCCGGAGAAGTCAGTGTCGATCGTCACGTCGACGTCGCCGCGGCGCAACGCACGGAGCGTGCGCAAGACCACGGCGGCGGGAAGCAGATCGGTGATGGCCGTATCGCGTACGGACTGAGACAGCATCGAGGCCCTCCGCTACTCGGATGATGAGCAGCGCACCTCGCTGGTCAGCGCGCTGTTCGAACATGCGGCGAGCATAGACCGTTACGTTGTGCCACGCAGTACCCGTGCTCGCTGCAGACCTGCCATGGGGCAGGCTGGTGGAGTGTGGCGAGTTGGTAACGGTGAAACGCGTGCTTCTGTTATCATTGCGAAAGTGCGTGAAATATTCTCGACGCTATTTGCAACCGCCCTCGTCCGGAGGCAGGATTCCGCATTGCGGTAGGCCTCGGGGGAATGAGAACGTAGAGGACATATGAGCGCGCGTCTCTTGGTTGTGGATGAACATGACAGGATCGCGCCCACGGTGCTGAGCGCGTTGCAGCGGCGTTTCAAGGTCGTGCGTGTTGCACGCGCAGAAGAAGCATCGGGCGCAGGATATGATGTCGCGGTGATCGCACCGGGCGCTGACGATCAGCCGGGCCTGTGCCGGCGCGTGATCGAGATCGGTGCCGCGAGCGAGGTGGTGATCCTGGGGTCGAGCCCCTCGCTGGAGGACACCATTCGCGCGATCCGCGCGCAGGCGTTTGACTTCGTGCCCGAGGGGGATGAGCCCTCGGCGGTGGTCAATCGCGTGCGGCAAGCGGTCGAGCTGATCGAGCTGCGGCGCGAGCTGGCGCGGTTGCAGGCAGGCCCGGTACCGGCCACGCCCTTTCCGGAGCTGATCGGCGAGAGCACGGCCTTGCGGCGCTTGAAGCTGCTGATCGAGCGCGTGGCGCGCTCCGAGGCCACCGTGCTGATCACCGGCGAGAGCGGCACCGGCAAGGAGATCGTCGCCCGCACGCTGCACGCGCACGGGCCGCACCCGGCGGGTCCCTTCCTGGTCACGAACCTGGGGGCGATCCCGCGCCAGCTGCTGGAGAGCGAGCTGTTCGGGCACATGCGCGGCGCCTTCACCGGTGCCGTCGCCGACCGCAAGGGTTTGCTGCTGCGAGCGACGGGCGGGAGCCTGTTCCTGGACGAAGTGGCGGACATGCCGCTCGACGTTCAGGCCAAGTTGCTGCGGGCATTGCAACAACGCAGCCTCCGAGCGCTCGGGCAGCGCGAGGAGGTGCCGTTCAATGCGCGCATCATCGCTGCCACCAGCCGCGATCTCGAGCAGGAAGTTGCCGCCGGGCGGTTCCGCCAGGATCTGTACTTCCGCCTGAACGTGATCCAGCTGGTGGTGCCGCCGCTGCGCGAGCGCGGGCACGACGTGCTGCTGCTCGCGCAACACTTCATCCAGCGCGAGAGCAACGCGCTGCGGCCCGTGGTCGGGCTGACGCCGGGCGCCGCGCGCGCCCTGCTCGCCTATCGCTGGCCGGGCAACGTGCGCGAGCTCGAGCACTGCATCGTCTCCGCCGCGGCCTGCGCCCGCTACGACCACATCACCGCGCAGGACCTGCCGGAGCGCGTGCGCGGTCAGGAATCGATGGCACCGGAGCGCGACATCAACGACCTGATCTCCCTGCGCGAGCTGGAGCGCCAGCACATCCTCGAGGTGCTGCGCTCCGTGGGCGGGAACAAGGCGTTGACCTCGCGGCGCCTCGGCCTCGATCGCAAGACGCTGTATCGAAAATTGAAGGAGTACGGCGAGGCCGCCGGGTCCTGAGCGCCATCAGCGGGCAGGGTCAGAGTTCCCGAAGGGGAACCTGACCTGGGCCCGCCGAGTTTCCTGGGGGGAACGGTCGGCGCCCTCTCGATGCAGTAGGGCGGCTGCGGGCGTCCTCGAGCCCACGGGCCCGCGTTAAGATCGTGGCCCCGTCACGCCGCCCTGATCAGGGCTCGCTCAGCCCGAGGCGCAGCAGCTTCCGATACAGCGTGGCGCGGTCGATCCCCAGCTTCCGCGCGGCCAGCGCCTTGTTCCAGCCGGTGGCGCGCAGTACCACCTCGATGTACCGCTTCTCGACCTCCTCCAGGGAGGCGGACTCGTCGGGCAGCGGCTGGTCTTGCCCGAGCGCCGGGATCTGCAGACGCGCGGGCAGCTCGCGGACGCTGATGAAGGCGCCCGTCGCGATGGCCGCGGCGGCGCTCAGGCAGTTCTCCAGCTCGCGCACGTTGCCGGGCCAGGAGTGCGCCGAGAGCAGGCGCTCCGCCTCGGGCGTCAGCTGGTAGGCGCGGCCGCGCAGCGCAGCACCCAGGAAATGCTTGGCCAATTCGGCGACGTCTCCCGTGCGTTCGCGCAGCGGCGGCACCCGGATGTGATGGACGTTCAACCGGTACAGCAGATCTTCGCGGAACTGACCCTGAGCCACCGCCTGCTCCAGGTCGCGATTCGTGGCCGCAACGATGCGCACGTTGAGCGTGACCTCGTGCGCACCACCGAGCGGCCGGACGCGTGGATCCTCCAGCACGCGCAGCAGCTTCGGCTGCAGATCGAGCGGCATGTCGCCGATCTCGTCCAGGAACAGCGTTCCGCCGTGCGCCCCCTGTAGCAGCCCGTCGCGCGACTCCGCGGCGCCCGTGAAGGCCCCGCGCCGGTGCCCGAACAGCTCGGCCTCCAGCAGGTCCAGCGGCATGGCGGCGCAGCTGAGGGCCACGAAGGGCCCCTGCGCGCGCGGGCTGCGCGCGTGCACGGCGCGCGCCACCAGCTCCTTGCCGGTGCCGCTCTCGCCCGTGATCAGCACGGTGGCGTCTGTGGGGGCCACCCGCGCGATGCGCTCCATCAGCTGGCGCATCTCCTTGCTGGACCCGATCAGCCCGTGCCGCGAGCCATCGAGCACCTCGGGGTCCTCGAGCCGGATGATGCCGGTCTTGGTGCGCCGTTGCTGCACGGCGCGCTCCAGCACCGCCTGCAGCTGGTCGATGGCGATCGGCTTGGTGATGAAATCGAAAGCCCCGGCGCGCAGCGCCTCCACGGCCATGTCCACGTCACCGAACGCGGTCATCACCACCACGGGGATGTGCGGACCGTCGCCCGTCAGCCGCTTACAGAAGTCGATGCCGCTGATGCCGGGCATCCGCACGTCGGTGACGATGGCGTCGGGCAGATACTGATGCAGGACCGGAATCGCAGCATCCGCGCTGGGTTCGGCGCGCACGGAGTAACCGAAGTCCGTCAGGATGTCCTGCAGCGAGGACCGGATCTCGTCGTCGTCCTCCACCAGCAGCAGCTGCGCGCGCGGTGCGGCTTGCTCAGCGGTGGCCTGCTCGGGCGCCGGCTCCGGAGCGACCTGCTCGGCAGTGGCTGGCTCGGCAGTGGCTGGCTCGCCCGTGCTGCCCTCGGGCTGCTCCTCCGGAGCGCGGAAATAGGTCTCCCCCGGCTGTTCCTCCCCCAGGGGTTGCTGCGGGGGCTCCTTGATCTGCATCATCGATTCTCGAGGGTCGGTCTCCTCCAACCACGTAGCAACTGAACGGCTGTCTGGGCTGCCCGGCATGGCCACTCCTCATCGGGGTTGCGGGGCAGCGCCCCGCAGTAACAGGGGTCTCACCTGGCAGTCAGCCGCTCCGCGAGCCCGAGCACTTGTTCGAGCCGAACGGGCTTCATCAGCACCTCGGCCACGTTCAAATCGCGGGCTTTTTGGCCGCGTGCGGCGGTCAGCACGACACGCGGGATGCGGTTGAGCTCGGGATTGCTCGAGAGCGCCTCCAGGAGCTGCCAACCGTTCATCACGGGCATCCACAGGTCGAGAAAGATTGCATCCGGGCGCTCCCCTTGCTCGAGCCGTGCCAGCGCCTGCCGGCCGTCCCTGGCGGCGATCACCGAGTAGCCTCGCTCCGCAAACACGTCCTCCAGCGCCTCCCGGATCTCGTCGTCATCATCGACGATCATGAGCACGGGTCGCTGGGCACCGGCGGCGAAGCCCGGGTCGCTGGTGGCGGCTTGGCCCACCGCGGCAGCCTACGCGAGGGGTTCGGACGAAGGGAAGCTTTTGAGAAGCGAGGCGCAAAGTGCCCCGCGGGAGCGTGACTGCCACGTGGCGCTTCGCGCGCACTGCAGACCAGGGCTGCGTTAACGTGCATGGGCAGATCGCGCGCCGACTTTCACCCCAGATGTGGCGAACAGCCGCGCGTTTAGATCTGGAAGCAGTCACAACTGCCCGAAGCCAGCCGCCCGTGGTCGCTCAGTTCAATGGCACGGGGTGTGCTCTAGGCGCAGCGTGTTTCGAAACACCAGCGCCAAGCCCGGAACGGAAGTGTTCATCGTCGACAGCTCCCCGGCTGCCGCGATCGCCCTCGGTGCTCACCGGCCCAGCGAGGAATCGACCTACGTCCTCTGCCGCGCGGCCAGCGAGCGCAATGCGGATTTTGCTGCGCGAGTGCTCAAGCGTGTACGCCAGATCCGCTCGCACCAGTGCATTGAATCCCTGTGGTACGTGATCGGCGCGCGCAGCTTCGACGCTTCGAGCTCTACCCGGCTGCTGGAGGAGCTGCTCCCGCAGCTGGAGCGCGGCGCGCGCATTACGCTCGCCACCCCGCGCAGCATCGGCGGCGTGGTCTTCGGCTGGATGGACTCGCTGCTGGGCCAGCGCAGTGACGATGTCAACATGGGCGTACGTTTCTATCCAGACGGCTCCGATCTGCGGCGCGGTCCGCTGTTGCAGACCGAGGGAACGCAGCAGCAATGCGCCTGAGCGCGCTGGGTTGGCTGGAAACAGGCTAGAAAAGCGCCGCTCCGCGGCGGTGACACGGGGCGCGGCTGGGGCAGCGTGCGACGTACCCGCTGCCTGATTCCGGACACGAATCGCCCGGTTGCGCTTTCACGGCCGGCGACAGCGAGCGCGGCGCAATGCAAAGCCCGGTGCAATTGTCGGAGCACCGGCTGGAACGCTGGCGCGCCGCGCGGCAGATCCTTGCTATTCGAGCGCATTGGCGTCCCTGCGCAGCTGCGAGGGAATCGCCTCGGGAGTTGCTTCTGGAGTCATTGATGCAGAGCAGTACGAAGACGAGCTGGGGCAGTGAAGGGACCGTCATTGCCGACCGCTACCGGCTCGACGAAGCGATCGTGCGCGGCGCGATGGGCACGATCTGGCGCGCCGAGCACCTGCGCCTGCGAGCCCCCGTTGCGGTCAAGCTGCTCGATCCGATCCTGGCTCGCGACCAGGAGATGCGCGGCCGCTTCCTGCAAGAGGCGCGCTCCGCGGCGGCGGTGCGCAGCTCGCACGTCGTGCAGATCTTCGACTCCGGCATCGAGGGCGGCCTGCCCTACATCGTGATGGAGCTGCTGGAGGGCGAGAGCCTCGACGTCCGCCTCGCCGAGCGTGGCCCGCTCAGCCCGGGCGAGCTGCGCAAGGTGTTCGGCGAGGTCGCGCGCGCGCTGGCCAAGGCCCACTCGCTGGGCGTCGTGCACCGCGACGTGAAACCCTCGAACATCTTCCTCTCGCGCGAGGGCCCGTACGAGATCACCAAGCTGGTCGACTTCGGCATCGCCAAGGTCAAATCCGAGTCGCTCCAGTTCACGCACGTCGGCACCAAGATGGGCACGCTGCTCGGCACGCCGCAATACATGAGCCCCGAGCAGGCGCGTGGCAGTTGCACCGTGGACTACCGCACCGATCTCTGGGCCATGGCGATCGTGGCCTGCGAGTGCCTGACCGGCCGCTGCCCGTTCTCCGGCAAGACCGTCGGTGACCTGACCGTGCAGATCTGCACCGAGCGCCCCACGGCGCCCTCGCAACTGGGCGATGTGCCGCCCGGCTTCGACGCCTGGTTCTTCAAGGCCACGGGCAAGACGCCCGGGCAGCGCTTCAAGTCCATGGCGGCCATGGACGGCGCGCTCACGCCGATCCTCGCCGCCGCCGAGGCGCGTGCGGCCCTGATCAGCGTCCCGCGCGGCTGGGTGCCGAGACATTGGTCCCTGCCGCCGCTGCCGAGCGTGAGCCAGATCCGCTCCGTCTCCGCGACGGTGCTGACCCGGCTCGAGTCGCGCTGGTTCCGTGTCAAGGCGTGGGCGCGCTCGCGCCTGGATCTGTGGCTGTGCCTGCTGCCGGAAGAGCGCCGGCGCTTCACGCTGGTGGCGGTGCTCTCGATCTGCGGCCTGGCGCTGCTGCTGGCCTCTAGCCTGCAGCGTTCCGGGAGGCATCACGTGGCAGATGTGGCGCCCGCCGCTCTGGCGCCTGCCGCGCCCGTTGCGCCCGCCGCGCTCGAGACCGCAACGCCTGCGCTGCGGCCCGCCACCCCCGCGCGCACCGTGCGCACCCTGCGCCGTCCGGCACAGCTACCAGCACCGGCGCAAGTTCCCGCACCCTCGCGGCCCCTACCCCGCAGCGCGGATTAGGCGGACCCGAGCTGTCGCTGAGCGGGCATATCCTGGGGTCGTTGGGCGCGCTCGGGTGGCGAGCCCTTCCTTTATTGCACCGGTAGTTGCTGGCTGGTGTCCTTGCCCTTGCGGGTGGGTTTGCGCGTCAGCTCCGCGATCACGCGACCCGTCGGGGTGCGGCCGCGGGCCAGCTCGGCGGGCGTGCCTTCCGCGACCTTGTGGCCGCCGCCCTCGCCGCCGGTGGGGCCCAGCTCCACCACATAGTCCGCGCCGGCGATCACCCACGGATGGTGCTCGATGATGACCAGCGTGTCGCCGCGCGCGACCAGCCGATCGAGCACGTTCATCAGCCGCGCCACATCGCTCAGGTGCAGGCCCGTCGTGGGCTCGTCGAGCACATAGAGCGTCGGCTCGTGGCGTGCGCCCGCGGTCAGCTCGTCGGCGAGCTTGAGCCGCTGCGCCTCGCCGCCGGAGAGCGTGTGCGAGCCCTGGCCCAGCGTGATGTAGCCGGTGCCCAGATCACACAGCGTCTGCAGCGGCTGCGCGATCTTGGGGTGATTCGCGAACAGCTCGGCCGCGCGCGCGGCTGGCAGGGCGAGCACGTCCGCGATGCTGTGGCCGCGATAGCGCACGCCCAGCGTGCGCGGCTCGAAGCGTTGCCCGCCACAGCTCGGGCAGGCCTGCACCACGTCCGGCAAGAAGCTCATCTCGTGGGTGATGGCGCCCATGCCGTTGCATTGCTCGCAGCGGCCGCCGCCGCTCGCCGAGTTGAACGAGAAGCGCGTGGCATCGAAGCCCGCCACCATCGCGTCGCTGCTGGCCGCGAACAGCTTGCGGATTGGGTCCCAGATGCCCAAAAACGTCGCCGGCACCGAGCGCGGTGTGCGCCCGATCGGGCTCTGATCCACGCTCACCGCGCGCATCAGCTGCTCGTGGCCGGACAACGTGCGGTGCTTGCCCGCGGGCTCGCTCACCAGCCCGAGCGCCTCGCGCACCGCCGGCAGCAGCACCTTGCGCACCAGCGTGCTCTTGCCGGAGCCGCTGACGCCCGCGATCACCGACATGCGCCCCAGCGGCAAGCGCAGATCCACGTTCTTCAGGTTGTGCTCGCGCGCGCCCTCCAGCGTCAGAAAATGATCGGCCTGACCCGGCGTGGGCTTGCGCAGCACCGGCGGGCGCGACAACACCTGCCCCGTCGGTGAAACAGGATTCGCCAGCACCTGCTGGGCGCTGCCCGCGCACAGGATGCGGCCGCCCTCGGAGCCGCCGCTCGGGCCCATGTCGATCAGGTGATCGGCGGCGCGCACCGTGTCGGCGTCGTGTTCCACCACCAGCACGGTCGAGCCCAGATCGACCAGCCGCCGCAGGTTACCGAGCAGGCGCTCGGTGTCCTTCGGGTGCAGGCCGATGGTGGGCTCGTCCAGCACATACAGCGCGCCCGTGAGCCCCGCGCCGAGCTGCGCCGCCAGGCGCAACCGCTGCATCTCGCCGCCCGAGAGCGTCGAGGCGGCGCGGCTCAGCGAGAGATAGCCGAGCCCCACGTCGCACAAGAACTCGAGCCGCCGTGCGAGCTCCTTCTGGATGTCCGCGCCGATCGCCAGGGCGCGCCCCGACAGCTGTAGCTTCTGAAAGTACTGCGTGGCGCGCTCGATCGACCACAGACACAGATCCGCATAGCGCTCGCCATACAGCCGCACCGCGCGCGGCACCGGCGCGAGCCGGCTGCCGGAGCAGCTCGGGCAGGTCATCAACGGCACGCTGGTGTCGAGCGGCTTCTCGTCGTCGGCGCGCTCGCGGCCCGTCTTCCACTTGCGGGCGCGCTTCTTCTTCGGCGCCTCCACGGCCACCACGCCGTTGCCCTCGCAGCGCGGACAGCGACCCTGCTCGGTGTTGAAGGAGAAGATGCGCGGATCCAGCTCGCTCTCGGAGAAGCCGCACTCCGGGCACGAGCCGCGCGTCGAGAAGATCTGCTCGCTGCCGTCCGCGGCGCGCAGCACCACCTCGCCCTTGCCCCACGACAGCGCGCGCCCCAGCGTTTCACCAGAGAGCTTCGCGAGCGAGCCGCTCGGCGCGATGCTGAGCCGAATCGTGTGCGGCTTCGTGCGCACGAGCTTGGGCGGTGGATCGGTGCGCACCGGCTCGCCATCGACGATGGCGCGCTCGAAGCCGGCCTTCGCTGCCGCGTTGAACAGCTCCAGGTACGTGCCCTTGCGCGCGCGCACCAGCGGCGCGCACAGCTCCTGCGCGCCGCGCAGGGCCTGCAGCCGCTCCAGCAGCGCCTCCGGGCTCTGGGTCGCGACGGGCAGATCGTGATCGGGGCAGTGCAGCGTGCCCAGCTTGGCCACGATCAGCCGCAGGTAGTGCGAGATCTCGGTCACCGTGGCCACGGTGCTCTTCGCGCCCGAGCGCGCCGTGCGCTGTTCCAGCGACACCGACGGTGGAATACCGCTTACCCGATCCACATCGGGACGCGGCATGCTGGGCAAGAACTGCCGCGCGTAGGGCGTCAGCGTCTCCAGGAAGCGCCGCTGCCCCTCGGCGAAGATCACGTCGAAGGCCAGGCTGCTCTTGCCGGAGCCGCTCGGGCCCGTCACCACCGTCAGGGCCTGATGCGGCAGCGCCACGTCCAGATCCTTCAGGTTGTGCTCGCGCGCGCCGCGCACCACCAGCTCGGGCTGCTGCGGCGCCGAACGTGGCGGGGCTGTGGGCCGCTCCGCGCGGCCCGTGCGCTCGCGCAGCGCTTGCCCCGTCGCGCTGGCGGCTTCGAGAATCGCGCTCGGCGGCCCCGCCGCCACCACGCGCCCGCCGCCGCGACCCGCTTGCGGACCCATGTCGATCACCCAGTCCGCGCGGGCGATCAGCTCCAGATCGTGCTCCACCATCAGCACGCTGCCGCCACCGTCCACCAGTTGCTCGCAGGCGGACCAGAGCAGATCGATCTCGCTCGGATGCAGCCCGGCGCTCGGCTCATCCAAGATCCACAGGCTGCCCTTGCGCCGCTCCGAGAGCGATCGTGCCAGCTTCAAGCGCTGCGCCTCGCCGCCCGAGAGCGTGGACAGCGGCTGCCCCAGCCGCACATAACCGAGCCCCAGCTCCGAGAGCGGCGAGAGGTTGCGGCGGATCGGCGCGCACTCCACGAAATGCGCGATCGCCTCGTCGATCGTCATCTCCAGAACGTCGGCGATCTGCACGCCCTGGCGCTGGATGCGCAGCACCTCGGGCTTGAAGCGCCGGCCCCGACACGCGGGGCAGGAGAGCCGCACATCCGCCAGGAACTGCATCTCCACCGTCTCGAAGCCCTCGCCCGCGCAGGAGTCGCAGCGACCCAGCGCGACGTTGAACGAGAAGTGCGACGCCGTCAGGCCCTGACTCTTGGCGCTGGGCTCCTCCGCGAACAGCTTGCGCACATAGTCCCAGGCCTTGGTATACGTGGCGGCGTTGCCGCGCGACGTGCGACCGAGCGGCGCCTGATCGACCAGCACCACCTTGCGCACCGCCTCCGCGCCCAGCAGCTCCCGGTGCGCGCCCGGCGGCTCCACATCCAGCACCCCGAGCCGCCGCGCCAGCGCACGGTACACGATGTCCACGATCAGTGTGCTCTTGCCCGAGCCGCTGGGGCCGCTGATCGCGCACAGCACCCCGAGCGGGATATCGACGTCGATCTGCTGCAGGTTGTTCTCGCGCGCGCCGCGCAGCGACAGCTGAGCAGTGGGCTTGCGCGGCTGCCGGGTAGGGGGATCGAGCGGAGCCAGCGCCCGCTGCGTCGGCCCCGCGCGCCGCCCCGCCTGCGCCGGTGTACCATCGAAGGTGATTCGCCCGCCGCCGGAGCCCGCCTTCGGCCCCAGCTCCACCACGCGATCCGCCGTGCGGATCAGCGCCTCGTCGTGCTCCAGCACCAGCACGCTATTGTTGCGCGTGGCGAGCTCGCCGATCAAGTCCGCCAGCGCGCCCACGTCCGCCGCGTGCAAGCCCACGCTCGGCTCGTCGAGCACGAACAGCGCGTTGTGCAAGCTCGTGCCCAGCGCGGCCGTCAGCGTCACGCGCTGCGCCTCGCCGCCCGACAGCGTGCGCGCCTGACGATCCAGCGTCAGATAGCCGAGCCCCACCCGCTCCAGGTAGGTCAAGCGCGCCAGCAGCTCCGAGCGCGCCAGCCGCCCCTGATCGCTCTCGCACACCAGGCCGCTCAGCGCCGCGCGCGCCGCGCTCACCTCCAGCCCGTGCCACTCGGCGATATTCAGGCCAGCGACCACGAAATCGAGCGAGGCCTTGCCCAGCCGCTGCCCCTTGCAGCCCGGGCACTCGTCATACGATCGATAGCGCGACAAGAGCACCCGCACGTGCATCTTGTACGTCCGCGTATTCAACCACTCGAACCAGCCCTGCAGCCCCTCGAACTGCGAGTCCCCGTTGACGATCAGGGCCTGCTGCGTCGGGCTCAGGTTCGCGAACGGCACGTCCATCGGGATCGACTGTCGCCGGCACAGCGCGCGCAGCTGGCCGCGCTCCCAGGTGGTGGATTTGCCGCTCCAGGGCCGCACCGCGCCCTCGCTCAGCGAACGGCGATGATCGGGGATGACCTTGTTCCAGTCGATGCCCAGCACGCGCCCGAAGCCGCGACACTCCGCGCAGGCGCCGAGCGGGGACTCGTACGAGAACAAGCCCATGCTGGCTTTGCCGAGCGGGCGCGCACAATCGGGACAGCTGCGACCGCGGCGCAGGGTCAGGGGGTCAGCGCTGCTTGCACCGTTCGATTCCGGGAAGATCTCCGCGAGGCCGCCGGATCGCTGCCACGCGGCCTCGATCGCGCTGGCCACGCGCGCCGGATCGGCGCAGTTGCAGCGATCGACGATCACCTTGGCGCGCCGCTCCGGGCCGAGCGCGGAGGGGGCCACCGTGTCGATGTCGCGCGCTTGTCCGTCGAGCCAGATGCGCCGGTAGCCATCGCGCGCCAGCTGATCGCGCAGCGTCAGATAGTGCTCGGTGCTCTCCGACCACGCGCTCCAGCATACGATCACGCGCCCGGCAGCGAACCGCTCCTGCACCCGCTGGGCGGCGCGTGTTGTGTCTAAATCGATGGCGGGTTTGCGGTGCTCGGGGCACAGCGGCTGGGCTTCGCGCACGAACAGCGCGGCCAGGAAGGGCTCGATGTCCGCCATCGTGGCCAGCGTCGAGCGGGAGCTCTTGACGGGCGCGCGGCGGTCCACCGCGATCGCGGCGGGCACCGGCTCCAGGCCGGTCATCGGCGGGCGCTCCAGGCGCTCCAGGAACTGCCGCGCGTACGGGCTGAAGCTCTCGACGAAGCGCCGCTGCCCCTCGGCGTACAGCGTATCGAGCGCCAGGCTGCTCTTGCCTGCGCCCGAAACCCCCGTCAGCGCCAGCACCTGCCCGGGCTCGAGATCGAGGTCCAGACCCTGCAAATTGTGGGTTCGGGCGCCTCGGAGCCGGGTAGAGAGCATGGGGCGAGGGCTCTTCTAGTCCCTGCACGACCCCCTGGAAAGGGCAACCTAGGCCGCCTGCCGCTCCCGCCCCTGCACCACCACGCACGGCTGCCCCACGGGCCCGAACTCCCAGCGGATGTTTTCAGCCGTGCCGTGCGCGCGGATGCGCCCGCCGTGAATGCCGAACAGGTGGCACCAGGTGCACACCGACGCCAGATTCGCAGCCTCCTCGCCGCCGCCCTGCGAGCGAAACCGCAGATGGTGCGGTGTCACATCGCGGCGCGAGCAGACCGGGCTCGTGCACCGACCGGCGTCGCGCTCATAAATGGCGCCGTACGCCACGTCCACGCCGAGCACATGACTCCAGGCTCGCCAGATCGACAGACAGAGAAAGTGCAGCCAGCCCATCCCCCGCGGCAGCCAGCGGCGCGCCTGCGCCTGCAGCCCGCGCCACCAGTGAAACACATGACGCGGCACCCGCAGCCGCAGCTCGACCCGACCGGCGCTCTTGCTCGCCGGGGTCGCCGCGGACATCTGGACAGTGCCCAGGACACCCTCTTTGAGCCAGGCGTGCAGGCTGGCCAGCATGGAGTGCCAGGCTCGGCGCTCGTCGGACTCGTCCGGCGCCAGGAAGGACAACCGTGCGACAGGCTCCCCGTGCCCCTCGCACACGCGACCGCTGACCACCGCCCGCTCCAGCTCGATGTAGGCATCGAGCTCCGCGTCATCGGGCGGCGGGCAGTCGAGCTCACCGGACACGCGCCGGGCCGTGAGCGCGGCGTTCACCTCTTCTCGCAGGTGCTTGATGGTCCGGCGCTGGGCGCGCTCCAGCCAGGCTTGCTCGGTGTGCGGCGTGGAGATGCGGGAGATCTGCCGTGCGGCTTCGACGCCGATCCGCGCGCAGCCGAGCGCGGCCGCGATGTCGGGCAGCGCCTCGAGCCGCAAAGCGAGCGAGCGGCGCGCGAGCATCGAGGAGCGGGACATGCCCAGCCGCTCGCGCGCGTATTGCGACTCCGAGGCGTAGCCGAGCCGGCGCCAGCCGTCGGCGCGCTGGAACGCGAGCAGCGCACGGGAGAGATCGAGCTCTTGCCGGGCGAGCCGCTGCGAAACCTGGCGCACCTGCTGGTCGAGCTCCGAGGCCGTGGCTCCGGCGAGTGTGCTGCAGCCGGCGGCGGCTGCCGTGGCGATCGGGTTCGAGGCACCGGCATTTGCAGGAGACAACGATTTCTGGATGATTCGGAGCAGCGGTTCGCAGCGCTCCTCGGCGGCGGTTCGCCAGCGCTGGAGCTGCTCTCGCCAGCGCTGGTGGGCCGCGTCGCTGAGCTCCAGCGCTTCTGGATCGATGGTGCCGCGGGGCAGCGCCGCGAGCAGGGACTCTTGTCCTTCGGCCAGCAGCGCCTCCAGTTGCTCGGTTGTGCCTCTGGTGCCCAGTTGCTCGAGCAGTTTTTGGGTGGCTTCGAAGAGCCAGGCGTCTTCGCGATTCACGGTGACGCTCAGGGTGCAGAGGTCTTCGTCTTCGTCTTCGTCGGGGTCCGGGTCCGGTGCGTTTGGTTTCGAAGCATCTTCCGCCTGCAGCAGTGTGCGCAGTTGCCGGACCGTGTGCGTGGCTGCGGTGGTGAGCCAGCGGGCCTCGGTTTCCGGCGTGGCGACGCGGGCCACGAGCTCGACGGCGCTCCACGGGAGGCGGCCCTGCGCCAGCGCCTGACGCAGTGAAGGTAGAGCCTCGAGCCGGCGGGCGAGGCATCTCGTCTCTTCGACCCATCTACTGCTCTGTTCGCTGCGTTCCAGGGCGTAGGCGGTGAGCGAGGAGAAGCCCAGCGTGAAGACGTGCTGGTGTTCGTGCAGCGCTTCGAGGAGCTGGCCGAGGCGGAGGCGCAGGGCGGATTGAGAGCGTGCGTGGGCGGCGAGCTCGCGATCGCAGCGGTGTTCGCTGCTCTCGGCGCTGGGAATGCTGGCGCTGAGCCCCCGCATGAGAGGAGTGTAGGGTGAGGATGGCGTCTGTCCAGTGAGTGGGAGGAGAACGGGTGGTGGGTTTGAGGCTGGCCGCTACCCACGAGACCACCGCGCGAGCTCCCGGTGCGCGATGGCCAGAGGCTCGTTGTCTTCGAGCACATAGAGGCCGCGGGCAGCGAGGTCGCGCTTGAATGCTTCTCGTGTGCCGGTGGTGCGCTCGATTTGCAGGGGCTCTCCCGGTCGGAAGGTGAGCGTGAAGTCGACGAAGATGGGGTGCTCGCTCACGAGGTCGCCGGGATACCGGCGATGGTCGGTGCGCACGAGTACGGGCGCGCACTCTTCGCAGAGGTCGCAGACGCGAATGCGGCGCGGGCCAGGCACCTCGCGCAACTCGTAGCGAGACTCGCGGATGGCGCGCGTGCCGCTGACGTGCCAGCGCTCGGTCTCCGTGTCGCGGGAGGAGCGGGTGCTGGTGCCGATCGCGCAATAGAGTCGACCGCCGCTGAGCAGGTAGGTGGCCAGCGAGGGCTCTTCGAAATCCTTCGTTTGAAAGGAGCGGAGCCGGTGACCCTCGGGGCAGCAGAGGGCCTCGGGATCATCGAGGACGAGGACGTTGTCGTACATACCCATGGGGACGCTCCTGCCACTGGGCGGCGTTGCTCGTGGGTTGATGCCGCCAGCGAGAACTCGTCGCGCCCCCCGGCGCTATTTGTAAGCAATGGCCGCGCTCGCGGGGCCCGCCAGGTGGAGCTGCTCCGTCGAACGGAAGCCCGCGTCGCGGCACCATCCGCGGAAGTCCGCGCCCGTGAAGTCGAAGGCGTCCCCGAACTCGATCAGCATGTTCAGCGACATCATCAAGCCGAACACATTCTGTCTGCGGGCGTCATCGATCAGGTTTTCGATGGCGATGAAGGCGCCGCCGGGCGGCAGGGCGTCGTGGGCGGCGCGCACGAGGTGGAGCTTCTTTTCCAGGTTCCAGTCGTGCAAGATCATGCCCATCGTGATCACGTCCGCCTTCGGGAGCGGATCGATGAAGAAGTCCAGCGATCGAGCCGAGATGCGATCGGTGAGCCCCGTCGCCGCGATCTTTCGTTCTGCGATGGCGGTCACCTCGGGGAGATCCACCGAGATGCAGCGCAGGTGGGGATGCCGCGTGGCGACGCAGATCGAGAGCTGGCCGCTGGCGCCGCCGACGTCACAGAGCGTGCGATGGGGCGAGAAATCGAAGCGCTCGGCCAGCGCCTGGAAGTTGGCGGCGGAGATGCCGCTCATCGCGTCGATGAACTGCTCCAGCCGCTCCGGCTTGCGATAGAGCTCGGCGAACATCGGTACGCCGGTGTGTTTGATTTCGTTCTGCGGCTTCCCGGTGCGCAGCCCCTCGGTCAGGTCGGCCCAGAACGGATAGAGGCGCGCGTTCGCCATCTCCAGAAAGCCACCGATGAAGTGTGGGCTCGCGCGATCGAGAAACAACGCTGCCTCCGGCGTGTTGCGATAGCGCGCGCTCGCGCCGTCGCCGTCGCGATCCAGCAGGCCCAGGGCGACCAGCGTGTCGAAGAAGTCGGGATTGGCGCGCGGATGCAGCTCCAGCGCGGCCTGCAACTCGCCGCCCGTCCTCGAACCCGAGCCGAGCACCGTGAACAAGCGCAGCTCGACCGCCGACAGCAGCACCTTGGCGGGCAAAAACCCCATTCCCATTTCCATGATTCGAGCAGCGGAGGTCGTTGTGGTTTTCGATGTACTGGTCATCGCATCTCTCCTCTCTGGAACATCGCCGCGCACGGCGGTGCCGCTACCAGGCGTGGATGATCTCCCCGGTGCGCCAGCCCTCGACGCTGCGCGCGAAGGCAGCGCCGATCGTGCGCATCGAGACCGGCAGGCGGCCAGGGTTGAAGCGGCCGAACTGCTCGGCAGTGGCCTCGGCCATGCCCGGGCTCACGGCGTTGATGCGCACGCCGCGCCCGAGGTCGAGCGCCGCCGCGCGCACGAAGCCCTCGACGCCGCCGTTGGCCGCGGCGTAGCTGCTCGAGCCGCGGATCGGATCGTCGAAGATGTAGCCCGAGATCAGGGTGAACGATCCGCCGTCCGAGATCAGCGAGCGCCCGAGCAGCACGAGCCGGATCTGCCCGAGCAGCTTGCTCTGGATGCCGACGGCCAGCTCCGCCTCCGACATGGTGTCGAAGGGACCGAGGTGCGCGTCGCCCGCCGCGCACACCACGGCGTCGAAGCGGCCGACTTCCTCGTACAGGGCCCGGATAGAGTCCGCCGAGCGAATGTCGACGCGCGCCGATCCCGAGCGCCGGCTCGCGATGATCACTTCGTGCCTGCCCGCCAGCGCGCTGACCGCGGCTCGGCCGACGGCGCCAGCTCCTCCAATGACGATGATGCGCATGGTGGTCCTCCTTGCCCTCCAACATGGTGCTGTTCACCGGCGTGGACTAGACTGGGCATCGTGCAAAGACTGTCCAGAAAGAGAAACAGTCTGGATGTGGGTGGCCTGCCCGAGCTGGACGAGCTCACCGCGCTGGTGGCCGTCGCACGCGAGCGCTCCTTCACGCGCGCCGCCCGCGCACTGTCGACGCCCAAATCGACGTTGTCGAAGCGAATTGCATCGCTCGAAGCGCGCCTGCACATGCGGCTGTTGCAGCGGACCACTCGCGCGGTGACCGCCACCGAGGCCGGTCGCGTGCTGGTCGAGCGTGCAGCGCGCATCCTGGCGGATCTCGAGGACGCCGGGCGCGCGGTGCTGGAGCTCGACGCTTCTCCGCGCGGGCTGGTGCGTCTGACCACACCAGCGCTCATGGCCGAGCGTCTGGTGGCACCAGCGCTCATGGGCCTGCTCGCGCGCGCGCCGGAGCTGGCGATCGAAGTGGTCGCCACGGATCGCGTGGTCGATGTGGTGGGCGAGGGCTTCGACGTCGCGTTGCGCACGGGCCGCGTCGCGGACAGCTCACTCGTCGGGCGCAGGCTCCGCCCGTGGGACAACATCGTCTGCGCCAGCCCCGCCTACGTCGCGCGGCACAGCCGTCCACAGCGTCCGGAGGACCTGCGCGATCACGCATGCATCGCATTTCGGCGCGACGCCGCTTCGCCGAGCCAGTGGTCCTTCACGCGCGCGCGCCGCTCGGTGACGGTCGTGGTCGCCGGACGCTTCACGGCCAACTCGCAGGAGCTCGCGCGCGAGGCAGCCCTCGCTGGCTTCGGCATCGCCAACCTCAACCGCTTCGTGGTGGAGTACGATGTGCGGCGCGGCGCACTCGTGCAACTCCTGCCCGAGTGGTCGGTGCCGGCGGGCGAGCTCCACATCCTCTACCCCGGCCAGCGGCTCCTGGGCTCGAGCGCGCGGGCGGTGATCGACGTGCTCACCGAGACACTCTCCGTCGAGCCGCTGCCGCGCGAGCGCCTACAAGCTCGTTGAATGGCATCCCGACGACAGCTCGACCCCGAGAAAGAACCCGCCCCCGAACATGGATTCGAGCTGACTCAAATCCGGCGAGCGAGCACCGACGGCGATGCCGCCACGGATCTCCGGACACAGGCCGCGGCAGGGCGAGACGCGAGCAGCGCGACGAAGAGGTGGGCCCTTTCAGCAGTGTGCTCCGGCGTTCCCCTTGGCGCGCGCCTTCCTGCTCACGCGCTCCGGCATGCTATGGAGCGCCGCGAGATGGGCAACATCTGGCTGCGCGTCTGGGGAATGGGTGTGTGGTGCCTCCTCGGCGCGGCCTGCCTGGCGCGTGTCGAGACCGATGGCGACGGTGCACTCCTGCGGGAGGGCTCGCCACCCCACGTCGACGAGCGGCTCCAGCATGTGCCCACCGCTCCACAACTCGTCCTGACATCGGTGGGTTTTTCGAAGCCGAGCTGACGGTGGCGATTTCCCAAAGCCTTGACAGTTATTAGCGACCGCGCGAGATCTGCGCGGTGGCCGTCGGACTGCAGCGCCGCTCGCGGGCTTCGGCGATACGCTCCACCTCGACGATTGCCGGCGACGGGTCGCTCGTCCCCTGGCTCGCCGCCGAGGGACCCCTCGGCTATCGCCCGGAGCAGCCACCGGAGCGCGACTACTATTTCCAGTACGGCTGGGTCTTGCCGGAGGTGTTCGCCGAGGGAGTGCAAGCCGGCAGGCACCGCTACTTTGGCGCGAGCTTCAAGGAGCAGGCGAGCGAGCTTTTCTCGTTCTGGGCCAGCGCGCGACGCGGCGAGCTGGACCCGGTGTTCCTGCGATTGGGGGCTATTGGCGATGAGGTCGTCGCCGCACCGATCGCGATTTACCGAACCTCCGTGGACTGGCGCGGGCCGGCCTATGTGCTGATCCAGCACGGCAGCTACCAGCTGGTGCGGGAAGCCGACCAGCCCCTGGTCACGTCGGGTAACGTGCTCTTGTATCGGGGCCTACAGAGCGCAACCGAGTTTCGCTGGCTGGAGCGGTCCGACTTCGATCCTGCTCAACGCCGGAGCTGGCGCGCCTACGTGGAGATGCAGGGGAGGATCCTCTCGGACGCGGTCTGCTCCTTCAACTCGATCCACGATCGCACCAGCCGTGCTGAAACCGCTCATCTGCGGGACCGGAGCTGGATGACGGACGATCTGGCCCGAGCACGGGGGCTCGACATCTCCGGCACCGGCTTCGCCGCTGCCTTGTGGAGCGCGACGCACCAGAGCTTTGCGCTGGAGCGCTGGGTGGCGCAGAACAAGTTCGGCCCGCACTACGTGGTATGCAAGACCCCGCTCGAAAACGTGCGGATCACGACCTTCTTTGCCGGTGAGCACGAGGCGCGGATCATTGATCCGTACCGGGTCGAGGTGTTGGAGACGCACGGTTGCCGACCGGTGACCGGTTGCCTGAAATAGCTCACTCCATATTTGGTAGATAGAACTCGTACCGTGCGAACCAGCCGGTACCGCTCGTGTCGATGAGTTCCACGCAGTAGTTCGCGCCCGACCAGCGCCCGATCAGCAGGCAGGTGCCTTCAAACAGCGTCAGCGTCACGGGCCGGCTGGGGTCATCGTTCGTGATCGACTGCCAGGGCTGTCGCCAAGATGCTGAGTACGTCCCACTCGTGGTGGGCAAGACGCCGCTCGAAAACAGTGCGGATCACGACCTTTTTTGCCGAGGAGCGCCATCCCCCCTGCGGCGAGAACGCCGGGCAGGATGCGCGCCATCGATGAATGGGTCCGCGATGTAGACCCGTCGCGCGGGCGTTCAACAGTATACCCAGCCTCGTGAAGCGCTCACTCCATATCCATGGGAATGAACTCGTAGTGCGCAAACCAGCCAAGGCGGCTCGTATCTATCATTTCCACGCGGTAGTTCGCGCCTGCCCAGCGCCCGAGAAGCAGACAGGTGCCTTCGAGAAGCTTCAGCGCCACGGTTGCCAGAAGCGCGAGCAGCAGTGCGAGGACGAGCTTGCGCCCAGGTCGGACGAGTGGAATCCCTCGAACCAAGATGAGCGGCACGATGCCATGTCGAGAGCGAAATGGGTCATGTTGCACAGAGCCGGGAGCGACGCATTCACGGCGTGACAGCTCAAGTGTTGCCAACCAGATCCAAGGTGTGAGTATCGAGGAGTAGCCTCATCTGCCCTGCGATTCCCAAACGTCCAGTTCCTCGGACGGCAACGGCTCGAAAAAGGCCTCGCTCACCTTGGGCCACGTAGCGTACCCGGCTACCCTCTCGGTAGCTGTTCGAGAATTGGTGCGAGGCGGGCCACCGGCACATCCCCGTAGGCAATGACAACCTCCTCACCGGCATGGACCCGCTCGATGAGGTGGGAGAGGTTGGCCTTAGCCGCGTCAATCGTGACCTTCATCCAAGCAGGTTGGCCAGGCTTATTGGCCAACGCAACCCGGCGGAAATCTGGCTGTGTGTTCCCGAACCAAACCCGCAGGCGCGGGAGGCCCAGCTTGGGATCTCGGTCGAGCAGGCCGCCCGCGCCCAGCGCGCTTCACCGGCGGGTGGCTCAACCCTGGGCGTCCCGGATCAGCCGGCGAATGGTGCCTGCTTTCATCTGGCGCGTCAGATCGACGAGCTGTTGCCGCGGCGATTCCTCCGGAAAGGTAAATAGATCGAGTAGGTCCACACCGAGGCGATGGGCCAGCAGGGTCAGCGTGGCGAGGGTGGGCAGTACCAGTCCCTTCTCGATCCCGCTCAAGTGGCCCTTGGATTTTAACCCGCTCTCGTAGGCCAGCTTCTCTTGAGTGATCCCGATGGTCTCGCGCAAAGAGCGAATTCGGCTGCCGATTTTGGCACTCAGGGGATCACTCTCGGTGCGGCGAGGCATCCCCTTGACTCTATGTTCATCCTGGATGAGAGTGGTTCGTCCGGGATGAACTATGCCTCGTCGTGCAGCCCCGCCCCGTCGCTATCGCCGGAACGTCGCCACCGCTGGCCAGCGAGCGGAGCTCTCTGATCTTCGCTGCGCCGTGCGCATCGAGCTGGCGCGGGTCGCCGCCGGCGCCGCCGAGCACGCGGACTTGCTGCAGAACATCGGGGCCCGCGCCTTCGAGGCCGCGGGCTTGCTGCATGAGCAGTCCTCCGCCGAGGAGCTGATCCGCGCCGCGCACGACGTGCGAGGGCTCGCCTTGCATGCCTTCGCGGTCCTGGCCGAGCTGCAGTTCTACGCCGGGCGAATGCAGGCGCTCTCTGCGCTCCGGCAAGCCACGGAGTCCTCTCGGGCGTGACCGGCCCGTATCAAGGCGCCGGTTAGGTCGCCGCCCCCACCACGCCGTTCACGGCGGCGATCCCACCCCCGGCAGGCCGTGCAGCGCCGTTCCGCTCGAGCGCGACCGCGCGGCGGATCTCCGCCGGCGTCATCGGGCCGCGCAGGTACGACAGGGCCCAGCGGGGCTGGAGCAGGACGGTGTTGGGCTCGGCATGGACGTCGCGGACCAGGAACCAGCGGGATCCGAGGCGGCGGATGAGGTTGCCAATTTCTTCGGCGGAGCCGCCCGCTTCGGTGACGTTGGCCAGGCTGTCGATGACGCGTTCGCGGTCGGCGTCGGTCTGTAGGCGTCCGACTGCCCAGAAGCCGGCGTTGGAGAGGGCTCGATAGTCGAGGTCCATCGGGTTCTGGGTGGCGACGAG
The DNA here is from genome assembly GCA_035760985.1 of Polyangiaceae bacterium. Taxonomy (GTDB): domain Bacteria; phylum Myxococcota_A; class Polyangia; order Polyangiales; family Polyangiaceae; genus SZUA-265. Next base: position 21,519 of record DASTRX010000045.1, read on the forward strand.
GACGCCCATGCCGAAGGCGCGGCCCTGTTTCATCAGGGCGACGGTGGGGCGTTTGGTGGGCGGGTTGTGGGGGTGCGGGGGGAGCATGCCGTAGACCTCGTCGAAGACGATCAGGGCGCGCAGCTGGCGAGAGCCGGGCAGGGATGCCGCGCCCTGCGCTGCGGCTCACCTACACCCGACCCGGTGACGAGACCGCGGTCGAGTTCATCAACGTGCACCTGAAATCGAAGCTGCTCGAGTTCCCCGGCGGCCGCTTCAGCCCGAAAGACGAGTCCGAGCGCGCGACGGTGGCTCAGTTCGCGCTGCAGCGGCGGGCGGCCGAGGCGGTCACGATCCGAGAGCACGCCTCCGACTTGCTGCAGGCCGATCGCCACGTGGTCGTGCTCGGCGACTTCAACGACGGGCCCCAAGCGGCCACGACCGAGATCCTGTACGGCCCCATCGGCAGCCAGCCCGACGGTCCGGAGAGCTCACGACAGGGGAACGTCGCCTTCCACCGGAGCGACAAGGACGACGGCGCGAGGCTCTTCAACATCACGCTGCTGGTGGCGCCGGAACGGCGCTGGTCGCGGCGCTACGCCGGGCAGAATGAGCTCATCGACCATATCCTCGTGAGCGCGAGCCTGATGCCCCGGCGCGATGGGCGCTTTCAGGTGCCCGAGGTCGAGATTCAGAATGAGGATGCGCCCGTGCGGTGGGAACAGCCCGTTGTCGATGGCATTGAGCCGGATCATGCGCCGGTGGTGGTGAGGTTTGTTTAGGGATGCAGGATGGGGGAGGGCTCGGCTGGTCCTGACCTGCGCCCGGGATCACTGAACCACTGAACCTCGCGGGGCTCTCGCGTAAGAAGCCCAACCCCGCACCCCTTCGCGACGGCGCCAACGCTGATAACGGAAGGGCGTCATTCAGCGCAATCCGCGCTGCTTTGGCGCCGGGTTCGATTCCCGGCGCCTCCACCAACTTCGCGGCTGAAAATGGCTTCAGCCGCGATTTTGTTTTGGCGTGTTGCCCGTATGTCACCCGGCCGCTGGAGCGATGTGCCCTAGGCTTGAGCCTTGCGTCCGTCACATCCCCCTACTCTTTACCGCTTGTAGCAGCACGCTCCGGAGCTCGGATCGGCTCTCTCCGAAGTGAGCCTCCTTGTGATGATTGGCGCACAGAGCCGCCACGTTGTCGTCAGTATCCGGGCCCGACTCCGACAAGGGAACGATATGGTGCGTCTCCAGATAGATCTCCCCGGACGCCGTCGCGAATCCCGGCTGGCGGCAGAACTCGCATTTGCCAGCCGCTCGTTGAAGCGCGCGTCGACGAACATGCGCGCTTCTTTCGAACACCTGGCTCACAACCATCTTCATTTCAGCAGGCGCGACGTTCCGATCCGCGATGGTGAACTGGTCGATGTAGCGTTGCGCCGACGCGCCGCGGGTCAAGGTGTAGACCCCAGCGTTCGGGTCGCAACTCGTTACTGCCCACGGGACGGCGTCCAGTTCTCGGGCGGTGACCCGAGTCGGTCTTGCCGCGCTCTCGTCCGCCAAATCTCCGTCAAAGATTACGACCCGGACCGGAAGCTCGGTTCTGAAGGCCACCTCCAGATCTCGAGCCAGGGTGTCGAGTCGCCTCATCCTCACGGAGTTGCCGGCCGCGTATCGGCTTTTCAGTGCATCCAGGTCAATCTTCTGTAGCATGTCGCCACCGGCCCCAATGGGGACCACTTCCAGCGGGATCACCGGGACCCGGGTCCGTACGCCGAAAAGGTGCACGCGGTCGTGATCCTGGGTAACGATCACGACCGCGCGTAGGTGAGGACCGGAGGTGGCAACTCCCGTCCTCGGCCGGAGCGCGGGCGTAGGTAGTAAACGCGCCGCCGGCGGCGGCCAGCATCTGCGCTCCCGCGCTCCAAGTCCAGAAAACGACAAGCCCGCGCGCGCGGAGTGCAGGGCTACCAGCGGCAGTGTTGTCGGTGCGGCGAGACGTTCGTGGTCTGCCGCCCGTGCGATCGTGGGCGGCGTTACTGCTTTGCTCCGCGTCCGTGCGCCGTGGAAGCTCGAGCCGAGCTCGTTCGAAGCTACCGGGCAAAGTATCAGGCGAAGTTCGAGGTTCGGCGCATCCGAGCAAGACGGATCAAGCAGCGGCGCCTGGCCAAGAAAGCTGCGGCGATTGAGGCCGATCATGCTCTGGCAGCCGAGCAATTCAGTTCCAATGTCGTGACTCCAACGGCCCCACCCACCGCGGCAAAGGGCACACGAGAGGAGTCTGCACATGGAATCCATCTGGCTGGGCCTATGTCCGAGCCCGAAGAGCACCCGCATCCTGGCGATGCGCGGACCCGCCAAGACCATCCTGAAGGCACACCTGTCACTGCGACCGGAAAGCCCCCGCGCCGTGATCGCCCTGATCGAGGCGCTGGCGTTGTGGGAGGGCGCCAAGGTGCGTGCTGCGCTCGTTGTGGACGACTCGTCGACGAGTTCATCGACGACCCTCTACCGCGACACGTTCGAGCTCTTCGGCGACCACACGCCTCTCTACTCCCTCGAATGGGTTCCCAAGCAAGGGGCCCGCCGCGGCCGTGATGGGCTGAAGGGCATGGGTGATTTCATCGACCTCGAGCGTTTGCTCGCCCGCACCATCGCCCGATGAAGAAGCAGTTCTTGTCTGACACGGAGCGTCGTGTCGAGGTGCTTCGCCTCGGGCTCGTCGAGGGCAAACCGCTGCGTGAGATCTCCCGGCAGCTCGGGATGTCTCGCAAAACGGTACGCAAGATGCTGATCGCCGAGCCGTCCCGACCCGTGGCGCTCGCACCGCAGACCTCCCGCCTCCGCATCCTCGACCCCTACGAGGAGATGATTCGAGCTCTGCTGCGCGAGGACGAAACCATCAAAGCCCCCGCGGTGCTGGAGCGACTGCGAGTGGCCGGATTCCCGGGCGGCCTCACCGTCGTGCGGGACCGGCTTCGGGAGCTTCGTCCACATGTACAGCACGAGCCGTTCCTCACGCTGGAGCACCCGCCAGGAGACCAAGTTCAGATCGACTGGTTCGACGCGGGCTTCGCGTTGCCCGGCGTTCCGCGACGAGTCAGTGGCTTCGTGGCGGTGCTGGCCTATTCCCGCATGCTGTACCTGGAGTTCGTGCTCAGCCAGCGTTTCGGTTCGTTCCTGCGCTGCATGGAACGCTCACTGGCTTTCTTCCAGGGTACCGCAAACGCAGACGTCTTCGACAACATGAAGACCGTCGTTCTCGGGCGAGACGCCGGCGTACCTCGCCTCCACCCTGGATTCGTCGAGTACGCACGCGTCCGAGCCTTCGCGATCAGCGTCTGCACCCCGCGAAAACCCCAACAAAAAGGAGGCGTCGAGCGCGGCATCGGATTTGTTCGCTCGAGATTTCTGCCCGGCCGCCGCTTTGCCGATCTGCTCGACATGAATCGACAGGCAACCGAATGGCGCAACACCTTCGCCAACGACCGCGTACACGAGGTGACGGGCAAGGTCCCAAGGCTCGTGTTTCTGCACGAAGAAAAGGCCGCGCTCAAACCCCTGATGCCCGTGCCCTTCGACACGGACGATGTCGATACTGACACGGTCAACAAGTCGTTTCGCGTTCGCTTCGACCGCAATACCTACTCCGTGCAACCCCATCTATTGGGCCAGCATGTCCTCGTCCGGGGCAACGATTCTCACGTCTGCGTCTTCATCGGCCAGAAGGAAGTCGCGCGTCACGAGCGCTGCTGGAGCACCCAGCAGGACATCGAAGATCCAGCTCACCGACGCACCGCCCAAGCCATGAAGTCGGCTGCCGCTCGTGATGCTCTGCCCCCTGGACTCAGCCAGCTCGGCCAAGTGGGACGTGACTACCTGAAGGTCATCGCTGCCGGCTCCCGCTCGATTCGCAAAGAGTTGACCCGCCTGGTCTTCCTCGCCGAAGTCTTCGGCAGCGAGCACCTCCGCGCCGCCATCGACGAAGTGATGCGCTCCGGACACGTCGGTGCCGAATACGTCGAATACGTCCTGCGTCACCGACGTCAGCTCACCCCGATGCCCCCGCCGCTGCGTCTCGGTCGTCCCGATCTCGATGCGCTCACGCTCGATGAGCCGGATCTCTCCCGCTACGACGCCCTGTTCCCCACCGCTCAACTGCGAGATCCCCATGAGTGATGCTCTGAGTGAAGACCGCCTCGCGACCACACTCGAAAAGCTAAAGTGGTTGCGACTGCCGGGTATGGCCAAGGCCCTTTCCGAGTTGCTCGCCCGTGCCCAGGACCTCAACCTCACGAGCCTCGACGTCGTCTCGCAGCTGTGCGACGAGGAGCGCTCCAGCCGCTTCCGAAGCGCCGTCAAACGACGCGTTCAGGATGCCAAGTTCCCCGAGGTCAACACCGTCGACGGCTTTGACTTCGACTTCTGTCCAGTGCGCAAGAAGCTGCGCGCGCGCTATCTCGCCTTGCACGACCTCGCCTTCATCGGCAAGGGCATCAACCCCCTCTTCATCGGCGTCCCCGGCACGGGAAAGACCTTCCTCGCCCGTGCTCTCGCCTTCCGCGCCTGCCAAGCCAACCGCAGAGTCATCCTCGTCCCAGCACCCAAGCTCCTCAACGAGTTGCACGGCGCCGAAGTCCACGGCGCACTCGAAAAGCGCATCCGCCGCTATGTTCAAGCCGACCTGCTCGTCATCGACGACTTCGCCGTCCTTCAGATGGACCCCGCCCAAGCCAAGCTCGCCTTCCAGGTGATCTCCGAGCGCTACGATCACCGCCGCTCGACCGCCATCACCACCAACCGAACCTTCAAGGACTGGACCAAAGTCTTCCCCGATCCGCTCAACGCCCAAATCATCGCTGAGCGCCTCACCGAACGCTCTGAGGTCTTTCTCATGAACGGCAAAGGATTTCGCGACCCCAAAGTGCTCTGAAAATTGCTTCGAGCTCCACGCTTCCTTGCTCGGCGCTTGCGTTCCGCTGCAGCGCTTTCGCCTGGCTGCATCTACACCACGCACCAACCAGGCCCTCGTGTGCCCGCTGGCCACCGCCCGGTCCCCTGGTCCCCGGTGATCGCGATGATTTTGGCCCCCCTCCTGTCCGCTGGTGACACCGGAGCGCGTGTTGCACGACAAGGGCTCGGCGTTTTGGTCGTGGCGAGGCATTTCACGCTTCACAGAGCTGCTCACGGAGATGGGCATCGACCAGATCGCGGCGGAACACAAGGAGTGGAACGGCAAGGTCGAAGTCTTCAACGGCAACCTGCACAAGGAATTTTTCGACGTGCACCGCTTCTACGATCTGTCGGAGATGAAGCGGCGCTTGGCGGCGCATCTGTCCTGGTACAATCACGGCCGGACGCACCATGCGCTGGGCGGGCTCTTGGTACCGGCAGACCGCTACTACGGGCGTGTGGAGGATGTACTGGCGCGCATCGAAGCGGGCGCGGGGCGTGACGCGAGCGACCTGCTGGATCTGCGGGACCGCTGTCTCGAGCTCTTCAAGGTGACCAGCCGCAACGGTGTGCCAGAGATCTGGCTGCTCGGGCAGCGGCTGCTCAGTGCGACAAAACCGCTGCGGTCCGGCCCTGCCGGTGGACGCTCCACCCCAGACCGCACGGTGTAGTCGATCTTTTGCAGATTGGACGTCCTTTCAGGTTGGTGCAGTGAGTGATTACCACACCAGTCACTCCACCACCTGAAGGACGTTGATCTCTCTACCTCGAACCCGCCCCGTTGTCTCGCCTCTCGGAACCGCCGCCGTGCTCTTGGCGGCCCGAATGCTGGGCGAGCCGATGGGGCTCGAGCTGCCGCCCGCAAAGGCCATCGTCGCGGCGGCGGGGGTGACTCGCAGCCGAGCGTACGAGGCGGCCGCACAGGTCGTCGACTTCTCGTCGCGACTCGAGCCGCGGGTGGGAAGACCGCCGGCGCAGACGGAGCCGCCGCCGCGACCGCGGGACCACGAAGCGGTGAGCCGTGCGGTCTTGGGCTTCGTGATGACGCACCCCGGGTGCGTGCACGGCCACGGGAAACGCCAGCGTTACGGAGACGGTTTCCGGCGCTTCCTCGTCGAGCTGCGCGCCGAGCACGCAGCCCTGTCCATCGAAGACTTCGCCGCGAGCGCCGCGGTGCCGCCGGGCACGCTTCGATCCTGGCTGATGGCCACCTCGAGCGAGACGGCGGCGGACCCACCAGCGGCGGACCCGGACGCTGCGGCGATCGCCGCTTCTTCGAGCCCGAGCCTCACGACGGCGCACATTGACAGCGTGCTCGGGGCGTATGGGGGTTGGTGCGGCGGCTTCCGAGACTTCTGCGAGTATGTCCAGCGCGAGCTCTGTATCAGCTGGGGGCGCGACACCATCGCCCAAGTGCTCGAGCTGCACGGCGTGCGCCGGCCGCAGCGACGCGGCGGGCGCAGCCCCGACGAGCTGGCCCTGCGCAGCAGCTTTCAGACCTTCTTTGCCGGCGCGCAGTGGGTGGGAGACGGCATGAGCGTGCCCGTCACCATCGGCAGCGAGCTCCTGAAGCTCAACTTCGAGCTGCAGTGTGATGCTTTCTCGGGAGCCTTCGTCGGCATCTCGATCCGCGACGCCGAGGACTCTGCGGCGGTGATCGAGTCCTTCCGAGACGGCATCGCGACGACGGGCGCGGCTCCGCTCGCCGAGTTGCTCGACAACAAGCCCTCGAACCACACCCCCGAGGTCGACACCGCGCTCGGCGACACGATCCGCATCCGTGCCACCGTGCAACGACCGCAGAACAAGGCGCATGTCGAAGGCGCTTTTGGTCTCTTCTCGACCACCGCGCCACCGCTCGAGCTCGACCACCGTGCTTCTGCGCGACAGATCGCTGCCCAGGTGCTCGGCCTCGTCACCACGACCTGGGCACGCGCCATGAATCACCGGCCTCGCCCAGGGCGCGGCGGCTCGTCGCGAGCCCAGCTCTATGCCCTCGAGCCCACCGACGAGCAGATCGCAGCAGCGCGGAGGACTCTCGAAGAACGCCGGCGCCGCCAGGAGCTCGCGCGACAGACGCTCGAAGCGCGCCAGCGCCCCGACGTGCGAGCCTTCCTCGATGCGGCTTTCGACCGACTCGAACTCACCGACCCCGAGCGGCACGTGCGTCTGGCGATCTCGCGCTACCCGCTCGACCCGATCATCGCCGGGGTCGCCATCTTCGAGAGCAAGCAGCGCACGGCCTCGCTCCCGGACGGCGTCGACGCACGTTACCTCCTCGGCATCGTGCGCAACGTCCACGAACAACGGGAAGGCGAGCTCGTTGCAGAAGCACTACTGCGTCTGCGACGTCAAGCTCGAGACATCGCCCTCGAGCGGTTGAGCCGTGACCAGGTCGAACTCCGCGCCACGCATCGTCCGACGAGGGACATCCTCGCTGTGCTCGTCGACCGCGCGTTGCTCTGCGAGCGCGCCCTCGACCGCACCTTCTGGCTCGACGCCCTCGCGAGCTTCATCAGTGACGCCGCGTCCGACGAACGCGATGCTCGCTACCGCGCTGCCGCTCGCTGCATCCACGCCACCTTTCGCGCGGAGCCTCGCCGCCGTGAGCACGCCGTCCGTGTCCTCGCCGAACGCCTCGTGCCGCTCGCGTAGCCTCGCTCGAGCCGCCATAGCCTCACACCTGCTCAGCTGCTTGGCTCACACCTGCTGACGTCCGGAATTCCCGTCTGGTAGGTGGTTGACAACCGCAGCGAGGATGTCGCCGTCGTCGGCGCGCTCGGGCGTGGCCGTGAGCCCGAGCAGGAACGTGGGATCGAGCCGTTCGAGCACGCGGCGATGTGTCGGCGCGTCGGCGTGGTGGACCTCGTCGACGATCACGTAGTCGAAGCGTTGCTGGGCGAGGCGCTCCAGGTTCTCGGCGCGGCAGAGCTTCTGAATCGAGCCGACCACGACCGCGGCGCCGGGCTGGAGCAGATCGCCCGCGCACCAGCCGATGTCCGCGCGCTGCCCCGCGGCGCTCAGCAGGCGCCGGAACACGCGCGCGGCCTGGGCCAGCAGCTCCTCGCGGTGCGCGAGAAACAGCACGCGCGGCCAGCGGCGTGCGCCCTCGGCGAAGCGCGCGACATCGAACCCCGCGAGCCACGTCTTGCCGAGCCCCGTCGCCAGCACGACCAGCGCGCGCCGCCGCCCCTGTTCGCGAGCCCCCTGCAGCGCCGCGAGCGCCTCCTGCTGAAACACGTGCGGTTCGGGCGGTGGCTCCAGCGACTCCACGTCGCCGTCGCCCGAAGGCAGCGAGCGCGGCGCCTGGCGCACCCGCTCCGCGTAGGCCGCGATCCAGTCCGCGCTCAGCTCGATCGCTCCGCTCCAGAGCGCATCGACCGCCGCGCGCACGCTGGCATAGCCCACCGGATCGATGGCACGCTCCACGCGCAGGTTCCACTCGATACCCGTCTCCAGCGCCGAGCGCGACAGATTGCTGCTGCCCACGAAGGCGACGCCAAAGCTCGCTGACTCGAACAGCCAGGCCTTGGGATGAAACGCTTGCTCCGAGCCGTCCGCCTGGGCCGTCTCCACCACGCGCACCGCGAGCCGCCGCTCGCTGCCCGTCGCCGAAGGGCCCGGCGCCGCCAGCTGACTCCAGCCGAGCAGTTGCTGCAACGCCTCCACCTGATTGAACGCCAGATAGTCGCCCGTGACGATGCGCAGCCGCGCCCCGGCGCGCAGCGCGCCGAACACCGTCCTCTCGATGGCGGCCAGCCCCGTCTCCGTGACGAACGCAGCCACGATCGCGATCTCCGACGCGCCCGAGAACAGCGGCCACAGATGCCGCGCGAACGGATCCTGCTCGCCACCGGTCGCCAGCGCCGGCGCGCGCGCCCGCTGTGGGATGATGTGGACCAGCGCTCGCGCCGCACCGTGCAACTCCGCGCCGGTCGCGAACCGCACCTCATAGCCCTCGGGCTGAAGCTCCGCCTCGAGCTGCGCCTGCACGACGTCCACGAGCGCCCACAACGCGGCCTTCTCCTCGGCGGAAGCCTCGAAGTACGTCGAAGGCGACCGGCGCAGCACCACCAGCGCGTGCCCCGGCACGACCGGCTCCGGAGCGCCGATCGCGAAGGCCAGCTCATTGCTAGCGATGGTCACCATGTGCGAGGTCCGAGCACCGCAGTACGGCCCAGCGCCGAAGAAGCCCAGCCCCAATCCGCTCCACCCGACACCCTCGGGCCAGGCCGCCTGAAGGGGGCTCGCCCCCGCTCGTCCCTCGCCGGCACCAGAATGAGCCCGCCGCACGGCACCGCCGTGCTTTCTTGCAGCGCTCGAGCCTGCTGAGCGCGCGTGCGCCTCAGACCCGGCACGGCCGCGAGCAGAGGCGCAGCAGCCCGGCAACCAAACCGCGGACGCTACTCACACCACGAACGGTTCCCCGGAACAGGGGGTCGCAAACACAACAGTCAAGTTCCCTCGGAAACCTCAACTTCGCGTCGCAAAGGGGTGCCCGCCCGCAGCGGACTCGAACCCTTGGTGGCCCTCCGAGGCGCCGGAGCACAGCGCCCGAGCCGCGCGTCAGGTCCTCGCACGTCACCGGGGCTCAGACCGCGAACGGGGTGCCCCCGAACAGGGGTCGCAAACACAACAGTGAAGTTCCCTCGGAAACCTCAACTTCGCGTCAAAAATTGGCCCGCGGCGGCCCCGCCGGTGTGGATCTCCCAGACGCCATTCGTCAGGAGATCGCCAATTTTCTTGCTGAACCAGCGGCATCCGCAGTTCAACAGTGTCAGCATGGTCCAGGCCGCCCCGTTCTCCGTCGATTCTCACTCGTCGCGCAGTAGGACTCCGTGAGTACGTTGCTCGAAAAACTCGACTCTGGACTGACCGGGATTCGTCTGTACGGCATCGCACCACCGAAGCTGTCGACGGACCCGGAGCGGCTGCGCGAGATCGCTGCGCAACAGATGGCCCGAATCCGGGGGCTCGCCCCTGACGGCCTGATCATTTACGACATTCAGGACGAGCCCGGGCGCAACGGCCAAGCACGACCGTTTCCGTTTCTGCCCACGGTCGAGCCGGAGGTTTACGCACACGACCTGCTTGCCGACTTGGCGGTTCCCAAGATTGTGTACCGGTGCGTGGGCGCGCAGCCGCGCGAAGCGCTCTCCAGCTGGCTCGGCACCCTGGAGGCGGCATCCGAGCCACGCCTCAGCGTCTTCGTTGGCGCACCACGAGGTCGATCGCACAGCGCGAGCTTGCCGCTGAGTGACGCCTATGCGCTCGCGCAAGGCGCGCAGAACCTGGTTTTAGGTGGAATCGCCATCGCAGAGCGGCACGCGGCGAAGGAGGATGAACACCACCGCATGCTCTCCAAGCAGGATGCGGGCTGTCGCTTTTTCATCACGCAGGCTGTTTACGATGCGAGCTCCACGCGGTCATTGCTCTCCGACTACGAGCTCACACTGCGGGCGCGCGGTGCTTCAGCCGCGCCTGTCATCCTCACGTTCTCGCCGTGCGGCTCGGTGCGCACGCTCGAGTTCATGAAATGGCTCGGCATCTCGTTCCCACGCTGGTTGGAAAACGAGCTGCGTCACTCCACCGATACCCTGGAACGGTCCATCGATCTGTGCGAGCGCGTCTTCCTCGACGTGGACGACTACGCCCGCGAAAAGCGCTTGCCCATCGGCATCAACGTCGAGAGCGTCTCCATCCGAAAGTCGGAAGTCGACGCTTCGGTGGAGCTCTTTCAGCGCTTGAGCGCCCATCTCCAGAGATAGCCCACCGTACGCGGCCGCCCAGCAGGGGGAACGCCTCGCCCTCAGAGAGCATTGCCGGTTGCCAAATGGCGTGATAGAATATGCCATATGGCTGTTGGCGGCGAGGCGGAGACACTATCTGCAGCGGGAGTCCTCGAGCTTCTCGGAACTACGCGCCAGAGGGCAAAGCACCTTTCTCTCCATCAGGTGCGCGATGCCGTGCGCAAGGGCTTACCCTATTCGGCACTGGAGGCGTTGCAGGCGGCGCTCGACTCGAGCGTCAAGGAACTCAGTGCGGTCCTGGGAATTCCCGAGCGTACCATCGCACGCCGTAAAGACGAACAGCATCTCACAGCTGCGGAATCAGATCGTCTGTATCGAGTTGCGAGAACGCTTGCGCACGCTGCTTCGGTGCTGGGTACACTGGAGAAGGCCAGGCTTTGGCTCAAGCGCCCCAGCCGTGCGTTGGGCGGTGAGGCGCCGCTGACGTTGCTGGACACGGATGTTGGGGCGCGCCAGGTCGAAGAGGCGCTTCTTCGTATCGTATACGGAATTCATAGTTAGTGCGCATCTGGAGGATCTGCAGCGAGCCGCATGCCAGCTCGGCGCTGACCGGGGTGGGTGGGCTGTACGCGGCGGGTCGATGGCATCACAAGGGGCATCCCATCCTTTACACGTCGGCCACGCCGTCGTTGGCTGCGCTGGAGGTGCTGGTCCACGTCGATCCTGCCCTGGCGCCGAACAACCTGCGGCTCCTCGAGATCGACGTCCCGGTAGACATCGCCGTCGAGGTTTGTGACCCCGAGCAGATTGTCTCTGAATGGCGTGTGTATCCAGCTCCGTTGGAGCTTCAAGAATTTGGCTCGCAATGGCTCGCGAGTCGTCGAAGCGCCGTCTTGCGCGTTCCGGCAGCCGTGATGCCCGTCGAGTGGAATTTCTTGCTGAATCCGCGGCATCCGCAGTTCAACGGCGTGCGAGTGATTCAGGAGCTTCCGTTCGCCTTCGATTCTCGCTTGTCGAGCCGCAACGAGTAGAAGACGGTGACTGCCCCAGGTCGTTGCTGCACCTGGCTGAAGGCAAAGGGGCCGAACCGGGTCATGGCGGTCGCGCTCACGGTGGCCGCCATCACGGCTGTCGGCACGTTAGAGCCGCTGCGCTTTGCGTAGCCCCGCGGCTCGCGTCACGGTATCGCAGATGATACCATTTAATGATGCTCGTGGTCCTCGACACGCGCGTGCTGGTTTCCGGACTTCGCTCGCGCCGGGGCGCCCTCATGACGGAAGAGTACCTTGCAACGCGAGCCGCCCGCGGTACCGAGCGTAAGTTCAAGGCTGTGCTTGCCAAGGTGCGCGACGTACCGCCTGATCCGGGAGACGAGCTCGGTGAAGTCGCCAAGGGCACGTCACGGGGCAAGCGCAGGATAACCCGGCGATGAACGCGACAAGCACGCTTTTGTACGGGTGCGGCGCGTTCAAACGTGGCTCGTGTCAATGGCTTGCGCACTCGTACCGCCATGAGAAATCACGCTTGACAGAGTGCGCCAACGGCTCTGAATAGAGAAATGTCATCCCCCCAGAGCGTCGACCTCGACGACTTGTTGCCGCTGATCGCGGAGCAAGAGCGAAACCATCCCGAGGCTTATCCAGAAAGGAGCGTCCGGGCGCTCTTCGATGCGGGGATCATCGCGGGCCCGCTTGCCGTGGAGCTGGGCGGGCGCGGGATGACGCTCGTCGAGGCGGTGGGCGCCATCGAAACGATCGCTTCTGTATCGCCGTCCGTCGCGCTGATCGCCAGCATGCCGCTGGGGCTCGCGGGCATTTACGGGCTCGACGACGAAATCGCGCCCGAGGCCCATCGAGCGGCGTTCGCCGAGCAGAAGGCTCGGGTGGCGGCGGATTACCGTGCGGGCCGGGTCTATGCGGCTTGCAACAGCGAGAAGGGAGCCGGAGGGTCGCTCGCGGCAACCAAGACCACGGCAGCGCGGCAACCCGACGGAGGATTCGCCATCTCGGGCGAGAAGATCCTGGCGTCCGCAGGGCGGAACGCAGCGACGTTCTTTTCCACCGCGAAAGTGAGCGCCGACGACCTGCCCGGTGCCGGCGTTGTCGAGTTCTTCCTCGTCGACGTCGCCGCTGAAGGCGTGGAGGTTTTGAACGACTGGGATGGCTTCGGAATGCGGTCCACCGAGAGCCACACGGTGCGCTACAACAACGCGCGGGCGAGGGGGATTGTTGGGTTTCCGGACGTCTTGAATGTCGTCCAGCCCCTCGAATATTGGTTCTGCCTGTTCGCTGCGATCCCGCTCGGGTGCGCGAAGGCGATGCTGCGCGCGATCGCGTCACCCGAGCCGCAGTCGCCCGCGCTCAGGCTCCGGCTTGCGGAGGCGACGATGCGCTACGAGGCGATGCGCGCGTACCTGCTGCAGACGGCGGCGGAATTTCGGCCCGGCGCGGGCGCGGCTTACGCGGCACGTGTGCTGCGGACCAAGACCTATGTGACCCAGGAGGCCACCAAGCTGTGCGCGGAGCTGTTCGCGCTCGGTGGCGGCAGGAACTATCGGCGAACGAGCCAGGTGGCGCGCATGCTCGCCGACTCCTTCGCAGGGACCTCGTTGCGACCGCCGCTCGCGCTCGCGCTCGACAGGCTGATCGAGAATTTTTCGCTCGGGGACGCGTCGTAGCGGTTGGTCTGTCAGCGATTTGAGCTCGTTGGATGCTCTGGTGGAATCCCCCCGAAGCGCGTATCACGGCTCTGCCGTGAAAGCGATTCAGATTCCGCGCGCAGGCGGACATGAGCAACTTTGGCTGGTCGAGCTGCCGCCACCGCAGCCACGCGCGGGTGAGGTGCACGTTGCCGTCCAGGCCATCGGCGTCAACTTCGCGGACATCGCCGTGCGCATGGGGCTGTATCAGTCCGCCAAGGACTACGTGGGCTGGCCCATCACTCCGGGCTTCGAGTTCAGCGGTACGGTGCATGCGCTGGGCGCCGGCGCGCAGGGCTTCAGTCTGGGGCAAGCGGTGTTCGGCGTGACGCGCTTCGGCGGCTATGCGAGCGAGCTCAGCGTGCCCGCAGCGCAGCTGTTTGCGCGCCCCGCCGAGTGGAGCGCCGCGCAGGCAGCGGCGTTTCCCACCGTGTATCTCACCGCGTGGTACGCGCTGCGCGAGCTGTGCAAGCTGCGCCCGGGCTCGCGCGTGCTCGTGCACTCGGCGGCAGGCGGTGTCGGCGGAGCAGCGACGCAGCTGGCCGTCGCCTGCGGCGCGCGCGTGACCGGCACAGTGGGCTCGGCGAAGAAGCTGGATGTGGCTCGCCAGGCGGGCGCCGAACAGGTGATCGACAGGAGCCAGGGCGCGTGGCACCAACGGGCGCGCGAGCTGGTGCCGCAGGGCTTCGATGTGGTGCTCGACGCGCACGGCGCCGAAAGTCTGCGCCATGGTTACGAGCAGCTGGCTCCCGCTGGCCGCCTGATCGTGTACGGTTTTCATGGCCTGCTCACGCGCGGCAAGGCCCGCCCGAGCTACGCCAGGCTCGCCGTGGGCTATCTGCGCACGCCCAGCTTCAACCCATTCGAGATGACGCAGCACAACCGCGGCGTGCTGGCCTTCAATCTGTCCTACCTGTTCGAGCGCGGCGAGATCCTGGCTGAAGCGATGGCGGAGCTGCTGGGCCTGGCACGTGCAGGCCGCATCCGTCTCCCGCCCGTGAGCACGTACCCGCTACACTTGGCCGCTCAGGCGCACGCGGCGCTCGAGTCCGGGGAGAGCGCGGGCAAGCTGGTGCTGCTGCCCTGAGGGCGGGCCGTCAACTGAGCGCGCAAACGGGAAAGCGCTGGCTCATTACCGACTAATCCCAGGCGCCCCCAACCCGAGCCCGACGGCGCCGCCAGTGACGCACCAACGGATGCGGTAGGAGAGGGGCTCGCCGCCGTTCGTCCGCGCGCGACCTTAGAATGTGCCCACCGCGCGGTGGCAGATGGATCCACGTCACGAAGGTCACTGCTCCTGGAGCAGACGGTCGCCAGTATAGCGTAACCGTTTGCGCCAGCCCCATCTCGACGGGCGCACGGGAGCGAGCATCGGGCAGGACGCCGAGGAAGGACCTGGTTCAGGCAGCGGCAGGCACGGTGATGGGCCCGAGCGGCGCCTCGATCTCCTTGGGCCCCTTCGTGCCCACGCGCGCCTCAGACTGGTCCCCAGGAGCCGCCAGCCCCATGGTAAGTCTCCACGGTCAGTTTGTATTGCTTGCCGTTTCGATCCACGAAATACGCTTCCACGTAATCTGGCCAAGGACCGTCATCTGGGATTGAGGCAAGATCGTCCAGCGCGAACGGCGCGTTCACAGGCTTGACTTGCCGCAGGATGCCTCGAGCGACACACTGCTTGGCTTGGCGTAGTACGGCCGCCAATTCTCCGGGTGATGAGATGCGCGCTTCGATGTTGGGGAAACTCATCGTACACCTCGCTAGACAACCATCCTGGATTCACCTTCGGGACCGAGCAGAGCAGGCGGTCCTGGGCGTCGTAGGTGGCCTCGAGGTCGTTGCCGCTCGCTCGTGACTGCTTTCAGGTGGCAACTTCAGTCGTGCCGGCGACCGCGGGGCCGCGCTCAATCACTGCTGAAACTGCTGCAGCCAGCTCGCAAGGCAGTCG
This sequence comes from Polyangiaceae bacterium, assembly GCA_035760985.1. GTDB lineage: Bacteria > Myxococcota_A > Polyangia > Polyangiales > Polyangiaceae > SZUA-265. The sequence continues at coordinate 36,837 of DASTRX010000045.1, forward strand.
ATTTGCTCCTCGGTGATAACAAACGAGCCGATGGGCATGCGGCCTCCACAGTCGGGGGAGGGGAAGCTTCCTCGAACCTTGGTCAGCATCAGGCTCTTGCTGTAGTCCCGCGAGTCGATGATGCGGCCACAGTAGGCGTGTCGCACCGAGTCTTTGTCCACGAAGTTGTAAGCCCGCTCGGTGTCCACCGCGAAATCGCCCTCGGGCCAGCCGGGGTTGCTGTGGCACGATCCATTGCCGCAGGAGGCGACCAGGACCTTTGTCGGTGCATCGCAGAAGGCAGGCGGCGCGGGCGCCTCGCTCGGCGCTCCGCCAGCGCCGGAGCTGCCGGCGCTCGGCATTGTGATGCCGATCAGATCCGACGGACCCGATTCGGCCGTGTCGGGCGGGTCCGTCGTCTGAATCGGGTCCAGAGCAGACTTCGAAGCGCCCATTGCGCCTCCGGGCCCGGAGGGCATCAACGCGGGCTGCCCATCGGGTGTGCTCACGCCGCTGCAGGCGAGAACGAGCGAACTCGCGATCGAAAATAGGCAAGCAGCGGAGATACGCGCACGCATCCAAAATCAGGCTAGCGCGAGGCACGACTCGCTGCAACGAAAGCGTCCCTCGGCGCCTCACACGCGGAAACGACCGGCAATTCAACAATCTGATACTATCCGTTTGCGCAGCAAAGTCCGTGCTGAGAACCGGGACGCGCGCGACTACGAGGCATGTCCACGGCGCGGCTGGAAGAAGCTATGTCCGCCTGCCGGGAGGCGTCTGGTGCGAAACCGTAGTGTCGGAAATCCATCGTCCGGTCTCGAGCGGCGGCAGATTGTAGAAATTGAGCAGCCCGAGGCGCGAATCATCATACCAGACGGTGCAAGCCGCTCGCCTGGTACGGATCGCCGCCGGTGAAACCAGAGAGCTGCGGGCGCCCGTCGCCCCTCATTCGACCTGCCACATGCCGCTCAGCGCGAAGCCGATGCCCCAGCTGCTCTCGACGCTCGTGAGGTCGAGATCGCAGGTGTCGCATTCGCTCGCCACGGGCGCGCCCTGGTGGAGCTTCAGCCAGGGGAGAACCGCCAGCGTGTAGCCGCCTCGCTGGTTCAGGAAGTGCACACCGAGCGCGGCCTCGAGCCGGGTTTCCCAGTGCAGCTCGTCGAAGGAAGGCTCGTCCTCGAGACTGAAGGAGTCGTCCTCCACGTAGCGAGGTGGGACGTCTTCGACGGTGAGCAGCTGAGTGCCCGTGCTGAAGCCGAGCGCGAGCACTCCGTAGCTCGCCGCGCCCGATTCCGAGCGAGAGAAGACCGGGTAAGCCTCGCCGCGCAAGCGAACGATGTTGCGCCGGGTGAAGAGCACGTCCTCGTCATAAAAGTAGGAGCCGGTGCGCCACTCCAGCTCCACGCCCCAGGGGAGCTCTCGCGAGGCAGCGAGCTGCCCCGCGCGGACCTGGACTCCGCTCTCGCGGATGCCGAGGTCCACCCCCACGTCGAACGTCTGGAGTGGTGCAACACGAAAGGCGAGCCCCGCAGGAAAGAGGGACGGGGCGGTGCGGCCCCAGAGCATGGCCGAGTTGGCGTGCGCCGTGACGGGCTCGCCAGCGCGGCTCTCGGCGTGGACCGTGGCCGGTGCCTGCGCGTAGGTGTAGCTGGTGCCCAGGCGCAGCCCGGGCGCCGCGATCGGACCCGCGGGCACTCCGGGGATCATCGCCGCCGCGCAGCCGCACAAGCTCAGGCAGGCGGCCCCCGCCGCGATCGTCTTCCGCATGCAGAGTGGACGTGGCTCGTGCATGCGAAGGGGTACGGCGCGGCCCAGGCAGGGGCTAAGCCGCGAGCCGCAGGGAAAGCTCCACGTCCTTCCCGAACGGGACCGACAAATACCCCTGCGCCGGCGCGCGCACGTACGCCAGGTAATCCGGGCTCATGTCGGCGTTGTCCGCGACGATCAGCGCACCAGGCCGCAGCCGGCGCTCGACCAGGCCCAGGATCTCCGCATAGAGCGACTTGGCGCCGTCGAGCAGCAGCAGATCGACCGGTTCGGGGAGATCGTTCTTCAGCGTCTGCAGCGCGTCTCCCTCGCGGAGCTCGACCAGGTCAGCGAGGCCACCGTCGCGCAGGTTCTGGCGGGCGCGGGCCACCTTCGACGGCTCGAACTCGCTGGTGATCAGCCGCCCGCCGCCGTTGTCGCGCAGGGCCGCGGCGAGATGCAGCGTCGAGATGCCGAAGGAGGTGCCGAACTCGACGATGGTGCGCGCACCGGAGCTGCGCGCCAGCAGGTACAAGAGCGAGCCCGTCTCGCGCGACACCGGCAGCGCCACGTCCCTCAACTGCCCGTACAGGTCGAGGTACTCCGTCTTGCTGCGCAGCAGGCGCTGCCGCTCTTCACTGGACAGCGCGGCCAGTGCGGGAATTCTGAAGGGCGACTGCGCGGCGGCCTCCGCGAACAGGCGATCGAGCAGCGGAGCGACGGGACTTTCAGTCAGAGTGGTCATCGAGCTTCTCCTGCCGGGCACTGCGCCCTGGCACTGGACAGAATGCGATGAATCATTCACATTTGGCAGTCGCATTGCCCGGAGTCAGCGGTGCCGGCGCGCCGAAGTCAGCAGATTCACACCAGAAAAGAGCCGCAGCAAGCGCGCTCGAACGAGCTCGTGGCGGCGGTCTTGAAGGCCGCTGTTCAGGTTCTGACGAAGGAAGGGGCGCCGCGGTTCACGATGGCGAGAGTCGCGGAGGCGGCGGGCGTCAGCGTCGGATCGCTGTACCAGTACTTCCCGAACAAGGCGGCGATCTTGTTCCGTCTGCAGAGCGACGAGTGGCGCGAGACGGCGGAGCTGCTGCGCGGGATCCTGGAGGACGCCAGCCAGCCCCCGCTCGAGCGCTTGCGTCGGCTGGTGCATGCGTTCGTCCGCTCGGAGTGCGCGGAGGCCGAGGTGCGTCAGGCGCTGAGCGACGCCGCGCCGCTCTATCGCGATGCGCCCGAAGCACGGGCAGCGCGCGCCTCCGCGGGCAGGACGATGGAGCGCTTCATGCAGGAAGCTCTACCCAGAACGTCGGCGCCAGCGCGCACGCTCGCGGGCGATCTCATCTCGACGACGCTCGGCGCCGTGGGCAAGCAATTCTCGGAGCAGCCGCGCAGCGCGGCGGAGATCACCAGCTACTCAGACGCTCTCGCCGACATGCTCTGCGCCTATATCAAAAGCCTCGCGGAGCGCCCGTGAGCGCGCTGGCATGCCTCGAGCGCTGGCTGTGGAGGGCTCGCCCCCGCGCGACCCCCACCGTCCCCAGGATGAGCCCTCTGGCGGCTCGACTAGCGGCGATGATGACCGAGTTTCATGCACCCCGCTCACGCCGCGCGGGTCCTGCCCAGCGTTTCCATGCCGGGGACGCGCAGGTGACCGTTGATGGTGAGCCGCGTCTGCCAGAGCTCCGGTGTGGCGCTCGCGCAAGTCACGGGCGTGACCCGGTGCAAGAGGTGCGAGGGCATGAGCACGAGGCGGTTGCGTGCAGGGCGGATGCTGAAGTCGCAGCGCACGCGCTCTGCGTCCTGCGCGCTGTACCGCGGCTCGTCGCAGGAAATTTGTAGCTCGCCACCAGCGAAGTGGCCCGGGTCCGTCATGTACAGGATGAAGTTGTGCGTCCTGCCTCGCACCAGGTGATCGGTGTGCCAGAGATATTGCGAGCCATGGCTGTAGCTCGTCACCTGCAGGTCCATCTCGCGGCTGACGCCTGCGGCCAACCAGCGCCAGGCCAGATCGTGATAGCGATTCGCCACGCTCAGCACCGGCTCGGAGAAGAGGCAGGCGCCGAGCTCCTCGGTCAGCGTGGGCTCGGGCGCCTCGTAGTCCTGGTAGCGACGATAGGCGATCTTGCCGTCCAGTGCCTGCTTGTCCACCAGGCGGGGCGCGAGCCGATCAATGGCTTGCCGGCAGCGTTCGAAGGCCGCGGGCTGGAGCGCGGCATCGAGCACGAGGATGGACGGCGGCGGCCCCCCGCCGTCGCGTGCTGCTGCAGCTGATGCTGGCATGGTCAACTGGGCTCTCGCACGTCAGGGTTGATCAGGGAGGTCAGCACGTGGTCTTTCCAGGCGCCGTCCAGGAACAGGTAGTCCCGAGCGTAACCTTCGACGTTGAAGCCGAGCTTCCGGAGCAGGCGGCCACTGCGCTCGTTGCTGGGCACGTAGTTCGCCATCAGGCGGTGCAGCTGCATGTGCCGGAAAACGTGCGCGATGCTGGCCGCGAGCGCCTCGTACATCAATCCCCGGCCAACGTGCTCGCGATCGAGCTGGTAGCCGAGATAGGCCGCCTGGAACACGCCGCGCACGACATTGGTGAAGTTCACGTCGCCGATGATGCGGTCCTCCGAGGCGTCCGCCCTGAACAGCAGCAGGTGCAGAGCCTGTCCGCTGAGGCTCGCCTCGCGCGCCGCGGTCGCGCGCTCGCGCCAGGCTTCGGGCGAGTGAAAACCCGGGGGGCGGCGCGGGCAGTAGGGCGCGAAATGATCGGCGTTGCGCAGATAGTAGTCGCTCAGTGCGGGGGCCCAGCTCGGGTCGGGTAAGCACAGGCGCAAGCGCTCCGTGCGGAGTTCACCGGCTGCGACCAGCGGTGCAGCTGCTTGTTGGCTTGTCATGTCAGTTCCTCTTCCTGGCGGGGCCCAAAGCCGCCGTCGAGTACACAGCGCAGCGCGAGGGCAGCATCGGCTGGCTTGGGATGATGCCGCGGCGCTTCACTCTCGAGCAGCGCCGCGCGCAACAATGCGGAGTCCGTGCCCGCTCGCTGCCACGCGGCGCGCAGGGCGGACCAGCTGCGCTCCGCCCAGTAGATTTCACGTGCCACAGCGAGCGCGCTCTCTCGACGCCCGTGCTCGGCGGGTCCCGGATACACTGCCGCGAGCAAGGCGCGCACGTGCACGAGCGATGCCGTGAGCTCCCTGTAGGTTTCGGGATGATAGGCGACGGCGACCTCGGCATCGGATTCGATCACGCCGAGGCGCAGCATTTGATAGACGGTGCCCACTCCGATCATCCCTACCGACCATAGCTCACTGGCGCGCAAAGCGCCGATGCTCGCTGCGCCCACCAACGTCCAGCCGCGATTCAGCGCGACGCGACATTCCGTGGGCGTGACGGCGAGGCTGCTCGCGAAGAGGCCGTCCAGCAGCACCGCGGTGCGGGGCGCGCCGTCCGCGAGCGCCTCGAGCTCGCCGCGCCGGATCGGCGGACGGAACTCGCAACGGCCGGCATACCGCCGGCGCAGGCCTTCGGCGGAGGGCCCGGCAAACACGACCGGGTTCGACTCTGCTGCGGACCTCTGCTGGAGATTTTCAAGCGCGAACACGGGCACCTCGCTCTGCTTCCACCACACCATCGTACAGGCCGGGCACAAATGCATGCACCACCGGGATGCCGACCTCCGGGTGTGTGAGATCGGTCACGAACACGTCTGCTTCGGACCCGAGCGAGAGCCGTTCGATCGTCCGGGTCAAGCCGTCTGCGACGCTCGGGATGTGCACGGCTTCGGGCGGGGCCACCAGCCCGGTTCGAGCGGCACGATCGCGCGCCGCCTCCCAGAGAGCGTGGGCCGCGCGCTCGTCCACTGCCCATGCGGCGGCGTGGCGCACCAGATCCTCACGGCTTCCCTGCAGCGCCACCACTCGACTCTGGGCGGCCTCGAGCAGCGCTCGGCGCAAGGCGAGGCGCGGATTCAGGCTGGCTCCTTGCCCCGCGGCTGCAACTGGCGCGCCCAGATTGTCCAGACTCGCGGCGGAGACGAAGTAGCACGGCAGCGGTCCGAGCCCGGACAGGTCGAAGATGGCCACGCGCACACCGGCGCGTTCGAAGCGTTCGAGCAGCAGCCCCTCGACGCTGCCGGCGAGCGCCGAGGCATCGACCAGAGGGACTGGTTCTCCGCGCCGGTAGCGCGAGACAGCAGCGCGCTCCGCAACCTCCCCGAGAGCCTGCAGCGCCGCTTCTCCCAGCGTATTGCCCGCCGAGAGACCAGTGGTCGAGGGCCGCACCGGGCGGAGCAGCCCGGCGGGAGCATGGTAGGGGAACAGCACCTCCGCCGCCGGGATGAAGGCGGGCCGCCCACTGCGCAAGGCTCGCGTCTGCAGCCACTCGAGCCGATCATGCAACGAGAACTCGATGCCGAGCATTTGGGGGCCCACGACGCTTTCCCCTCGAGCCAGGAGTTCGCTCACGCTCGCAGTCCGGACCGGCCGAGCCGTGGCGGCGGCATGCCGCTCGACGGCCTCCATCAGCGCCGAGACCCGCGCTTCCTCGGTGGTCAGCCCCTTGCCCTGCGTCGCCGTGATCTGCGCGGCGTCCACCCGCGGCCGGGTGGCGCCAAAGACCGGGATGCCGACGCGATCGAAATCCGTCAGGTCGGCGACTCGTGTCACGCCGAGCACGTTCAGACGCGAGCTCACCCGTGCCAGCGTCTGCTGCACGCTGGCCCTGCGCAGCCGCTCGTCGACGGCGGCCGTGTCGCGGGTGGAGGCGGTCAAGGGATCGATGTCGGCCACCAGCACCTGGGGCTGCACGTTCGGGGCAGTTGCCGCGCTGTGCAACGATTCGGTCGTCAGGGGCAGGACCAGACCGAGGGTGGCGAGTGCGTTCAGGCGCTGCAGCAGCTTGGCGCGATCGGCGGTCGCGGCCTGCGCGCTGCACAGCGTGCCGACGCTCTCTCCACCCGTCGCATGGGCCAGCACGGCAAACGTCGGCGCATCCAGCGGATAGGTCTTGTTCCCGCGCGCCTTCGCGCACAGCTGGTAGCTCGGCTGACCTCGCTCGGAGCCCGCGTGCACGCTGGTCTTCGGAGCCAGGCGGATCTGGCTGCTCTCATCGACCCGCAGCTGCCGGCGGCGTACCCAGCGCGAGCCGAGCACGAGCGCGTCCAGATGGGTGCAGAGCAGCATCTCCAGAGCTTCCTGCGGTGTCTCCACGACCGGCTCACCGCGGACGTTGAGCGACGTGTTCAAGAGCACCGGCACTCCGCTGCGCTTGCCGAATGCGAGCAGGAGCTCGTGGATGCGTGGCGCCACGGCCGCGTCCACCGTCTGCACGCGGGCGCTGCCGTCGACATGCGTGACCGCGCCGAGCAGATGCCGAAACTGCGGCCGTACTCGCACGACGCGGAGCATGTAAGGTGACTCGCCGTCGAGCTCGAAAAATTCTCCAGCCAGCTCGCGCGGCACCATCGGGGCGAAGGGACGAAAGTCCTCGCGAAACTTGATGCGACGATTGATGTGAAGCCACATCTCCTTCTTGCGCGGATCCGCCAGGATGCTGCGGTGGCCGAGCGCGCGCGGACCGAACTCCGCCGCGCCCTCGAACCAGCCGACGACGTGACCGTGGACCAGCGCATCCGCGATCTCCTCCGTGGCCGCCGGCGCCGCGCTGACCGCGTCCGCGACGGCAGCGATTGCGAGATCGCAGTCGCGCTGCCCGTAAGGATGTCCGAGATAGTCATGTCCCAGGGCCGAGTGCGCGGTGGACCCCGTGAGGTGCTGCTCGCCAGCTGCGGCCGCGCCGATCGCGATGCCCGAGTCCGAGCTCGCTGGCATCACATAGAAGTTCTCGGGCCCGACCAGCCCCGCGATCTTGTCGTTGGCGACGCTGTTCAGCGCCAGGCCGCCGGCATAGGCGAGCCGCGGGCTCTCCGCCTGCGCGAGGAAGTGCCGCAATCGCTCGAGCAGCGCGGTCTCGAAGTCGGTCTGGATGCGCGCCGCGAGATCGGCGAATTGCAACGGATCCTCCTTCTTTGAGAGCTGATTGAGCCCGAGCTTCCAATCCGCGCCGAACTGGAGCAAGCCCTGCGCGTCGCGCACCAAGGTGGAGGGGCCAAATTGATCCGCGTTGCCGTACGGGGCCAATCCCATCAGCTTGCCCGAAGCTTGCCAGTCGCCGAATACGTATTGGCTGACCGCAGCGTAGGCCTCGCCCAGCGATGAGGAGCCGCAGCGCACGTTGAACGACGGCGCCTCCTCGCGCGTCACCAGCCGGAAGCCGGCCTCGTCGAAGGCGTAGCCCGACTGAACGTGCAGCGCGGGTCGCGAGCGCAGCGGCTGCTCCAGATAACGCCGGAACGCGGGACCCGGCAGGATCAGGTCCGGCTCGCCCACGGTGCTGCCGCCAGAACCGTCCGCGATGAAGACGCCGGCTCGATCGAAGGGCGAGCAGAAGAAGGCGGCGTAGGCGTGCGCGAGGTGGTGCGAGACAAACAACGCCCGCTCCCCGAACGGGTCGAACAGGTCAAAGTCGGCTGCCGCCACGGGCTGCGAGAGCCCGGCATAGCCGGGAAGCACCGACTGTAGATTGAAGCAGAAGAGATCCACGTCCGCCGCGCGCAGCCCGAGCGACTGCAGGCAGTAGTCCAGCGCCGCGCGTGAATTGAGGAGTGAGCTCCCGTCGTGCTTGATGCGGCTGAGCCGCTCCAGTTGCACGGCGCGCACGAGCTTGCCGTCCCGCAGCACGCAGGCTCCGGCATCGTGGCTGGCGCCGATTCCGACCACGATGCGTCCAGTGCGGATCGCGGCCGGGGCACGGGTGGCGCGCTCCTGGCGCGCGTTCATGGCCACGATACCGAGTCGTTCCGTTCGACCCGAGACTTCCACGCGGCAAGCCACGAGCTCGCCCGGGGGGCATTCCAACTCGGCGCGCGCCCACAGACTGGCCTCCACCTCGATCCGGCGACCGCCGCAGCTGAGGCTCAGCCGCACCTGAGCGGGAGCGTCCTGAAAGCGCTGATTGCTCTCTCGTTGATCGAGCACCACGCAAACCGAGACGGCGCCGCCTTCACTCGCGCGCAGCTCGAACAGCTGCGCCTCGTCGCGCGCGACCGGGCGGGCCTCCGCGAACACGACCGACGCCGCGTCGCACAGGGCGCGCGCGGAGAGCAGGCGATGCTCCGGCACGGCAGCTGCTTCCGAGCTCGCCAGCAGCGCGGCCCGCACGATGCAGGACAGCGGCTCGATGCCCTGCGCTCGCAGCCGCTCACACCACAGGCTGGCCACACCCGCAGCCAGGTTCACGGCCGCCGAGGTGCCGCCGAGCGTCGCTTGACGGCCGCTCTCGTCCGCCGTGGCATAGCTGCCCTCGCGCACCAAGAGCTCGGGCTTGCGCAGCTCCGGAGAGACGCTGCAGTACGCGGTCGGCCGGCCCTGCTCGTCACAGACGCCGATCGCAAGGACCGAGCGACAGACCGCCGGGAAGCGCACGCCTTCGGCACCCATGTGCCCGGCTGCGGCCAGGACGGTGCTGGACCAGGGGTGGTCACCCTCCACCAGACGAGAGAACTCGGCGGCACCCTCGAGCAGCAGAGCCGGCTTGGGTGCGGCGGAATAGGCGTGCGCGGTCACGTCGACCTTGCCGTGCGCCTTCGCGATGTCCTGTACACAAGCGAGATAGCCGTCCGGGAACACCGGCTGGTATGCGACGGACAACACCTTCGCACCGGGCGCGACGCCTCCGTCGCCCGCGCACAGCGTGCCTCCACGCTGACCGTGCTGGTCCGCACAGGCCTCCGGCCTCGCCTGCACGAACTCGCTGGAGAGGTTGACGAACCTGCTGCCGAAGCCACGAGGCTGTCGCACGCCACCGTCGAACAGTAGCAGTGTGGTGCCCGCTCCCGAGAACAGCGGCGTGCCGTCGGGAAAAATCCGTTGCCTCGGGTCGACTCCTGTCACCATGATGGTACGAACCTTTCTTGCTCGAGGATGTGCTGGATCTTCACGAGCTCTGCCTCCATCGTCTCGATCCGGATCGACACGCCGATCTCGTAGGTGACGGCGCGCAGGTTCTCGCAAAGGCGTGCGGCGATCCGCAGCAGGTCGAGCACGGGCTCGAGCACCGGATCGGAGTGGTTGTCAATGTAGCGTGTGGCGTGCGTGGCGCTCACCTTGCCGCCGGCAATGTGGATCTCGCGCACCGCGTCGAGAGGCAGGGACTCGAGGACTCGGGCAGCGTTCGTTCCCTTCGCCAGTGCGTACGAGAACACATGGCTCAGATCGAGCACGAGTGAGCAGTCGGCATCCGCGACCAGGCGCGTGAAGAATTCTCCCAGCGAAAGGTCGCCTGCGACGAACGAGAACGAGGGGATCTCGGCCAGGAAGGGCACCGAACAGCGCCGCGCGACCTCCCGCACGCCCCGGGCGATGAAGCGAACGGAGCTTTCATCGAGCACCGGCGGCGCGAAGTAAGGGATCTGATAGGGCCCGAGCGACCAGATGCCGATGTCCTCTCCACACCACGCGGCGCCGAGCACTCGCGACATCGCGTCCTGGCGATCCAACAGCTCCAGATCGGGGCCCCCAGGATTCGCGGGCGCGATGTTCGACAGGTGGTGCACGACGGGCAGGGAGCCCGCCAGCGCGCGAAAATCCGCGGCCTCACGGCGATTCTGCAGGCTCACGATCGAAAGGTGGGACAGCCGCGCGCTCCAGTCGCGGCACAGCTCGCTCAGCGGCTTTGCGTAGTCGTCGCGATACTTGTAATCGAGCCCGATGCCGACTCGGGGCTGCTCGCAGGGGACACTCAACATGGTACTACCTCGGTTTGCAGGTGCTCGCCGTTCGAACGGATCCGAACCCAGTAGTCGGCGCGCGTCGTGTGGGTCTCAGGAGTGGACGGCGCGCTGGCCGCGAGCTGGCCTTCGGCATCGAGCAGACATTCCCGGGCGCGATAGCTCTCGACAATGATGCCCGAGCTTCGCTCGAGCTGATGGGGCAGACCGAGCTGGCTACGCCAGGGAGTCCGATCATCTCGCGCCGCCGCCACCCCGAAGCTGACCCCGTCGAGCCGGGCGATTTCAGCCTGCCAGCTCGCGCCCGTTGCGTTCAGCGCCTGGTAGGCGAACAGGCAGAAGTTCTCGCCCAGGCTGCGCCCCGCCGCGCGCCAGAAGAGCGCGTGCTCGGCATAGGCCGCGACCAGCAAACGAAACTGCTCCTGGCTCGTCACCTGCGCCAGGAACTGGCAGGCGCGGCGCAGCGAATGGCTGAGGTTGCGGATCCGCGCTTGTTGCTCGTTCGCGAGTTGGGCGAAGTCGAGGCTGCGTGCGAAGCCGAGTTCGGCAGGCAGAGTTCGACCGCGCTGGACCGCGCGCTGCAGCCGCTGTCCGAAGCGAGCGCTGTACAGAGTTCGCAGGTAGGCGCGCGTCTGCGCGGGCACGTCGGGTTCAACGATCAAGTCGCGGGGCATGGCTACCACCTCGTGGAAGATGCAGGGCAGGGCACTGGCGCGAAGCAGGACGGTGGAGAGAGGGCGGAACCAGCCCGCCCCCTCTCCGCGAGCGTCACTCCTGCCATTCCTTGTTGGAGGGAACGTCCAGGTTGGCCAGGCCCCGCAGGCCGAAGCCGCCCAGATTGGCCGTCAGCGTCCCAGCGAGACGAGCCCGATTGGCAGCGCTGAGGGACACCAGCTTGGAGAAGTCGATCTGCGTCAAGCCGCCGTTGACCGAGCTCAGCTGCTCCTCCGACAGCTCCGCTTCGGCCTGATCGAGCTGCGCCTGTTCGTGGATCTTCGCTTCAATGCTCATGTGTCTGTTCCTTGTTTCCTTTCCTTCGCGCAGGGCGCAGGCCGGAGCCTGCTCCTGAACGTCTCGCTATCGATGCGCGAGGTCGTCATCGGCGCGCATCTCGCCGTGCGTGCGCCGCGCTGCTGTGCCGTGCGCTCTTCGGCTCTCGGCGTCGTGTGTCGGAAAGCTCGGCGCGCGGGCGCGGCGAGTTGCTAACTTCTTTCCGCCTTCGAGAGCGAGCCGCGCGTTCGCCCCGCACCGCGATCGGCGCGACCACCCTGGGAGGCCAACTCGAGGTCCGAGCGCCGGGGCCCCGACGCGGCAGGTCCGGATGTGCAGGGTGGGGTCCGGCGCGTCCGGAGGCGGGTCGAGCTCTCGTATTCCTTGCACAACCCTCCGGAAAGGTCATAGTCCCGCCCTCCATGGCCAAGGGCTCCGCGAAGAAAGCCGCTCCCAACGGCGATCGGCTCGTCGCCCAGAATCGGCGCGCCAGTCACGAGTATGAGCTCGGCAAGAGCTTCGAGGCGGGGCTGGTGCTGGTGGGCAGCGAGGCGCGCGCGCTGCGCGAGGGGCCCGCCGATATCAGCGAGGCGTGGGTGGAGATCTCGCGGGGGGAGGCATTCGTGCGGGGGATGCGGGTGCCGCCGCTGGCGCACTCGTTCCTGGGTCACGAGGAGAAGCGGCCGCGCAAGCTGCTGTTGCACCGGGCGCAGATCGATGAGCTGCTCGGCGCGCAGGATCGGGAGCGCATGACCCTGGTCGTGACCAAGCTGTACTTCAAGGAGGGGCGGGCGAAGATCGAGGTGCGGGTGGCGCGCGGCAAGAAGCTGTACGACAAGCGTCAGGCGCTGAAGCAGAAGGACGCCAGCAAGGAGGCGCGCGCCGCCATCCGCGAGGGGAAGCGAGCAGGCCGTGCCCATTGAGCTGATGTGGAGTCTGGTGGATCAGGGGCGGGGCGGGGGAGAGGTGCGCCTGATCGAGACGGACGGTGACTGGGCCGTGGTCGAGGCGACGTTGCCCTATCCGATCGGCGCCACGTTGCTCGCCCTGGATGGCGCGAGCGGCACCGAGTATCGGATCAAGGTGCGCGGCGGAAAGAAGGTGTCGGAAGGGTGGTTCCGGGTCGAGGGGCGCCTGGTCAGCCTGACGCGCGAACAGCGCGAGCAGCTGCTCGCCGCCGTTCGCGGCTCCGGAAGCGCGCCGCAGTAGCAGCGCCGCCGGGCGCCCGCTCGAGGAGCCGCGCCCGGCGTCCCGCGGGCGCTCAGCGCGGGTCGTTCTGGCAGGCGGCGGCGCCCGTGTTGCCGTTGCAGACGCCGTTGCCCTGGTTGCAGCGGGTGCCCTGGGCCTTGGGCACGCGCGTGCAGGCGGCGACGCCATTCTGGCTCCTGCACACGGCGCTCGCCTCGCAATCGCGGGCAGTGCAGAAGTTTGCCAGGAAGCCCGCGCCATCGATCGGCGCGCACACGCCCTGAGCGTTGCAGCGATCCTGGCCGTTGCAGGGGTTGCCGTCGCTGCAGTTGGAGCCGGGAGTGCAGCCCGCGGGCGCCGGCGGGGGCGGGGGTGGCGGCGGGGCGCAGGTGCCGGTGGTGATGGCCGTGTGCAGGCAGGTGCCCGCGCTGCAGCTGTCGGTCGTGCAGGCGTTGTTGTCGTTGCAGTTGATCGGGGTGCCCGGGTTGCAGCGGCCGCCGCCGCAGGTCTCGGTGCCGTTGCAGGCGTTGCCGTCGGAGCAGCTGGCGGTGTTGTTGGTGTGGATGCAGCCCTGCTGGGCGTTGCAGCTGTCGTTGGTGCAGGGGTTGTTGTCGTTGCAGTTGAGCGTGGCGCAGTTGACGCCGCAGGTGCCGTTCTGGCAGGTCTGCCCGGCGGGGCAGCTGATGGGGGTGTTCACGCAAGCGCCGGTCTGGGCGTTGCAGCTGTCGTTGGTGCAGGCGTTGTTGTCGTTGCAGTTGCGGGCCGCCGTGGCCACGCAGGCGCCGTTCTGGCAGGTGTTGGTGCCGTTGCAGGCGTTGTTGTCGCCGCAGTTGCTGCCGTTGGCGGCGTTGCTGTGCACGCAGCCCTGCTGGGCGTTGCAGCTGTCGTTGGTGCAGGGGTTGTTGTCGTTGCAGTTCAGCTGCGCGCAGTTGAAGGCGCAGGTGCCCGCGCCGGTGCAGGTCTGCCCGTTGGCGCAGCTCTGGACGGCGCTGAGGATGCCGCCGTTGCACACCTGGAACTGACTGGCGCCGACACACTGGCTCTGGTTGCAGTTGTTGCACACCGTGCGGCCTGCGCCGCAGCCCAGCTGCCCGCAGGCGATGACCTGCCGCTGGCCGTTGTTGCAGACCTCGATCGTCCCGGAGGGGGGATCGCAGGTCGTGCGGTTGGCGACCGCCGGGAACTGGCAGCCCGACGCCGGGTTGCAGGTGTCGTTGGTGCAGACGTTGCCGTCGTTGCAGTTCGGCGCCTGGCCGCCGACGCACTGGTTGTTCTGGCAGGTCTCCACGCCGTCGCAGGCGTTGCCGTTGCTGCAGCTCGTCGGTGCGCCAAAGAAGCCGTCGTTGCCGCAGCGGCGGATCTGGCCGTTGCCGACGCACTGTGTGGTGCCCGGGTTGCACTCGTGGCAGCGGCCGTTGGTGCAGCCGAACTGGCAGGGCGCGACCACGACCTGGTTGTTCTGGCACTGGCGCACGCCCACGCCCTGGCCGTTGTCCAGCGGGGCGCACTCGGGGCCGATGTTGGTGCGCGCGAAGCTGCCGCCGTCGGCCGCGCACTGGCGCAGCTGGTTGTCGGCGCAGCTGAACTGCTGGTTCAGCGGGAACTGGCTGCCGCGGCAAATGTCGCAGCGCCCGTTGGGCTGGTCGCACAGCTCGACGTTGGGGCAGTCGGCGATCGGCTGCCAGCCCGTCAGGCGATCGCGGCACGCCTCCAGGTCGCCGTTGGCGTTGTTGCAGCGCGTGCTGCCGGGCTCGCACGGGTCCGCGCAGCGGCCCGCGTTGGCGTCGCACTGCGCTTGCGAGCCGCAGTTCTCGGTGTTGTCGAAGCCGGTCTGGTCGGCGTTGCAGGTCTGCAGGAAGCCGCCGTTGCAGGCGTGCTGGCCCGGCTGGCACGCGGGCGTCTTGCAGCCGTTGAAGCGCTGGCTGGCGTCGCACAGGGCGGCGGTGACGCAGGTCTGGATCGTGTCGTAGACCGTGAGCGACTCGTTGCAGCGCTGCAGCTGCGCGCCTTCGCAGTGGAACTCGTCACCGGCGGTCGCGCCGCGGTGGCACACGGGCGGCTCGCAGAAGGCGTTGCTGGGGTCGTCGGCGTTGCAGAGCGCGGCGCTCTCGCAGGGCGGCCCCACGTCGTCGAGGCCGGTGCGGTCCTCGCGGCAGACCTGGATCTGGGCGCCGTTGCACTGCATCTGGCCCGCTTCACAGGGAGCGTCGCGGCAGCCCGCCTGGCCCTGATCGGCGAGCACGGCGTTGCAGAAGGGCGCGCCGATGCACTGCTCCTGATCGCGGAAGCCGCTGCGGTCCTCGCTGCACACCTGCAACACGCCCGTGTCCGTGCAGCGGTGCGTGCCGGCGGCGCAGGCGGGCGGCAGGCACGCCGGCACCCCGGCGGCGGTGACGTTGCCCAGGCTGGCCGCGCACAGGGCCTCGGAGGCGCACTCCTCGGCGCTGATCCAGCCGGTGCGACCCTCGGAGCAGTACTCCAGCCGCTCGCCGTCACAGCGCACCTCGCCCACGGCGCAGGCGGGCAGGTTGCACTTCAGGGCCATCTCGGCCGTGGTCGGTGCCTGCACTTGCACCATGCCGTCCGAGCCGAGCACGAGGCCGCCCGGGCTGCTGCTGGTCAGCGTTTGATCGCAGAGCTCGCGCGTGACGCAGGCATCGAGCGGCGCCCAGCCGCTGCGGTCGCTGTTGCAGGCCTCCAGCACCGGCGACTGATCGCTGTCGCTGCGGTCGCAGCGGCGATCGCCCGGGTTGCAGGCCTCGGGCAGGCACTGGCGCTGGTCCGCGTTGCAGTGGGCAGGCGAGAGGCAGGTGTCGAACACGTCCCAGCCGGTGCGATCGGCGTTGCACTTCTGGAGCACCGCGCCGGCGCAGGTCATCTCGTCGGCGCTGCAGGTGGCCGCGAGGCACGTCGCCGGGTTGGTCTGGCACAAGGCCGCGGCGCCGCAGCGCTGCACGGTCACCCAGCTGGTCCGGTCGTCCGCGCAGGTCTGCAGCAGCTCGCCCTCGCAGCGCATTTGACCTGTCGTGCAGATTTCCGCGGGCCCCGCCATGCCGGGCTGGAGCGGCGTCGTGCCGAACGCCGGCGTTTTTCCCGTTGGCGTCGTCGCCAGCGTGTTCTGTCGCTCTCCGAACAGCTGCGTGCAGGCGAGCCCGACGCTGAATACAAACCCGACGATTCCGACCTTGCGCCCCAGTGCAGACACGTTGACTCCGTTGGCAAAGGCGCGCGTCGAGGTCCGGGACGTTCCGGACCGCTTGCTCCTCCGTCCCCACGCCTGGCCGGGATCCGACCCGCGCGGCCTGTGCGAAGACGTGCGCCCGCGGACCACATACCGTGGCTGCGAATGGCCCGTCCAGCTCCGGACCTGGCCGCAACGCGACCACGTCGGTCCGTGACATTGCGGAAACAGCCGAGCTGTTCGCGATTGAGCCAGGCGGGCTGCTTCTGCAGTGCCGTTGCGCTCGCGCCGCGCGGTCCTGGCGCGATCGGTGATCTTTCTGGCGCACGCGGTGACGACCGGTCAGCGCGGGCTGAGAGGGCGAATGCGGCCGGCTGCGCGCCTCAGCGGCGCTCACCCGTGTCCAGCGGCTGCGCGGCGCAGATGCCACGGCTCTGATCGAGCTCCGCCTCGCAGCGCGCGCGCTCGGTGTCGTCCTCGCTCTCCGAGCGACAGTGCTTGTAGTCGACGGAGCAGTTCGCGTCGCAGTCTTCACTGCCCGCGCTGTCGCACGCCGTGTTGCACAACAGCAACAGCAGCAGCCAGGGACAGCTCGAGCGCAGGGAGGTTGTCATGCCTCTGGCTCAGCAAGCCATGTGCCATGCGCCGTGCGCGCGTTCGTGGGGCGCGCACGTGTGCCGGCGGCTCGCGAGCGTGCGCGGGGCGCACAGGTGTGACTCGCGGTTGGGCGACGTACAGGTGGCGCCCGTGACCCGATCTGGAGTAAGCTGCGCCGCGAGGGGAAACAGACATGCGGCGCTCCCACCGTGGTGCAGTCCTGGCGAGCTCGGCGCTGGCGTTGCTCGCGGCAGCGGTGCTGTTCGCCTGCGGAGAGGATGACTTCGAGCCGGAACCTCCGCCTCCGGATCTCAACCCGGGCTTGCCGCCTGTGGTCACGATCGCGCCCGAAGAAGTGGGTGATGGCTGGGCCGCATCCACGCCCGCCGCTGAAGGCATGGACGGGGAGCGGCTGTCCAGGTTCCTGCAGTCCATCATCGATAGCGGGAACCGCACCCTGGATGGCGTGGTCGTGGCCAGGAACGGCCGGCTCGTGGCGGAAGGGTACTTCAACGGCTTCGACCGCGAGACACGGCATGATCTGCGCTCGGCATCGAAGAGCTTCACGTCGGCCCTCGCCGGCATCGCCGCCGACCAAGGGCACCTCGCCGTGGACGATCTCATCTCCGAGTACATTCCGAATTTCGAAAGCTACGCCAGGATGGACGAGCGCAAGCGCGCGATCCGCGTGCGCGACCTGCTCGACATGCGGAGCGGGCTGCCGTGCGATGACTGGGATCCCGTCTCGCCGGGCAACGAGGAGAGGATGTACACGAAGCGGGACTGGACCAAGTTCCTGCTGGATCTGCCCATGATGCAGGCGCCGGGCGAGGCCGCGCACTACTGCACGGCGGGCGTGGTGCTGCTCGGCAACATCGTCGCCAGCGCGACGGGGATGCCGCTCGATGACTTCGCCGCGGCCGTTCTGTTTGAACCGCTGGGCATCACGGACGTGCAGTGGCGGCGGTCGCCCGATGGGCGCGCCGCGGGCGGGGGCGGCATGCGGCTGCGCCCGCGGGACTCCGCGAAGGTGGGCGAGCTGTTTCTCGATCGGGGCCTGTGGAACGGCGTGCGCCTGGTGTCCGAGGCCTGGGTGCAGGAGTCGGAGCGGATTGTCACGCAGCTGGGGGAGGACGGTTATGGTGCGCTGTGGTGGAAGGGCAGCTTGCTCGTGCGCGGCAGCATGCAGGACTGCTTCTTCGCGCTGGGCAACGGCGGCAACACGCTGCTCGTCGTGCCCGCCGAGCGGCTCGTGGTCATGGTCAGCTCCTCGAACTACAACGGGCCGACGAAGCAGCCCTTATCGCTGGTCGCGTCGAACGTATTGCCCGCCCTGCTCTGACTCGGCGCCGACGGCGCGGCCCTGCGTTGCACGCATGCAAGTGACTCATAATCTGCGTATATAATGTCTCGCTGAAGAGTCGCTGCAGAGGCAGCGAAGTGTTCTGCTGCGTGTGCATGGGCTCTCGCCAGGAAACGCTGCTCCACCTATAAGGTCAGCGTTCCCCGAACGATGGACGTTGCATGACGCGAAAGCCGGACGAACCGAGCGCGCCCGCTGGCGCCGACCGTGTGACGCGACGGGGGCTGGGATTTCAGGACCCGCGCCGGACCACGGGAGCCTTTCCGGTGGATCGCCCCGAGGACGACGGCTGGCCGCAGCTGTCCGAGTCTCCCGAGCCGCCGCTGGTGGCGCCGAGCGCAGCCAGCGCGCGGGATCCGGAGGAGATCACCAGCAACTGGCAGCGGCCGCAATCGCGCGGGCCCGAATATCATCCGCCAGTGGCGCCCGCCGCCCCGCGCGGCGAACGCATGTCTGGACCTCGCACCAACAGCGGGACCTTTCGCGTCGGCAGTCCGCCGTCCCGTCCGGTGTTGCCCGACCCTCCGCCGAATCGTGCTCAGGAGTCCCAGCGCATCGCCGACGCCCCGCCGAGCTGGATGCCGGTGGAGCGGAGCGTGCTGGTGGGGCGATCGTCGGCGCCGCCGCTCCTGTCGCGGCTGGGCAGCAGGCGCGTGGTCGTGCCGATCTTGGCGGGGCTGGTGGTGGGCAGCACGCTGGCGCTGGCGCTGGTGCACGTGCCGGTGCGCGCCTGGGGTGTGCTGCGCACGAGCGGCGCGCCGGAGGCGCTGAGCGCGCCGCTCGCGGGCAGCGTGGCCAAGCTGCGCGTCGCCGCCGGCGACAGCGTGGAGGCGGGCGACGTGATCCTGGAGCTGCGCAACCCCGAGCTGGACGCGGCGCTCGGCAGCCGTCGCGCGGAGCTGGAGCGGCTGCGCCAGGAGAGCGACAGCGCCTCGCGCGAGGACCAGGCGGCGCTCTCGCGCACGCTGGCGGCGCTGGCGCGGCGCCGCGATCTGCTGGAGCAGCGGCTGCAACTGAAGGACGCGGAGTACGAGCAACGCAAGGCGCTGCTCGACGCACTGACCTCGCGCGTGGGCGCGGGCGCGGCGCAGCCCGCGGAGCTGTTCGAGCCGGCCGCGGCCGTGCAAGGCGCGCGCGCGGAGCGGCTCGGCATCGTCGACGAGCTGGCGCAGCTCGATCTGGACGTGAGCGATCGGCGCAGCGCTGGCCAGGCGCGTGAGGCGGCGCGCGCGGAGCGGCTCGCCGAGCTCGAGGCGCGCGTGCTGCAAGCTCAGTCGGCGCTCGATGCTGGCGCGGTGCGGGCGCCCGCCGCGGGCTGGGTGGAGTCGCTGCTGGTGAGCGCGGGCAGCAACGTGCAGCCGGGCTCGGAGCTGGCGCGGCTCGTGCCGCGCGCGACGCCGCGTTCGGTGGTCGCGCTGCTCGCGTCGTCGGAAGCGAGCGAGGTGGCCGCCGGCGAGGACGCGAGCGTGGAGCTGGTCGCCCCCTATCGCGAGGAGACCTCGGCGCTGCCCGCGCGCGTGCGCTACGTCTCGAAGGAGGTCGCGCCGCGCGGGCGCGTACAGGCCATCCTCGGGGAAGCGGAGCCGGGCGGCTTCGTGCAGGTCGAGCTGGAGCTGCTCGACTCGCCCGAGCTCCAGGCGGTGCAGCCCCAGCTGCGCAGCGGCTCGCGCGCTCTGGTGAGCCTGTCGGTGCCGGAGCGCAGCCTGGGCAACGTGCTGCTGCTGGCGCTGCGCCAGTGGTGGGACTTCGGGCTCTGGAGCTGAGTCAGTCCCTCGGCGGCGGGCGGGTGGCGGCCGGAGGCGCGTCGAGCACCTCGCGCACCGTGCGCAGCAGCGTCTCGGGATCGAGCGGCTTGGGGATGAGCCGGATGCCGAGGTCCTCCAGGAACGCGGCGGGCAGCGTCTCCGCTCCGTAACCGCTCGCGAACAGGAAGCGCGCGCCGGCCTTCTGCGCGCGGATCTGCTCGCACACCGCGCGCCCGCTCAACCCGGGCATGATCGCATCGAGCAGGTACAGGTCGAAGTCGTCGCCGTGCGCGGCCGCGAGCGCCGCGGCGCCGTCCGACACCGACGTCACGCGGTAGCCCGCTCCCTCCAGCGCCCGCTTCATCACGAACAGCACGTGCGGCTGATCGTCGGCGATCAGGATGCGCTCGACGCCGCGCGGGATGGGCTTAGGGATCTTGCTGCCCACGCGCGCGGCGGACTGCTCGGCGGCGGGAAAATAGAGCTTGAAGGCGGTGCCATGACCCAGCTCCGAGTAGCAGTGGACCATGCCGCCGTGCTGCTGGACGATGCCCCACACCACCGCCAGGCCCAGGCCCGTGCCTTCGCCGGGGGCCTTGGTGGTGAAGAAGGGCTCGAACAGCCGATCCTTCACCTCCGCCGACATCCCCACGCCCGTGTCGGTCACGGTCAACAGCACGTAGCGGCCCGGCTTGGCCCAGGGGTGCGCGCGGCGATAGTCGCCGTTCACGACCACCTGCTCCGTCTCGATCAGCAACCGCCCGCCGTTGGGCATCGCGTCGCGGGCGTTGAGCGCCAGGTTCATCAGCACCTGCTCCAGCTGGCTGCCGTCCAGCTGCACCCGGGGCAGCGACACGCCGGCGATGAAGTCGATCTCCACGTTCGCGGGCAGCAGGCGCCCCAGCAGGCGGTTGAACGCGAACACGATCTCGTTGATGTCCAGGCTCTCGGCCATGAGCGGCTGCTTGCGGCCCAGCAGCAGCAGCTTCTGCGTCAGCTTGCTGGCGCTGCGCTCCGAGTCGCGGATCAGCTGCAGATCCGCGCGCTGCGCCGCCGACAGGGGCTCGTTGCCCAGCTCCTCGGCGCTCATGCGGATCACGGTCAGCAGGTTGTTGAAGTCGTGCGCCACGCCGCCCGCGAGCAAGCCCAGGCTCTCCAGGCGGTGGCGCTGCGCCAGCCGCCGCTGCAGCTCCGAGCGCTCCTGGTCGCGCTTGATCAGCACCAGCCGCGCCAGCGCCACCGACACGATGTTGGACAGCTGCACCAGATAGTGCAGCGCCGCCTCGCTGATCTCGACCACGCCCTCCGCGTCGAACGTGCCGCAGCCGATGATGCCCAGCGGGTGATCCACCACGCTCATCGGCAGGTTCACCACCGTGCGATTGCCGAGCCGGCGCGTGACCTCCGGATACGGTCCGAGCTGCGCGTCGGGGATCACGATCGGCCGCTGCTCGCGCAACATCTGCTGCAACATCACGTCCCCCTCGCGCGGCGCCACCGGCAAGAGATCGCGGATCAGCGGCGCCTTGGCCCCGGCGCACGCCACCAGCAGGAACTGCTCGTCCTCCTCCTGCTCGAGCACGTACAGCCAGGCGTTCGTCAGGCCGACGCGCGCCAGCACGTCCCGCCGCACCAGCTCGATCAGGCAATCGTAGCTGTCGACCCGGCGCAGCTCGCGCGAGAAGTCCTCGAAGAGCAGATCACCGGCGCCGGGCGGAGAGCTCGAGAGGTCCAAAGCCGCCGCATCATAGGCTCGCGCCGGTGTTTCTCTGGGTGTCCCAGTGTCATCGTTCACATCACCCCGGAGGAGGGAAGAGCGATTCGGCCAATTGGCCCGCGGGGGCTGGATTTCAGGAGCGAGAAGGGCGCTCCGGTCTCGTGCTAAAAGGGCGGCCGATGCTCGGTCGAGAGAAAATCATGGCCTTCGCGGCGATCCGGGACGGCGCGCGGGCACGCGAGTTCTACGAGAAGGTCCTGGGGCTTTCGGTGATCTCGGAAGACAAATTCGCGCTCGTGTTCGACGCCAACGGCACCATGCTCCGGCTGCAGAAGGTGGAGAGCTTCACGCCCAGCCCGTTCACGACGCTGGGCTGGGAGGTCTCCAACATCCGCAGCGCGGTGACCGAGCTGCAGAAGCGCGGCGTGGTATTTCAGAAATACCCGTGGATGGATCAGGACGAGCTCGGCATCTGGCCCGCGCCGAGCGGCGCGCGCGTCGCCTGGTTCAAAGATCCCGACGGCAACACGCTCTCGCTGGCAGAATTTTGAGGGCTCGGCGCGGAGCGGACCCCGCGCAACCCCAGCATATGCCCACCGCGCGTGCTGCAGGTCACCGCGCTCGCTCGGTCGCGAGCGCGCGTGGCTGCAGTCGCACCCGGACGGGGCGACCGGGCGCGAGCGTGATGCGCGGCCGCGGAAAGACCGGGCGATGGTCAGTCAGCTCCAGCCGGTAGCGCTGCAGCAGCGAGGCGAGCACCAGCGTCGCCTCCAGCGTGGCGAAACCCCGGCCGATGCAGCTCCGCAAGCCGGCGCCGAAGGGCACGTAAGCGCGCGGGTGCAGCGAGGCTTCGCCGCCGGGCGCGAAGCGCTCCGGATCGAACCGTTCGGGCAAGCGGAACCAGCGCGCGTCGTGGTGCATGAAGTACACCCAGAGCCACAGCTCATCGCCTTCTTCCACGCGGTACGAGCCGATGCGCGTGGAGCGAGTGCAGACCCGCGGGATGACG
>DASTRX010000046.1:0-24308 GCA_035760985.1 Polyangiaceae bacterium
CGATCTGCTGTTCGGCTTCGACAGCGAGCCGCAGAAGCGCAACATCGCAGGCGTGCTCGCCGCCTACCCGGAGCTGGCCCGGCGGGGCATCCTGCTGCGCAAGTATGGGCAGGAGGCGATCCGCATCACGGCCGGTAAGCGCATCCACGGCACGGGCTCCATCCCGGGCGGCGTGAACAAGCGCATCAGCGCTGAAGAGCGCGACGAGCTGCTGCGGCCGCTGCCCCAGATCCTGGACTGGGCGCGCGCCGGCGTGCGGCTGGTGGCGGAGCTGCACGAGAAGAACCGTGCTCTGTACGAGCGCTTCGGCAGCGTGCGATCGAATCTGCTGTCGCTGGTCGGGCGCGACGGCAAGCTCGACCTGTACGACGGCGTGCTGCGCGCCCGCGACGCGACGGGCCAGCTGATCTTCGACCAGCTCGAACCGCGGGACTACCTCGGTTGCCTGCAGGAGGACGTGCGCTCCTGGAGCTACATGAAGTTCCCCTTCATCGCCGCGCGCGGGGCGGACGCGGGCTGGTACAAGGTGGGTCCGCTGGCTCGCATCCAGAACTGCGATGCGATCCCGACGCCCGAGGCCGAGGCCGCGCGCCAGGAGTTTCTCGCCGGCTCGCCCGCGGAGCTGATCCATGGTTCGCTCGCCTTCCACTGGGCGCGCATGATCGAGCTCCTGCACGCGGCGGAGGTGATCGGCGAGCTGCTGGCGGATCCGGCGCTGCTCGGCGACGAGCTGGCGGCGACAGGCCCGGCTTTCGGGGGGGCCGCCCGCGCCGCGAGCGGCCGCGTCGGCATCGCGATCATCGAAGCACCTCGCGGCACCTTGATCCATCACTACGAGGTCGACGATCAGGACCTGGTGACGCTGTGCAACCTGATCGTCTCCACCACGCACAACAACCAGGCCATGAACGAGGCCATCCGGGACGTCGCCCGCGAGCACCTGGACGGGCACGAGCCGACGGAGGGGCTGCTCAACCAGATCGAGGTCGCGATCCGCGCCTTCGACCCGTGCCTGTCCTGCGCGACGCACGCGCTGGGCAAGATGCCGCTCTGGGTCGAGCTGCGCGACGCGCGGGGCGGCCTCGTCGAACGCCTCACACGCGACGGCGAGCAGCTGTAGATGGCGCCCTCGCCCGCGCTGCTGGTGCTCGCCGTGGGCAACCCGTCGCGCGGCGATGACGCGCTCGGGCCGGTGTTCCTGGAGCGCCTGGCGCAGGCGCTCGCGCCCGAGCTGGCCAGCGGTGCGCTGGAGCTGCTCGGCGACTATCAGCTGCAGATCGAGCATGCCCTGGACCTCGCGGGCCGCGCGCGCGTGGTGTTCGTCGACGCCAGCGTCAGCGCCGCACCGCCCTTCGAGTACCGGCGCGTGGAGCCGCGCCCCGATCGCGGCCACTCCACGCACGCGCTCTCGCCGGAGGCCGTCTTGGACGCGCAGCGCCGCCTGGGTGGAGAGCTCCCCGAGGCCTGGGTGCTGGCGATCCGGGGTGAGCGCTTCGGGCTGGGCGAGCCGCTCAGCGAGCGCGCCAGCGCTCATCTGGAGGCTGCGCTGGGGTTCTTCGTCGGCGAGGCGCGCGGCGAGCGCGCGCCGCTCCTGGGCCAGCGCATCGAGGTCGAGGGGATCGTGCAGGGGGTGGGCTTCCGGCCCTGGGTGTACCGACTCGCCACGCGGCTCGAGCTGCGCGGTCAGGTGCGCAACACCCCCGCCGGGGTCTGCATCGAGGTCTCGGGCAGCCCGCCCGCGCTCGAGGCGCTGCTGAGCGCGCTGCAGCGCGAGGCGCCGCCGGCCGCCAGCGTGCGCTCGATCCGCATCACACCCCTGCCGGCAGGGCACGACGCCGGCTTCTCGATCGCACCGAGCTCGCCCGCGGCGTCGACAGGTGCGCCGCTGGCTCTGCCGCCGGATCTCGCGAGCTGTGAGGAGTGCCTGCGCGAGCTTCGAGAGCCCCGCGATCGTCACCACCGCTATGCGTTCACGTCCTGCACCGCCTGCGGACCGCGGCTGTCCATCGCCCGCGCCTTGCCTCATGATCGCGCCACCACGACCCTGGCCGACTTCGCGCCGTGCGCCGCCTGCCGGCGCGAATACCAGGATCCGCGCGATCGGCGCTTCCACGCCCAGACCGTCGCCTGCCCGGCGTGCGGCCCCCGGCTGTGGCTCGCCGATCGCAAGGGCGAGGAGATCCCCGCCGACGATCCGCTGGCGGAGGCCGCGCGCCTGCTGCGGGGGGGCCAGATCCTCGGCGTCCAGGGGCTGGGCGCGTTTCACCTGGTGTGCGACGCGCTCGATCAGCGCACCGTCCGCGAGCTGCGGCGCCGCAAGCGCCGCGATCAGCAGCCGTTCGCCGTGATGGTCCCCGATCTCGCCAGCGCCCAGGCCATCGCCGAGCTGGACGCGGCGGCGATCGCAGCGCTGGCCAGCCCGGCGCGCCCGATCGTGCTCGCGCCGGCGCGCCCCGGCGCGCTCGCGCCCGGCGTGAACGGCCCGTCGCGGCGCAGCGGCGTGCTGCTCCCCTACACACCTTTGCACCAGCGCTTGCTCGAGCTCGCCGCGCGGCCGCTGGTCGTCACCTCCGGCAACCTGAGCGGCGGCCCCGCGCTGATCGAGCGCGAGCAGGCGTGCCGCTGGCTCGCGGACAGCGTGGACGCCTTCCTGTTCCACGACCGCGGCATCGAGCGCCGCGTGGAGGACTCGGTGGTGGCGGCGACGGCGGCGGGCGTGCGCATGGTGCGGCGCTCACGCGGCCACGCGCCGCGGCCGATCCGCCTGCCCGCGGCCGCGCCCGAGCCGGTGCTGGCCGTCGGCGGGCAGCTCAAGAACACCGCCTGCGTGGTGCTGGGTGACCTCGCTTACCTGACGCCTCACCTCGGCGATCTCGGTCTGGAAGAGAGCCGCGCCGCCTGGCAGCGCGAGCTGGAGAGCTTCGAACGCTTGCTCGGCGTGCGCGCGCAGGTCCTGGCTCACGATCTGCACCCCGACTACAGCTCGACCCGCTACGCGCTGGAGCGCCCGGCACGGCGGCGCATCGGCGTGCAACATCACGTCGCCCACGTGCTGGCCGCCGTCTCCGAGCTGCAGCTGACCGAGCCGGTGCTGGGCGTGGCCTTCGACGGCTCCGGCTGGGGCGACGACGGCAGCGCCTGGGGCGCCGAATTTCTGCTCGTCGACGGCGCGCGCTGGACCCGCGCGGCCTCGTTCCGTCCGCTGGCGCTGCCGGGCGGCGAGCGCGCCGTGCGCGAGGTCTGGCGCGTGGCCTTCGCCGCGCTGTACGCCGCCTTCGGGGCGGACGAGGCGCTGGCGCTGGCCGCGCGCCTGCCCGTCTTCGCGGGCCGCGGCGACGCCCTGCCGACGCTGGCCCGGATGATCGAGACCGGAGTGTCGAGCGTCCCGGCACGGGGCATGGGTCGCTGGTTTGACGCGGTGGGCGCGCTCGTGCTCGATCTCGAGCGCGCGAGCTTCGAGGGCCACGTCGCCATCGCGCTGGAAGAGCTCGCGCCCTCGCTCGACGTGGAGCCCTACCCGTTCGAGCTGCCGAGCCGCCTGGCGCAAGGGGAGCCGCTGGGGCCGGAGCAC
Source organism: Polyangiaceae bacterium (assembly GCA_035760985.1). GTDB lineage: Bacteria > Myxococcota_A > Polyangia > Polyangiales > Polyangiaceae > SZUA-265. The sequence continues at coordinate 3,572 of DASTRX010000046.1, forward strand.
GAGCTCGATCTGCGGCCCACGCTGCGCGCCATCGTGCGCGATCGGCTCGCCGGGGCGCCAGCGGCGCGGATCGCGGCGCGCTTCCAGCGCAGCATCGTGGAAGCCACGTCGGCCGTGGCAGCGCGCCTGCTGGCAGCCACGGGCTTGCGCCAGGTGGTGCTCACGGGCGGCAGCTTTCAGAACCGGCTGCTCGAGCAGGGCGTGAGCGAGCGGCTCGCCGGGGCTGTCGTGTCGATGGCGCGCGAGGTGCCGATCAACGACGGCGGGCTCGCGCTCGGTCAGGCCTGGGCAGCCGTGCTGGCGCTGCAGGCGCCCGGCGCGTAGAAAGGAAGCTGCCATGTGTCTCGGAATGCCAGGCCAGATCGTCGCCGTCGAAGGCAGCACGGCCCTGGTGGAGTTTACTGCGGGGGCAGCCGGCACCCCGGGCGGGGGCGTGCGGCGCAAGGTCGCCCTCGAGCTCGTGGACGAGGACGTCCGCGTCGGCGACCACGTGCTGGTCCACGTGGGCTTTGCCATCCGCCGCATCGCTGCGGAAGATCTGGCCGAGACGCTGGCGTTCTTCGCGAGCCTGAGCGGCGAGGAGCCGGCTGCGTGACGGCGCCGATCGAGTTCCGGGACGTGGCCCGGGGCCGTGCGCTGCAGGCTCAGCTGGATCAGCTGCTCGCTGCCCACGCGCGCCCGATCACGCTGCTGCACGTGTGCGGCAGCCACGAGCAGGCGATCGCCCGCTACGGCCTGCGCGCTCGCTTCCCGGCGAACCTGCGCGTGCAGATGGGCCCCGGCTGCCCCGTGTGCGTGACCGACGCGCCCGAGATCGACGCCTGCGTGGCGCTCGCCGAGCGCGGCCTGCGCATCCTCACCTACGGCGACATGCTGCGCGTGCCGGGGCAGCGCAGCTCCCTGGCCGCCGCCCGGGCGCGCGGCGCGCGCGTGGAGGTGATCTACTCGCCGACGCAGGCCGTCGAGATCGCGCGCGCGAGCGCCGAGCCCGTGGTCTTCTTCGCCACCGGCTTCGAGACGACCGCCGTGGCCACGGCCGCCGTGTTGCTGGCTGAGCCCCCGCCGCAGCTGTACGTGCTGGCCGCGCACAAGTGGGTGCCGGCGGCGATGGACGTGGTCGCGCGCAGCCCCGACAGCGAGATCGAGGGCTACCTCGCGGCCGGGCACGCCGCCACCATCACCGGTTACGGGCTGTTCGAGTCATTCGTGCGCGAGCACGATAAGCCGGTCGTCGTCGCCGGTTTCGAGCCGCTCGACATCTTGGCGGGCCTGGTGCTGCTGGTCGAGCGCGTGATCGCGGGCCAGGCCGAGCTGTGCAACGCCTTTCCCCGCTGCGTGAGCCGTGACGGCAACCGCCGGGCGCTGGCTGCGCTGTGGCGCGTGTTCGCGCTGGAGGACGGCGAGTGGCGCGGCATCGCCCGGGTGCCGGGCGGAGAGCTGCGCCTGCGCCCCGAGTTCGCCGCGCACGACGCCCGGCTGCGCTTCGCCGCCGAGCTGCAGGAGGGGCGGCGCGAGGCGCCCGCGGCGAGCGCAGGGGCGGCGCCCTGCCGCTGCGGCAGCATCATGCTCGGCAAGCTCACCCCCAGCGACTGCGCGCTGTTTGGCCGCGAGTGCCGCCCCGAGGCTCCGGTCGGCGCGTGCATGGTGAGCACGGAGGGCGCGTGCCGCATCTGGTACGAAAACGGCGAGCGCCGCTTGCAGGAGCTCCGGACATGACGGCACAGGGCGGCCGGATCACGCTGGCACACGGCGCCGGCGGGCCCGCGATGCGCGAGCTGATCCGCTCCGTCTTCCTCGACCAGGTGAGCGATCGCGAAGCGCTGGCGCTCGGCGATGGCGCGGCGCTGCCGTTCGGCGAGCGCTGGCTCGTGCTCACGACCGACGCGCACGTGGTCGCGCCGCTGTTCTTTCCCGGCGGCGATATCGGCCGGCTCGCGGTGTGCGGCGTCGTGAACGACCTGGCGATGATGGGCGCCTGCGACGCGCTCGCGCTGACCTCCAGCGTGATCGTGGAGGAAGGCTTCGAGATCGAACAGCTGGCGCGCATCCAGGCCTCGATGCGCCAGGCCTGCGAGCAAGCCGGCACGCGCGTGCTCAGCGGGGACACCAAGGTGATGCACCGGGGCGAGCTCGACGGCCTGGTGCTCTCCACGAGCGGGATCGGCGTGGCCGATCGCATCGTGCGCGACTCCGGGCTGCAGCCGGGCGATGCGCTCGTGGTCAGCGGCACCCTGGGCGATCACGGGCTCGCGGTGCTCAGCGCGCGCCACGGCCTCGGGCTGGAAGGCGAGCTGCGCTCCGATGTGGCGCCGCTCAACGGTCTGGTGCGCGCCGCCCTGCGCGCCGCGGGCAGCGCGCTGCACGCCATGAAGGACCCGACGCGCGGCGGCGTCACCGGCGCGCTGGTGGAGATGGCGGAGAAGGCCGGCGTCGCCGTGCTGCTGGACGAAGCGGCGCTGCCGCTGAGCGCGCCCGCGCGCGCCGCCGCCGAGCTGCTCGGCATCGACCCGCTGAGCGTGGCCAACGAGGGCAAGGCGCTGTTCGGCGTGCATCCGGACGCGCTCGCCGAGCTGCTCGCCGCGCTGCGCGCACACCCGCTGGGCGAGCGAGCCGCCTGCATCGGCCGCGTCGCGCCAGGGCCCGCTGGCTCGGTGTTGCTCGACACCGGCTTCGGCACCCGGCGCCTGATCGAGCGCGACGATGCGCCGCTGCCGCGCATCTGCTGAGCCGGGAGTCTCGATGCACGAAGTCTCGCTGGTCCAGGCGCTGTTCGATCAGGCCGATCGCGCCATCCCGCCGCATCCCAGCGCCGACGTGCGCCAGATCACCGTCCGCATCGGGGCGCTCGCGGGCGTCGAGCAGGCGCTCTTTCGCAGCGCCTTCGAGGGCTGCAAGGGCGACCGAGGCTACGCCAACGCCACGCTGGTCCTGCTCGAGGTGCCAGCGGCGAGCGACTTGATCCTGCAACGCCTGGAGCTGGAGACCCGAGATGTGTGAAGTATGCGGCTGTTCCCCCTCGCCATCCGGGGCGACCACCGCGAGCGCGCGGCGCGTCGCGATCGACGTGCACGCGCCCTTGCTCGCGGACAACGATCGGCGGGCGCAGCACCTGCGCGAGCATTTCCTGGCCGATGGCGTGCTGGCCCTGAACATCATGGGCTCCCCGGGCGCCGGCAAGACCGCCTTGCTCGAGGCAGCGGCCCAGGCCCTGCCCGCGCGGCGGCTGGCGGCCGTGAGCGGCGATCTGGCGACGGCGCTCGACGCCGAGCGCCTCGAGCGTGCCGGCATCGTCTCGGCGCCGATCACCACCGGCTCGGCGTGCCACCTCGACGCCGCGCTGGTCCACGACGCGCTCCACGATCCGCGCCTGGCCGCCGCCGTGCACGCCTGCGACGTCTTCTTCATCGAGAACGTGGGCAACCTGATCTGCCCCGCGATCTACGATCTGGGGCAAGCCGCCAACGTGGTGGTCGTCTCGGTGACGGAGGGCGCGGACAAGCCGCTCAAATACCCGGTGATGTTCCACAGGGCGGATCTCGTGGTGCTGAGCAAGGTGGACCTGCTCCCGCACCTGCCTGGCGTCTCGCTCGGCGCGTTCCGCGAGAACCTGGCGCGCGTGGCGCCGGCCGTGAAGCTGCTCCCCTTGTCCGCCCTGAGCGGCGCCGGCGTGCCGGAGTTCGCGGCCTGGCTGGAGGATGGGCTCGCCCCCAGCGCGGCTCCCCGCCGACCCTAGGATATGCCCACTGCTCGGCGTCTGGCCCCAGGCGACGCGGCGCGCAGGGTCTGCGCCGCGCGCGCTCCGGCGCAGGGCTTGCGCTACTCCCTCCGCTGCTTCGCGGGCCGCGCCAGGACCACGGCGCAGCGGGCGCGTTCCATCACCTTCTGCGCCACCGAGCCCATGACCAGCCGCTCCAGCCCGGTGCGCCCATGGGTACCGAGCACCAGATAGTCGGAGTCGCTCGAGACGCGAACGATCTCGTCGACGATCGGCCCCTGCACGACCCTCTTCTCGACCCGCGTCACGCCCGCCGAGCGAGCCTTGCGCTCGAGCTGCGCCAGCCGCCGATTGAGCTCATCGTAGGTGCGATCCAGCTCCGAGGGCAGGTTTTCCACGTAGCCGGAGGGCAGCTCGAACGCTCCCGTTTCGTGCACGTAGAGCAGCGTGAGGCCCGCGTGACGCGCCAGCGACACGTCGATCGCGACCTCCAGCGCGGGCAGTGAGAATTCCGACAGATCCGTGGCCAGGCAAACGTTCTTGACGATGGACATGCCCACCCCGATTGCAATGGCCGTGCCCCCCCTCGGAACGGGTCGAAGAGCCTGGACCCGCTAGCGCTGCTGACAGGTCGCGTCAATGCAGACCTGGCCCTCGCCGCACTCCCGGTCGAGCAAACACTCGCTGACGATGCTGCGGTCCGGCACGCACACCGAGCCAGCGCAGATGTCGAGCGGGTTGCTGCAGTCCTCGGTCGCCACGCAGCTGTCGTGACAGACCGCGTTCAGGCACAGCTGCCCGTTGCCGCACTCCGCGCTGCGCGTGCACTCCACCTCGGGCGTGGGCGGCGCCTGACACACCGAGCTGGCGCCGACCTCGGCGCACACGTCCCCGGTGCCGCAGTCGATGTCCTCGCCACAGCCGTAGAAGCACTCGCCCTCGATGCACAGCCCGGTGCCACACTGCCCATCGCGCGTGCACGGCACGTCCGTGCCGACGTCCGGCGCCGTCGAGCGCGGCGGCGATGCGCTGGCGCCTGAAGAACCCGCTGCGCCCGCTGAACCCGAGGCGCTGGCGCCGTCCGAGCTCGAGCGGTGATAGCGCGTGGGACGCCCGTCGTAGCCGTCGTCGCCCAGGTCCACGCAGATCAACGGATCGACGGTCCACTCGCAGACTCGCTCGTAGCCGTAGCCCGGCGTGTACTCGAGATAGCAGACGTAGTCTTCGTCGTAGCTGCAGCCGTCGTCATCGGTGTGCACCACGCACGCCGCCGCCCCGAGCATCAGAACCGAAAGTACAAAGTTTCGCCGCATGGGCAAGCTCCCAACTCTTTCGCGAGCCGCGTCGCGCCCTACGTGCGCGCGCGGAGTTTTCTGCCGCAGATTTCCTGCGATCTTTTGCGGAGCCCGGTCCGTGGCGCCGCTGCCGGCGCTGGCTCGGGCCTCCACGGCAGCCAGTTGCAGCGGTCGTGCCAGCGTCGCGAGTTGCCTCGCTGCTGGGCTGTTGCAGCCGAAAACGGCTGAAAAGAAGCCTGCCGCGCGCACGCCGCCGGCTCCGGCGCGCCCGGCGAAGCCGCGCGACGGCTGACTTCGGTGCCATAGCGCTGTGAACGAGGGCAACGCCCGGTAGCCTTCGGCCGAGATTCGAGGCAGACTGCGGGGCACTACGAGCTCCCCTGCCTCCCAGCCGCCCGAACCAGCACGGTCCTCCCGCGCACCCCAGCCTTTGCCCGAGGATCCGCCGGCGTCCGAGACTCCTTCGGTACCGCTCGCAGAGACGCTGCGGCACTCCCTGCCGCCCTCGGCGCGCTCGCTCTCCTTGCTCGGCCTGCTGCTGATCGGGATCGGCGCGGTGCTCTATGTCGCGCGCGAGGTCTTCATCCCGCTGACCTTCGCGCTGATGCTCTCCTTCCTGCTCACGCCGCTGGTCAAGCTCCTGGAGCGCCTGCGCATCCCGCGGGCGCTCGGGGCCGCGCTCATCGTCGCCGTGTTGCTCGGTGGTACGACCTTTTCGGGCCTGCAGCTCTCCGACCCGGCCGCGGACTGGATCGGCCGCTCGCCGGTGGTCTTCCAGGCCCTGGAGCGCAAGGTGCGGCCCTGGCGGAGGCCGGTCAAAGACGTGAGCCAGCTCGCCGAGCGGGTCGAGCGTTTCACCAAGGTGGACGAGAAGAAGGGGCCCCAGGAGGTCACGCTGCAGAGCCCGAGCATCCTCAGCACGGCCCTGGACACGGTCTGGCGGGTCGGCGCCGGCGCTCTGGTCGTGCTGTTCGCGCTCTATTTCATGCTGCTCAGCGGCGAGGTGCTGATGGGCCGCGTGATCGCCTGGGTGCCGGACCTGCGCAGCCAGCGCCGCACGGCCGAGGTGCTCGAATCGATACAGCGCGGCATGTCCCGCTACCTGGCCACGGTGTTTTGCATCAACCTCACGGTGGGTACCCTGGTCGGAACGGGCATGTACTTCCTGCACATGCCCAACCCGGTGCTCTGGGGAGCGCTGGCCGCGATCGTCAATTTCGTGCCCTATGTGGGCCCGCTCGTCGGCATCCTGACGGTCGGCGCAGTGGCCCTGGCCACCTTTGACAAGACCACCGCCAGCCTCGCGCCGCCGCTGTTTTACCTGGTCCTGACCTCGATCGAGGGCAACATGATCACGCCGCTGATCCTCGGCCGCACGACGGAGCTGGATCCGCTGGCGATCTTCGTCTGGCTGCTGTTCTGGGGCTGGCTCTGGGGCGTGCCCGGCGCCATCGTCGCTGTGCCGATGTTGATGCTGATCAAGCTGACCTGCGAGAAAAGTCGTGTGCTCGCACCCATCGCGGCCTTACTCTCTCGGAACTCGATCGCGCCGCCCTGAAACGGAACGGCCGCGGTCTCCCATCGCCAGCCCCGAGCACCGCGTGTCTGACTGGATCTTCTTCGACTGCTTCAACACCCTGATCGACGACTTCGACGAGAACGACAGCGAATCGGGCATCGGTTCCTTGCCCGATTTCGCCGTCGAGCTGGGCGCGGCGCAGAGCCGCGACGAGTTCTTGAACGCCTACCGCCTCGCCTGCCCGATCAACGGCGGCGACTACGCCGAGGTGCTGTTCCCGGCTCGGCTGACGCGCGCGCTCGACAGCCTCGACCGCCTGCCTCCGGAGGAGGTGGGCTCAATCGTCAAGCGCCTGCTCGACCGCTGGCACGCGGAGTATGAACCCAATCTGCGCCTCACGCCGGGCGCGACCGACATGCTGGCGCACTGGTACGGCGTGCGCCGCATGGGCGTGGTCTCCAACTTCTACTTTCCGGGCTACCCTCAGCGCTACCTGGAGCGCTTCGGCATCGATCACTACTTCGAGTTCGTGCTCGACAGCGCGTCCCTGGGCCACCGCAAGCCGGGCTCGCTGATCCTCGAAGTGGCGCTGCGCCGCGCCGGCTGCGGCCCCGCGGAGGTGCTCTTCATCGGCGACCGCCCCGATCTCGACATCGAGCCCGCGCACCGCCTGGGCATGACCACCCTGCACCTCGATCGCCGCTCGGTGCGCCCCCGCGCCCAGCGGACCCCCGCCGGCTTCGACTCGATCCGGCACTGGGACGACTTCCGCCGCGACCGCAGCTGAGCGCGTGCCTGCCCGTCAGCGGCGCGCGCCGCTGATGTGTTGCAGCCACCAGCGGGCGCCGACCAGCAAAAAGCGCCAGTCCCGGAAGAACTCCGGCGGCTTCTTCTCGTAAGCGTGGCCCACGAACTGGAACGTCCAGCCCACGACGAAGCAGACGCCCGCGGCCCAGAGCAGCGGGTGCCAGAACAGCCCGGCGGCGGCCAGCAGCAGCGAGCTGATCACGATCGGGATGCCGAGGGTGTGGCACAAGCGGTTCATCGGATGCTGGTGGCTCAGCTCGTATTGGTCGATCCACTGTTGCATCGTCTTCGGGTCGCCGAGCGCCATGGTGCCTCCCCTCGGGTCAGCGCGCGGCGTGCGCGGCGACCGCTGCCGGCAGCACGCGCGCCAGCAGCGACGCCCAGCGCGCCTGCTGGTCCGGATAGGTGATCAGGTCCTGGCGCAGCTCCAGCTCGACGTGCAGGTGGCCGCGCCGCTCGCCATAGTGCGGGATCGCGTAGTCGGAGTCGTCGCTGACGAAGTAGGGCTGGTTGTCACCCACCTCCAGGCCCTCGCGCGCGAGCAGCTGGATCAGCGGGCGCGCGAGCCGCGCGTCGCGGTTGTACAGCACCCCGCAGTGCCAGGGCCGATCGATACCCTTGTAGCGCGGGGTAAAGCTGTGCATCGCGACGAAGATGGTCTGCTGCTCGGCGCGCTCGCGGCGCGCCAGCTCGGCCTGGATGCGCTGGTGATAGGGCTGGAACACCGCCTCCAGGCGCTGTTCCATCTGCTCGCGCCCGAGCCCGCGATTGCCCGGAATGGCGGTGTGCTCGCTGTGCTCGACGATCGACTGCGGGGAGCCCGGCGGGCGGTTGCAGTCGATCACCAGCCGCGAGTAGGTCTGCAGGATCATGAACGCGCCGAGCTCGTGCGCCAGCCGGTCCGTCACGCCGGCGATGCCGATGTCCCAGGCGATGTGGGTGTCGAGCTCCGCGGCGCTCAGCCCCAGCGTCCCGAGCGAGCGCGGAATGAGCTGCCCGGCGTGATCGGCAGCGAACAGGAAGGGGCTGTCGAGATGACCTTCGCGCGCCCGAAAGGGCGGCGGGTCCTGCTCTGTCAACAATGGTGCCAACAGCTGGCTCAGCGCCGGAACGGGTTCGGGCGGGGCAGCATCCTGCATGACTTTAGTATGCCCAATCCGCCCGCCCCGGCACTGGTATTTCAGCGGCACCGGGCTGGATGAGGCATCCTTGGTGAGCCCGGAGGTGAGCCGGATGAGTCTGTTGCGCCTCACAGTCGAGAACGCCAGCCGGGCCCCCGTGCGGGGCCTGCTCACGGTGGCCGCCGTCGCCATCACTCTGGTCGCGTTCGTACTGCTGCGCACGCTGAGCGCCGGTTGGACCGCATCGAGCAGACGCCCAACAATCGGGTGATCACCCGCAATCGGATCGGTTGGGCCAGATCGATTTCCAGAATCCCGACCTGCCCGGCCAGGAATGGGCGTTCGAGCTCGAGGGATCGTCAAGTCCCTGCGCGTCGGTTTTGGCCAGCGAGCAGTCTGGTTCCACTGGGACTACTACAACGAGACGTTGCCGCTCGAGCAGCGGGATCTGATCGATCGGGTGGCGGCGGAGATCGAGGATCCCCGGCAGGGCGCGCGGCTCGCCAAGGATATCGACATCCGCTTCGACACCGAGAACGACCAGACCTTCTCGCAGGAGGACAAGGCCTTGAACACCGCCATCGTCGGCCGCTTCGGCGCGATGCTCGGCGCCATGAACGTGGTCCTGGTCACCTTCGTGCTGGGAGAGGCCACGGTGCTCGGGCTCGCAGGCGGTGGCCTGGGCGTGGCGCTCGCCTACCCGCTCGTGCAAGGCCTGCTCAGCAAGTACCTCGAGCAAGAGATGCAGGTGGCGCCGCAGCGCGTGGCCACGGCTGACGCGCTGGGTTCGCTGCTGCTGGGTGTGCTGCTGGGGCTGATCGCGGCGGGCTTGCCGGCGCTGCGCGCGGGCCGCCTGCAGGTGACGGAGTCCCTCTCTCACGTGAACTGACGTGGCCATCCCCTTCAGCTACAGCTCGCGCAGTCTCTGGGCCCGTCGCGCCACCACCGCCGCCACCGCGGGCGGCATCGCGCTGGTCGTGTTCGTGCTGTCCGCCTCGCAGATGCTCTCCGCCGGCATGCGCAGCACGCTGCTGCGCGCCGGTCGGGACGACAAGGCGATCGTGATGCAACGCGACGCCTACGCCCAGATCGACTCGCGCCTCCGCCAGGGCGTGCTCACGGCCGCCAGCGGCGCCCCCGGCGTGCGCCACGCGGCCAGCGGCGAGCCGCTCGTCAGCGCGGAATCGCTGGTGCAGCTGTTCGTGCCGCGCCTTGCCATCGCCCAGCGCCGCCGCGAGATCGGTGTGCTGCGCGCGCTCGGCCTCAGCTCCGGGCAAGTGCTCTTGGCATTTCTGCTCGAATCCACCGTGCTGGCGCTCGCCGGGGCCACCATCGGCGCGGGGCTCGCCTGCTTTCTGTCCCTCGCCAGCTTCTCGGCGACCAACTACGGCACGGGCAACGAGATCACCTTCCCCTTCCAGCCCACCCCCCTGATCCTGCTGCGCTCGCTCCTGTCGGGCGCGCTCGTCGGCGTGCTCGGCGGCTTCTTTCCGGCGCTCCAGGCAGCGCGCACGAGCCCGGTGCGGGCCCTGCGCGCGTAGGATTTTTCGCAGTCACGACGCGGCGTGTCCCACCACGCCCCACTGTGACAATTCTGTTAGCCAGCCCCACCGCGGCGGCGCCCCGAGCCTACCTCGTGCTCCCTCGGCACGTCGGAGTGCGTGTTGCTCCGCCTTGTTGCAAAGCCCAGCGGCTCGCCACCTCTGCTTGTGGCGGGAGGCGCCGAGCGGTACCCTGTCGTGTGCTGTACCCGGCCTCCCAGGACCCGGATGGCGATGTCGAGCGCATGATTGACCAGTTGCCCGAGTTCGCCGGCGCCCGCGCAGGTGACCCGATCGAGATGTACCCACGAGCGGAGAACGCGGTCGGCGGGATGAGCGCGGTGAGCGCGGCGCCGGCGAGCCCAGGTCCGGACAGACCCCCGAGCGCGGGGGCGCGGGGCACCGCCAGCCAGCCCAGCTCCAGCTCTGGCGTTCTGGTCGTGGATGACGACGTCGATGTCCGAGAGGCACTGGCGGAGATCCTCGCCGGGCGCGGCTACCGGGTGAGCAGCGCTCCCAACGGCGCGGAGGCGCTGCAACTGCTCAGGAGCGCTTCCAACCCACCGCGCGTCATCCTCCTGGACCTGATGATGCCCGTGATGGACGGCTACGAGTTCCTGGACGCCCGCAGGAGCGACCCCGCTCTGGCCGCGGTTCCGGTCGTGGTCATCACGGCGGGGCATCGCATCGACCGCGCGCGGCTCGGCGACACGCCGCTGATCGCCAAGCCCATCAAGCTGCCGCAGCTGATGAGCACCCTGCAACAGTTTGGGGCGAGCGGGAACGTCTCATGAGTGGCGAGCAGCCCTCCGCCAGGGGGCATCGCTCCGCCGAACCGGCGCGAGACCGGGCGAGAGCACGGCTGACGGCGTCCGAGGAGCAATTTCGGCTGCTGGTCGAGAGCGTGAAGGACTACGCCATCTTCATGCTCGATCGCGACGGCAATGTGGCGACCTGGAACACGGGGGCCGCCTTGATCAAGGGCTATGCGGAGGACGAGATCCTGGGGGAGCACTTCTCCGTCTTCTACACCCCGGAGGACCGAGCCGCTCACAAGCCCGAGCAGCTACTGGCGCTCGCGCTCCGCGACGGCCGCGTCGAGGATGAGGGCTGGCGCGTCCGCAAGGACGGCAGTCGATTCTGGGGAGACGTCGTGATCACTGCTCTACGCGACGCGGCGGGTGGTCTCGTTGGCTTTGGCAAGGTCACCCGGGATCTCTCCGCGCGGCGCGACATGGAACAGCGCCTGCGCGAAGCTGAGCAACGGCTCTCGACCACCCTGTACAGCATCGGCGACGGGGTGCTCGCGGTCGACGAGCACGCCCGAGTCACGATCATCAACCGCGTCGCGCAGGCGCTCACCGGCTGGACGGAGCAGGAAGCCATCGGCCGCCACATCACCGAGGTCTTCCCGATCATCAACCACGAGACCCGGGCGAAAGTGCCGAATCCGATCCTGCGTGTGCTGCAGGAGGGCGTGGTGCTCGGGCTCGCCAATCACACCATGCTGATCGCGCGCGACGGCACCGAGCGTCCCATCGCCGACAGTGGCGCGCCCATCCGGGACGCTCTGGGGCGGACGCGAGGAGCCGTGCTCGTCTTCCGCGACGTGAGCCAGGAGTGGTGCACCGAGGAGGCCTTGCGACAGAGCGAGGAGCGGCTCCGGCTCATGATCGCGAGCGTCCGCGACTATGCGATTTACATGCTCGACGCGCAGGGCCACGTCGTCAGCTGGAATTCTGGAGCGGAGAGCATCAAGGGCTACAAGGAAGCCGAGATCCTCGGGGCGCACTTCTCGCGCTTCTTCAGCCAGGAGGACGTTGCCGCCGACAAGCCAGCGCGCGAGCTCGAGATCGCCGCCCGGGAAGGCCGCTTCGAGGACGAAGCCTGGCGCGTGCGCAAGGACGGCTCTCACTTCTGGGCCAGTGTGATCGTCAACGCGGTGCGTGATGCCTCGGGCCAGCTCGTTGGCTTCGCCAAGGTGACTCGAGATCTGACCGATCGACGCAAGCGGGAGCAGGAGCGCCTGCGCCTGGCTCAGGCTCGCGAGGGCGTGCGGCTGCGCGACGAGTTTCTGTCCATCGCCTCGCACGAGCTCAAGACGCCGCTCACGGCCCTGCAGCTGCAGCTGCAAGGAATTCTGGATCAACGGACGCTCGTCGACGAACGGCTGGCGCGCAAGATCGAGAAGGCGGCGCACGCGGGCGATCGCCTGGGGGACCTGGTGGAGTCGCTCTTCGACGTGTCGCGCATCACCAGCGGAGTGATCGAGCTCGACTATCAATCGTTCGATCTGGTGGACGCGGCGCGCGACGTGATCGAGCTGCTGCGCAAAGCGGCAGCCGGCGCGCACTGTGACGTCTCTCTCCATGCCCCTCGGCCCGTGGTCGGCAGCTGGGACCGCATCCGGGTGGAACAGATGCTCACCAATCTCTTGTCCAATGCCTTCAAGCACGCCGCCGGCGCGCCGGTGGTGGTCAAGGTCTCGCTCCAGGGCCAGATCGCTCACCTGGAGGTGCGTGACTCCGGGCCCGGGCTGCGCATGAGCGATCCCGCGCGCCTGTTCGCGCGCTTCGAGCGCGGCAGCGGCCCCAACTCCGGAGGCCTCGGGCTCGGCCTGTACGTGGCGCGGCAAGTCGCCGAAGCTCACGGCGGCACGATCACCGCGGCCGCGATCGAAGGCGGCGGGGCGAGGTTCGAGGCGAAGCTACCCGTGACGCCGGAGGCCGCCTCGGTCTGAGCGGCGCCTGCATCCGCGCTGCACGGATCATCTCTGCCATTGCCAGGCGGCGGGCACGATCAACGGTTCGGCAGTGGCCGAGTACCAGGTGCAGGGGCAGCCCGGACCGTTGAAGTCCGGATCGGTGTGCGGGTTCAAGGTCAGGGCGACGGGCAGCCACTCGGACCACGCCCCGCCAGCGTCCTGGAACTGGATCTGGACCTCGATGCCGGGCTGCACCAGCCCGCCTACCTGCAACCGACCGTCTTCGCAATCGGCGTACGACTTGGAGCTCGCCGCGCCCGTGCAGTAGAAGGAGTGGGTGCTCCCGCCCCCAGCGCTGGTGTAGTACTGACCTTTGGCGGCCACCCCCTGACCCGAAGCGTCCACGAGCGGTACTTGCAGCCCGTTCCCGGCGCATTGCACCAGCGTGCAGCCGTGCGCCCCGTCCCCGCAGGCGAGCGAGACGCCCATCGCCCGCGCCATCCACCACGGGCCCTGCTGTCTTGCCATCCTGCGCCAATGGTAGCCGCCGGCGCGCAACGCGCCAGTCGCGTGTTGCATGGCTGCGACGGACAGGGCCACGCGCAGTGGGCGCATACTGGGGACGCGCGGGGGCGAGCGGGGGCGAGCCCCTCTGAAACCAGCGTCAGGAGCTGGGATCGGCGGCGAGCAGGTTGGCGTCGCGGGCGAGCAGCCAGCTGCCGTCGGCTTGCCGGCGCAGGATGCTCAGCGTCTGCCCGGAACGGCTCATGGTCTTGCCGTCGGGGAAGCGGATGGTGACCTGCAGCTGGGTGCGGCACCAGGCCCATTCCCCGCTGACCACCACCTCCTGCACATCGCTCTTGCCATCGATGCGCAGCTCGCGCATCGCGCGCGAGGCTTCCGCGAATTTTTCCTTGCCGAAGGGCGGCTGGCCCGGCGTGAGGAAGAGCACGTCGTCCGCCATCAGGCTGAGCACGCGCGCGACGTCCCCGCTGCGCGAGGCCGCGATCCAGTTGGCGATCAGGGTGCGGATCGCTCGTTCGTCTTCGGACATGGGTTCTCCTCTGCTGCCGGTGCCGGCGGTGAAGCGATTTTACTGCCGCACCAACAGCGAGAACAGCTGCTGGTTGACGACGGCGACGTTTTCCACGGGCTCGGACTGCGCCACGATGTTGCGCAGCTCGCGGAAATAGGCGCGCTGCAGAGCCTCGATGCGCTCCAGATCCGCGTTCGAGACGCCGAACAGGTTGTAGGAAAAGACCCCGTCGGCGTGGGCCAGAAAGCGCTCGTTGCCGACGCGGGACCACCACGCCTTGAGGTGGCGCGCGGCCTCCGGGTCCTTGCGCGTGTCGACGGTCAGCACCTGGCGCACGCGCCACTTGCCCTGGCGCAGCTCGATCTGGCCCGTGTCCGCCAGCAGCTCGAGGCACGCCTCCTCCTCACCCGGGTCGAGCCCCAGCATGCGCCCGATCCAGCCGGGCACATGCGCTGGCAGCTCCTGGTACTGGCGCAGCTCGAGCGCGCGCAGCACGGCATGCGACCAGGGGCGCTGGTACGCCGCGCGGCGCGAGGACTGCAGCTCCTGCCAGCGCTCCGAGAGCGACGGTACCAGCTGCGGATCGACCAGCGCCGCCACGAAGTCGAGCAGGCGCAGCGACGTGACCTCGATCAGCTGCAGGAAGTCGGGCAAGCGCGGCTCCGCCTCCCCGCGCAGCCAGCGCGCGAGCGCGAAGCGCGAGACGCGCAGCTTGGCCGCCGTCTCGACCAGCGTGCTCTGGCCGCGCAGATCGTCGAGCAGCGCCGCCACGCCCGCGACGGAGGTGGGCTCCTGCTCGGCGAGCCAGGGCGGCGACTTGCGATAGAACTGCTCCAGCGAGTGCCGCACGTCCACGCCGGCGCGCTGCGCGAGCTGCAGGAAGCCGGCGCCGGTGGGCGCGGCCTTCTGCGCCTCCCAGAGGTAGACGACGTTCGTCTTGTAGCCGATGCGGCGGCTCAGCGCCGTCTGCGAGCGCTTGCCCCGCAGCGCGCGGATCAGCTCCGCTCCCAGCTGGCCGTAGTCGAAGCTGTTCGCTTCCAAGCCGCTCATTCATGGACTATCGCACATCACCGTGCTCTGGAGAGCCACGAAATGTGCGGAGCCGAACTAGACGAAGTACGGCGGGCCGCTCATAGTGAAGGCTATGAGTTCTTCGCCTTCTGCTTTCGGAGGAGCTTTCGCAGCTGCTTTCGCAAGCGCGCTGTGTTTCACCTGTGGCTGCGGGGGTGGTCAGACGGGGGACGAACAGACGGGAGACGCCGGCAGCCTGCTGCAAGAGCTGCGCGGCACCGCGGCGCGCGTGGTCGCGAGTGGCTCGCTGCCCAACTCGGCGTCGCAAGATGGCTGGGATTTCGGCTGGAAATTCTACCACGAGGAGGCCCGGCCCGATCAGAACGCCTTCTTCTCGCCCTACAGCATCTCCACGGCCCTGGCGATGCTGGTCGCGGGCGCGGGCGGTGAGACCAAGAGCGAGATCGACAGCGCGTTATCATTTTCGAACGACGATGGGCCGGCATTTCACGAGGCGCGAAATGCCGTGGCCCGGGCGCTGGAGGCGCGCAATCACCAGGGCAGCGAGAGCCAGCAGCCTCAGGCCCTGCGCGTGAGCAATGATCTCTGGCTCGAGACGCAGTACCGCCCGGCGCCAGCCTTCCTCGACACCCTGTCGGCCTACTACGGCGCCGGCGTGTTCCTGGCGCCGTTCGTCAGCGACCCCGAGGCGTCGCGCCGCGCCATCAACCAGCAGGTGGCCCGGGAGACCGAGCAGCTGATCCCGGAGATCCTGCCCGAGGGCTCGATCGACCCGCTGGTGCGCTTCGTGCTCACCAACGCGCTCTACTTCAAGGCGCGCTGGGGCAACGAGTTCGACAAAGAACAAACGCGGAACGAGCCGTTCGTGAGCGCGGCGGGCACGAGCACCGTGCCGATGATGCACGCCACCTTCGAGACACGCTACTTTGCCGGACCCGACTACCAGGCGCTGGCCCTGCCCTACTTCGGCAATGAGCTGGAGCTGGTCGCGATCATGCCCGCGGAGGGCAGCTTCGAGGCGTATGTCAGCCAGCTCGACGCCGAGGGCGTGTCCACTGCCATTGGCTCGCTGGCCACGAAGAACCTCGCGCTCGGCTTCCCGAAGTTCGAGCTCACCAGCGAAGTGCCACTGAAGGAGCGGCTGCAAGCGCTGGGCATGCGCCAGGCCTTCCAGGACGACGCGGACTTCGATCAGCAGCTCGGGCCGAACATCTACATCAGCGACGCGTTCCACCAGGCGACGCTCTCGCTCGACGAGCAGGGCACCGAGGCCTCTGCTGCCACCGCTGAGGTCGGGCGAGACGTGTCCTTGCCGCCGCCGCCCATCCCGGTCGTCTTCGACCACCCGTTCGTGTTCTTCATCCGCGACGTGCAGAGCAACGCGCTACTGTTCGTCGGTCACTTCGCGAAGCCCTGATGGTCGCCCGAGTGCGCGAGCTCGTTCAGCGTCGCCTCGGGGTCCAGCACGTAGCGCTTGGCCAGCGCCGGGCAGGCACGGAGCCGGCGGAACAGCGCCGGCTCCACCGGGCGGAACGCGCCCGCGAGCGCCATCAGCGAGGCGGGGCTGCCCAGCATGCCGACCAGATCGGCCGGCACCTCGCGGCGCGGGCCGCGCGCGGGGCGCAGCACCACCGTCAGCCCGCCGAGCCGCTGCACCGCCAGGTCGCCGATCGGCCGGCGCAGCGCCTCCGCCAGCTCTTGCTGGGAGAGACGCACGACGATGGGCAGTTCGTAGCGGGGCATACGGTGACGGGGGGCAGCCTGATGGAAGAAAACGCTCGCCGTGAGGCCACCGTAAGGGTGATTCGGCGCGCTCCTCAATCCTGAGGAGCTCACTTGCACGCCGGAGCGGCTGCCCGCAGGCACGAGGCCAGCTTCACGCGGTTGTCCACGCCCAGCTTCCCGAAGGCGCGCTTGATGTGCGTGCGCACCGTCGTGAAGCTGATGCTCAAGCTCTGGGCGATCTCCTTGTCGGAGAGACCGCTCGCCACCAGGCGCGCGATCTGCTCCTCGCGCTCGGTCAGCGCAGCTTCCCGGCGCGTGCGCACCAGCTCGCCCGGGTCCGCCGAGCGGCGCAGCGCGTTGCGAAAGGCGGGCGCCACGAGCCGCAGGATCGACAGCTCGCGCTCGTCGAAGTTGTCGCGCCGCCGGTTGCGCCAGATGCGTAGATCGCCGGTGCATTCCCCGGCCACGCGCACGTGCAGGTTGAGGCCCCAGTACAGGCCGTCCTGGCTCAGAAAATCGTTGAAGAACTCGGTCTTCAACAGCTCGTGCTGCGGCAACACCTGTGTGACCAGCGTCGGCTCGCCCCGCTCCCGCAAGCGATGCGTGATCGGGTCGTGAAACTGATAGTACGCTTCGTAGCTGGACAGGTTCGAGTCCGACATGTTCAGCGAGACCCGCCCGGTGAAGCTGTTCGTGACCTCGCTCCACAGGTACGAGGCGTAGTAATCCGCGCCGAGCAGGCGCGACAGCTGCTCCCCCAGGTACACGCGCAGCCCGTGCTCGTCCTGGCGCTCCGCGAGCACGGCGAACACCTCCGACAGGATGTGCATTTCCTCTGTCGTCAGGGCCAGCGTCATCTCCGTCCCCCGGCGCGCAGCTCTCCCGACGCTGTTTCGCATCGGTTCGCTCTCGCTTCCGCCACCACCCCCCGGTACGGGACCGCTGCCGGCGAAGTTGAGCTCCAAACACAATCAGACACAAAAAGATCGGGCTCCCAGCCGCGCCTTGCCCCGCTGCTCGTTCCTATTCGGGATTGTAGTCGTAGGCCGTCGGCCGGGCTGCATCGACGGGATTGTCCAGCGTGTACAGGCTGCCTCCGAGGCTGCGGATCACGGCGCAGGCCGCGTTCACGCCGGTCTGGACGGCGCCCTCGATCCAGCCGCCCGTGAAGGACTGACTGTCCCCCGCCAGGTACACGAAGGGATCCGTCGCCGGCTCCTTGCAAGCCAGGAACTGATAGAAGAGCCGCCGGGACAGCTCGTCGGCGCCGGGCAAATTCAGCTTGAACGCCCCGTAATAGTGGGGCTCCAGCTCCCAGTCGATGACCTGCGTATAGGTGGCGTAGTCCTCGTTGATGGGCACCACGTGCCGGGCAAAATCGGGATTGGTGCGCGCCACGTCCTGCACCAGCCGCTGCACGCGCGCGCGCTTGTCGCGCAGCCCGAGCTGCTGCGTCGAGTCGTCCTCCCAGGTGTAGCTGAGCAGCACCACGCCGGGCGCGTGCGGATCGTTCGGCGCGTAGTCCAGGCAGTACACGCCGCGCACCAGCGTATCTGTCTGGATGTTGGCCGGCAGGTCACGGTGCCTCTGCCAGAACTTGTCGCGCGTCATCACGAACACCTTCGAGGAGCTGGTCATGTGCACGCCGCTGAGCGCGCTGCGCTGATTCGCGCCGAGCACCCCCACCTCGTAGCCCAGCCCCATGTCGATGTTCATCGCCCGGTTGGTGGCGGCCACCACCACGCGCGCAAACCGCTCCGCGCGCCCATGCCCGAACGACACCAGCGGCCTGCGCTCGTGCGCGTGCGAGACCCCGGTCACCGTCGTCGCCAGCCGGATCCGATCGTACAGCCGCCGGCCGTGAAAGCGCTGCTCACAGAATGCCTTCGCCAGCGACTCGATGCCGCCCATCACCAGCTCTTGATCCGTCTCCAGCTCATTGACGATCAGCCGCAACAGCTCCAGAAAGCCGATCTGATACAGCGGCCCGAACCCACCCGAGCCCAGCCCCAGCGCGCCGAACAGCTCGAAGTCCGCGGCCTGCCAGCGCTGCCCGCCCGGCGGCTGCGGCGCCGTGAAGATGCTCACGAGACCCGAGTAAAACGACACGTTCTCGAACGCCTGGATGTAGCTACGCCAGGCCGCGACGGCCTGCTCCCGCTGCCCCGCCTGCAGCGCCGCCGTGATGCTCACCGGCGCCGGCAACTGCACACCGTCCGCGAGCCGGCAGCCCTCCTGCACGAAAGCATCCCAGCCCTGCGCGACCTTCGCGAAGATGGCCGGCGGATGCTCCGAGTCCGCCTTCCACACGTACGTGCGCCCCTGATAGCCGATGTTCGTCAGCACCTTTCCCGGGTCGGGAAAGTTCGGCGAATGCGCGATGCCCAGCGCATCCAGATAGTGAAACAGCCCAAACTCGCTGGGAGGAAAGCGCATCGCGCCCAGCTCCGCCAGGAACTCCGGGTGCGTCGCCGTGAACGGACGGCTGTACATGCGCCCGCCGGGCCGCGCGCTGGCCTCGAAGATCGTCACATCGCGCGCTCCGGCGCGCAGCAGCTCATACGCGGCGACCAGGCCCCCGACGCCCGAACCCACCACCGCGATCGGCTCGTGCGCGACGTGCGAGGGCAAATGCCCGATGCCATCGCCGGCGCCGCGCAAGAACTTCCCGTAGTCGAACAGGGTATCGATGTAAGGAAACGACGTCGCTGCCGACTTCGCTGCCAGCGGCCGCCGCCGTAGATTCGGGATGTGTGCCATCTAATCCTCTCCGCAGGTCAATAACCCCGGAGGTACAAAACGGATCTTGACGCGCGACTCTGGAATCCTCGAGATGGAGGACCCCCTTGCGCCCCCAATTTGATCTATCAGCCGCATTTCAATGCCATTTCACGGCATTTCGACCCGGAACGAGGCGCTGGCGCAAGCGCTCAAAACTGCAAAATCGGCACGTCCACGGCCAGCATCCCGATGAGTTGAAACGCCGGCGTCGACAAGCTGGAGCTCGTGCCATCGGCAGCCACCGTCTCGGTCTTGCGCGCGGGCACGACGCGGCCCCCAACGCCGGCGATGAACGGGCTGCCCGCGATCCCGAGCGTGAGGAAGAAGCCCGGACTGACGATGTTGACCAGATCGACGTTGGGCTGCTGGGACACCGTGGTCTCGCTCGACGGTGCCATCGCGGCGGGTGTCGACTCCGTCTCGGTTTGAAAGCGGGCGGTCACCAGGGCACCCAGGTCGATCACCGAGAGCAGCGCTCCGAAGTGCCAGTCGTCGCTCAACGGTGTGGTCGCGTGAAAGCCGATCGGGGCGAAGCCGCTGACCACGCCACTGGCGTGGGTCTTGCTCGCGAGGCTCACGAGCTCGCTGCCGCCGCCCGCGCCGACGAGGCCATTGAGCGCGATGACGTTCTGTTTGTATTTCAGAGCGTAGGTGTCGAGCGGCGCCGCCGCGTTCTGAAAGACGATGGCCGCTTCGTCCGCTGACTTTGCGCTCGCGAGCTGGGTCACGAGCGGGACCAGGCTCTGCACGGCGCGCACTCGGTCGAGCTGCTCCGGCGTGAGCGCAGCGCGCTGCAGCTCGGTCTCGAGCAGCTGTCGCAGCAGGTCGAACGACAGCAACGTGGTCTGCGCCGGGTCTTCCCGGGCGGCGATGGCCTCGCCGAGCGCGGCGGCCGAGCGCAGCGTGTTCAGGGCCGTGGCGTTGTCGGGCGTCGAAGTGCGAAAGGCTCCGCTGATCTCGAGATCGAGCGCAGCTTGCAGCAGCTGCGTCGCGCTGAGCACGTAGTCGCGCATCGTCAGCTTGCCGGTGGGATCGGGCGCGGCACCGCTCGCCGAATCCACCAAAACGTCTCCCTCCCCCGGGTTGCCTTGCGCCCCGCTCGAGGCTCGAGCCACCGCCTCGAGCGCAGCCTCCCCTCGCCGGATCAAGCGGTCCAGGGCTGAAGCCAGCGGCGGCAACGCCGCGATCGAGAGCGTCAGGTCACCGGGCGGCGCAAGCTGGATGCTCTGCTCCAGCGCCAGGTGAACCCCCGCGGCCTGACAGGCGAGGAGGCGCTGGGAGGCCACCCCGATGCCTCTCCAGTCCTTCTGGGTGTAGACGCAATGCCGATCGCTTAAGTGCGCAAGTGATCGAGATTATTTGAGAATTACGACCACCCTTTCCATCGCTCTAGAAGTCTGCTCCATGGGGTTTGCGGAGGAGCAGGGATGGGACTGGATCTCGCACTTGCGGCGACGGCGA
>DASTRX010000047.1:0-34256 GCA_035760985.1 Polyangiaceae bacterium
CAAACCGTAGGCCCAGATCTCCGGCAAGGCCTGCTGCCCTGTGACGGCAGCAAGATTGCCGGCTGGGATTCCGTAGGAGTTATTGACCTCGCGACCGGCAGGGTCGAGACGCAGGATCTTGGCGTTCAATACGTTGAGTGACTGTCCATTGCCGGGGTTGCCGTGCTGGTCATCGCCGCCGCCACCATCCCCCAAGCCGAAGTACAGCATCTTGTCCGGACCGAATGCCAGCTGACCGCCATTGTGGTTCGCCTCCAGGCCGGCGGTCGTGAGCAAGATGCGACGGCTCGCCGGCTCGCCTGCGGTGTGGTCCGCGTTGGCTTTGAACTCGGCAACCACCGTGTCGCCCGAGGCCCCCATGCCCTGGCCACCGTTCGACGAGAAGTGCAGGTAGAAAAGCCCGTTCGTCGCAAAGTCTGGATGGAACGCCATCCCGAGCAAGCCCTGCTCTCGATCACCGTCGTCGTTGAGCATGCTGGACACATCGATGAACGGCGTCGGCTGGAGCTGTCCATCCTGCACCACGCGGATGGTTCCACCCTTCAGCATGATGAACAGCCGCGAGTCATCCCCAGGCGCCTGCGTGACGTAGATGGGCCGCGTCAGCCCCGTCGCCACCTGTTGCAGCGCGAGATTCGGGACGGCGCCCTCTGGCGGGTTGCAGTTGGCGGTCACCGGCGTACCCGGGTTTGTCGGCGGGTTCATCTGGTCAGGGTTCGGGTTGTCCGTCGAACCCGGGTTGTCCGGGTTCTGCTGGACGGGGATGTTCCCGGGCTGGCCTTCGTTGCCGCTGGTCGCCGGATTCTGTTCACCGCCCGCGGGCGCCTCGCCGCCCGAAGGGTTGTTGCTCGGGTTCGCGGTGTCGCCGTTGCCGGAGGAGCCGGGGCTGTTCGGCTGGTTGCCGCTGGTCGAGCTGTCGGTACCGGACGAACTCGCTGGATTCTTCGAGTCCGAGCCGCAGGCAATGGCCACCACTCCCGTTCCCAGCAACACGAGACTGACAGCGGCAAACGACCTCGAACGAAGCAAAAAACTCATGACATTCCTCCGGTACGAACGCAGCTTAGTCCGCGGTCCGGAGAACGAAAGAGGCATTGCTACGCGGCGCACTCCTGCCCCGTGACGGGAGCGCTCGTTCTCCGCGCCAGACAGAATAATCCGAGTGGGTCGCAACCAATCCGGCGCAGATTGCCCCGAGTTGCAGCGTTGGAAACACCCAGCCCCGGCTGCTCAGCCCTTGCCCTGACGCAGCTCCACCGCCCGGGCGTGGGCCGTGAGCCCTTCGCGGCGGGCGAAGGTCGACACGTCCGCGGCATCCGCCGCGAGGTCACGGGCAGTGTAGCGGATCAGGCTCGACACCTTGAGGAAGTCGTTGCAGCTGAGCGGCGCCGAGAAGCGCGCCGTGCCGCCCGTGGGCAGCACGTGCGAGGGCCCGGCGTAGTAATCGCCGAGCGGTACCGGCGTGTGCGCGCCCACGAAGATGGCGCCCGCGCTCTCGATGCGAGCCAGGCACTCGTCGTCCGAGCGCGTGATGATCTGCAAGTGCTCGGTCGCGAACTCGTTGGCGAGGGCGCAGGCCTGCTCGAGGTCGCGGCAGACGATGGCGGCACCGTAGCGCTCGAGCGAACGCCGCGCGGCGTCGCCGCGCTCCAGCGCCGCCAGCTGTTGCTCGACCTCGCTCAGCACGCGCTCGGCCAGCCCCAGCGAGGGCGTCACCAGGATGGCGGATCCTGGATCGTGCTCGGCCTGCGCGATCAGATCCGCCGCCACCCAGACCGGGTTGGCGCTGTCATCGGCGACGATCAACACCTCGCTCGGGCCGGCGATGGAGTCGATCCCGACCCGCCCGAAGAGCTGCCGCTTGGCTTCCGCGACATAGGCGTTACCGGGCCCCACGATCTTGTCGACCGGCGCGATCGTCTCGGTGCCGTGGGCCGCCGCGGCCAGCCCCACTGCGCCGCCCAGGCGATAGACCTCGCGAACGCCGAGCTCCCAGGCCAGCGCCAGCGCCAGCGGCGCGATCTCGCCCCCGGTTGGAGGCGAGAACATCACGATCTCCTTCACCCCGGCCACACGCGCCGGCACGACCGTCATGACCACGGTCGAGGGATACAGCGCGCGCCCCCCGGGCACGTACACGCCCACCCGCCGCAGCGGCGTGTAGCGCACGCCGAGCCGCCGCCCGTCGCGCTCCAGCGCCTCCGGAGACTTCCACAGGATGTGCTCCTGGTACGCCTGAACATTGGCGGCCGCACGGCGGATCAACGCCAGCAGGTCCGGATCGGCCTCGCGGTGCGCGCGCTCCAGCAGCTCGGGAGCCACGCGCAGCGTCTCCGGCGTGACGCGCGCCCGGTCCAGCTCGGAGGTGAGCCGGGCAGCGGCCGCGTCCCCACCCTTCGAAACCTGGTCGATGATCCCGCGCACCACGTCCGCCACCGAATGCTGGGTCGCCGCCTCGCTGGTCAGCTCTCCGCCCCGCAGGGCGTTTTTCAGCGTGGAAATCGCGGCGCGATAGTCCGCTTGATCGGGTCGCACGAGTCTCAGGGCCGGCATGGGGCGTGCTATAGCCCAGTCCCCGAAACGGCGCCAGCAGCGCTCTGCCCAGCGGGTTCAGCCGACTATTCGGCGCTGCCCCGGGTCACCAGCACGACGCGATTTCGGCCCTGATGCTTGGCCTGATAGAGCGCCTCGTCGGCGGCGGCCACCATCGCGGAGGGCTCCTCGATCACGGTCGTGCGCGCCAGGTAGGCGCCCCCCACGCTGATGGTCGCGCGGATGGGCTGCCCCTGCCACTCGACCTGCAGCTCTTCGACGGCCACGCGCACGCGCTCCGCCATCACGTGCACGCTGCGCGAGGAGACGTTCTTCAGGATGACCGCGAACTCCTCCCCGCCGTAGCGGGCCAGCACATCCTCCGCGCGCAGCGCGCTCTGCACGGCCTGCACCACGTCGCGCAGCACGGCGTCGCCTGCCTGGTGACCGTAGTTGTCGTTCAAGCTCTTGAAGTGGTCGATGTCGAACAGCAGCAGCGCGAGCGGGGTGCCGCGCGCGCGGCTGGTCTGAAACTCGCTGCTCAGGCGATCGTCGAAGGCGCCGCGGTTGTACGCGCCGGTCAAGCGATCGCGCAGCGCCGATTCGTGGACGCGGATCAGCGCCTCCTCTTCCAGCGCGTCCTGCAGCGAGAAGCGCAAGACGGTGCGGCGCCCGAGCCCGACGCGCGAGCCATCGCCGAGCGGCGTCGGCGTCGAGATGCGCTGGCCCGCCACGAAGGTGCCGTTGGTGCTGCCGCAATCCTCGATGTAAAACTCGGTGCGGGTCGGCGTCTGGCGCCGGAACACGCGCGCGTGGATGCGCGACAGGCCGGGATCGGGGATCAACACACCCGCCTGCTTGCTGCGGCCGAGCGTCAGATCATTGCGCGCATCCAGCTGGATGATGGTGCCCTGCAGCGGCCCGGTGAGCAGCGTCAGCAGCGCGCGGTCCTTCTTGGGCGGCGGGCGCGGCGCGAGCGAAGGGCTCTCGACGTCCTCGATCAACGTGTTCTGCTCGGGTCGATAGGAAATCCTTCCCATCAGCGCCTCACTGGTACGTTTTTCGGTCGTCATCGGGGTGGAGCGGCGCGCACAAATCGTAGACGGGTGCCCGCGGCGCGAAGTCCGTCCCAGGTAGAACGGCAGCCCCGGGACGGGGTTTAAAAGGGTGGTCCACGGGATGCGGCAAAACCAGTATGCCGATCCAGTACGACCGCTCGTCGCCGCGCGCGCCGGGGCTAGCGCTTTTCGGGCCTGAACAGCAGCGAGTAGCTGACGATTTCCGGCCGCGCGCTGGGCAGCGGCTCAAAGCGGATCGCCTGGAACGCGCGCTCCATGCAGGCCTTGAAGGCGTTCCCCGTGAGCCGAGTGCGCGTCTGTCGCACCTTGGCACCGCCACCCTCCTTCGGCACCAACAGGTCGACGCCGAACGACAGGTTCTCGGTGTGCTCGCCCGCGTCCGCATGGCAGCGCCGAAACGCGGGAAAGCTGCGCTCGAACAGCTTCACCAGCTGCCGGCGTGTCGCGCTGGTGTTGGCAGGACCCGACAGGTACAGGCCGACCGTCTGCAACTCCACGCCCGGCGCGCGCTCGCGCGCAACCGTGGCCGGCGGCGGCGCAGGGCGGCTCGCGCCGGGGGTAGGCGCATCTCCCTCGATGATGCCCTCCGCGACCAGGCGTTGCTTCGCCTGCCGCACGCGCTCGCGCTCCGCCCGCTCCCGTTCCGCGCGCCCGAGCGGGCTCAGCTCGACGGGAGCGCTGCGGCGCGCCTCGACCAGCGTGCGAAAGCCCGCGCGCCGCAGCACGCCGGCGACCTCATCCGCTGCCGCGCCCGCGCGTCCATCCGCGAACAACACCGCTCCAGCGAAGCTGCCGCCGGCAGCCGCCCGCGCGAGCGCGTCCAGCTCTGCCGCGCTCGCCAGCAGGGAGCCATCCACCACCAGCGCCCCGTTGGGTCCGACCTCTACGGTGTAGTAGCTCGGCAACGGCGCGCGTTCGCCCGCTGACAGCGCCGGCGCTGGAGAGGTGACCGGAGCGGGCGCTGCTGTCGCACTCTGCTGCTCCACTGTTGCACTCTGCTGCGCGGTGGCGCCCGGCTGCGCCGCTGTCCCACTCGACTCCGCGGCGGCCGCACGCTCCGCTGTCAGCGGAACGCCCAGCGCCCCCGCCAATGCCAGCGACCAGACCGCCACGGACCCGCGACACGCTCTCATGGCCGGATGCTGAATATCGCGAATCGCAGGGATAATCACGCTTTTTGCGCTAAGATCCCAAAGTGGAAACCCGCAGTGCCATCCGCGGGGACGCCATCCCCCCGAGCTCGATCCCGCCCCCTGCCATCCCCGACTACCTGCAGGCGTTCATCGTCGAGCAGGACGTGAGTCGCTACACCGCCATCGATCAGGCGGTGTGGCGCTTCGTGCTGCTGCAGCTGCATGCCCGGCTGCAGCGCACGGCCCACCCTTCGTACGTGCGGGGCCTGGCCGAGAGCGGTATCTCGCCGGAGCACATCCCCAGCATCGGTGAGATGAACCGGCGGCTCGCGGCGATCGGATGGCGGGCGGTGTGTGTGGATGGGTTCATCCCACCGCGCGCCTTCACCGCGTTCCAGGCGCTGAGCGTGCTGCCCATCGCGGCGGAGATTCGCACGCCGGACCACCTGCCCTATACGCCTGCTCCCGACATCATCCACGAGGCCGCCGGCCACGCCCCGATCCTGATCGACCGGCGCTACGCGGACTACATCCGCGCTTCGGGCGAGGTGGCGTCGCGGGCGTTCGCGAACCCGGCAGACGCGCGCGTGGATCGAGCCGTGCGGCTGCTCTCCGATCTGAAGGACGCGCGCGATAGCCTGCCCGCCGACGTGCGCGCGGCGGAGCTGGAGCTGGACGCCGCGATCGCGGCGCTCGGGCCCGCCAGCGAAGCGGCGCGCATGGCTCGCCTCTACTGGTGGACGGCCGAGTACGGGCTCGTGGGCACGCTCTCCGACTACCGGCTGTATGGAGCCGGCTTGCTGTCGTCGCTCGCCGAGAGCCACTTCTGCCACGGTCCCGAGGTTCGCAAGCTGCCGCTCTCCGCCGCCTGTGTCGAGACGGGCTTCGACATCACGCGCCCGCAGCCGCAGCTGTTCGTGGCGCGCGATTTCGAGCACCTGCACCAGGTGCTGGAGGAGGTGAGCAGCTCGCTCGCTTACCGGCGCGGGGGGCTGCCCGCGCTGCACGCCGCGCTGCAGAGCGAGGAGCCGTGCACGGTCGAGCTCGCGGGCGGCAGCGAGCTCATCGGCACGCTCTCTGGCATGAACGAAGCCGGTCGAGACGGGCTATGGCTGCGCTTCGAGCCGGGCGCAGCGCTGGTCGACGGCGGCCGCGTTCTGGGGCGCGTCGAGTCCGCGTACGTGGTCCCGATCGGTCCGCTCGCGGACGGCAGCGACCCGCGCCACTACCTGGCCGCGCGCGCCGCTTTGCAGCCCGGGCGGCCGCGCTCCGTCCTGCTGCGCTACGCTTCCGGTGCGCAGCTCGAGGGCACGCTCGCCGACGCGGCGGCGCCAGGCACCCGCTGGCTGTGGCTGAGCGACGTGCGCGTCCAGCTGCCCGGGGAGGCGCCCCAGCTGCTGGTCGGGCGCTACCCCGTGCCGCTCGTCGATCGCGTGCACAGCGCGCGCGCCGGCTCGAGCTGTGACGCCGTGTCGCCGCTCGGCGCGGCGCCAAACCCCGCGGGCAGGCCGCTGGTGCCGAAGGGGCGCTCGCGATCGCCGAGCGAGCTGACGCTCGACGGATGGTACTCCGCCAGCGAGCGCCTTCGTGGCCAGCCGGCGCAGGAGCAGCCGCAGCAGATCGCCGCCCTGAAGGCCGAGCTGGACGCCCACTTGCCGCACGAGTGGCTGCTGCGCTGGAACCTGCTCGAGTGTCTGACCGAGCTGGGGCTGAGCGAGGGCGCGCTCGGGCGCCAGCTGAAGACTCGCCTCCTGGAGCTCGAGCACTATCATGGAGGCAAGCACCCGATCGCCCTGGGGCTCGATTACCTGGAGCACGAGCGCCTGAACCGGGGCACCCGCCCCTCACCCTGAATTTCCCCGCCCGAGGCACACCCGATGAAACTCGCGACGATCGACGATGGCAGCCGCGACGGCCAGCTGGTGGTGGTGAATCGAGCCGGCACTCGCCTGCTGCCCGCGGCTGGCGTGGCGCCCAGCTTGCAGCGCGCGCTCGACGACTGGCAGCGCTGCGCCCCGCGCTTGCGCGAGCTCTGGGCTCAGCTCGAGTCGGGCGAGCGCGAGGGCGCCGAGATCGCTGGCGCCCGCTGGCTCGCGCCCCTGCCGCGCGCCTACGAGTGGGTCGACGGCTCGGCGTACCTCAACCACATGATCCTGGTGCGGCGCGCGCGCGGCGCGGAGCCACCTGCCACGCTGCAGACCGACCCGCTCGTGTACCAGGGTGGATCCGGTGTGTTGCTCGGGGCGCACGCGCCCTTTCCCCTGCCCAACGGCGAGTGGGGCCTGGATTTCGAGGGCGAAGTGAGCGTGGTGCTGGGCGATGTACCGCGCGGCATCGGCGCGCCGGCGGCCGAGCACTGCATCCGACTGGTGATGCTGGCCAACGACTGGAGCTATCGCAACCTGATCCCGGCCGAGGTGGCCAAGGGGTTCGGGTTCTTCAACTCCAAGCCGGCGACCGCCTTCTCGCCGTTCGCCGTCACTCCGGATCAGCTCGGCGCCGCCTGGCGCGACGGGCGCCTGCACCGTCCGCTGCTCTGCACGCTTAACGGGCAGCGCGTCGGCTCGCCCGACGCCGGCGCCGGAATGCACTTCTCGTTTCACGACCTGATCGCGCACATCGCCCGGACGCGCGCGTTCACCGCCGGCACGATCCTCGGCGGAGGCACGGTCTCGAACCCGGACCCGGGCGCCGGCGTCGCCTGCCTGGCGGAGCGGCGCAGCCGCGAGCTGCTCGAGCAGGGCGCCGCCGTCACCCCATTTTTGCGCGTCGGCGACCGCATCCGCATCGAGATGCTCGACGACGCCGGCCAAAGCATCTTCGGCGCCATCGAACAGGAGGTCAGCGCACCATGACAGAAACCCCCACTCTCCAGCCTCCCGCGCCCAGCTTCAGCCCGCAGGCTGCGGCCCGCCAGAACAGGCTCGGCCTGAAGCGCCTGCTCGGGCTGCACTACTACGTGCGCAACCTGGAGCGCAGCCGGCGCTTCTACACCGAGCTGCTCGACTTCGCGGAGACCGGCGCGAGCAGCCCCGAGCTGACGGCGGCCGGTCGCCAGCGTTCGCTGGTATTTGAGGCCGGCGATTGCGCCATTGTGTGCTCCGAGCCGGTCGGCTCCGGCGGCCGCGCGGCTCGCTATCTCGGCCGCCACCCGGACGGCGTCGGCACGCTCGCCTTCGAGGTGGAGAACATCGAGCAGACCTTCGCCGAGCTCGATCGCAGGGGTGGCAACCCGATCAGCGAGATCCAGACCACGCGCGAGGGGGACGGCTGGCTCCAGACCTTCTCCATCACCACTCCCTTCGGTGACACCACTTTCCGCTTCGTGGAGCGGCACAATTATCCGAAGCTGTTTCCCGGCCTGCAGCCGTATGCGGTGCCGCGCGGCGGGCAGAACCGCTTTCGCTTCTCCGCCATCGATCACGTCACCTCCAACTTCCAGACCATGAGCCCGGCTCTGCTCTGGCTGGAGCACGTGATGGGCTTCGAGCAGTTCTGGGAGGTGCAGTTCCACACGCGCGACGTCAGCGAGGCTCAGTCGGGCGGGAAAGCCCCGCCGCCGGCCGGCAACCACGGCTCGGGCCTGCGCTCGCGCGTGATGTGGGATCCGGTGACCGGCATCAAGTTCGCCAACAACGAGCCCTATCGCCCCGCCTTCAAGAACTCGCAGATCAACATTTTTCACGAGGACAACCGCGGCGACGGCGTGCAGCACGTGGCGCTCGCCACGCCCGACATCCTGGGCACGGTGCGCGGCCTGCGCGCGCGCGGCGTGGAGTTCATGCCCACGCCCCACGCTTACTACGAGCTCTTGCCCGAGCGGCTGCGGCGCGAGGGCGTGGAGCGCATCGAGGAGCGCATCGAGGAGCTGGAAGAGCTCGGCATCCTGGTGGACGGGCAAGCGCGCGGCGCCTACCTGCTGCAGATCTTCCTCAAGGACTCGGCCGGGCTGTACGGCAGCGCGGAGGCCGGCCCCTTCTTCTTCGAGCTGATCTCGCGCAAGGGCGACCAGGGCTTTGGCGCCGGCAACTTCCGCGCGCTGTTCGAGAGCATCGAGCGCGAGCAGACGCGCAGCGCAGCCGCCCCCCCGGCAACCCCGAACGAGGAGCCAGCGTGCTAGAGCGTCTGTGCTTCGGCGAGCTGCCCGCGAAGCCGCACACGGCGTTGCGCGGGACCGACGGGCGCTTGCGCTACGAGTGGTGCTTGACGCGACAGGGCTTCGAGGGGCCGTTCACCATCGCCTATCATCTCGAGCGCCCGCAAGCGCTGGAGGCGGCAGGTGATCCGCTCGCCGTTCCGCTCGCCAGCGAGGCGCGCCCGGGCGCCGACCTGCCCCGCGCGCCCCGGCCCGGCTTCGCGCGCCGCCACTACCGGACCGGCGAGCTGCCGGGCGATGCTGGGGGCGGCTCGACTCCCTTGCTCTACAACGCCGATCTGGTGATCGGCTGCCGCAAGCCGACGCGCGACGACGCGAGCTATCATCTGAACGCCGGCGCGGATGAGCTGCTGTTCGTGCAGTCGGGGCGCGGCACGCTGCGCACCCCGCTCGGCGACCTGGAGTTTCAAGCGGGCGACTACGTGTGCGTGCCCAAGGGCGTGCTGTACCGCCTGCTGATCGACGCGAGCCAGCCGCAGCACTATCTGTCGCTGGAGTTCAACGACGGCCTCGGCATCCCGCGCGCGTTCCGCAATCCCGTCGGCCAGCTGCGCATGGACGCGCCTTACAGTCATCGCGACTTCCGGCGCCCCACCTTTCTGGGCCCTCGCGACGAAGGCCTGCGCGAGGTGTGGGTAAAGGCGGGCGAGACGCGCCAGCGCTTCCTGTACGGGCACAGCCCGCTCGACGTGGTCGGCTGGGACGGCAGCGTCTATCCCTGGGCCTTCCCCATCCTCGCGTTTCAGCCGCGCGTGAGCTCGGTGCACCTGCCGCCCACCTGGCACGGCACCTTCGAAGCGACTGGCGCCCTGATCTGCAGCTTCGTGCCGCGGCCGCTCGACTTTCATCCGGACGCTGTGCCCTGCCCCTATCCCCACAGCAACGTCGAGATCGATGAGGTGCTGTTCTACGTGGACGGCGACTTCTCATCGCGACTCGGCGTCGGTCGAGGCAGCATCACGCATCACCCGCGCGGAGTCCCGCACGGCCCACACCCGGGCCGTTACGAGAGCAGCCTGGGCGCGCGCCGGACCGAGGAAGTGGCGGTGATGCTCGACTGCCGCCTGCGCTTGCTGCCGACCGGAGCGGCGCTGGAAATCGAGGATCCGGGCTACGAAGCGAGCTTCCACGCTCGCCGCGACCCCTGAGCGGTCGCGCCGCTCAGCTCGCGAGCGGACGGCTCCACAGCATCAACCGATGCGGGATGCCAGCCTCGAAGAACTCCGGCCCCTCGACGGCAAAGCCGACCCGCTGCCAGAAGCCGATCGCGCTCTGCTGCGCGTGGATGTAGACGACGCGATCCCGGGGGGCAGCGCCCAGCATGTGCCGCACCAGCGCCGCACCCACCGAGCGCCCACGCTGTTCCCGCAGGACCGCCACGCGCTCGATCTTCCAGCCGCGGTCGGTGACGCGGGCGCGCGCCGTGGCGACCGCTTGCTCGCCCCCGCCGTCGAGCCTGAGGTGCGCCAGGAAGTGGCGGCACTGGTCGTCCAGGCCGTCGATCTCGAGCTCCACGGGCACGCCCTGCTCCTCCACGAACACCGCGTGGCGAATGCCACGCCCGAGCGCCCGCTCCGACTCGGACTCGGCAGGTCCTACACGCAGCTCCATGCCCGCGCAGGGTAGCTGTGCGGAGAGATGGGACGCAAGCCGCCAGATCCCGGCGGGCAGCCGCGCCTGCAGGGCTGTCTCCACTGAGGATTCGGTGTAGAAGGCGGGCATGCCGCTTTCGCGTGTCCGACCGTTGGCTTCCAGCGCCGTGATCGCGCTGTGCGCTTCGCTGGTACAGCCCGCTGTTTCCCAGGAGGCCCCTTCCCAGGAGGCCCCTTCCCAGCAGGCGCAACCTGGGCCGATTGCCAAGAGCAGCTTCGAGATCCCATTCGAGAAGTACGCGCTCGACAACGGGCTCGAGGTCATCCTGGCTCGTGATCCCAGCCTGCCGCGCGTGGCGGTGAACATCTGGTATCACGTCGGCCCCGCCAACGAGCCCCCGAAGCGCTCGGGCTTCGCGCACCTGTTCGAGCACCTGATGTTCGAGGGCTCCAAGTACGCCGGGCGGCAATTCGACACGCTGATCGAGGCGGCGGGCGGCACCAACGTCAACGGCACCACCAGCTTCGATCGCACCAACTATTTCGAGACCGTGCCGAGCGAGCAGCTGGAGCTCGTGCTGTGGCTGGAGAGCGACCGCATGGGCTTCATGATCGACGCGCTCACGCCCGATCGACTGGAGGTGCAGCGTGGGGTGGTTCTGAACGAGCGCCGGCAGAGCTACGAAAACCGCCCGTACGGCCCCAGCGAGCTCACCCTCTACGACACGTTCTTCCCGCCGGGGCACCCCTATCACGGCAACGTGATCGGCTCGATCGAAGACCTGAATCACGCCACCTTCGCCGACGTCCGCGCCTTCTTTGATGCGTACTACGCTCCCAGCAACGCCACCCTGGCCGTGGTGGGTGACTTTGATGTGGAGCGCACCAAGCAGCTCATCGAGCGCTACTTCGCTCCGCTGCGCAAGCGCCCCAAGCCGGAGCGACGGCAGCTGGTGACAGAGCCGCGCAAGGAGCCGGTACGGCGCGAGGTGCCCGAGAATGTGTCGCTGGCAAAGGTCACCATGGCCTGGCTGGTGCCTCCCGCCTTCGGTCCCGAGGAACCGGGGCTGGAGCTGGCCGGCCATGTGCTGGGCTCGGGCAAGGCCTCGCGCCTGTACCAGGACCTGGTCGTGACCGAGCTGGCCACGCAGGTCGACTCCTGGCTCGACGACAACGAGTACGGCGGCGTGCTCGCGCTGGAGGCGCTGGTCTCGAGCGGAGTCCCCGTCGAGCGCGTGGAAAAGGCGATGGAGGCCAGCGTCGCGAAGCTCGCGAGCAGCGGCCCCACGAGTGACGAGCTGAGCCGCGCCAAGAAAGGGCTCCTGGTGCAGCTGTCGAGCTCGCTGCAGCTGTTGAACGGAGGCGCCGGAGATGCAGGTCGCGCCGGCGTGCTGCAGAAGCTCAATCACTACCTCGGCGATCCGGGGCGCCTGCCCAGCGAGATGCTGAAGCTTCAGGCCGTGGAACCCGCGGAGGTCCAGCGCCGCATGCAGGCGTACATGGCACCGCAGCAGCGCGTGGTGGTCGTCACCTTGCCCAAGCCAGCGGCCAGCACAGACGAAAAGCCCGCCGCGGGCGAGAAAGGCAAAGCACCATGAGCACCCTGGAGTCGTGTCGCTCGTCGCGTTGGGGCGCGCTCGCGCTGCTCGCGCTGAGCTGTGCCGGTAGCCCGAACAAGCCGGCGGACACCGCCTCAGACAGCGCCGCGACGGGCACCGCGAGCGAGGCTGGCGATCAGAGCTGGCGGCAGGCGACGCCGGCGGCGGGCGCGCCGCGCCCCTTCGAGTACCCGGCAGCACAGATGGCGCGGCTCCCGAACGGGGTGCAGGTCTGGCTGGTGCCGCGCAAGTCGGGTACGGTCGCGCTCTCGGTCAACGCGCTCGCGGGGGGCGCGGCGTGCGGCCCCGGCCGCAGCGGGCTCGCGGCGCTCACGCTGCGCTTGATGACAGAGGCCACGCAAAAGAAGAGCGGCCTGCAGCTGGCGGAGGCGGCCGAGGCGCTCGGCACCAACATCGATTTCGACACGGGCCGCGACGGCAGCAGCGTCTCGGTCGAGGTGTTGCCGTCGGACGCGGAAGCGGCGCTGTCGTTGCTGGCGGAGGTGATCACCCAGCCGCGCTTCGCGCCTGCGGATGTCGAGCGGATCCGCAAGCAATGGCTCGACTCGCTGCGCAGCGAACGTCAGGAGCCGAGCCGCCTGGCGTCGCTCGCCGGCATGCGCGCCCTGTTCGGCCCGGCGCTGGCCGCGCCCGTCCGGGGCAGCGTGCCCGACGTGGAGAAGCTGAAACGCGCCGACCTGGTCGAGTTCCATCGCCAGTGGTACGTGGCCGGCAACCTGGCGGTGCTGGCAGTCGGCGATCTCACTCTGGATCACCTGACGGAGCTGGTGAAGAAGGGCCTGGGCAAGCTGCCCGCGCGCAACGCCCCGAGCTTGCCGGCGGTCCAGCTGCCGCCGCCCCCCGCACAGACCACCGTCTGGATCGTGGATCGCCCCGATTCCGTGCAGAGCGCGCTGTTCGTCGGCCAGGCCTTTCCCGAGCGCGGCGCCCCTGGATACGAAGCGCGCCAGGTCATGAACAACCTGCTAGGCGGGCTGTTCACCTCGCGCCTGAACCTCAATCTGCGCGAGAAGCACGCCTACACGTACGGCGTGCGCTCGACCGCGCTCGCCACACGCCGGTTTGGCGCCTTCGTGGGCCAGAGCAGCATCAAGACCGAGAACACCGCGGATGCGCTGGAGCAGTTCACGCTGGAGCTGCGCAACATCGCATCCGGCAAGGCCGACGCCATCACACCCGACGAGCTCGATCGCTCCAAGACGGATCTGATCCACCAGCTCGGCGGCAGCCTGGAGCACGTGAAGCGCATCCTGTCGGACACCACCGAGCTGTACGTCGATGGCTTGCCGCTCGACTATCAGAGCCGTTACGCCGGGCGCGTCCAGGAGGTCGATCAGCGCATGGCCGCCGCCGAAGGGGCTCGCATCACGCCCGATCGGCTGGCGGTTGTGATCGTGGGCGACCGGCGGAAGATCACGCCGCTGCTCGCCGCCAAGGGCATCACTCCCGTGGCGGCGCCGGCGGCATTCACCGAGTGAGGCTGGCCCTCAGCGGCGCGCGAGCTTCGTCGCGCCGTAGATCAGGAGCGCGATCACAGCCAGGACTCCGATCACGCCAGTCCACACACCAGCCTTGAAGATGCCCTTCACCAGCTGGCAACCGCTGCAAGCGAGGCAGGCGATGAGCCACGCTGTCCACCCTGGAAAGCGCACCAAACCTCGCGATCCAACCAGTCCACCGCTGCTGTTGCCCGCTCTCATGCCGCATTTACCTCGCGCCGTGGCTACCTGATGCGGTAGCTGCTTGATGCCGTACATTGGAGCAAGGCGCGTGCCGGCCCTGCAGGTGCTCTCCTGCAGCCGGTGACCGGGGCAAGCCTGCCCGAGGCGTGGCGAGGATGCGTGCCGGCCCTGCAGCGGCGCCGGCGGGCTTCAGCGCAATACACTGCCCGTACCATTCGCGCCGATGCGCAGACGCAGCTTCACGTTGTTGTTCGCATAGTCCTGCTCGGCGATCGCGTGAGCGGCGTTGACGGTCACGCTCAGCTCGTACTCGCCGGCTGGAACGTCGGTCACGTCCAGCCACTGGCACGGCAGATCGGTGCCGTAATTGTCGGCGCAGCCAGGGACGATGCCCTGGTTCTTGCAGGTGTACTTGTGGCACTGAGCTCCGGACTCCGGGATCCACTCCTCCGCATCGGTCATGCAGAACTCGTTCTTGGTGCCCGTGAGGACCAGCTGCCCGCTCGCATCGCGCAGCTCGTAGCGAGCGAAGCCTGCCAGGCTGAAGCGCATGCCGCAGGAATCCTGCGTCCACAGAGGGTTCTGCTGCTCGGGAGCGCCGAGCAAGAAGTCTGCTTGTCCGACGTTGCCCATGCGCGAGCCGAAACGCACCACTCGACGTTCGCCCAGCCCGGTGGCGCAGCCTTGCTGGACGGCGCAGGGATCCTGGATGTTCTGGATGTCGAAGCGAGTGGAGTCGAGCAAATATGCCTCGTCCAGCACCAGGTCCGGC
Source organism: Polyangiaceae bacterium (assembly GCA_035760985.1). GTDB lineage: Bacteria > Myxococcota_A > Polyangia > Polyangiales > Polyangiaceae > SZUA-265. The sequence goes on from DASTRX010000047.1 coordinate 14,566, forward strand.
AGCGGCGCCGCACTCTGCACAGAGCTCGAAGCCGACGTACCGTCGCCCGCTTCGGACCCGTCCGAAGCACCTGGCGCCGGACGTTCTCCGGCCGACGGGGAACTGCGGCGCGATGGTATGGCGTTCGAGGCCGCGTCCTGCGGATCCGACACAGTCGAATCCGAGCCATCCGCGGCGCTGCCCCGGTTGGCGCCCAGCACGTCATTTCCCGCAGAGCTGCTCTCGCTCCCCAGCCCGCCGACTGCTGCGCTCGGTTCCCCGCTCGCGCGGTGGTCGCCACCGCACGCGAGCATGCCCAGCACCCCAGCGTAGACCGTAAGCTTCGAAACCTGCATGAAAGTCCTCCACGCGGCGTCGAGCAAGAAGCGTTCCGGTGCAGCGCGGCAGACTGCCGCGGCGTCCATGCCCGTCAGTCGAGCGTGTGCAGCAGCAGGCCCGAGCGCAGCTTCGGCTCGAACCAGGTCGATTTCGGCGGCATGATCTGCCCGGCATCCGCCACTCGCAGCAGGTGGTCGATGGTGGTGGCGTGCATCGAAAAGGCCACCGCGCCGCGCCCGCTGTCGACCCGCTGGACCAGCTCACCCGGTCCGCGGATGCCGCCGACAAAGTCGATGCGCTGATCGGTGCGGATATCAGCAATCCCGAGGATCGGTCCGAGCACGCGATCGCCGAGCAACGAGTAGTCGAGAGATCCCACCGGGTCGCGCGCGTCGATACTGTGAGCGGGAAAGCTCACCCGGTGCCACTTGCCGGCCACGTAGACGCAGAAGGAACCAGGCGCGGGCGGCTCGGGCTGATCCGTTGGCGATACCTCACCGACCTGCTTCAGCCGCTCGATCAGCGACGCGGGCGTGAGCCCATTCAGATCCTCGACCACCCGGTGATAGGGCAGGATCGTGAGCTGCGAGGCCGGGAAGAGCGCGCACAGGAACCAGTTGTATTCCTCGCTACCGTCGTGCTTCGGGTTGTTCGCCCGCAACTCGACCCCCGCACGCCCCGCCGAGGCGGCGCGGTGGTGACCGTCGGCGATGTAGGAAGCCTCGAGGCGCGCAAACTCGTCCACGTAAGGCTGGGCCGCCGCGCAGCGCCAGACCTGATGACGCACGCCGTCGGCCGCGACAAAGTCGTAGAGCGGCGCCTGGAGCAGCTCGCGCTCGATCAATGCGTCGATGCCGGGACGATCGCGATACATCAAGAAGACCGGGCCGGTGTTGGTCTTCAAGGTCAGCGTGTGGCGCGTGCGATCGTCCTCCTTGTCGCGGCGCGTCTTCTCGTGACGCTTGATGATACCGCTGGCGTACTCGTCGATGTGCGCGCAGCAAACCAGGCTCGTCTGGCGCACCGCCTTGCCCAGCAGGGTCGTCTCCTGACGGTAGACGTAGGTGCTGGGCGAGCTCTCGCGCAGCAGCGCCTGGCGCTCCAGCGCGCGCAGGTTCTCCAGCGCACGCTGATACACCGGCGCGGAATACGGGTCCGTGCCGGGGGGAAAATCGATCTCGGAGCGCGAGACGTGCAGAAAACTCAGCGGATTGCCCTCCGCCAGGCGCCGGGCTTCCTCCGTATTGACGACGTCGTAGGGGACCGCTGCCACGCGAGCGGCGAGCTCGGGTTGGGGACGCAAGGCGGCGAACGGAGAGATGCGCATGGTTTGCTCCTCGGCGAGATTTTCGGGGCGACTGTAGTCCTGTGTCGCGCGAGCACAAGGGCCGTCGCCGGCTCCGGACAGGCTGTCCTTTCGCGGGCGCCTCGTCACGGGAGCAGCGAGGGCTCCGGGGCCGGCACCGGCCACGGCTTTGCCTGGGCCACGGCTTCGTGTCATCGTTGGCGGACCATTGTGAGCGTCCGTTGCAGGCTTTAGTCGAGCTCACGCGTTTCCTGGCCAGCAGCCAGGACTTGCGCGAAGCATTGCAGGCCGTGATTCGCTGCATCACGGACAGCCTGGACGTACAGGACTGCCGCATCATTCTCGCGCGGGAAGGCGACGCGGTGGGACATCTGGCAGCGGCGAGCACGGCGCCGGATAGCGCGCTGTCCCCTGCGGGCGTCGATCTGGAGGCGTACCCCGAGATCGAGCAGGTCTTGTCCACTGGTGAAACACTGGTGACGCACCTCCCCGTTGCTGGCAGCCCTGTTGCCGCCAGCCAGATCGCCGGCGGCCCTGGCCCGGCGGGTTGCTTGGCGGTGGTTCCGATCGGCTTCGACGGCGCTCCGCAGGGCGTGCTGTACGTGCTGCCACGCAGCACGGAGCTCACGGGCGCGCAGCGCTCGCTCCTGGAGTTGATCGCCAACGCGGCAGCGATGACGCTGCGCAACGCGCAGATGAGCGAGTCGCTCTCGTACGAAAAGCGCATGGTCAGCTTGCACCGGGCGCGCGTCGAGCACCGCATCAAGTTCTTCCAGCGCTACGCCGATTTCTTCGAGAGCGCGGCGGACGGGATGGTGGTCGTCGACCACGCCGGCCGCATCCTGTTCTCCAACCCGCGCGCCAGCGAGATCAGCGGCTACTCGAACGCCGAGCTGGACGGCGCGGGCGTGCTGCGCTTCCTCAGCCGGCGCGAGATCGGGCGCGCCGCCAAGATCGTGCGCGGCTTCCGCGCCGGCGTCTACCCGCGCGGAGTCGACATCCGCTTCATCCCGAAGGCGGCACGCGCGGAGGCGGAGCCGCGCGAGCTGATCCTGAACGTGACGTTCAGCCCGGTGCTGCGCGCGGAGCGCGCCGTGCTGTTCATGTTCCGCGATGTCACGCTGGAGCGCGCCACCGAGGTCGAGCTACGCCGCACCAAGGAGTTCCTGGAGCGAGTGATCGACAGCTCCGTGGACGCGATCGTGTCCGCGGATCTGACGGGGCGCGTGCTGCTGTTCAACCGTGCCGCGGCGCGCATCTTCGGCTACGAGCCGAACGAGGTGATCGGCAAGCTGAACGTCGAGCGCCTGTATCCGAGCGGCGTCGCGCGCCAGGTCATGCGGCACATCCGCAGCCCCGGGCACGGCGGCGCGCGGCGGCTGGAAGACTACCGCGTGGACATGATGGGTTCGCGCGGCGAGACCATCCCGGTCAAGCTCTCGGCGGCGCTGATCATGGAAGGTGAGCGCGCGATCGGCTCGGTGGGCGTCTTCACCGACATTCGCGAGCAGCTGCGCATGGAGTCGAGCCTCCAGACCGCGCAGGAGGAGCTGCGTGAACGCGAGAAGGGCCTGGCGCTGGCCGAGCTCGCCGGCACCACCGCGCACGAGCTGAATCAGCCGCTCACCGCCGTGATCGGCTACGCCGAGCTGATGCTGCGCCAGCTCCCGCCGGACGCGGAGCATCGGCCTGCAGCCGAGGTGATCCACGAGCAGGCGCAGCGCATGGCGCAGATCGTCCAGAAGATTGGGAAAATTACTCGTTACGAGACGAGGAGTTACGTCGGCGCGGCCAAGATCCTGGATCTGGACAAAGCGGCACCCGAGGAGGAGTGAGCGGGCTCGAGCCAGAGCTCGAGCTCGGGTGAGAGCCAGCGCAGAGCGGGTGTCAGTGGGGATTCCTGGAGACTCTGGATGCGGCGTAGTTCCGAGCCCTACTACTACTACTACTGCTGCTGCTGCTCTTCCTCCGGCAGCTGGGGCAGCTCGGTGGCGTCCCCGAGCTTGACCTCCAGGTCCTGCAGTTGCCCCGTGGGGCGCCGCACCACCAGCTTCACGACGCTCCCGACCCCCGCGAGGCTCATGGCCCAGCGCAGCGCCCAGGGGCCGGGGATCTCGCGGCCGTTGAACTCCAGGATCACGTCGTCGACGACCAGCCCCGCGCGCGCGCCGGGGCCGTCCTCGGTGACCTGGCGCACCAGCGCGCCTTTCAGGCTGTCGACGCCGATGCGCGGCATGTCCACCGGTTTGAGCGAGGAGATCACCGCGCCGATGGCAGCGCGCTCGATGTGGCCCTTGCCGATCAGGTTGGGCAACAGCTCGCGCACCATGTTGATCGGGATGGCGTAGCCGATCTTGTGCGCCTGCACGTTGATGGCGGTGTTCACGCCCACCACGTTTCCCCCCAGGTCGAGCAGCGGCCCCCCGGAGTTGCCGGGGTTGATGCTGGCATCGGTCTGCAGGAAGTTGTAGAAGCCGCGCGGGTCGAGCCCCGGCACGTCCTCCGTCGTGCGGTCCTTGGCGGAGATGATGCCCGCCGAGACCGTGTTGGCGAGGCCGAAGGGGTTGCCGATCGCGAGCACCCAGTCGCCGACGCGCAGGGCGTTGGAGTCGCCCAGCGAAAGCGCCGGCAAGCCGCGCGCGTCGATGCGCAGCACGGCCAGATCCGTCGGCGGATCGGCGCCGACGATGGTCGCGCGCAGCTTGCGGTCCTTGCCCACCACCACGTCGATGCGCGCGGCATTTTCGACCACGTGATGGTTGGTGAGGATCAGCCCGTCCGGATCGATGATGAAGCCGCTGCCCAGGCCGCGCCCCAGCACGCGGCGCGTGCCGTAGCGGTGCGTCTGGTTGGTGCGCACGAACACCACCGACGGGGCGGCACGCTCGGCCAGGTCGGCGAAGCTGGCCGGCGCCTGTACGCCCCCCGGCAAAATCACGGTGTCGGGCCCCCGCGGTACGGTCACCACCACGGGGGCCGGCTCGGTCGTGCTGCCGTGCGCGAAGCGCTCGCGCAGACGATCGCAGCCACCGGCGGCGGCGGCGGCGAGGACGAGGCCGAGATAGAACCTTCGTTCGCTCACACCGAGCGAGTGACCTCCACGTAGCGCATGCGCAGGTCGTAGAGCACCTGATCGAGCAGGCGCTCTTCCTCGCCGGTCAGGTTGCCTTCGGTCTTCTCTTGCAGCACGGCGAGTAGATCGATGGTCTGCTTGGCCATGGCCACGTCCCGCTTGGCGGGACCGCCCGAAGGATCGGGAGCGTCTCCCAGATGAACCAGCGCGCTATGGCTCAGCGACAGGACGAAGGTTGCGAAGTCGATCGCCGGCAGCTCCTGGTCGCCTCCCTCGGGCCCCGAGGCAGTCACGTCATGTCCTCGCTATCGGGATAGGGCGCCTCCCAGTCCGCGACACCGCTCGCATCCTCCGCGCCCAGCCCCTCCGGGGCCGCGCGCGAACGCAGCGTCACGGGGGTCTGCGGTTCCTCGGGCGTGGGCGGCACGGGTGGCACCGGCACGACCGGGGGGAAGCCCGCCGCGGTACGCGCCTCGGCCGACATGGCGCCGAGCGCCGCCGATACGGCTCCCGCTCCGACGCCGGAGATCTCCGACTCCATCAACGCGGAGCGCAGCGCCGGGCTCGGCCCGCGGCCGACATCGAGAGCGCCCAGGCCACGCCCGGGTGGCTCGCGCTGCGGCGGCGGCGCGGCAGGCACGGCCACAGAGGACGCGCTGGGGCGCGCCGGCGCGTGCGGCTCTGCCAGGGACTGGAGACGCCGGATGCCGTCGAACATGAGCGGCTCCTCGGCGTGATCGCGCGGTGGCGTGACCGCCGGCTGCGGATCGTTCAACAGCTCATACTCACCCTCCAGATCGGGCAGCGCCTCGAGATGACGCTGTAGATCCGCGGCGGAGAGGCTGCGGCCACGCAGCAGGCGCTCGCGCACTCTGCTGTCGAACTTGAAATCCTCGGGTTTGCTCATGCGAATGTCTCCAGACTTTCTCCCCTAACCTATCCGCTCGGCTGACGCGACGCCAGACCCCGTGCTCACGCCGACCCGGCGGGGTTCGATCGAGCGCGTCGGAGCAGGCTGGACGCCAGAACATCCGGAATCGTTGCGGGATCCGCCTCAGCCAGCGCCAGCTCGGCGGCGCGCAGCTCGTCGGAGCTGGCCGCGCGCAGCTCCAGGACCGTGAGCTCCAGCGCCACGCGCTGCCCGGCGAGCGGATGATTCGAATCGAGGTAGGCGACGCCGTCCTCCAGCTCCACCACCCGCAGAAACACGGTCTCGCCGTCCTCGCGCTCGGCTTCGAACTCGTCGCCGGGACCGGCACCGGGCGGCAGCTCGCCCGCATCGACGCTGATCACGGCGGCTTCATCGCGAGGCCCGAAGGCTTCCCCCGGCGAGAGCTGCACCAGCCGGCTCTGCCCCACGCGCAGACCGTCGATGGCCTGCTCGATGGCGGCCGGAGCCTGGCCCATCCCGAAGATGAACTCCATGGGCTCGTCAGCTCCCGGTGCTTCGACGAGCTCCCCTTCGGCGTCGAACAGGCGATACTCGAGCTGCACGACCACTTCTGGCCCGACAGACTTCGGCACTACGGCAGCACCGCCGGGCGAGGAGCCAGAGGATCGCGCTGATGCAGACATGTGAGTGTCAAAAGTCCGAGCAACCAGCCCTCGAGGTCCAGCTGCTCGCCGGCGCGATGCAGGCACTCGCGCCAGACGGCGAGCGCCTCTCGAATTTCCGCCGGCGCCAGTGAGGTGCCGTCCCGGCCAGCAGCGAAAGCATGCGCCGCCGCCCGCACCTGAGCGACGATGCGCGCCTGTTCCGGCATCGGCTCGCCCACGCCGCGCTCTCTAACCTGTCCGGGAAGGTCCCGCAACCAATTGAAAAGCGCCTGCAATTCAGGCGACCGCCGGCGGCACCCGGCGAGCAGGTTCCGATTGGTCGGCCTGGCACCGTGACCAGGGATTCCGCAGGTGAGTGCGCGATTCGCTCGCGGCGCGCCCCTAGAGCGGCTCGACGCGAGGCAGCGCGAGCTGGAAGGTATTCCCCTTCGCGCTCGGCACCACGCGGACCTCGGCGCCGCACAGTTGGGCCGCCACACGCGCGCAGTACAGGCCCATGCCGCGGCTATAACGGCTGTTCGCGCGCAGCTTCGCGGCGACCTGCCCCTCTGCCGTGAAGGCGTTCTCGCTCAGCTCGTCGCTGAGCGTGGAGCCCGAGTCCCTGACATAGACGCAGACCATGTTGCCTTCGACGGCAGCGCTGACCTGGACCGTGCTCGACGCCGGCGCGTGCTGGATGCTGTTGCGGATCAGGTTCGTGAGCGCGCGCGCTGCCAGATCGCGGCCGACGTCCACCGGCACGTGCATCTGCCGAGCCTTCGGATCCAGCTCCAGCTTCAGCCCGTGGCTGCGCGCCGCTGGCTGACAGCGCTCCACAGCGCCGCCCAGCAGGGCCGCGACGGACAACGGACTGCGCGAGACGGAGAGCCCCCCGCGCAAGATCTGCCCGAGCAGGTCCACGTTGTCGATCACGTGCGAGAGCCCGTCACAGGACACCACGCCATCATCGACCGCTTCGCGCGCCTCGGCCTCATCCGCTGGCAGCACGGCATCGAGATAGCCGAGGTTGCTGTGCAAGGCCGAGAGCGGGTTGCGCAGATCGTGCGCCAGTAGACCGATCAACTCGCCGATGAGCTGCCTGGGCAACGACCCGTCCACAGAGCTCGCTTCGCTGGAGGCGCTTTCGCCCAGCCCCTCCTCGCGGTCAGTTGGCTGGGAATGCCCTGCTACACTCATAGGTCGCTCACTCGACACCTACACGGAAATGAAAGCGCGAGATCGGGCGCGGGCTGCACCTACACAGCCCGGCACCAGGCGACACCGCACCAGACAACACCGCACCAGACAACACAGCGAGGCGCCGGAGGCGGTTGAATCACGCGCCCACGGCGCCTACTTCGGAGGTCCGTTCACTTCGCGGCGATCGGCTCTTCTTCCTCGATGTCGTTGACGCTGGGGATCTTCCTGATCTCGAGCCGAGCGGTCTTCCAGGCGCGCTGAACGATCCAGGACAGGGAACGGTCGAGCCGTGCCGCCTCATCCTTGATCTCCTGGAGCATCGACTCTGGGAAATAGAGGCTTTGCTTACGCTTGTCGCTACCCTTACCGGAGTTTTGGTTCTCACCCATGTGCTGGACCTCGTATAGTTGGCTGTGCTGACCAAGACGACACCTTTGACGATGAAGTTAAAGGTGGCCGAAAATTAATGCCGAACTGGGCCAGCGACGCAAGGCTCCCGCGCGGACAATTTCGGTGCCGCTGAGCGAAACATTTTCCGTGCGTTTTCCGCAAGTCGGACCACTTCACCCGGCGTTGTCATCCTGCGCGCTCCCCCGCCCTCCATGCGCGTCCTTTTTGTGGGTGGAGCTCCGATTTCATCCTCCCACGCCTCATTTCATGTGCGGGCCCCCCCCTGCCGCCCTGCGACATCCGCCGTTTCACAGGGTGAGGGCTGCTGGCGCCAGCACCGACCCGTAGGCCAAAAAACCCGCCCCGCTGCTGATCCCCCCCGCCCCCCTCCCGCTTCCCACCGCATGCCGACCACGCCGACCACGCCGGCCCGCTCTGTACCGCGCAAGCGCTTCAGGGTGTTGTGGCCACTGTTGCTCACGCTGAGCGCATTCACCGGCGGCGCGCTGACGTCGAATCTCGGTCGGGCGGCGCTCGATACCGGACCGTATTCGGTGCTCGATCAGCTCGCGCGCGTGCTGGTGCTGATCGAGAACGAATATGTCGATCCGGTGGATCGGGATCGGCTGCTGAACGGCGCGATCAAGGGCATGGTCGCCGAGCTCGATCCGCACTCCGCGTACTTGCCGGCGCGCGATTTCGCGGTCCTGCAGGACGACACGCGCGGGGAGTTCGCGGGCATCGGCGTGGAGGTCGATTTCCGCAACGACCGCGTGACCGTGATCTCGGCCATCGACGGCTCGCCGGCGCAACGCGCCGGCATGCTGCCGGGAGACTTGATCGTCTCGATCGACGGGCTGAGCGTGAGCGGCAAGAACGCCAGTGATCTGGTCAAGGCCATGCGCGGCCCCGCGGGCACGGTCGTGCGCGTGGCCGTGCGCCGGCCGGGCAAGGAGGAGTTGCTCCGGTTTTCGCTGTCGCGACAGGTGATCGAAGTCTCGAGCGTGCTGGGCGCCGATCTGGCGGGACAGATCGCTTATCTCCGGATCAAGCAGTTCCAGTCCAAGACGGACGCCGAGTTGTTGCAAGCGATCGGCGAGGTGCGGCGCCACATGGGCGACATCCGGGGCGTGTTGCTGGATCTGCGCAACAACCCGGGCGGGCTCGTGGCTGCCGCTTCCGCCGTGGCCGACGAATTTCTCGCCGGCGGCGCGGTCTACTCGACGCGCCACCGCGGCAAGGTCGTGAACGAGGTGCACGCCGGCAGCAGCGGCGCGCTCCAGGATTGCCCGATGGTGGTGCTGGTCAACGAGTTCAGCGCGAGCGCTTCCGAGCTGCTCGCCGGCGCACTGCAAGATCACAAGCGCGCGACGATCATCGGAGCGCGCACCTTCGGCAAAGGCTCCGTGCAGTCGATCATCGATCTGCCGGCGGGTGGCGGTCTGCGGCTGACCACCATGCGCTACTACACTCCGGGCGGCAGGGCGATCCAGGTGGAAGGCATCGTGCCCGACGTGGCCGTCGAGAGCACGCTCTCGGACGGTGGCAACGCCGTGCTGCGCGAATACGATCTGGAGAATCATCTGCCCTCCGAAGCGGCTGAGCCGAGCCAGCCCAGCGCTCCCACGGCCCAGGCCAACACCCCTCCCCCTTCGCCGGACACGGAGCAGCCCGGCATCTCGCCCACGCACCTGGGCGTCGCGCGCAGCGTGCCGCACGACCCGACGGGCGGACCTGACCACGCGCTCTCCGTCGCTTACACCTACCTGCGCGATGCGCTAGGCTCGCGGCCGCCCGCGCGAGCGACCCGCTGATGTCTCACTACGATTCCTTGCTGTTCGTATCGTTCGGCGGCCCCGAGCGGCCGGAAGACGTGATGCCGTTCCTGGAGAACGTCACGCGCGGGCGCAACGTCCCGCGCGAGCGCTTGCTGGCGGTGGCGGAGCATTACCAGCACTTCGGCGGCAAGAGCCCCATCAACGAGCAGAACCGCGCCTTGATCGCGGCGCTGGGCCAAGACTTTCGGGCGCACGGCATCGAGCTGCCGATCTACTTCGGGAACCGCAACTGGGCGCCGTTCCTTCCGGATGCGCTGAAACAGATGCAGGCGGACGGGCGCCGGCGGGCGCTCGCCTTCATCACCTCCGCATACAGCTCGTATTCCGGCTGCCGGCAGTACCTGGAGGATATCGAGCGAGCGCGCGCCGCGCTGCCGGGAGCGCCCGAGGTGCACGCGCTGCGGCGCTTCTTCAATCATCCGGCGTTCCTGGACGCCTGCGCGGCGCGCGCCGAGGCGGCCTGGAGCGAGCTCGGTTCGGAGCTGGGGGCGCGGCGTTCGGACGCGCGCATCGTGTTCACGGCACACAGCATCCCGCTGTCGATGGCGCGCAGCTGTGACTACGAGCGCCAGCTGCGCGCCAACGGGCAGCTGATCGCCGAACGGCTGGCGCAATCTTCCGGAGGCGGCGAGCTGGCCTGGGATCTGGTCTGGCAGAGCCGCAGCGGTCCGCCCGAGGTGCCCTGGCTCGAGCCCGATATTCTCGACCACCTGCGGGCGCTCCACGCGCAGCGCGTGAGCGGCGTCTTGATCGCGCCGATCGGCTTCCTCACCGATCACGTCGAGGTGCTGTACGATCTCGACGAAGAGGCGCGGCAGCTCTGCGCCGAGCTCGGTATGCCGCTGCGGCGCGCAGCCACGGTCGGAACCCATCCGCGTTTCGTGGAGATGATCCGCCAGCTGGTGCTGGAACGGCTGCAAGGGGCGCCCGTCCTGAGCGTGGGCCCTCTGCCCGCGCCCCCCGGCGTCTGTGCGCCGGGCTGCTGTCCGCGGCCGGAACGGCCCGGGCCGCGAGGGCGCGCCGCGAGCGGCGGCCCTCCCCCGGGCGCCGTGCCACAGGGCGCTCCGCCTCAGGGCGGCGCGGCGCGTTGAGCGGCTGATTTCGCCTCCAGGGATGGCAGCTCCAGGCGTGCGGGCGCGCGCGCGCCATGTATAGTCCGGGGCATGAAGAGTACTCGATCGCAAGGCGCGACCCGGTGTGCGGGGGCCCTCGGTGCGCTGTTGTCTGTTGCGCTATTTTCCGGTGCGGTCTGGGTCGGCTGTGGTGGGGGGGACTCGGATGATTCGGACGGTGGAGGCGCCACGGGGGGCTCCACGAGCAACGGCGGTTCCGGCGGTGCAAGCAGCGGCTCGGGCGGCTCCGGCCAGGCATTGCCTTCGCGCGTCGTCGCGAGCGCCAACCCGCCCGAGCCCGGCGAGTGCGTGAGCGCCGGCGAGTGCAATGGTGGCCCTCCCGGCACGCCCTCGTGTGACACCATCGCAGGCGCCTACCGCGTCTGCACCCATCAGCCAGCAGCGGCGACGACCGCGTCGATGAACGCCGCGGCGGACGAGTGCAACGCCACCAAGCCGTGTGCCGCGGGGAGCACCTGCTACCCCGTGCTGGCCTACGCCGGGGGCCTGTGCGGAAACGCGCCACCGGTCCAGCGCAACGCTTGCCGCAAGGACGGCTGCACGTCGGACGCGGATTGCCCTGGCGGCGTGTGCGGCCCGCCGGGCCTGACCGTCGGGGACCAGATCCTCGGCGGAGCGATCCGCGAGTGCATCAAGGCGTCCTGCAAATCGAACACCGACTGCACGGCGCAGCCGAACGGCATGTGCGCGCTGGTCCAGGGTACCTGCTCCGGTTCCACATTCCTCCCGCCGGAGCTCGCCTGCGTCTACCCCAACGGCTGCACGGGCAACGAGAACTGCCCGACGAACACGGCGGTCATTTGCCGCGTGCTCAACGGCGTGGGCGCCTGCGTGACGCCCTGAGCTTCGCGCACGAGCTCAGCGCCGCCGCGCGAGCTCGGCACAGAGCGCGCGCGGGCGCGTGGTGAAACACCCACTCGCGCCCAGCGCGCGCAGCCGCAGGGCTTCCGAGGCGTCGTCCACGACGTATACCCAGAGCGGGTCTCCGGCTCGGCGCACGCTCTCGGCGAAGCCGGCAGTGACGACCTCCAGCCCGCGGTGCCGAGCCGGGACCATCCAGACGTAGCCGCGGGGCGCGCAGCGCGCGAGCCCGAGCCGCGCGCAGATCAGCTTTTGCCAGGCTTCGCGCGCGCTGGCCGCCGTGCGCAGGCTGGGGTCCAGGCTGCGCACGGCGCGCACCACGGCGCTGTGCTCGCTGGCGACGATCATGCGCTGCCGCTCACGCGCACCGAGCCGCCCCAGGCAGCGCACCAGCGCTCGCGCGGCCGGCACGTCGGCGTCGTGCGCCTCCACCACCAGCTCGTGCTCCCCCACCTGCTCGCTCACTTCCTCGAGCAGCGGGATCCGCTCTGCGCCCCCCACGCGCAGCTCGCGCAGACGCCGCAGCGAGTGCTGCCGGACCCGTCCCGATCCATCCGTGCTGCGCTCCAGCGTTGCGTCATGCAGCGCTACCAGCGCGCCGTCCGCGCTCAGCCGTACGTCGACCTCGACGGCCAGACGGGCCCCCTTCGGCGGCCGTACGGTGAGCGCCGCGGCGATCGCCGCGCAGGTGTTTTCCGCGCCTTCACCCGAGCCGCCCGCCTTGGCGACGATCGTGAATGGGCTCGACATGGCCGGGAACATCCGCCAAAGCCCGAGGCCATGTCATTTACCGCGGATAAGAACGCCGAGCTCTGGGTGCTGCCGGTGCTGCGGCAGCTCGCCGACATACCGGCCGCGGAATGGGCCTACTTCGCCGAACGATTGAGCTGGCTGGAGCTCGCGCCGGGCGCAGCGCTCAGCGAAGCCGGCCTGGTCGCGGATCGGCTCGGCTTCGTGGTGCATGGCTTGATCCGCAAGCTGCACCTCAGCGAGCACGGCAAGCGCGTCGTGCGCGGCTTTGGCGGCCCGGGCAGCGTGGTCGGCGCGTATGCCTCGTTGCTCACCCGGCAGCCGTCCCACTTGCGCGTCGAGGCGCTAGAGCCGACGGGGTTGTTCGTGCTGCAGTGGTCGGAGATCGACGCGCTCTACGCGCGCCACGTGTGCTGGCAGATCGTGGGCCGGCGGCTGGCGGAAGCCAACCTGGTGGAGCGCGAGCAGCGCGCGCACGAGCTGCTCACGGCCAGCGCGACGGAGCGCTACCGCCGCTTCTGCGCGACGCACCGCGAGCTGCTGCCGCGGCTGCGCGACTACGACATCGCCTCCTACCTCGGCATCACGCCGGTCTCGCTGAGCCGGCTGCGCGCGCGCCGCCTCAGGTCGAGCGGTTCCGCTCCAGCGAGCGGCGATACTGCTCGGCGACGCGCCCGATGAAGAAGCGCTGCGGCAAGAGCCGCGTCACGGCCGAGCCCCAGCGGTAAACGAACCCCGGGCTGTACACGTACTCGCGATCGCGGAAGGCTCGCACCGCATCGCGCGCGCAGCGCTCGACCGGCATCAGCCAGCTGCGTAGATCGTTGAACGCCGCGCCCTGGGTCATCTCGGTCTGGATGCCGCCCGGCACGAAGGTGGTTACGCTCACGCCGCGCGGCTCCATCTCGTGGTGAAGGCCACAGCCAAAGTGCACCAGGAAGGCCTTCGTCGCGGAGTACGCGGTCTGGTACGGCACCGGCACCAGGCCTGCCATGCTCGACACCAGCATCAGCCCGCCCTGCTCCTTGCGCTTCTCCAGGTACGGCAACAGGTGCGTGGTCATGCGCACCACGCTGGTCACGTTCAGCGCGTGCATGCGCTCGAACTCCGCCCAGGCCAGCTCGTCCCATTTGCCGAAATGCGTCACGCCCGCATTCAGGATGGCGCCGTACAGGGGGGTGTCCTGCGTCGCTTCCGAGAACACCCGGTCCACTTGATCGATCTGCGCGAGGTCGGCGGTGAGCGCTCGCACCGATACCCCGTGATTCGTCTCCAGCTCGTTGGCGAGCTCGTCGAGGCGCTCGCGGCGGCGGGCGACCACCACCAGGTTCGCGCCATGGTCGCGCGCGAGCACGCGCGCGAGCTCGCGCCCCAGCCCCGACGAGGCTCCGGTGATCAGGATCCAGCGGCTCGTCAGGTCCATCGGTTTCATGCCCGGGGGATGTAGCCAAAGCCCGGAAACGCTTCAACGTCCCCGCGCGCGCCCGGGCCTTTCCCCGGCCCCAGCCCCTGGTCCGGGCTGGACATCGCGCGCGGGTCCAATATATCGAAATCATGTCTACGGTCGGCACTGAGCCTGCGCCCGGCGGCCCGGCACGCGCCCGGACCAGCGTGGCCATCTTTCCGCGCGGCGATTGGGGCACGCTGCTCGTGAGCGGGCCCGAGCGCAGCTCCTGGCTGGAAGGGCTGGTCACCTGCCAGGTGGGAAAGCTGCAGCCCGGGCAAGGCACCTGGGGGCTGGTGCTGAACCGGCAAGGCAAAATCCAGAGCGTGCTCTGGGTCATCGCCTCGCCCGACCAGCTCTGGCTCGCGCTCGCGCCCGGCACGGTGGACGCCGCGGAGGCCGAGCTCGGCCGCATGCTGATCATGGAGGATGCCGAGCTCGCCCGCCCGAGCTCGCCCCGGCAGTGGGTCGCCCTGCACGGTCCGGGCGCACTGGCCCGGGCGAGCGAGCTGGCGCAACAGTTTGATGGCCAGTTCGGCAGCCTCGACTGGTCGGGGCTGGGTGGTGCCGCGCTGTCGATTGAACAGGCGCGCGCGCCCGAGCTGATGGCGGCGTGCCAGGGCGAGCTGCTCGGCGAGCAGGACTGGCTGCAGCTGCGGCTCGAGCGCGGCCTGCCCGAGCTCGGCACCGACTTCGACGGGCGCGATCGTCCGCACGAAGCGGCGCTGGAGCGGCGCGCGGTGAACTGGACCAAGGGTTGCTACCTGGGCCAGGAGGTCGTGTGCATGCAGGACATGCGCGGCAAGGTGAAGCGCAGCCTGCGGCTGCTGCGCATCGAGGCACCCCCGAGCGCCGCCGTGGAGCCAGGTCTGGAGCTGATGGATGCCGCTCGCTCCAGCATCGGCAAGCTCACCTCCAGCGCCTTCAGCCCGCTCGCTGGCGCGTGGCTCGCGCTGGCGCGCGTCGAGCTCGAGCCCTTCAGCCAGCACGAGAACGACCTTCGCTGCGGCCCGGCCAACGATCCGCGCTGGCCCGCCCGCCCCACGGACCCGCTCTGAACCCCACCAGCATGCAGCTCGAATCCAAGCTACCGCGCGTCGGCACCACCATCTTCACCGTGATGTCGCGCCTCGCCGAGCAGACGGGTGCGCTCAACCTGGGGCAGGGATTCCCCGACTTCGAGCCGCCGCGACTGTTCGCCGAGTCGCTGCAACGCCACGTGAAGGCGGGCAAGAACCAGTACGCCCCGATGGCGGGCGTGCCCCGGCTGCTGCAGCAGATCGCCAGGAAGCTGGCGCGCGACTACGGAGCCAAGATCGACGCGGAGAGCTGCATCACGGTCACCGACGGCGCCACCGAGGGCCTGTTCGACGTGATCACGGCCGTCGTACGCAGCGGCGACGAGGTGATCGTGTTCGACCCCTGTTACGACTCGTACGAACCCGCGGTGCTGCTGCAGGGCGGGCGCGTCGTGCACCTGCCCCTCACGGCCGAGTACCGCATCGACTGGCAGCGGCTCGCGAGCTCCATCAGCCCGCGCACGCGGCTGATCGTGCTCAACTTCCCCCACAACCCGAGCGGCGCGCTGCTGCGGCCGGAAGACCTCGACACGCTGGCCCAGCTGGTGCGCGACACGAACGTGTTCCTGCTCTCCGACGAGGTGTACGAGCACATCGTCTACGACGGAGTGCAGCATCAGAGCCTGCTGCGCAGCGCGGAGCTGCGCGAACGCAGCTTCGTGGTCGGCTCGTTCGGCAAGGCCTACCACGCCACGGGCTGGAAGGTCGGCTGGGTCGTCGCGCCCGCGCCGCTCACGGTCGAGCTGCGCAAGGTGCACCAGTTCGTGACCTTCAGCACCTCAACGGCGGCACAGTATGCCTTTGCCGATCTATTGGAGCAGCAGCCCGAGCTGCTGAGCGAGCTGCCGGCATTTTATCAGGCCAAGCGCGACCGCTTCCGCCGCATGCTCGCCGATTCGCATTTCCGGCTCCTGCCCGTGGCCGGCACGTACTTCCAGCTCGCCGACTACTCGGCGCTGTCCAGCGAGCCCGATCTGGAGTTCGCACGCAAGCTGGCGGTGGAGGTCGGAGTGGCGGTGATCCCGGTCTCGCCCTTCTACGAGCGCCAGCCGGATCAGCGCATCGTGCGCTTCTGTTTCGCCAAGAACGACAGCACGCTCGACCACGCGGCGGCGCGGCTCTGCGAGCTCACGCCTTGACGACTTCGGGCGCAGGCGCAGGCTCGGCTCGCGGCGCTGGTTCGGGCTGCGGCGGCTTGGCGGGAATGAAGCTCATCGCCCGCTCCGCGAGCGCGGTGATGGTCAAGCTGGGGTTCACGCCTGGATTGGCCGAGACTGCCGAGCCGTCGATCACGTACAACCCCGGGTGGCCGAACACGCGATGCTGCAGATCGATGACGCCGCTCGCCGCGTCCTTGCCCATGCAACATCCGCCGAGCAGGTGCGCCGTGGTCGGCACGTTCAGCGACGTCTCCGAGAACACCGACATGGGCACGCCGTCCGCCTCGTAGGCATATTGCTCGATCAGCTCGGACGACTCCGGCATGTAGGCGCGCGGACGAGCGCCGCCGTCCAGGGCGCTGCCCATGTGAGGGCCGAAGGGCCCGCGCCGCAGCAGCATGCGCAGCGTCCCCTCGTAGGCGCGCATGTAGAGCAGGATCGCCGTGTATTTCGCCCAGTCCGGCACCAGCCAGGCGCGCAGGAAGCGCAGCGGGTGCAGGAAGATCTGTACGATCGCCAGCAGCAGCTTGAGCGGGCCCGGCACGTCCTTGGGCACATAGGGCAAGGCCAGCAGCCGCCAGAACCCCGAGCCCTCACCGTAGCGCACGACCTCGATGTGGGAACGTTCGTCGGTCTGCAGCAGCGAGCCGATCGCCACGCCCTCGTTGAGCGCACGCTGCCGCGAGTTCACGGTCACGCCGACCAGCGACTCCTCGTTGGTTCGAACGCGCATGCCGAGCTGATCGCTCAGCTTGGGCAAGGAGCCGCGCTCCTTGAGCCGCAGCAGCAGCTCCACCGAGCCCAGGGCGCCTGCCGAGAAGATCACGCGATCCGCGCTGAACTCGACCCGTTCGCGCCGGAAAGCAAAGCCCGAGCGACCTTGCAGGGCTCGCACGCGATAGCCCGTGGAGGCCGGGCGCACATCGATCACCTCGGTGTCGGCGTGCAGCACCAGGCCGCGCTTGCGCGCCAGGTACAGGTAGTTCTTGTCGAGGCTGTTCTTGGCGTCATGGCGGCAGCCGGTCATGCACGCTCCGCAGAAGCGGCAACCGCGACGCTCCGGCCCTTCGCCGCCAAAATAGGGATCCGGGGCCTGCTGCCCCGCGCTGCCGAAATAGATCCCGACCTCCGGTACCTGGAACTTGTCCGCCTGCCCGCGCGCCTCTGCCACGCGCTTGAGCACGCGGTCGGCGGCAAACAACTGCGGCACACGAGCCACACCCAGCATGCGCTTGGCCGTCTCGTAGTGCGGCGCCAGCTCCGCGCGCCAGTCGGCGAGCTCACCCCAGCCCGCGGCGTCATAGAAGAAGCGCGAGGGCATGGGCAGCGTGCAGGCGTAGCCGAGCGAGCCTCCGCCCACACCGGCCCCGGCGAGCACGGTCACGTGCCGGAACAGGCGCAGCTGCATGATGCCGCGGAACCCGAGCCGCGGCATCCACAACCACCTGCGCAGATCCCAGTTCGTCTTGGCAAAATCCCCTGCCCCGTAATCGGACCCTTGCTCGAGCACGGCCACGCGATAGCCCTTCTCGACCAGACGCAGCGCAGACACGCTGCCACCGAATCCGGAACCGATGATCAAGAAGTCGAAATGTCGATCCGACATTCACGCGAGCGATTCGTGTGTGATTGTGGACGTTTGGTTTGCGCTATTGCCGAGGCGTAGGCAAGCGATTTGCCCGAAAGCTTCGGCAGCGCCGCGCGGGGCACCTCGAGGCGCTCCGCCAGGAGGACATACCTCATGTGGGTAGATGTGTTGCGATGCCCAGCCAGACGCATGGCGACCTGCACGTTGACGCCAGCCGATGCGAGGCTGGTGTTGAACTGTCGCCGGAAGGAATGGAAATCGCAGCAGCGCGTCTCCGCCGTGTCGGTCTGCAGCTCACACGCCTCGGGCGTTTCGCCCCGTCGGATGCCTGCGACCCACAGAGCCTTCCGAAGTCGGCGAGCGTAGCTGCGCCTCGTGCGGCGCTGACCCGCCCTTTTCCCATGCCGCTCCGGGAACACCGGGCCGGAGGCGGGCCGACCCGCGGCGCCCCACCAGGCCTGGAGCGGGGGCACGAGCAGCTCGGGCAACGCCAGGCGGTCGCGGCTCTTCGTCTTCGGCCGCGACACGTAGGCATCGAGCCAGTTCACGGTGTCGACGTGGCTCCAGTCCCAGGCGTGCAGATCGGAAGTGCGCATCCCGCCGAAGCAGCGCGAGGTAAGGGCCATCATGTGGAGCTCCTGCGAGACCTCGGGGCTGGCCATGAAGCGCTCGAACTCCTCGTCGGTCAGGACCACGCGCTGGCGCTCGTCGACCGCGGCGCGCTTGGGCACCAACACGCGAAGCGCCACGTTCTCGCTCACCACCTCATCGCGCCAGAGCTCGGTAAGCACGGTCGAGATATCTACCTTGATGTGGTTGACGCTGACTCGACTCTTGCCCTCCGCCGCTGCAGCGTCCAGCACGGCCCGCACGTGCGCCGGACGGATCTCCGTGACAGCCATGTGCCCGATGGCAGGGAAGACGATACGCTCGAGACGGCTCATTCGTTCGCCAGCGGTCTTGATTCCCTGGGTGGCCAGGATGCGCCGCGCGGCCTGCTCGAAGGTCTCGGGCGCGGCTGCGGTCGCGGCATCCGCCCCGCCCTCCACCAGCCTCGCGAGCTTGGCCGCGGCAACAGCCCGGTTGCTGGTGCCGAGGGCCACGCACCGGCGAATGCGCTCGCCGTCGACCACGGTCCACCAGCGGCCGCTCCAACCCTTGCCGCTCCAGAGCAGCTGACCGCTGCCCGCCTTGGCACGCTTGCGGGCTTTCACAGCACACCCTCCCCATTGGCCTCGGCTTCGGCTCCCAGGACGGGAGCTGTGCCGCTTCGACTCTGGGCGCTGGGCGCGACCCACAGGGGCGCCACGAGCACCTCCACAAGCGCGGGCGCATCCGCCTCGATCTCGAACCACGTTGCCGCCTCACGCCCCAGGGCCCTGGTGGCCACCTCGCGATCACTGAGCCGGCTCAGATAGTCGCGGCTCAGGGTCAGCCATCCCCAGAATTTGGAGATGCGCCCGGCTCCCCACCTGCAGATCCGGGATACGCGCCCGGGCTGGTGCGCCGGCGCGCCTTCATTCGACAGTAGATCCTCGATGTTTGCTACGGTTGCCATGCTGATCGGTCCTTTCGATTGGCCATGGCCTCGGGTGCTCCAACACCGCGAGGCCGACTACCTTCCGCGCTTGCGCTTGCCCGTCGGTTGAGCGCCGAAGCGCGCCGCGTGCTCACGCCTGATGAGCATGCGAACCACGTCTGTCCGATAGAGGCCGTCCGCCTTCGCCAGCTCCTCCAGCATCGCGACCTCGGACGGCGTCATGCGCGTCATCACTTGCTCGCTGCGCTCTTCGTTCGGCACGGGTCTAGAGTATCACCCGATACTCAGCGCGCAATCCATGAAGGCTGCTAGAGCCAAAATTCGGCTCTAGACCCAATGCCGATCGCTTAAGTGCGCAAGTGATCGAGATTATTTGAGAATTACGACCACCCTTTCCATCGCTCTAGAAGTCTGCTCCATGGGGTTTGCGGAGGAGCAGGGATGGGACTGGATCTCGCACTTGCGGCGACGGCGA
>DASTRX010000048.1:0-73135 GCA_035760985.1 Polyangiaceae bacterium
GATGCCACGCGCCAGACCCGCCTTCTCCTGAACGCGAAGTAGCGCCGCGGTCAGCGTCGTCTTGCCGTGATCGATGTGACCGATCGTTCCGACGTTTACGTGTGGCTTCTTGCGTACGAACTTCTCTTTGGCCATGGTTCTTCCTCTACTGGGCTCCCCGTGGGGCTAGCGGTCTGCGGCAAACGAGCTGCCGCGCTGGCGCGGCTCAGCCGCCCGCGGCTAGCCTCCCCTGACCCGTGCGACGATCTGCTCCTGGATTGCGTTCGGCACAGCCTGATAGCTGTGGAATTGCATGGTGTACGTGGCGCGCCCCTGCGTCTTGCTGCGCAGGTCGGTGGCGTAGCCGAACATGGTGGCCAGCGGCACCTCGGCGTCGATCACCTGGTTCGGGCCGCGCGGGTTCATGCCCACGATGCGGCCGCGCCGGGCGTTCAGATCGCCGATCACGTCGCCCATGTTGTTGTCCTGGGTGACGACCTCGACCTTCATCACCGGCTCGAGCAGATACAGGCCCGCCTCCTTGGCGCCCTCCTGGAGCGCGAGAGAGGCCGCGATCTCGAATGCTGGCCCGGACGAGTCCACCTCGTGGAAGCTGCCGTCGAGCAGCGTCGCCTTGACGTCGATCAGCGGGTAGTGCGCGAGCACACCGCGACCGAGCGCGTCCCGGATGCCTTTCTCGATCGAGGGGATGAACTCGCGCGGGATGGTCCCACCGACGATCTCGTTCTCGAACGTGAAGCCGCTGCCGCGCTCGGCGGGCTCGATCGTCATGATCACGTGGCCGTACTGACCGTGGCCGCCCGTCTGCCGCACATACTTGTGCTCGCAGCGCACCTTCTTGCTGATTGCCTCGCGGTAGGCGACCTCGGGCTTGCCGACGTTGGCCTCGACCTTGAACTCGCGCTTGAGGCGGTCGACGATGATCTCGAGGTGCAGCTCGCCCATGCCGGCGATGATCGTCTGCCCCGTCTCCTCGTTCGTGTAGGTGCGGAACGAGGGATCCTCGTAAGCGAGCTTCTGCAGGCTGATGCCGAGCTTGTCGATGTCCGCCTGCGTGCGCGGCTCGATCGCGATCGAGATCACCGGATCCGGGAAGACCATCTTCTCCAGGATGATGGGGTGCTTCTCGTCGCACAGCGTGTCACCCGTGCGCGTCTCGCGGAAGCCGACGGCCGCGTAGATGTTGCCCGAGTTGCACTCGCGCAGCTCTTCGCGCTTGTTGGCGTGCATGCGCAGGATGCGCCCCAGGCGCTCGCGCTTGCCTCGCACCGAGTTGTAGACGAACGTACCGCTGCTCACGTGCCCGGAGTAGACGCGGAAGAACGTCAGGTTGCCGACGAACGGATCATTGGCGATCTTGAACGCCAGCGCGGAGAACGGCTCGTCGTCGCTGGCCTTGCGCGTCAGCAGCTTGTCCCCCTTGCCCGTGTCCACGCCCTGCACGGGCGGGATGTCGGTGGGTGACGGCAAGAGCGAGCACACCGCGTCGAGCGCGATCTGGACGCCCTTGTTCTTGAACGCAGACCCGCACAAAACGGGCACGATCTTGAACTCCAGCGTGCCCTTGCGCAGCGCCGCGTAGATCGCGTCCTCGCTGACGGCGCTGAGGTCGTTCTCCAGGAACTTGGCCATGATGGCCTCGTCGAGGTCCGCACACGCCTCGATCAGGGCCTCGCGCTTGGCCTTGCACACGGGCAGCAAGTCCGCGGGGATCTCCTCCCAGCTGAACTGCGTGCCCTGGCTCTGCTCGTCGTAGAAGGCCGCCTTCATGCGGATCAGATCCACGACGCCGCGGAACTGATCCTCCTGCCCCACGGGCCACGTGATCGGCACGGGCACACAGCCCAGCCGCTCGCGCATCGAGTCCAGATTCATCTGGAAGTCGGCGCCCGTCTTGTCCATCTTGTTGACGAACGCGAGCCGCGGAACCTTGTAGCGGTCCGCCTGACGCCAGACCGTCTCCGTCTGTGGCTCGACGCCGTTGCCGCCGTCGAACAGCGCGATCGCGCCGTCGAGCACGCGCAGCGAGCGCTCTACTTCGATGGTGAAATCGACGTGGCCCGGCGTATCGATGATGTTGATACGGTGGGACTTGTCCTTCGCTGGACCCGTGGTCGGGGTCCAGAAGCAGTTGGTGGCAGCGCTGGTGATGGTGATCCCGCGCTCCTGCTCCTGCTCCATCCAGTCCATGGTGGCCGCGCCATCATGAACTTCGCCGATCTTGTGGCTGATGCCGGTGTAGAAGAGGATCCGCTCAGTAAAGGTCGTCTTGCCCGCATCAATATGGGCCATGATGCCGATATTGCGCGTGCGCTCGAGGGGATATTCGCGGGCCATGGGGGACTCTGGGCTTCAGTTCCGAACGAAACCAAACGACCCACGAATAAAGCATCCAGCGGCTACCAGCGCCAACGACGACCAACGCCCACGATTACCAGCGCCCCACGCTCACCAGCGATAGTGAGCGAATGCCTTGTTGGCGTCCGCCATGCGATGCGTGTCGTCCTTCTTCTTCACGGCTCCGCCGCGCAGCTGCGAGGCGTCCACCAGTTCTGCGGCCAGGCGCTCGCGCATGGTCTTTTCACCGCGCGTGCGCGAGTGCTGCACCAGCCAGCGCATGCCGAGGGCGACACGGCGCTCCGGACGCACCTCCATCGGCACCTGATAGGTCGCGCCACCGACGCGGCGGCTCTTGACCTCCAGCTTCGGCTTCACGTTGTCGAGCGCCTTGCGGAAGATATCCAGCGGATCCTCCTTGAAGCGCGTCTTGATGATGTCGAACGAGCCGTACAAAATGCCCTCGGCCGTCGACTTCTTGCCGTCCACCATCAGCGAGTTGGTGAACTTGGTCACCAGCTTGTCGCGGTAGATGGGATCCGGAATGATTCTGCGCTTGGGGACTTCTCGCCGACGGGGCATCGAATTGGCTCCTCTAAACTGACTTCAGGACACGCGCTCAGGACACTGTGCTCAGGACACTGTGCTCAGGACACTGTGCTCAGGACTTTGGGCGCTTGACGCCGTACTTCGAACGCTTGGCGTTCCGGTTGGCCTTGTTGGTGCTGCTCGGGCCGGACGCGCCCGAAGAGTCGAGCGTGCCGCGCACCACGTGGTAGCGCACGCCCGGCAGGTCCTTCACGCGGCCGCCGCGGATCAGCACCACGCTGTGCTCCTGCAGGTTGTGCCCCTCACCGGGGATGTAGCTCGTCACTTCCATGCCGTTGGTCAGGCGCACGCGACAGACCTTGCGCAGCGCGGAGTTCGGCTTCTTCGGAGTCACCGTGTAGACGCGAACGCAGACGCCACGCTTTTGCGGGCAGGAACGGAGCGCGGGCGAGTTCGTCTTGAAGCTGGCGGCGAGGCGGCCCTGGCGAATCAGCTGCTGGATGGTAGGCATGCGAAAGTAACGTAGAGTGAGAGGCTCGTGAGAAAGGCGCGCGAGCGGAGCCGCGATTCGGCAACCGATCGCCCCGCTCCGTGCACCCTTCGATCTGCTCGGCAGACCTCGTTGTAGACGGCTCGGGCCCCCGGGAGGCGGCGGGCTCGCAGCGAGCGATAGAAATCGCGATCGTGCGGGTCCCCCGGTTTCAGGGGAGGTGGAGGATAGGCAGCGCGAGTCGCTTGTCAAGCAAACCCTGCCCACCCCGACAACCCTCCATGAGCAAAGGGAGAAACCAGGGAGTCACACGTTCAGCAAATGCCGCGTAGAACGTGCAGATGCGGCCGTCGACCCGGCCCCGCCAGCCCTCAGCCGAGCGGGTGCCCGCCTCCCCGCGCCGCCGGAGACGGCGGCCGGGTCTGTGCGGGCCGCTGGGCGAGGCAGCGCGCGATCCCCTCCGACAGCTCCGCCGGCATGCCATCGGGCAGCCGCGGAGCGCCCATGATCGGCAGCATCAGACGCGACAGCGGCAGCCAGATCCGGCTGGCGCGGCCGCGCAGGTTGGCGTCGGGCACACCTCCCCCGGCGCCGTGATGCCAGCGCCGCGAGTCGAGACTGTCGTTGCGGTTGTCGCCCATCACGTAGACCTCACCCGCAGGCACGTAAAACGGCCCCTCGTGCTCCCAGGCGGGATCACTGTCTTCCCCATAGACGGTGAGATAGGCGTGATCGTTCAAGAACTCGACGTCGAGCTCGCCCCACTCGAAGGCGGGCCCGTCATTCTCCCCGTAGTGATAGCGCCCCGCGCGGCAGTAGGGCACGGCCCAGCCGTTGATCACGGGGTGGCCGCGCTCGGCCTCCAGCGTGTCGCCCGGCAGGGCGATCACGCGCTTCACGAAATCCTGCCTCTCGTTCCGCGGATCCTCGTCGGGGAACTCGAACACGATCACGTCGCCGCGCTCGGGCGGCAGCCGCGCGAACAGCCGCGTGCCCGTGAACGGCAGCAGCAGCCCGTAGCGCAGCTTGTTCACGAAGATGTGATCGCCGACCTGCAACGTGGGCAGCATCGAGCCGCTCGGGATGCGAAAGGCTTCGAACACGAACGAGCGCAGCGCGAGCGCGATCAGCGCGGCGCCGATCAACGACTCCAGCGTGCGCCGCGCCTCACTCTTGCGAGCGCTCGCCAGCTGCTCGCCAGCGAGCTGCCGCGCCGAGCCATACGCCGCCCGGAACGACGCAGCGTCCGGCGCCTCGCGATCGAGCTCCACGCGCAGCTCGGCCAGGGCCTGCGCCAGCCGCTGGCTGGGCGCGGACGCCGGCAGCGAACCGACCGCAGCGGCGCGCAGGGGCCGCTTCAGCGCGCGCTCGCTCTGTTCCAGAAACGCCTGCGCGGCCTGAAAGTCCTCGCGCGCGTCCGGAGGCAGCCCGAGCGGACCGAGCGACTCGACCCGGCTGGCAAAAGGCAGCCGATAGCGCAGATGATACGCCGCCATCTCGGCGAGCGTGAACACCAGGATGGCCACCGGCACCCGCTGGTCGCGCACCACCTCGGCCAGCTCCCCCGCCCAAGCTCCGGCCGAGTCCGACCAGGTCACCACCACCAGCACCAGCGCCGCCGGCAGCGCCAGGAACCAGAGGGCGCCGAAGCACCACCCGATCAGGGTAGCTTTGAAGGAGGCCAGCGGTGAGCCCACGAGATCCTGGAGAGGGTAGTCTCCGGGCCAGGAAAGACAACCCGGCGCCCTCGCAACGGCGCAGCCGTCCCCAGCGGTTCTGTGCTCGGCTGGGTCGATCGGGCGCCTCTCGAGATCAGACGCTCGCCGACTGCCCCGCGGCGGGAAGCGCAGCCCTCGCCGCGAGCGCCGCAGCCCGCGCAGCGGGCAACACAGCGCGGGCGGCAGTTCCGGTGCAGTGATTCGAACACCGATTCAGGGATTCAAAGTCCCTTGTCCTACCCTTAGACGACACCGGAGGACGCAGCGGGAGCTTAGCAAAAGGTCCCGCCGGGCAAGCCGATTTATACAGCCCGGTCGCGCATTATCCGCGCCGCTCCGTCAGCGTGTGAACGAGATCGGCCACTTCGCTGACCGCGGAGGGGGGCGTATGCGGGAAAATGCCGTGGCCGAGGTTGAAGATATGGCCCGGCTCGGTGCCGGCGGCGTCCAGCACGGCGCGGACGCCCTTGTGCAGGCGCTCGCGCGGCGCGCACAGCAGGTTCGGGTCGAGGTTGCCCTGGATGGCGACGTCGCTGCCCAGCCGGCGCCGTACGACGGAGAGCGGGATGCGCCAGTCGGCGCCGATCACGGTCCCGCCGGTTTCCTTCTGCGCCTCGAGCAAGGTGCTCGTGTCGGTGCCGAAGTGGATCACCGGCACGTTCGTGGCCTCCAGCGCGGCGAACACGGGGCGTAGGTAGGGCTGGATGAACTCGCGGTAATCTGCCGGCGAGAGCTGGCCCACCCAGGAATCGAAGACCTGCACGGCCTGCGCGCCCGCCTCAATCTGCGCCAGCAGGAAGCGGCGCACCACCTCCGAGAGCTTGGTCATGAGCTGCCCCCACAGCTCGGGCTCGCCGAACATCAGGCCCTTGGTCTTGGTGAACTGCGAGCTCTTGCCGCCCTCGATCAGGTAGCTGGCGAGCGTGAAGGGCGCACCGGAAAATCCGATCAGCGGCGTCTTGCCGTCCAGCTCGCGACGGAGGTTGGTGACCGCCTGCAGCACGTGCGCCAGGTCTTCCTTGGGCTCGATCACGCGCAGCTTCTCGATGCCGGCGCGATCGCGCACGGGCTCGTAGAAGCGTGGCCCCTCCCCTGCCGCGAACTCGAAGGGCGCGCCCATCGGCTCCAGCGGCAGCAAAATGTCGGCGAACAAGATGGCCGCGTCGACCTTGTGCGCGCGCACGGGCTGCAGGGTGACCTCGGTGGCGAGATCCGGCTGCTTGCAGATCTCGAGCAGCGTGTGCTTCTCGCGCAGCTTGCGGTATTCGGCCATGTAGCGCCCGGCCTGGCGCATGAACCACACCGGCGTCGCATCGACCGGCTCGCGCCGGCAGGCGCGCAAGAATCTGTCCCACATGCGCTGCGGCTTACAGCGGACGGCTACGAGAAGCTAGCGAATGCTGTGCTGCCCGGGCGCCCCGGCGAAGCACAGGGATCCTGCCCGCAGCAATCAGCGCACGCCGGTGGACGCCGGGATGATGTCCTGACGCGGACGCTCGCTGCCGACCTTGGCGTTGTCGTTCACCTGGTGCGTCGAAGGATCGTACTTCGAGGGGCACTTCGCAAAGATCTTGCTGGCTTGCAGGTGGCCGTCGGCGGCGAGCCGCCCCTCCGCCGTGACCTCGACGCCTGCCTTGTCGCGGAAGGTGTCCGGCACGACGCACAGCGGGTAGCGCACTTCCAGCGCCTGGCCCGTGGTGTCGAGCTTGCCGTCCTTCTCCAGCTTCCGGATCATGAAGCGGTACTCGCAGGGGCTGTCGCGCCGGACCAGCGTGCCCTCCACGAGCCCGCCCTGCACGCGCAGCTGACGGTTGCCGAGCTCGCCGGCCTTCGCCTTCACCTCGTCGACAGTATACGAGTAGGCGACCGCATCCTTTCCACCGCTGAACACCAGCGTCAGGATGCCGCCCATCAGCACCAGCAGCGCGCCGAGCAGGCCCCAACGCATCTTCGGCTCGGCCTGCGCCTCGCCCACCACGGGAACTGCCTCATCCCGGGCCGCTGCAGCCGCCTGCCCCGAAGCGGCACCCTGCGGCTTGGACGCTTCAGCGTCGCGTACGGCTTGCTCGAGTTCGTCGTCAATGCGGCTCATGGTGGTTTCATCCTAGCCCCGAGCCCTGCTCGGATCCAGCGCCCATACGGGGGAACAAGGCACATAAACCCCCGATTGGACCCGTTATTCCCGGGTGTTGCAGCTACCGCCGAGCTGCGATTTTCCTGCCCGGGACGCCCCATCGGGAGCGGGCATGTCCCCGCGGAACCGGGGCTGCGGTCATGTTCAGGTCAAGGTTCTGGTTCAGCGCCAGGTCAGCGAGCGACCGCAGCGCGTTGGAGCTTGTGGTGCGGCGCGGGTCGCGGCAAGTGGCTGCCGTGGGTTTTCCGCACTCTCCGATCGAGATCGACCGCGCGCTGGCGCGGGCGGCAGGCCAATGGGCGGGCTGGCGCCAGCGGCTGCGCGCGGAGCCGGGGCGCGAGGACGACGACGACGATGTGCTGGCCCAGTTCCGGCCCGTCACGGGCTCGTCGCTGTTCCGCGAGCTCGGGGAGCTGCCGGAGCACGACCCGCTGCGCGAGCCGCTGCAGCGCTGGGTGTATCGCCTCGCCGAGCAGCGCATCGACGCGGACACGCTGACGCGCCTGGAACGCGAGCGGCGGCGCAAGCGCGAGATCGCCGAGGCCCCGGGGCGCGCTGCCGTCAGCATCGCGCGGCTGCTCGCCGGCTGCCTCGAGGACGGCCCGCGCAGCGAGCACTGGCTCCGGCTGTTCATCGAGCACGCGCCGCCCGTGTCGGCGATCAGCATCGAGCTCTGGCAGCGCCGCCGCGAGATCGCGCGCCGCATGGGCCTGAGCTCGCCGGCGCAGATCGAGTCGGCGCTGCAGCTGCCCGCGCCCGGCGAAGAGGCCGCCCCGGCGCCCTCGCCGATCGTCCTGCCGGCTCCGGCGGCGGCGGCCGCCGATCCCGGCGAGGCCGCGGTGGCGCTGGCCCGGACGCTCTCGGAGGCGCTGCGCGATCGCCTGCGCGAGCTGGCACCGAGCAGCCCCGCCGCGCTGATCGATCGCGCCCTCGGGCGAGACATCCCCGGCGCCTGGCCCGGGCGGCTCTCCGCGCAACGCCTGTCCGACTTCTTCCGCGGCGGCGACCTGCTGCGCTCGCTCGATCTGCGGCTCGAGCCGCTGCCCGCGGCCGTCGGCGCTGCGAGCTTCTGCCGCGCTCTGGGCGTGCTCGGCGCCGCCTGGTTCGAGGCGCTCGCCCCCGCGGACCAGCCCTTCGTCGTGGCTCACGATCCCTACGGCGCGGGCCGCCACCAGGCCGCGTCGCTGTTCGCGCTCTTGCCGCTCAATGCGAAGTTTCTGAGCCGCCACCTGGAGCTGCCGCGCGCGGCGCTGCCGGACGCACAGCGCCGGCTGGCGCAGCTGTGGCTCGTGGATCTCGCGCAAGCGGCGCTGCGCGTGCGCTTGCGGCCGTACGCGCTGGCGAGCGAGCGCGCCTTTCGCGAGGCCTTCAGCGAGCTCGTGAACCAGGAGTTGCAAGTCTCGCTGCCGCCCACGCTGGCTGGCGCGCTGTTTCAGCTCGACGTGGAGGACGAGCAACGGCTGTTGGGGCGGCTGCTCGCGGCCGAGCGCGAGCGGGAGCTGACCGAAGCGCACGACGAGGATTGGTTCCGCAATCCGCGCGCGATCGAGCAGCTGCGCGCCGAGGCGCACCGGCCGCCCGCGGTGCGGGTCGAGCTGGAGCGGGCACGGGCTGCGCTGGCGCACGGCGTGCGGCGTCTGAACCAGCTGCTGCGCTGAGCGGGCCCCAGCGGAAGGGCAGCCAGGCGACGCAGCGCGGTCGCGCACTGGGCTCATCCTGATGCTGCTGGGCGGCGTGGGGAGCCGAGCCCCCTGCTCACAGCGCCACGCACAGCAGCCACGCCACGCCGCACGCCGCGGCCACCTTGGAGCCGATGGTCACGGCGAAGCCCACCAGCAGCACGCGCGTGAAGCGGTTCTGGAACCAGTCCTGCAGCGAAGCGACCTGGCTCAGCCCCTCGCGATCGGCGACGGTGGGCGGGCGCAACGACGCTTCCAGGAAGGCCGCCATCCGCCCGGCGTCCGCGCGCGGCAGAAACGCGAGCACGCTGGAAGCGAGCGGGGCGAGCAACAGCGTGAGCCAGCGCGCCCGCGCGAGCGCGGCGGGCGCGATCACCGACAGCGCGTGGATCAACACCAGGCCCACCAGCATGCGCCGCAAGCGCTGACCGGGGGTTTCGAAGTGGCCGCCGTCCCAGCCCGCGGACCACGCCGCCGATGAGAAAAACGCCGAGGCGAGCGCGCCCAGGCCCAGCACCGGCAGCACCCAGCTCCCGACGCGGCGCAGCCAGCTCGGCGGCGGGATCTGGCTCAATGCCTCGCGATCGACCGGCGTGTGCAGATAGCCGACCATGCCGCTGACGTGGCCCGCTCCGACCACCGCCACCACGCACTTGCCCGGCGCTTCGCGGATGGCGCTCATCAGGAAGCGATCGCGCTCGTCGATCAGCGGGCGCTGCAGGCGCGGCATCACCTCCGCGAACTCGCGCACCAGCTCGCTGATGGTGTCGCGGTCCTTGAGCGCCTCCACCTGCTCTTCGGTGATCTCGCCGCCCGCAAACAGCGAACCGATCAGCGTGCCGATCAGCTGCACGCAGTCCCACAAGCTGAGCGCGGCCCAGGTGCGCTCGAGGGTCGCCTGGATGTCCCGATCGACGAGCAAGAGGCGCGCGCCCACGCGCGCCGCCTCCTCGATGGCGGCCAGCATCTCGGCGCCGGGCCTGACTCCGAGCTTCTCTCCCAGCCGCCGCTGGTAGCTGGTGAGCACCAGACTGCTCAGCGTGAACAGCACCCGGCGCTCGCGAATGACGGCGAAGATGTCGAGATTTCGCCAGCGTTTCGGGTCCACCAGCGCCTGATGCCGCGTAGCGTCGAGCTCGACGCACACGGTATCCGGCGTCAGATCGCGGATCACCCGGCCCACGTCGGCCACGCTGCGCTGCGAGACGTGAGCCGTGCCCACCAGGTACAGGTCCCGGCCCTCGTAGCTGAGGTGCGTCACGCAATCTAGCGAAGCAACACTCATCGCGCCCCTCCGAACTACTCGCGGCGCCCAGCCGGCGCAAGCGGCACGAACCAACGCGGGCAGATGGCAGCAACCAGCAACCAGCGCGCTTGCGGTCAAACCGCCCCGGTCGGAGACTCGACGGCGTGAAGCTCTCTGCACGCAGCGCGATCGATGAAACCCCGAGCCGCCTGGCGGCGGCGCTGGCGAGCCTGCCCGCGCACGATCCGGACGCGGCGGATCTCACGCTGTCCAACCCCACGCGCGCGTCGCTCTCTCATGACGCGTACCGACCGAGCAGCTTTGACGCAGCGCCGGAGCAGCTCGCCTATGAACCCGATCCGCTCGGGGAGCTCGCTGCGCGCCGCGCCATCGCTGCCCACTGGCCCGCGTCCCGCGCGCGACCCACGCCCGAGCAGCTGCTGCTCCTGCCGAGCAGCAGCGAAGCTTATCACTATTTGTTTCTGCTCCTGTGTGAGGCCGGAGACGAGGTGCTCGCTCCCGAGCCGAGCTACCCGCTGTTGCTGCACCTGGCCCGCCACGCGGGCATCACGCTGCGGCCGTATCGACTTGCATATGATGGCGCCTGGCACATCGATCTGGACTCGGTGCGCCGCGCTCGCAGCCCCCGGACGCGCGCGGTCGTGCTGATCAGTCCCAACAATCCGACGGGCTCGTTCACGAGCCAGCTGGAGCTGGAGCGGCTCGCCGAGCTGGGCCTGCCGCTGGTGAGCGACGAGGTGTTCGCCCACTACGCTCACCGGGAGCAGCCGGGGCGCCCCTCGAGCGCGTTCGGTGCCAGCCCGGCGCTCACCTTCTGCATCGATGGCCTGTCGAAGTCGGCGGGCTTGCCCCAGCTCAAGCTGAGCTGGATCGCCGCGAGCGGACCGCCGGCGCTGGTCGAGGAGGCGCTGCAACGGCTGGTCTGGATCGCCGACACGTACCTGTCGGTGGCCACGCCCGTGCAGCGCGCGCTGCCCGCGCTGCTGGAGCGCGCGCCGCTGTTCCGGGCCCAGCTGCTCGCGCGCTTGCTCGGCAACCGCGCTCGGCTCGAGCAGAGCCTGGCGGGCTCGGCGGCGTCGGTCCTGGCCAGCGAGGGCGGCTGGTATGCGGTCGTGCGCTTGCCGGATCTGGCGGAAGAGGACGCCTGGGTGCTCGGTCTCCTGGAGCGGAAGGTCGCGACCCACCCCGGTTACTACTACGACTTCCGAGAGCGCTGCCCGCACCTGGTGCTCAGCCTGCTGCCGGAGCCCGCGGTGTTTGCGCGCGGCGCCGAAGCGATCCGCCGCGAGGTGGAGCGGCGCGCGCGCTGAAGGGCGCTACTGGGCGGGTGGTGGCGGCGCGTCCGGAGCGGGCTCGCCGGGCTTCAGCGCGTGTTCCACCTTCTCGCCCGCATGACCCAGCGACTGGTTCAGCTCGCGCCCGAGCTCGGCGATGCGCTGATCCAGATCCTGCTTCGCCTTCTGCCACTGCGCGCTGCTATCCGCGCGCAGCTGGCTCAGCTGCTGCTTGGCCTCGTCGAGCTCCTGCTGCAGCTTCGCCCGCGAGCCGTCCACATTGGTCTGCGCCTTGTCTTTCAGCGAGCTGATCGAGACCGACAGCTCCTGCAGCTTGGCGTCCGCCTGGGTCTTGAACTCGCCGAGCTCCTGATTCAGCTTCTGCTTGGCATCATCAGCGCCCTGGCGAGCGCTCTCGCTCGCTTCGCGCGTGTCTTCCTGCAGGCCCTCGACCGTGCGCTGGCAAGCGAGGGCGAACAGTAGAGAGAGAGGCAGCTACCAGCCGCCAGGGAGGACAGGCCTGGAATGCGGACGTGCATGCGGCCGAGCGTAGCAGCTGAGAAGCCGACCAGCGAAGGGCTGACCGCGAGCTGACCGCGCGGCGGGCCGAGTTCAACGGTGTGCCATCACGGAGGTCACATAGCCAGCGAGCAGCCCGGCGGTCGCCAGCCAGAGCAGCCCGACCCAGAACCAGGCGTTTCGGGCCCCAGGTGAGGCGGAAGTGCGCTCGCGCTCTGCTGCCGCGAGCTGCGGTACCGGACTTGGCAACGCCGGGGCCGGCTCGAACGTCGGCTGCACCCGCGGCGCCGGCGGCGCCGGGTTGGCGCAGACATCGCCCATTTCCGAGCACGCGGCGCCCCGCGCCGGCCGCGGCCGACTCGCGGGCGCTTCGTCCTGGCAGCTGGCGTCGATGTTCGGCAGGCGCGGCTCGGGCGTGCACAGCGTGTTCACGCCGCTGATGCCTTGCACCACCTCGGCGATCTCCTGATGGGCCGCGAGGTGCGCGCCGTCGAGCGCGCTCAGACGCTCGAGCACGCTGCGACAGTCCTGCGGTCTCAGCGAGACGTCGAGGTTCATCGCCTGCATGGCGATCTCCAGCAGCGGGAGCGCCCACTCGCCTCCGGCGGGCAGGCTCAAGGGTGGCGGCGCCAGGCGCAAGCGCGAGTGGCTGGCCTTGGCGCCGCGCGGCAGCGTCTTGCGACGCTCGCGATCGGCGCGCGCGATGCTGGCCAGGGCCGCCGGCACATCGCCTTCTTCCTCCGCGCCGCTGCCGAGCTGGCGGGTTGGGGTGAAGGCGCCCTCGAACAGGCGGCGCCCGGCGAGCGCTTCCCAGGCCAACACGCCCAGGCTGAAGAGATCGGCGCGATGATCGGCTGCCCCCTCGGGCAGCGAGAGCTCCGGTGCCAGGTACTCCAGCTCCAGATCCGCCAGCTCCGAGCTGCGCTTCTTGGCGGCGCGAACATCGACGCGCGCCACGCCGTCGAGCCCGATCACGACCGTCGAGGGCGTGATGCGCAAGTGCGAGTACGCCGCCATCAGCCGCGGATTCTCGTGCAGCCACGCCAGCGAGAGCGTGAGATCCATGATCAGCCGCACGCGCACCTCGAGCCGCAGCCGCTCCAGCACGCCGCTCTCGTAGAACGCGGCCAGCGTCAGGCCGCGATCGGCGACGCCCCCGAACGTCACTTCGCCGGAGCCGGGGGGCACGGCGAGCATCGTCTGACCGCTGCGCGCAGCGGGCCTGCGTTGCGAGTCGGCCGACTTACCCCGCGATGTGCTCTTCTTCTGCTGCATGACCCCGACTCATCTGAACGGCAGCAGCCGACCGGTCTGGAGTCGTGCTCGCGGTTCGCGTGACGCTTTCCAGTACCGGAACGCCACGCCGGCGGAGGTCTGGGCGAGCCCGGCACGAACCTGGCATCTTCAGCACCTGCACGCAACGAGTGCACGAGGTCTCAAGCCATGACAACGCTCGACTTGCTACACACCCCCGCGGGTGAAGAACGCCGCACCCTCGGCGCCAAACTGACTCGCTGGAGCGGCCAGCCCGTGACGCCGGAGCTGCTGACGCGCAAGGCACGCTCCGCGGTGCGCAAGGCGCTCTATTTTACCCAGCACGAATACCACCGTGCGCTCGGTCACGCGGCGGCGATCGTCCCGGAAGGCGCGGTCGGGGGTCTGTGCGGCATCAACGCCAGGTTGCCTTTCACCCCGGAACAGATCCTGCTCGGCTACGCGCAGGGTCTGTTCCCCGTCGACCGGGGCGGGCGCATCCACTGGCACTGTCCCGATCCGCGCTGCGTCCTGCCGCTGGCGGAACTGCACGTCCCGTCGCGCATCCGCACCTACTTGCGCGGAGGGCTGTTCGAGCTGTGCTTCGATCGCGCTCCGGAAGCAGTGCTGCGCGCGTGTGGAGCGCGCAAGTCCACCTGGCTCACCGAGCGCATGCAGGAGGCCTACCTGGCGCTCTTCCGGCTCGGAGCGATGCACACGGTCGAAGCCTGGCAAGGCGAGCGCCTGGTGGGCGGCGCGTTCGGCGTCGCCCTGGGCACGGTGTTCACGGTCGAGAGCATGTTCAGCAACGAGAACCATGCCAGCAAGCTGGCGTTTGCCCACCTGTGCTTGCAGCTGCAAGGCCGGGGCTTCGAGTGGATCGACTGCCAGTACCAGCAGGACCACTTCCGGCGCTTCGGCGCGATCGAGCTGCCGCGCGCCGAATACCGCAGGCGCCTGGCGCTGGGCTTGATCCGCCCCGCGAGCTTCCCGGCATCGCGGCCAGCGCTCAGAGCGCTACCGGCTGAACAAAGCGGCAGGACCAATGGACATACCTCTCCCGCTCCCCTTTCCGCTCCGGGGCGCCTGCGCAAACCGGACCGGAACGGCGCACTCCCCCCTGTGAGCTCGCCGGGCGGCTAAATCCGGAGCAGTCGCCGCGCGGCCGGCGCTAAGCTCGCGGGCATGCCATCGCTGAATCTCGGGCAGCTGCGCGAGCGCTACGTCGCGCGCGGGCGCGCGTTGCCCGTTGAGATCGAGCGCCAGCTGCTGGCCGATCCGCGGCCTGGAGCCCAGGCGTTGCTGGCGCTGGTGGAGCGGCGCCGGCGCGCGAATCGCGCCGAGGGGCAGCGGCTGCGGCACCTGCTGCGCTACGAGCGCGAGCTCTGGCAGCGGGGCGTGACGCTGGTGGCGGGCATCGACGAAGCGGGCATGAGCCCGCTCGCGGGTCCGGTCGCGGCGGCGGCGGTGGTGCTCGAGGTCGGCTGGCGCGCGCCGCACATCAATGACTCCAAGCAACTGAGCGCCGAGCAGCGCGAGGAGCTGGCCCTGGTGATCCGCCAGGAGGCGCGCGCGTACTGCGTCGCTTTCGTCGAGCCGGAAGAGATCGACCGCGTCAACATCTACTGGGCAGGCATCCTGGCGATGCGGCGCGCCGTGCAAGGCCTGGGCGTGCAGCCGCAGCACCTGCTGATCGACGCCCGGCGGCTGCGCGAGCTGTCGATCGAGCAGACGCGCATCGTCAAGGGGGACGAGCTCAGCCTCTCGATCGCGGCCGCCTCGATCCTGGCCAAGACCGAGCGCGATCGACGCATGCAGGTCTACGACGCCGAGTACCCCGCCTACGGCTTTGCGCAGCACAAGGGCTACCCAGTGCGCCAGCACCTGGCGGCGCTCGCCGCTCACGGGCCCTGCCCGGTCCACCGGCGTTCCTTCGCGCCGGTGCGCGAGGCGAGCGGAAAGGCTACGGCCGTCGAGTGAGACGGCGCGTGCAACACTGAGAGTGGGGGAGATGGGCCGGGCCTCCTGCGCACGGCCCTGGGCGGCACCTCGGGGCGCGGAGCGGCCTGCGACCGCGCGGCGCCGTGGGTCAGCTCGAGCGGTCCTCGCGCGCCAACGGACGCACCCCACGAGACGTATCCCGCCGGCGCCGCAACAGGAACAGCGCGAGCAGCGATGCCAGGGAGCCGGCGGCGAGCGGCTCGGGGGCGAGCGGCGCGAAGGCGCAGGAGCGATCGGTGCCGTCGGGGGGGTTGGCGATCGGCGAGGGCATGCGCTCGAGCTCGGCAGGCTCGGGTGACGACGAGGGGAGCACCTGGAGCGCCGGGGAGACCTGCTCGCCGGCGACGCAGCTGATCTCCGAGGTGCAGACTCCCTGCGGCGCGCAGTAGTGGCCGGCGAGATCGCAGCACTGCGAGCCTGCCGGGGCGCAGCCAGGGCCGCACGGGATGTCGTAGCCGTTGCAGGTGTTGCGCCCGGCGCTGGCGCAGTCGCCCGGGGAGGCCGCGCAGCTGCCGTCGCCGCAGCAGAACGGCGTGTGGCCGGGGCAACAGCCCTCTTCGATGGTCGGACAGCACTGATCGGAGGCCAGGCAGCAGCCCCCATTGTCGCAGGCCGCGTAGTTGCTGGGGCAGCTCTGCGCTCGCGCGGGCTGCGCCGCGGCGAGCAGCAGGCAGAGGGCGGCAAGGGCGGGGCGTGGGGCGTGGGTCATGTGGGCTGTCTCGGGCGCTCAGTAAAAGACCGCGCCCAGGCCGAAGCTGATCACGGTGGGCAGATCGCCGACATATGGCAGCCAGGTGAAGGCGGCACGCAAGCCCGGCACGCGGCCTTTGCGCGCTGGCGAGATGCGGCCCCAGTCGAGCGTCATGCGCAAGCCGGCGGGGTGGAACTTGCCGGTCGAGTCGAAGTCGCTGCTGCCGAAGAAGCGCACGTAGGTCGGCACCCAGGCGACCCCCACCACCACTCCGGACCAGGGCACTCCCCCGCCCGTCGCGTTCCAGTGCCCTGCCCCGAGGTGCGCGCCGATGATCAGCGAGACCTCGTTCTCCAGGAAGTCGGTCTGAAACTCGGTGCCCTCTTTCCAGCTCACGGAGCGCAGCGAATCGCCGACCCCGAGCTCGAAGTCGGCGAAGCGCGAGGCCCCGCCGCCCAGCCACGCGGGGCCGCGGAAATGCAGGGAGACCGAGGCGCCTCCACCCCAGCCTTCGCCGCCGTACCAGACGCCGCGGCCGTCGACCGTGTAGTGTTTGAACAGCGAGGCGCCCTCGGCGCGCAGGTCCCAGCCGACAGAGAGGTTGGCCCAGGCGTCTTCGGCGGCGATCGTGTCCTCGTCGGCCAGCTCGTCGCCGCAACACGGAGCCAGGAGCGCGACCCCCGGCTGCGCGTCGCTCTTGCCCGCCGCGCGCGACTCCGCCGAATTTTCGACGCGCTCGACCACGCGCCAGGGGACGGTGCGCACGCCCTCGATGCCCAGCAAGAGCACGTAGTTGCCCGGTTCGACGCGCAGCAGTGTGCCGCGCAGGCGCGTGCCATCGCGCAGCCAGACCGTGTCGGCCAGGCCTGGACGCGGGGCGGGCTCCGCGCGCCGGGGCGCGCGTCGGAAGCTCGTGCTCGGCTTCGCGTTGGCAGGCGCGGGGCTCGGTTTCGCGCTCGTGGGAGCCGGCGGCGCGGGGCTCGGTTTCGCGCTCGTGGGAGCTGGCGCAGGTGCAGGCGCCGGCGCCTGCGCGCCGGCCGGCAGTGCCCGCGATCCGAACAGCAGCAAGGCCGCGAAGGCAGCGGCTCGGCGCGCCACGGCAGGGCTCAGCGCGGGAACGCGATCATGTTGCACGGCGGTGGATTCTCCGGATGAAGCTCGAGGGTAGCGGCCTCGAACGCTTGCGAGACGATGCCCGACTCTTCCGAGCGCTCGGGGGCGCCCAGGGGAGCGCCCAGCGTCTCGCGGCCGCCGAAGGCGTGGTACGCGACCCACATGCGGCCGCACACTTCGCTCGCGCGATCGCCGCCCAGCGGCGCGCTGCCGAGGGCCTCGCAGCCCCAGTCTCGGTCGGGCACGCAGCTCTGATACAGGCCCGGACCCGGGGTGAGATCGCTGCTCGGCCGCCCCCAGCGCCACTGCACGTAGTGCTCGATGGTCTCGAAGCTGTAGCCCTTCGCCGCCAGTCCGTCGATGATCTGGGGCAGTACATCGCGCGTGGCGCTGTGCGTGTCGTGCATCAGGACCACCAGGCCGTCGCCGTTCAGTGTGGGAGCCGATTCGACCACGTCATGCAGCACGCGCTGCTTCTTGGCCTCGAACGTGGGTGGGTTGTCGCCCAGCGTGGGGGTCGCGGTGTTGGAGTAGCTCTCGCCGATCGCCCAGTCGGTGGCGTCACCGGAGGTGACGGTCCACATGATGTTGAGTGCATGGCTGGAGACGCGCGCCGACGCCTGCGGCTGGGACGGGCCCGCGATGCCGGTAAACCAGGGTGAGCCGTACGGGGGGCGGAACAGCGTGAGCAGCTCGGGCTTGCTGCCCGCACGCACCAGCGCCCGGTTCACCAGGAACTCGTTCTCGTCGATCTCGCTGGTGATCTGCGCGGATGTGACGTGCGCGAGATCGATGTGGTTGACGGTGTGGTTGGCGAGCTGGTGGCCCTCGTCCAGCTCGCGCTTGAGCACGTCGCGGAACACGATCGTATTGCCGCTCGGATCCCGATAGGTGGCGTCGAGGCCCTGTTCACCCTTGAGCTGCTTGGCGGTGACGAAGAAGGTCGCCTTCACGCCCTTGTCGCGCAGGATGTCCAGGAACGTGTGGGTCCACTCCGAGGGGCCGTCATCGAAGGTGAGATACGCCACGTGCGGCGGCAGCGCGTTGATCGCTCCCGGATAACCGACCCCCATCGGGCGCACCGGATTGAAGCTGTCGATGGGGATGTTCAGGTCGGGCGCAGGCGGGTTCGGGCAATCCCCGGCGGCTTCCGCCTCGGCGACCTGCGAGACCAGGGGGGAGTTCGGACCCTGCGCGGGAGCGCACACTCCGCCGAGCGGCGGGTGCGGCTCGATGATCTCGGGCCCGGTGGGCTGCGAGGGGTCGATCTCGGGCGTGAGCTCGGGCCCGGAGCAGGCGAGCACGCTCAGCAGCGCAAGGTTCGTGACTTGTCGGCGTCGCATCACCGGCTCGTGCTCCCCGCGCGCAGCCGCACGTCGAACTGACCATTGTCGGAGCGCAACCCGACCGGGCCGCGCAGCGCGGCCACCGCGGGCGGCACCACCCCTTGCCACAGACTTGCGCCGTCCACCTTCACCTCCAGCTGCAGATCGGCGCCCTGTGCGCCGGGCAGGAGCACCGCGCTCAGCACGTGGCGCGCTCCCTGGCGCAGCTGCGGCAGCGGCGCCGAGCGCTGCGGTGCCAGGTTGGTGTAGCCACGATCGCGGCACTCGCTGTGCTGGCGCTGCCCGGGGTTGTTCTTCAAGGAGACCATCAGCTGGGGTACGGGCGCGATGCGCCACATCACATACAGCACGTTGCAGCTGTCCTGGGCGCGCAACTCGAGCCCGATCTGCCGGCGCAGCTCGCCGGAGCGCAGGGGGGCGTCGCTCTCGCTCGGCCCGAGATAGGCGAAATCGAGCTCGACCGCCGAGCGCGGCTCGCGCCCCACCCAGGCGCGAAACGTCGCTGCGCGGATCGCGAACTGGTCAGCGGCAGGAGGCGCCGGGCGCCCGCTCCGCGCATCGCTCAGCGGCAGGACCTGACCCGAGGTCACGACCAGGTCCTGCACGCGCACCGGGGCCAGCACCGACGCGCCGCTCGCGGCCAGCGCGGGGCGCGCCTCACCGGCGGCGCAGGCACCCGCCAGCAGCGCCCCGAGCAGGCTAACGCGGACGGCCAGCATCGGAACTCCGTGGCGCGCGCTTGAACCACTCGGAGCGCGGCGGGATGATCGGGCGCTGGCGGTTCTTGGAGGTGAAGCCGACGAAGCCGTTCGACGTCCACTGCGTCTCTCGCCAGCCGAACCAGAACTTGCCGAAGGGCACGTCGCCGACCAGCACCGAGCGCACCGTGAGCAGGAAGGCGCGACGCAGCCGGAAGAGCAGCGCGATGCGCACCGACCCGCCCTTGATCAGTGTCGTCTCGGGAGCGAAGCCCGTGACGTTGCCGAACAGGAACACGTCGTGCACGTAGCCCACCGCCGCCGGCACCCAGCGGAACAGGATCGTGTAGAACGGCACCAGCGGCAGGGCGAAGCACAGCCGCCAGTACTGGGGTTCGCCGTTCATGAGCAGCGTGACGCCGGTGAGCACCGCCGCCATCATCACCTGCGTGAAGTAGGCGAGCAGCACCAGCGTGAGCGTGCGCGAGTCAAAAAACAGCACCGGCAGGATCAGATAGCCGACCACGCCCACGAGCAGCGAGCGCAACATCGACGTCTTGACGATCAACGCCGGCAAGCCGATGTGCCAGTGGTAGCCGAGCGCGCGCCAGAAACGCCCGGTGAGCTCGATGCGCGAGGTGTTCCAGCGGCGCCGCTGCTTGTACAGCGCCTTGATGGTGGTGGGCGACGAGGTATACACTCGCGCCTCGGGCTCGTACTTGATCGGGCGATCGATCAGCAGCCCGCGCAGCATGTAGATCAGCGCATGCCAGGGCGTGCGCGGTGGATCGAAGGTGAAGCGCCCCTGCTCATCGCTGCCCGGGCGCGCCGTTCCAGCGCGCCCCGGCCGCGCAGGTTGCCAGCGGACCAGGCTCGCGGCGTAGGCCGTGACGGTGTCGTCGGTGTCGCCCGCGACGAGCTCCGGCAGCGGCGCGGCCCGGCTGGTCGAGAACTTCGGCGCCGGCTCCCCCACCCACCAGCGCAGCCAGTGCGAGGTGCGCAGCGTGCGCAGGTAGCCCATGAAGCGCGGGATCTCGAGGAAGATCGAGGTCCAGGTGCAATAGAAGGCGCCCGGCACGCCGGTCACGGGCAGCCAGCGCAGGTTGTAGCGGCCGACGTTCGAGACGTAGTAATCGCGCGCGACCTGCAAGTTCAGCTGACCGGAGACAGTGAAGAAGTTGCGCCAGCCGCGCCAGAAGTCGTCGCCGCGCACATACAGGCCACCGGCCACGGCCCGCGCGGGCGCACCGGTGAACGGATTCCTGCGCTGCAGGCGCTGCACGATCCGCTCCAGCGAGTGCGGACCGAGATCGGCGTCGGCATCCGTGCTCACGTAGACCTCGGGAAAGCTCGCGTGCTTGCCCTCGCGCACCAGTCGCTTCACGAACTCCATGGCGTGGTCGATCGCCATGGGCTTGCTGCGCCGCTCTTCGGTGCCGGTGACGTAGAGCCAGGTGTGCTCGTTCCAGCGACGGCCCGCGGCCCAGGCCTGGAGCCGGGCGTACAGCCCGGGCGCCGCCGCGGTGCCGTCGATCGAGAGCACGATCAGCAGCTCGCCGGGGTAGCCGTTGGTGGCGACGCTCTCCACCGTGCTCTGCATGCTGCGCAGCTCGTCCTCGACGCGCAACAGCGACGGGATGACCACCACCGTGGAGAGCGCCCGCGCCGGATCGCGCCGGCGGATCCCGAACGCCCGCGACGCCAGCAGGTAGAGCAGCATCAGCGGGTAGTCCCAGAACATCAGCAGCGTGAAGATCAGGACCGCGAGCATGGGCGCGAACACGCTGAAGCCGCTCAGCGTGCGCAGGTTCCAGAAGACGGATTCCATGCTCGAGCCCTCTCCCCACTAGCCGCGTGCGCGGGCCATCAGCGCCTCCAGCGCGCCGACGAAGCTGCGCAGGAAGACCGACTCCGATTCCACCGACACCTGCTCGACCGCGATCAGGTCGCGCGCTTGCGCGGCGCTCTCCGCCTCGGATTGCTCCAGCGCCAGGCGCGTGGCGCGCAGCACCTCGAGCGAGTGATCGACCAGGCCCAGATCGCGGCGCGCTTGCTCCAGCGCGGCCGAGGCCTGCGCGCGGAACTGGGCCAGGCGCGTCTCGACGCCGTCGCGAGCGTAGCGCAGGTCTTCCGAGCGCCCCTCGATGTAGCGCTCCTCGTGCTGCCCGCGCACCAACGCGCCGAGGCTGAAGCTCAGCTCGACCGTGCCGTACCAGTCCACCGGGTACAGGGGGATCACGCCCCCCGTGATCTGCAGCTTCCAGTCGTCCAGCCGCCGCACCTGCGAGGTCTCGCGCTCGTAGCGCATCGACTGCCGGAAATACTCTGACGCCAGATCGGGCACGGCGGCGGCGTCCGGCTCGGCCTTGGCAGTGCCCAGGCCGTTGCCGGAGGGCAGCATGCCCGACACGCGCAGCTGGCGCGCTTTCAGCTGCTCCGCCTCGCCATCGACCTGCACCAGCTTGTGCTCCAGGCCATCGATCGAGCGCTGCACGTTGTTGAAGTCGACCACCGTGATGATGCGCTGCGAGAGCCGCGCGGCGGCACGCGCGGAGATATTGCGCCAGTCTTCCGTATGCCCGCGCAGAAACTCGCCCTGCTGGAGCAGGGCAGAGAGGCGTGCGGACTCGGTGGCGTGACCAAGGACGTCATCCAGCGCCGCGGCCGCCTCGTGGCGCTTGCAGTCGGCGTCTCCCGCGCGCAGCACGCCGCGGCCCTTGTAGAAGTCGACGGGCGAGAAAGTGAGGCCGGTGCGCAGCTGATAGCCGCTGCCCAGCACCGGTCCGGAATCCGCCAGCTCGGACCCATGCGGGAAATGCAGGCCCTGCACGATCACTCGCGGCGCCATCAGGTAGTCCGCGTCGCTGGCTGCCCGGGCGCGAACCTGTTTGCAGTAGGGCGTCTGCTGCGCAGCGGCGATCGCCGGCGCCAGACCCGAGAAGAGGCAGGAGAAGAGCGTGAGCAACACGCCGCGCGCGGAAGGCAACATGAGCGACGCAGGCTAACCGGAACGCGCCCGCCGATCCTAGCGATCCAGACGGGACGAAGCTTCGCTGGCCGCCGGAGCCGCACCGGGGGCGGGCGCGCTTGCGCCGCTGGCCGGCGCACGCCAGGCACGGATGCGCAGCGTCTTGGCGTGCGCGGCGCTGTGATCCTTCAAATCGAGAACCACATATTCGCCGCGCGTGGAGCTGCCCCACGGATCGGCCTGCGTCACCTCGCCCGGTACACGCGCGGAGACCGTGCCGACGGAGCGGCAGAACACCACACCCCACAGGCAATCGTAGACTTCCGCGCCGGCCGTCATGCCCTGCAGCTGAGAGTACGGCACGAACGCCAGCTCCAGATCCTTGTCGAGCGCCTGGAACAGCGGCCGCTCTTCGATCTGCTCGACCATCTCGTCGATCTGCGCGATGCGCTCGGCCAGAGCGTCGCGCTCGGCGCTCTTGGCGCGGCGCTCCGAGTCCAGCCGCACGATCTCGAGGTCGACCCGGATCAGCTGTTCCTGACGGTTGACGAGCTCCGGCGTCTGCGGCGCGTCGCTGCGGGCCAGCGCTTGCTGGGCGAGGTTCGACTCCTCTTGCGCGGACTCGCCGCGCACCGTGGCTCGGCCGTTGTCGAGCATGGCCAACCTCATCTCGTTCAGGAGCTGCTGCTGGTGCGCCAGCTCTGAACGGGAGATCAGACCCGCGTCGAAGTCCTTCTGCGCGCGCGCCGCGAGCCGCTGCTGCGAGGCGACCATATCGGTCAGTACCTGCTTCTGGCTGGTGAGCGCGTCCAGCTCGGCGGCGGCTTCCCGCGCCTTCTGCGAGGTGATGCGCGTGGTGTAGTGGCGGCCTTCGCTGGTGGTGCGCTTGAGGTCCAGCAGGCGCGTGAGCGCCTGATCGGCGCCGGTCAGGTCCGCCTCCACCCCTTCCAGCTCACCCACCGCGCGCACGCGCTCGACGCGAAGCTCACCCAGGCGCAGCTTGGTGGCGACGACCGCCTCGCTGGTGGGGGACATGATCGTCGGCACCACGAACGCATCGCGCGCCGCCGTGTAGACCGAATAGGCACCATAGCAGAGCCCGAGAGCGACGACGCCGAGCGTCGCCAGCGCTCCGAGGCGCGTCGACACGGCAGCTTCCGGCTTGCCCGGCAGAATCGCGGGCAGCGAAACGACCCCGCTCTTCTCGTCTGCATCCACATCGGCAGGAGTGTCCGCTGCCGCGCCCATCGGGGCAGCTGCTGCTGAAGAATCAGCACCAATGCGTTCGCTCTCACCGGGCGGCTTGGGGCGCGGCAGGACGACGGTAGGGGCGGTGACTGAGACGAGCTTCCGAGCAGTCGGCACAGCTGAAGTACCTCAAATCGCCAAAAGGGCGAGCAAAGGGTATTGGTCGAGGACTATGTCAGATGGGAACCCACCTGTCGAGAGCCCCCAACTCGAGCGACGCTTGATTGTCAAGAAAGCGGCAGAAGGCTGGAGCGATTCAATGATGCAAAACCGGATGCAGTCATTTGCTGGGCTGTTTATTGCCGGCGATCTGTTGCTGGGCAGTCCGGCGCCGGCAGTTCGGAGCGCCGCTCCCGCGCTCGTCAGGAAGTGCTTCCGACAGCGGTGTCGCCGACGGATCTTCCCGACCGGAGTTGTACTGAGGCCGGATGCCTCGCACCGAATCGAGCAGGGCGATCTGCCCGATGCAGCGCGATCGCGGCGATGAGTGGAGCGTGAGCTGAGGAACTGGCGATGGGATAGCAGGACAGCGGCGAGATGCACGCCCGCCGATGCCCCGCCCGCGCTCGAGCGACAATTCGAACACGGAGATCCAAACAGCGAAATCCAAGCAGAAGGCAGGCATTCAGAAACGGTGAAGCGGCTCGCCCCCGGTCGCCTCGAGCCGAAGAGAGATAAGGACAGCCTGCCAAATGACGAGCGCCACCAGCAGTGCTCGCACAGTATTTTCAGCCGGCGCTGCGCATCACCCCAGCCCGCTGTGTGTCTGGCGCGCAGCGCGTGGCGTCCGGCGCGCAGCGCGTGGCGTGCGAGAAACGCGGGCCGCCGCTGTACGCGCGCTCAGCCGCGGCCGACGAACGGCATCTTGGTGGCGAGCACGGTCATGGACTGCACGTTCGCGTCCAGCGGCAAGCTGGCCATGAACAGGACCGCTCGCACGACGTTGTCCACCGCCATCATCGGCTCCGGCAAGACGGCGCCATGCGCCTGCAGAACCCCCGACTTCATGCGCTCGGACATGGCGGTCTCCGCGTTGCCGATGTCGATCTGGCCGCAGGCGATATCGTACGCGCGACCATCCAGCGACGTGCTCTTGGTGAGACCGGTGATCGCGTGTTTAGTTGCCGTGTAGACAGCCGAGAACGGGCGAGGCGCCGTCG
Source organism: Polyangiaceae bacterium (assembly GCA_035760985.1). Classification (GTDB taxonomy): domain Bacteria; phylum Myxococcota_A; class Polyangia; order Polyangiales; family Polyangiaceae; genus SZUA-265. The sequence goes on from DASTRX010000048.1 coordinate 24,447, forward strand.
CCGAAATCGAACCGTTGTTGATGATGCGCCCGCCGCGCGGCGACTGCGCTTTCATCAGTCGAAAGGCCCACTGGGTGCAATAGAAGGTGCCGCTCAGGTTCACGTCCACGACGCTGCGCCATTTCTCGATCGGCAGGTCTTCGAGCGGCACGGCGGGCGCGCCGAATCCGGCGTTGTTGAACAGCAGGTCCAGGCGACCGAAGCTCTCGCGCACGCGCGTGAACAGGCGTTCCACGGCTGCCGGATCGGAGACGTCCGTGGGGATCGGCAGGCAGCTGCCGGCCGGAGCGGCCGCGGCCGTCGCTTCCAGCTCCGCCGCACGGCGCCCCGCGAGGCCCACGCGATAGCCCTCGCCAGCGAGCGCGACCGCCACCGCCCGACCAATTCCACTGCCAGCCCCCGTGACGATCGCGACCTTGTTCATGGCGCCCGAGCCTAGTCTCGCGTGACTGCCGTGCCCAGTGGTCTCCCATTTCCACTGGAACGGTGTTCCATCGCGGGCGGAGCACTCGACTACCAGCAGAGCGCCCGGCGGCCCATCGGGTGGCGCAGCGGCTGAAATGCCCGCCCGAGCCTCAGGCTCGGCGGGTTCGGACAGCCTGGGCCAGCAGCTCCAGCACCGGCACCGTATCGTCCCAGGCGAGGCAGCCGTCGGTGATGCTCTGGCCGTGCGTGAGCTCCGCTCGCGGGCGCAGGGGTTGATTGCCCGCGACCAGGAAGCTCTCCAGCATCACGCCCATGACCCGCCCGCTCCCGCTCTGAACCTGGGCGGCCAGGTCGGCGGCGACGAGCGGCTGCCGGCGTGGATCCTTTCCGCTGTTGCCGTGGCTGCAATCGACCATCAAGCCCTCCGGGAGCCCCGCCTCCCTCAGGATGGCGCCGGCCGCCTCCACGCTGGCCACGTCATAGTTGGGCTTGCCGCCTCCCCCGCGCAGGATGAGATGGGTGTGCTCATTGCCGCGCGTCTCCACGATCGCAGCCAGCCCCTGCTTGGTCACGCTCAGGAACTGGTGCGGGTAGCGGCTGGCGTGGATGGCGTCCACCGCGACCGAGATCGAGCCGCCGGTGCCATTCTTGAATCCGACTGGCATCGACAGCCCGCTCGCCAGCTCGCGGTGCACCTGGCTCTCCGAGGTGCGCGCGCCGATCGCTCCCCAGCAGACCAGGTCGGCGAAGAACTGCGGCGAGATCGGGTCGAGAAACTCCAACCCGGTCGGCACGCCCAGGCGCGTGACGTCGAGCAGGAACTGGCGCGCGATGCGCAGCCCACGATTGATCGCGAAGCTGCCGTCCAGGTCCGGGTCGTTGATCAGCCCCTTCCAGCCGACGGTCGTGCGCGGCTTCTCGAAATAGGTCCGCATCACGATCAGTAGATCGTCGGCGAAGCGATCAGCGGCCGCGCGCAGGCGACCCGCGTACTCCAGGGCGGCCTGGGGGTCATGGATCGAGCACGGCCCGACCACGACTAGCAGGCGCGGATCTCGCCCCTGGATCACCCCGCCGATCGCCTGCCGCTGGGCGCGCACGAAGGCGGCTTCTGCCGCCGCGATCGGCAGCTCCTCCAGCAGGATCACGGGCGGGATCAGCGGCCGCAGCCCCTTGATGCGAACGTCGTCGGTACCGAAGTCCATGGTCGACGCTAGCACGGCTCCGGTCGGCGGAAAGGGGCCAGGCGTCAGGTGTGAGCCGTCGGGGGCTTCGCACGGCGCCCGGAGCCCCGAGGGTTCGGGCAGCACCGTGGGGATGAGGCCCGGCCCCCAATCAAACCGCGAAGGCGGAACGCGATGCGCGCTGGGACCCGGAGGCTCAGGCCGGTGGCTGGAACGCGAAATCGCCGTAGGCGCGCTCGGTCGTGCCCCACCAGCTGAACATCTCCTTGCGCGTCTTGTCCCAGTGCTCGAAGACCTTCTTGTAGGCAGCCTCCTTGGCCGCCTGCTCCGCAAACAGCTCTTCGGAGGCGGTGCGCGCCGCCTTCAAGATCTCGTCCGAGTAGCGCACCAGCTTGACGCCTTGCTGCAGCAGCCGCGCGAGCGCCGGTGCGTTGCGCGCGTCGTAGCGGTTCTGCACCACGACGCCGGCGTGGCTGGCCGCCGTCTCGAAGATCTGCTGGTACTCCTTCGGCAGCTTGGCCCAGGCGCTGGTGTTGACCAGGAAGCTCAAGCCCGCGCACGGCTCCCACCAGCCCGGGTAGTAATAGAACTGGGCGACCTTGTGGAACCCGAGCTTCTCGTCGTCGTACGGGCCCACCCACTCGGTGGCGTCGATCGCGCCGCGCTCCAGCGCGGGGTAGATGTCGCCGCCGGCAAGCACCTGTACGGTCGTGCCGAGCCGGGTCATCACCTGGCCCCCCAGCCCCGGGATGCGCATGCGCAACCCCTTGAGGTCCTCGACGGTCTTCACTTCCTTGCGGAACCAGCCGCCCATCTGCGCGCCCGTGTTGCCGCCGGGGAAGCTGATGATCTTGAAGTCCGAGTAGAGCCCGCGCATCAGATCGAGGCCGCCGGCCTCGTTGAGCCAGGCCAGGTGCTGGCGCGCGTTGAGGCCGAAGGGCACGGTGGCGTCGAACGCCAGCGCCGGGTTCTTGCCAGTGAAGTAGTAGCCCGCGGTGTGGGCGAGCTCGACGTTGCCCTGCTGCACGGCGTCGAGCACTTCCAGACCGGGCACGATCTCTCCCGCGGCGTGCACGGTGATCTTGAACTTGTTACCGCTCAGGGCAGCGACGCGCTCGGCCAGCACCTCGGCCGCGCCAAAGATCGTGTCGAGGCTGCGCGGGAACGACGAGACCAGCCGCCAGTTCACGTTCTGACCGAGCGCGGCAGGCGCGGCAGACGCCGGCGTGGCGGCGGCGGTGGTGGTGGACGCCTCCGTCTTCTTGCTGCAACCGAGCGCTGCTGCGGCGCCCAGAGCGCCGATGGCGGTCATTGCATCATGAACGAACTCGCGACGTCGCATAAGTCTGCCCTCCTGAAATGGAACGCGCCCTTATAGTTGCGTCTGCTGCTGCGAGGGAAGGCGCGTGGCTCTTACGCGCGGCGTCGAGCGCAGGCGCCGCACGAATTGTCCGCAATTCTGTTGCACGCCGCTCCCAGCGCGGCCACGGCCCCACGGCCTGGCCAAGCGCTGCACGCGCGCCGGGGCTCGCCAGTCACTGCACGCGCGCACGGCGGACTCGAGCACGGAGCTCGCGCGCACGGCGCCTGCGGTGCACGCGCGCGATGAGTTGGAACGATGAAACACGGCGGCAATGTGCGCCGAGTACCGCTAGCGGGATGAGGAGCCCCCGGTGAAACAGAGCCTGATCCTTCTTCCTTCGACGTTCTGCCTGCTGTGCCTGGCTGCGCTTCCGCTCGCTGCCCAGGAGCTCGCACCCGGCGCGCCCGAGCCTGTGGCGCCGGAATTGGCGGCGCCCCCCGCTGCGCTGAGCCCCGCGCCCGAGCCGCCCGAGGACGATCTGGGTCCGATCAACATCGCCGCCTGGGGCCGCGCCGACGTGCTGGTGCACAACGACGAGGAGCCCGAGAAGCTGAACGACGTGGCCAGCACGGGGCTGTTTGAAATCCACACCTCCGGCAAGCTGCACAAATACTTCGCCTTCACCGCCAACCTGGTGGCGTCCTACGGCGGCGGCGACGGTATCGCGGGCAGCGCCAGCTTGCTGGACGGGATCGTGCAGTTCGAGCCCGCTGATCTGTTCCACCTCTGGCTGGGCCGGCAGCTGGTGCCCGTGGATCGCTCGAACTTCAGCGGGCCCTGGTTCATGGGGCCCTGGTTCTATCCGCTATTTGGCTTCGCCGATGGACAGATCGGGCCGAGCGTGCCCCACGAGGGGCCGAGCGGGCGCAACGATGGCGTCACCGCCTGGGGCTTCTACGCGCAGGACGACTTCAGCATCAAGTATTACCTCGGCGCCTACGATCTGTACGATGGCGGGCAGGCGCCGCTGATCTCCGGGCGCCTGAACCTGACCTTTCTCGGCGCGGAGCCGGGCTTCTACAGCAACAGCACCTACTACGGAAAAGACCTGATCGCGCTGGGAGCGGGCTTTCAGTACAAGAAGGACGGCTCCACCACCGCCTGGGAACCGGCGGCACCGCTGCTGAAGGAGGAGTACACCCAGTTCAACGCGGACCTGCTGTTCGAGAAGAAGCTGGGCGAAGGTGTGCTCAACCTGGAGGGCGCGTACTACAAGTTCAACGGCGACTACGAGCGCACGGACGCGGCCTGGTTCGCGGTGGCGAGCTACCTGCTACCCGGCGGCACGGTGCAGCCGCTGTTCCGCATTCAGCAAGCGATCCCCGCCTATCGCGATCGCGACGAGACCTCCACGCTGCTCGACGCCCAGCTCGGCTACATCCTGAACGGATTCGCCACGCGCTTCGCCGCTGGCTTCCGCTACGGCAAGGCGGGGGACGCCGAGACCAAGACGATCTTTCTGGGCGCTCAATTCATGAAATAGCCGCGCTGCGCCAGAGCCCCGGCGCGGGGCGAGCATTGACGCGGGCCGAGCGCTGATGGCAAGCAAGGGCCATGTCGCTGTTTCGGCTGTTGCCCCAGGTCGCCGCGCTGGCCTTTCTCGCGGGAGCGGCGGCGTGCCGCCCCGAGCCTCCGGTGACGGCGCCGTCCGGCGAGCAGAGCGTGTTCGCCGAGGCGTATCCCGAGCGCCTCGCGCAGGTGCGTGCCGCCTTCAACGAGCAGGAGAAGCGCGCGCAGGGCAGCTTGGCTGCGCTGCGCACGCCGCCTTCGGGTTTGAAGGAGAGCGAGCGCCCGATCGCCAGGGCTCTGTACGAGCGCGCGGATCGCGCTGGGCGCTCCGGCTACTACGCCGACGAAGCGCTGCATCAGGAGGCGCTGGACGAGCTGTTCGAGGACGGTCGCGCCGGCTTGCGGCGGCGCGTCGCCGGTTCCGTGGCGTACGCGGTGAAGCAGAAGAAGTGCGGGGAGCAGGACTGCAGCGAAGAGCTCGCCAACGAGCTGGGCAACGCCGCGGCCTACGCCGCCGATCGCTCGCTGGATCGCCAGCAAGAGCAGCGGCTGGACGCGCACAGCGAGGCCGCGCACTATCTGGAGGCGCACACGCAGGAGCTCGGCGCGCGCACTCTGGACGCGCTGAGCAAGCAGAGCCGCGCGCTGACGCGCGCCAGCTTCATCGCCCACGTGCGGCTCGAGCTCTACCGGCGCGAGCTCGCGAGCCTGCTGGAGGAAGAGCAGAGCGCGCGGGCGACCCTGGAGCGCGACGAAGCCGAGACCCGGGCGGCGCTCGCCCGGAGCGACCTGCCGAAGACGCAGAAGCCGGTGCTCGAGCGCCGTCTGACGGACCTCGGAGCACGGCGCGCGGAGCTGGACAAGGAGCTGCCGCTGGCGAAGACCGCGAGCGAGGATGCCTCGGCGCATATCGAGGCGCTGCAGAAGGACTATCAAGCGGCGCTCAGCGCACTGCTGGCAGCGCTCGATCAGGCGGCGCCGGAGGCCGCAGCCGGCGCTCCCGCTGCCGGTGCCGACCGGAACGCCAACTCGACCGGCGCAGGGCGCTGACGGCGGGCAGCGCATCGAGCGCTGCTCACAGGGCCAGGGTCAATCCGCCGGTGAAGTTGCCGCTGACGGTGGGTATTCCGCCCGTCACGCCGAGAGCAGAACCGCTGGTGCCGACGTAGAAGCTGGTGCCATAGAAATAGAGCGTGCCCAGCAATTCGGCGCCGAGCCGGATCGCGAGCTTGGGGTGAACGAAGAGCTTCAAGCCTCCACCCAACGAGAAGGCCATGCGCCAGGTGTCGTCCGGGTCGTAATTGCGACCGGAGACGCTGAAATCATCTGGCAGGTACACCACGGCGCCGAGCGAGACGCCGAAGAAGGGCTCCAGGATCCCCCTGCGGACGCTCTTGGTAACGCCGATCAGAAAGTAATGGGTGGCGGCGTCGAACTTGTTGCTATTGGCGATCGCGCCGTAATCGACGAGCTGTACGGTGGGTTGAAAGTAGATCCACTTCAGCTCCAGAGTGGCCCCCGATCCGTCACCGATGCCCAGCGCCGCCCCAAAGCTCTGAGCATCGCCGATGCTCAGCCTGCCATAATTGGTGTCAGGGTCGGAGTTGACGGCCCAGCCCGTGAAAGCGCTCAGCTCGAGTCGACCGCGCTCGCCAGCCTGTGCTCCGGCGATCCTCGCAAAGGTCGCGCCAGGAAGGGTCAGTGCGGTGAAGCACAGCAGCAGGCGGACGGGCCGTCGTGAGTGGAACATCGTGTGGGATGGACTTGCAGCAATGCCCGTGCCATCGGGCGAAAGCGAGCTGGACGCCGTCGACTCGTTTCAGAGCGGGAGCGTCGCCCCCAACCTGGCGTCACGCACTGGTAGCCCGCGGCAGCTACTTGCTGGGAATGCGCGCCAGGAGCTGGGACTTGCTCAGCCCGGTGAGCTCGACCACCTTGCGGCGGCTGCGTTCGCCAGCGATCAGCTGGACCTGTCGGCGCGGCAGGTCGAAGTGCGCGGCCAGGGCCTCGATCAAGGCCGCGTTCGCGGCACCGTCGACGGGCGGAGCCGCCAGAGCCACGCTGAGCCGGTTGGCTTTGACGCCCAGCACGCGGCTCTGGCTGGCGCGCACTTTGACTTCGACGTCGACCCGCACGCCCGCCGCGGTTTCGCTGAAACCGCTGAACTCGCTCACGCCGGGCGAGTCGCTCACGTCGCCGGGAAGTACGGATAGGGGCGGCCCGTCCAGGTCTCGGGTCGCAGCCAGAAGGCGTCCTGCCGCCCGCCGTAGAAGTCGTCGAGCACGCGGTCCATCACCTCGCTGGCGCGCAGCGCGCTGCGGCCGCTGGAGGGGCAACGCGCGTGGGCGCCGGACAGCTCGTCGACGATGGTCTGCACCAGAGGTTGATGCACGTGCTCGGGGTGCTCGGTGTCGATGTGCTCGATCTCGCCGGCGCAGCTGAGCTCGAGCGGCTCCCGGCCAAAGACGCTGAGCGAGAGCGTGGCCTCGGTGCCCACGAACTCCAGACGATCGACCTGCGCCGAGGTGTGGAACTGGTAGCGGGCGGTGCCGAGCGCGCCCGCTTCGGTGGCGAAGCTGATCACGACGGTGTCCTCCGGCAAGCCGTCGCGCGTGCCGCCCGTGCGGCGAGCGGCCGAGCCCGCCACGCGCGAGAGACGCCCCAGCAGGAAGTCGATCAGATCGAGCACGTGGCTGCCGAGATCGAGGAACAGGCCCCCGCCCGAGTCGGGCACGTTCTCGCGCCAGCCGGGCCCGGAAAACGACGGCGACCCGGCGGCGCGCGGCTGCGCGCGGCCTTGATACACGTGGCTGACGGTGAGCAGCGAGCCGAGCCTGCCGGAGGCGAGCAGCTCGCGCACTTTCAGAAAGCGGGGCAGCGCCCGGCGGTAGTAGGCCACGAACAGCGGCTGGCGCGCGCGCTCGAAGGCCTCCAGCATCTCTCGGCACTCCTGCGCGCTGCGCGCCATGGGCTTTTCGACGTAGCAAGGTTTGCCTGCCGCAGCGACGCTCAGCGCGTACTCCAGGTGGTTGCCCGGCGGGGTTGCCACGTACACGATGTCGACCTCGGGGTCCTCGATCACGGATTGCGCGTCCGTGGTGGAGCGCGGCACGCCGTGACGGCGCGCAAAGTCCGCTGCCTTGGCCGCGTCACGCCGCATCACGACGCGCAGCTCGCTGCCCGCGGTCTTGTAGAAGGCGGGGCCGCTCTTGACCTCGCACACGTCGCCGCAACCGATGATTCCCCAGCGAATGGTCATGTTCAGAAGCCGATCTTGCGCATGACGAAGCGCGGGAGCAAGCGGATCACGAACATGACGAGCGCCCACATGCGTGGGGTGTAGAGCAGTGGACGCCGGCGATCCATGGCCCGCAGCACGTCGCGTGCCACTTGCTCCGGCTCGCCCGCGAAGGGCGGCGGTTTGAGGCCCGCTGTCATGCCGGTCTTGACGAAGCCGGGCTTCACGCAGAGCACGGACAGGCCATCGGCGTGATATTTGTGATCGAGCGCCTCCAGGTACACGGAGAGGCCCGCCTTGCTGGAGCCGTAGATGCCCACCGGCTTGCGGCCGCGATCGCCCGCCACCGACGAGAACACCGCCAGGCGGCCCCCTCCCCGCGCCAGCAGGCGTTCCCGGACGTGCTCGCAGAACACCAGCGTGTGCGCGTAGTTCACCGTGACGAGCCGGCGCGCGAGCTCACGGTTCTGCTCGAGCTCGGATTGAGAAGCGAACAGGGCGGCGGTCACGATCACCGTGTCGAACTGCTCGAGCGCCGCGTCCGCCGCGTCGAGCGCCGCCACGAAGCCCGCGGGCTGCTCCAGGTCGCACGGGGCTTGCCCCACGCGCGCGCCGCCCGGATGCCGCGCGCTCAGGTCGGCAGCGCTGCGCTCCAGCTCTGCGGGCTCGTTGCCGAGCAGGAAGACCGAGTCCCCGCGCGCCGCCAGCAGCCGCGCGAGGGCGCGCCCCATGCCGCTCGTGCCGCCCAGCACGACCGCCTTCAAGCGCGGTCTCCGAACAACCTCACCGACTGCGCGCTGCGCAGCTTGCGCGCCGGGTCCCACTTCTCCCGGGCCGCCAGAAAGCGCGGCAAGCGCGGCTCCATGGCGCGAAAGTGCTCGGCGCGCGTGAAGCGATCCTTGGTCAAGTAGATGCGCCCGCCGGCGGCGACCACGAGCTCATTCAGCCGGTCGACGATGCGCTGGGTGTCGGAGGTCACGGCCATGTCGATCGCGATCGAAGTGCCTTCGAGCGGGAAAGACAAGAGCCCTTGGCCCTCCGGGCCGCAGTCCTTGATCACGCACACCGGCGAGGCGCCGCCCAGGCGGGTCACCTCCACCATGAACTCGCGCACGGCCGCGGCGCCCGCGGCGCGCGGCAACACGCACTGAAACTGCGTGAAGCCCTGCGAACCGTAGACGCGGTTCCAGTGCAGGATCGCGTCGAGCGGGTAGAAGAAGGTCTCGGGGCTGACGATGCCGCGCTTCTGCCGCGGGATGTGCTTGTAGTAGTACGCGGTGTTGAAGGCGCGCGCGAGGTTGGTGAACGGGTTCGGCGACCACCTCGGCAGCGGAAACGGGAAGCTGAGCTTGCGCGGCTCCGCGGGCAGCGTCGGCTTGGCTTCCTCGGGCGTGGCCCAGCGCCCCGCGATCAAGATGCCGCGGCCGAGGGCGCTGCCGCCGCTGACGCAGTCGATCCAGCCCATGGTCATCGGCCAGCGGCTGGCGGTGCCCGCGAACGCCGTCAGGAACTCGTCGATGTTGCCGATGCGCTCGCTCTCCTGCCAGATCCAGGGCGAGGCGATGCGCTCGAGCTGAAACTCGACCTCCAGGATGTGGCCCAAGAGGCCCATGCCCCCCACGCTGGCCCAGAACAAGTCCGCGTGCTGCTGCGGCGAGCAATCGATGATGCTGTCGTCCGCCAGGCGCAGGCGCAGGGCGCGCACGTGCGCGCCGAAGCAGCCCGCGCGATGATGGTTCTTGCCGTGCACATCGCTCGCCACCATGCCCCCCAGGGTCACGAACTTGGTGCCGGGAGTGACCGGCGGGAACCAGCCGTGCGGCATCACCAGCCGGTTCACCTCCGCCAGACTGAGGCCCGCCTCGCCGCGCAGGACGCCCGCCTCGACGTCGAACGCGAGCAGGCGATCGGCGAGCACCGTGGAGACCACCTTGTCGCTCGCCTGCGCGGGCAGCGAAGAGTCACCATACGAGCGCCCCAGCCCGCGGCAGAGCGTGGCGCCGCGCGTCGCCCACTCCAGGCGCTCGCTGCGCAGCTCCGTGCCCGGCGCCGGCAGCCTCCCCCACCCGCTCAGCACGCTCGCTGCCCGCGCCGAGGCAGAGGCGGAGACCGGCGCCGGAGCGGACTCCAGCTGAGCGGCCTCGGAGGGGACAGAGGTCTTGGCGATCATGGAGAGTTCCTCGCAACCTAGCACGCCGCGTCAGAAGGGGCCTAGATGCGCTGGCCGATCGCGCCGGATCGCCGCGGACAACCCGCCGGCTTGACAAGCTCGCCCGGCGAGAGTGAGTGAGCATTCACTAACCCATGGCGCGCCCCGTCAGCATCCCCGACGAGCAGATCCTGGAGGCGGCTCGCGCCGTGTTCACCGAGAAGGGGCCGCGCGCCACCACGGCGGAGATCGCCGCGCGCGCGGGCGTGTCCGAAGGCATCCTGTTCAAGCGCTTCGGCAACAAGGCGGGCCTGCACCGGGTTGCGATGAGCTCGGACGTGGCCGGCGAGTGGGTGCAGCGCGAGATGCGCGCGCAGGGCCCGCTGCGCACGCAGAAGGATCTGGAGCGCTTCATCCACTGGCAGCTCGAGGTGCTGCGCGATGTGGTTCCGGTGATGGCGATGGCGTGGGCGTCTCGCGCGCAGACGGATGCGGTGCCCACCGATCTCTCGGGCCCTCACCCGGCGCCGCGCGTCGCCGTCGAGACACTGGCCGCGATGCTGCGCGAGGAGATGAACGCCGGTCACCTGCCCCCCGGCAACGCGGAGGCGCTCGCGCAGATCGTCACGGGTTCGGTCTGGTACTTCGTGTTCCTCGATCTGCTGCTGGAGCAGCCGGGCCCGGTCGATCCGGAGACGCTGGCGCGCGAGCTCGCGCGGCGCGTGCTGGCCGAGCTCGAGCCGCGCAAAGCGCGGACAAAGAAGAAAACCCGCCGCTGAGCCGCGCCGGCCGGACCGCTCCCCGGCGCGCCTGCGCGATTTTTCCGGGCTCGGCTTGACGCTGGAGCGCTCGGTAGTAAATGAGTGATCACTCACTAACTAATCCAAAGGGAGGATCCGTGATCCAACTCAATCGTTCACCCTGGCTGCTCCTCGGCCTGGGCGGCAGCGCGGCGCTGGCGGCTTGTTCCGGCAGCGACAGGGGCGAGCTGTTCGGCAAAGCCAACAACTCCCTGGTCGATCCCGCGGTGGCGCAGGATGCCGGCGACGTTCCGGGAGCTGCGCCCTTCACCCGGCCGCTGCGCATCCCGCCGGTGCTCGCGCCGAGCTCCAGCGACGACAACAGCGACAGCTACCGCATCTCGATCCGCCCCGGCCTGGCGCAGATGAAGGCCGGCGCGCAGACACCGATCGTCGGCTTCAACGGCGTCTCGCCCGGGCCGACGCTGGTCGCCACGCGCGGCAAGACGGTGCAGGTGACGCAGACCAATGACTGGAGCGAAGACGTCACCATCCATAACCACGGGCACAAGGTCGCCGCCGCCAGCGACGGCCATCCGACGGACTACATCACGCCGGGCGCCTCGAAGGTCTACACCTACCCGAACGACCAGCGAGCGGGCACCTACTGGTACCACGATCACGCGATGGATCTGACGGGTCCTCACGTGTACCAGGGCCTGGCGGGATTCTACATCATCACGGATCCGGCGGAGGAAGCGCTCGGCTTGCCCTCCGGGGATCACGATCTCCCGCTCTTGTTGCAGGACAAGACCTTTAACAGCGACAACTCGCTCGCTTACGAGCCTGACCACCGGGCGGGCTTCTTCGGTGACACCGCGGTCGTGAACGGCACGACCACGCCCTATCTCGATGTGGGGACGAGCAAGTATCGCTTCCGGGTGCTGAACGGCTCGAACGCGCGCCCGTATTTCCTGAAGCTCCAGGTGCGCGGGAGCAGCACGGCCCAACCGTTCCAGGTGATCGCCTCCGATGGCGGCTTGCTCGCGGCGCCCGTCGAGCGCACCTCGCTGCCGATCGCGCCCGCGGAGCGCTACGACATCGTCGTCGACTTCTCCAAGTATCCGCTCGGAACCCAGCTGGACCTGATCAACACCGCGCCGGCGGTGGCGGGCTTCGTCTCCGGCGGTGCTGACTGGGGCGATGCCGAGGGCGCCTGGGAGGATGCGGACGTCGAGGCCTGGGCGGGCTTCGGCGCAGCGGACTGGGACAGCTTCGGCGGCGCAGGCCCTGGCTTCGGCGGCCCTGGCTTCGGCGGGCCTCGCGTCGGCGCGGCCCGCGGGGGAGGACCGGGCGCGCGCTTCGGCTGGGCCGACGGCGAGGGCCTGGACGGGCCGCTCCAGGTGCCGGCGCTGACCGGGCTGATGGAGTTTGTGGTGACGCGCTCCGAGGCGGACAGCAGCCGCGTGCCCTCGCTGCTGAGCAGCCTGCAGCGCCTGCGGGCGGAAGACGCCGTGGACACGAAGCAGATCGTGTTCCGTTACGACGGCAGCGACTGGACCCTGAACGACCTCACCTACGATCCGGAGCGCATCGACCTCAGCTCCACGCTGGATCAGGTGTACGTGTGGACGCTCACGAACGAATCGCCGATCCCGCACCCCTTTCACAAGCACCTGTCCCAGTTCAACGTGCTCGACATCAACGGCGCTGCGCCCCCGGCCTACGAGAGCGGCTGGAAGGACACGGTGATGGTTCCCCCGCTGAGCACGGTGCGCATCGTGTTCAAGGAAGAGACCTTCACCGGCACGTACGTCTTCCACTGCCACAACCTCGAGCACGAGGATCATGGCATGATGCTGCAAGAAGGCGTCGTGCGCTGAGCGACGCTGCCGGACGGCCTCGACCGTGTTCGGGGCCGCCGGCAAGCGCCACGCCAGCAGCGCTCAGCGAACGACGACCGGCGCTACGTGCTCGAGGGCTCGTCGCTGCAAGCCCCGCGCGGTACCAGGACCGCCCGCCGCGCGTCACCGTCCGTGCGTCACGGCAGGCGCTTTCGAGCGCCGCTCACAGGCCGGGTGCGAGCATGGCCTGGAGCAGCGGCAAGGTCTCGTAGCGGAAGCCGCGCTGAGCGCGGATCACCGGATCGGCCGCCGTGAGCTCGTTCACCTCCGCCTCGTCGCGCGCGCGCACGATGCCGAGGCCCCAGGGGCCTGCCGGGTCGGCGACGGGTCCGAACACCAGCGCCGTGCCTCCGGGCAGGTGCTGGCGCCAGTACGCGACGTGCTCGTTCATCAGCGCGCGCTCTTCGGCGCTCATATCGAACGGGAAGCTCGGTCGCGGGGGGATCAGCCGGCACAGGAACACGCGGCGCGCATCCGGGGGCTGCAGAAAACTGCCGAGCCAGCCGAGGACGCGCTCCCAACCCTGCGCGTGACCCCGGCACGCGTCGTGGCGATCGCCGAAGCCGTCGTGCCGCAGCGTCAAGAGCGTGCCGCTCTCGGTCGGCTCCAGGCGATAGGTGATGGTGGTCGCGGCCCCCGGTGACCAGTCGGGCTTCCAGGTCTGCACCAGCTTGCGCGGCGGATCGATCTCCAGGTATTCGCCCTCGACGGTGAAGTCCTGGCCCTGGGCGCTGCGGCCCTCCGAACGCCAGCGGCCGCCGACGCGCAGGTCGGCGGAGAAGCTCAGCGTGCGGTAGAGCTCGTCCGAGCCCCACCACTTCGTCACCTCGTCCGTGGTCAAGGCGCGGAACACGCGCTCGGGGGGCACCGCGATCTCGACGCTCGCGAGGATGCTGCCCGCCGCCACGTCCGCCAGCGCGCGCGGCCCGCGCCCACTCTGCTTGCTCATTTTTCCTCCAGGTAACTCTTCAGTTGCTCAAAGCTGCGCTGCCAGAAGGAGCGATAGCCCTCGACCCAGCCGGCCACGCGCTGCAACGGCGCCGGCTGCAGCTGGTACAGGCGCTCGCGGCCCAGCCGCTCTTCGCGCACCAATCGCGCTTCGCGCAGCACGCGCAGATGCTTGGAAATGGCCGGACGGCTCTGCTCGAAGTCCGCCGCCAGCTCGTTTACCGGCGCGGGGCCAGCGCGCAGGCGATCCAGGATCGCTCGCCGCGTCGGGTCCGACACGGCGCGAAAGACGTCGCCATCGGGTTTCGTTTTGAGTCTATTGGTAACCACTCGGTTACTAATTATGCGCATCCGCGAGCGGGCGTCAAGCAGCGCCTGGTTCCCAGCTCGCGCGCCAGCTGTTACGATGCGTTCCGTGCCCTCCACGGTGGCCATCCGGTGTCGCGCGCTCACCAAACGCTACGGCACGCATCTGGCGGTGGCCGGCATCGATCTGGAGATCCCGAGCGGCGAGTGCTTCGGGCTGCTGGGGCCGAACGGGGCGGGCAAGACCACCACGGTGGAGATGCTCGAGGGGCTGACGCCGGCCGATTCAGGCGAGATCGAGCTGTTCGGTGCGCGCTGGGGCGCCGGGCGAGATGACGAGCTGAAAGAGCGCTTCGGCGTCCAGCTGCAGGACAATCAGCTGGCGGACAAGCTGCTGGTGGAAGAGGTCTTCACGCTGTTCCGTTCCTTCTATCGCAAGGGCAAGAGCGCGAGCGAGCTGCTCGCCCTGCTGGATCTGGAATCGGTGCGGCGGCGCCAGTACGCGCAGCTCTCGGGCGGCCAGAAGCAGCGCGTGGCGATCGGCTGCGCGCTCGCCGGCGATCCGGACCTGCTGTTCCTGGACGAGCCCACGACCGGGCTCGATCCGCGCGCGCGGCAGGAGCTGTGGGAGGTGGTGCGGCGCTTTCGCGCGGCGGGCGGCACCGTGCTGATCACGACTCATTACATGGAGGAGGCGGCGGCGTTGTGCGATCGAGTGGCGATCATGGATCGCGGTCGGATCATCGCGCTCGGCACGCCGCGCGCGCTGGTGGATAGCCTGGGCCTGGTGCAGTTCGTGGAGTTCGAGAGCCCCGAGGCCGTGAACGCGGCGGCGCTGGAGCAGCTGAGCTGCTTGCAGAGCGTCGAGCGGCGCGGTGAGCACTACCGGCTGCGCATCGATCGCAGCCTGGGCTCGCTCGCGACAGTGCTGCAGGAGCTGGATCGCCAGCGCGTGACGCCGGTGGGCCTGAGCGCCCAGCAGGCGACGCTCGACGACGTGTTCCTGCAGCTCACGGGGCGCGCCCTGGACGGCGAAAACCCCGCCGCCGGCGCGGAGCTGCGCTCGTGATCGACCGTGCGGATGCCGCGGGCGCGCTGCGCAGCCCGGCGGAAGCGCGGCCCCACCCGCTCTGGGAGCTGACCAAAGCGCGGCTGCGCGAGTTCGGGCGCGAAAAGGGCACCATCTTCTGGGTGTTCGGCTTCCCGCTACTGATGGCGATGGCGCTCGGTCTGGCGTTCCGGAGCACCCCGCCCGAGCGGCCGCGGGTGGCGGTGGTGTTGCCGCCGGCGCTGGCGGCGGACAGCCCCGCGGCGCGCGCCCTGCGCGGCTTGCTCGACAGCCCGCAGCTGCAAACGGAGCAGCTGAGCCGCGAGCAAGCCCAGCGCGACCTGGCGCGAGCGAAGGTCGATCTGCTGGTGGAGTGGGACGGCGACCGCCCCGTCTACCGCTTCGATCCCATGCAGCAGCGCTCCGCCCTGGCTCGCGCGCTCGCCGCCGACGTGCAAGAGCGCGCGCTCGGCCGCCAAGATCGGCTGGCGATCGCCGAGGCGCCAGTGAGCGAGCACGGTGCGCGCTACATCGACTTCTTGTTGCCCGGCCTGATCGGCATGAACCTGATGAGCAGCAGTATGTGGGGCATCGGCTACGCGCTGGTGCTGGCGCGCAAGCGCCGGCTCTTGCGCCGCTTCGCCGTCACGCCCATGAAGCGCTCGCACTTTCTGCTCTCCTATTTTCTCTCGCGCAGCTTCTTCTTGCTGCTGGAGATGGTGGTGCTGCTGGTGTTCGGGCGGCTCGTCTTCGGCGTCGAGGTGCGCGGCAGCCACGCCCTGGTGCTGGGTGTCGGCTTCCTGGGCGCGGCGTCGTTCGCCGGGCTGGGCCTGGTGATCGGCGCGCGGGTGGAGAACACCGAAGCGGCGAGCGGCTGGATGAACTTCGTGCAGCTGCCGATGTGGCTCCTGTCCGGCACCTTCTTCTCCTACGAGCGCTTCCCCGAGTGGCTGCAAGGGCCGGCGCGCCTGTTGCCGCTGACCGCGTTGAACGACGGCCTGCGCGGCGCTTTCAACGACGCCGGCTCGCTCTGGGACTTGCGGCGATCAGTGGCGATACTCGCCGCCTGGTGTGGTCTCACGTTCGTGACCTCGGGGCGGATGTTTCGCTGGTACTGAGCCGCTGCCATTTGCCGGCAGCGAGTTGCTTGAACGCGCGGGCACGCGGTGCTCTACTCCGCGGATGTCGATCGTCCTTTATCATCACCCGTTTTCGCGCGCGGCCAACGTCGTCTGGATGCTGGAAGAGGTGGGCGTGCCGTACGAGCTGCGCTTCGTCGACCTGCTGAGCGGCAAGCACAAGCAGCCGGACATCCTGGCGCTGAACCCCATGGGCAAGCTGCCCATCCTCACCGACGGAGCGGCCGTCGTCACCGAGTCCGCCGCCATCGCGCTGTACCTGGGCGATCGCTACTCGGCAGGCAAGCTGGCGCCCGCGCTCGACGATCCGCGCCGCGGCACGTACCTGCGCTGGTCGTTCTTCGCGCCCTCGGTGATCGAGCCGGGGCTGATGGCGAAGGCGGCGGGCTGGACCTACAAGGAAGGGCAGGCGGGATGGGGCAGTCACGACGCGATGCTCGCGGCCATGCAGGCGGCCGTCTCCGATCGCGACTATCTGCTGGGCAGCGAGTTCTCGATGGCAGACGTGATCTTCGGCGGCACGGTGCGCTTCATGCTGCAGTTCAAGATGCTGGAGCCCCTACCGGCGTTCGTCGCGTACGCGGAGCGGCTGTCAGCGCGGCCCGCGTTGAAGCGTGCCGATGCGCGCAATGCGGCGGTGATCGAGCAACAGGGCTTGAAGCGCGGCTGATCCGGCCGCTTCAGCCGGCATCGGGCTCGCTGCCGGCGTCACCGCTGCCGGCGTCATCGGCACCAGCGTCGTCGGGCGTGCCGCCATCCGGGGCCTCGCTGCCACCGCTGCCGCCGTCGGGATGAAAGGGGGATACCCCGTAGGGCGGCACGGTCGGGTAGCTGCCGCCCTCGCCCGACGCGCCAGCGCTGCCGGTGCCGCCAGTGCCACCGCTCGGCTCGTCAGCTGGGCTGAGGCCATAGGGCGGCGCGATCCCGACGTTGTCCCGCTGCTGGCCCTCCTCCGTTTTTCCACCGCAGGCCTGACCCGCCAGCGCCAGCCCCAAGGCGATCAGCGATGCCCGCTTGGCCTCGCGCAGCAGCTGCGCCTCGCGGGCGGGCTGCGCCAGCGCGCACGCCGCCCCGCAAAAGGGACACTGCGTCTCGCTGCGACGCACATGACGTTGGCACTGGGGACAGGGAACGAGCGAAGCCATGGGTTCTCCGAGACACTAGGGGCTGAGCGGCGCATCTTCACAAGGCTCGCGCACGAGCTCGAAGACGCCGTGGTCGAAGGGGTTGCCCGGCGCGCGCTCGCGCAGCACGACGCGCTCGCGCCAGCCGGCGCGCTGCAGCTCCAGGGCGCGGTGATGGCAGTACGGGTTGTTGCCGGGCTTGCCGAACAGGCCGTGCGCCATCCAGGTGCAGCCCCCCATGCACTCGGCGGCATAGTAACAGTCGCGGCAGTAGCCCCAGAGATCCTCGAGCGTGCGGTCGCGCGTGTAGCGCAGCGGCGCCGCGCGCTCCCAGAGCTCGCGCAATGAGTGCTCGCGCACGCTCCCGCCCCCCCACTCTGCGGTCGGCAGCGAGGGGCAGCCCTTCACCGTGCCGTTGGCCTCGAGCCCCAGCACCAGCCTGCCGGCGCCACATGTGCCACGGTGCTGCTCGGGCATGTAGCGGCGCAGCAAGGCCTCGTGCGGACCGAAGTAACCGAGGTTGTTGCCCGCGAAGATCCGTACACCGTGCGCCTCGGCGCGCGCATGCAGGCCGGCGATCAGCGGCATCACCTCGAGCAGCTGATACGGCTGCAGCAGGAGCTCGGGACGATCCGCGGCGCGCCCCATGGGCACGGTCAACTGCAGCTGCCAGCCGTACGCTCGCTGCCGGATCAACACCTCCAGCAGCTCCGGTAGCTCGCGCCAGCTCCAGGCGTTGATCTGCGTATTCACGGAGACCGGGATGCCCGCCGAGCGCAGGTGCTCGAGCGCGCGCACGCCCGCGCGGAACGCCCCGTCGAGCGCGCGCTGCCGATCGTGCGTGGCCTCCATCCCGTCCAGGGAGACCGCTGCGTTCTGCAGGCCCGCGGCCGCCGCCTGCTCGGCGCGCTCGCGCGTGACGCCGCGCCCGCCGGTGGTCATGGAGCAATCCATGCCGTGCTGGCGCACGGCGGCGACGATGCTCAGCCAGTCCGGGCGCAGGTAGGCCTCGCCCCCGATCAACGTCACCTCTTTGATGCCGAGCTCGGCCATCTGCGCCACCAGGTCCAGACACTCGGAGGTATCGAGCTCGTCCGAGCGAGCGTGCCCCGCGCGCGTACCGCAGTGATGGCAGGCCAGATCACAACGCCGCGTGATCTCCCAGACGGCGTAGATGGGCCGCACGCGATCCTTGTCTCGAACTTCCCCGGCCAGGGGCGCTCGCGCCCCATTTGTTCCGATCAGGGGCAGATGCAGCGCTGGATTTCCGGTTCGGGGTGCTCCCGAGGAGTTGGCAGCAGACGGATCACTGAACGCCGACATGATGTTGAGCCGGATCGCTCAACGATACGGCCGGATCACCAGCGGGTCCAGGTGAGGCCGTCAAATAGGGACGCCCCAGCGCGCTCGGAGCACCAGCATCAACCCAGGCTCACTCGCCGGCCCTCCTCGGCGGAGACGTACGCCGCGTAGATCACGTCCACGCAGTCGACAGCCAGCTGGATGCTGGACAGCGGCTGCCTGCCCTCGCGAATGCAGGCGACGAAGTCGCCGAGCTCCGGCGAGAAGCCGCGAAACCAGTCATCGTCGCAGCTCGGATGATTCCAGCCGGCGCGGGTCTCGAGCCGATCGGGAAAGCGCTCGTCCCCGAACGCGTTCGGATCCGGCGAGAACGTCCGCACGGCATCGTTCTGCGTCATGTTGACCTTGATCACGCCGTCGGTCAGGAACGCGGTCACGCGCGTGTCCAGGCCGCCCAGGCCCGTGTCGTGCACGGTCACGGTCGCGCGCGTGCCGTCGTCGAAGCGGATCACGACGTCTGCCCAGGTCTCGACGTCGATCGGGTTGGACTGGATCCAGCGGTGAGCGTCGCTGGCGCGCGCCCGCTCGGAGGCCGCGCTGTGCACCAGATCGGCCACGTCGGCCGTGACGCTCAGCGGACGGATCGGTCGTTGCGAGCGTTGCTCGCCCTCCCAGTGCTTCAGGTGCAGGACCGCGCCGACCGCGTGCACGCCCATGCGCAAGAGCGCGCCGCCGCCCGCCAGCCTCCACTCGCGCGCCATCGTCGAGCCGGACCCCGAGTGGTTCTCCTCGGCGCGCAGCGAGAGGATCGAGCCGCGCGAGGCGGCGACCAGCTTGCGCAGCTTGACGATGGGCGGCGAGTAGAGCCAGTTCTCGGCGTAACAGAAGGTGACCCCGCTCTGCTCCACCGCCTCCTGCACGGCCCTGGCGTTGGCCAGTGCCCCCTCCCGCATGCGCGCCCTCGGCACCTGCTGCCCGATCGGCTCGGCGTCGCCCGGTACGCCGAAGTATCCGGTGAGCGGCTTCTCGATGATGATGTGCTTGCCGGCGCGCGCGGCGCGGATCGCGAGCGCATGGTGCGACGCGGGCTCGGTGCAGATGTCCACGGCGTCGATCTCCGGGCGCGCGAGCAGCTCGTCCAGATCATCGGTGACGAAGGGGACACCCGCATCGCGCGCGAAGCTCTCGGCGCTGGCGCGCGTGCGCGCGCACACCCCGCGCAGCTCCACCTGGCCCGGCGGCAAGCCCGCGTAGTTCATCCCGTGCAGCCGGGCGCCGTAGCGCGCGCCCACCATCCCGATGCCGATCGTCTTCATGGCCGCAGCTTGTACCGAGCCCCGGCCCGGAGGAACCAGCAAGTGATCCGGCGAGGGGATTGCCAAACCATAGACACGTGTCTAGTTTATGGGACAGAGACCTCGCGAGACTCCCAATGAGCGACCCCTCCCCTCTGTTCACGCCCTTCGCCCTGTCCGCGCTGCAGCTGCCTCACCGGATCGTGATGGCACCCATGACGCGCAACCGCGCCGGTGCGGGCAACGTACCCACGCCGCTCGTGGCCGAACACTACGCGCAGCGCGCGTCCGCCGCGCTGATCGTCACAGAGGCCACGCAAATTTCTCCCCAGGGCGTCGGCTATCCCGGCACCCCCGGCATCCACAGTGACGAGCAGGTCGAGGGCTGGCGCCGCGTCACGCGGGCCGTGCACCGAGAGGGCGGCCGTATCTTCGTGCAACTCTGGCACGTGGGGCGCATCTCTCATCCCTCGCTGCAGCCCGGTGGCGCCTTGCCGGTCGCGCCCTCCGCGATCGCCCCCGCCGGCAACGCCCTGACGCACCAGGGCCCGCAGCCGTTCGTGGTACCGCGCGCGCTGGAGGAGTCGGAGATCGCCTCGATCGTGCGCGACTATGCGCGCGCCGCCGAGCGCGCGCGCGAGGCCGGCTTCGACGGCGTGGAGATCCACGGCGCCAATGGCTACCTGATCGAGCAATTCCTGACCGACGGCAGCAACCAGCGCGACGATCGCTACGGAGGCTCGATCGCCAACCGCGCCCGCTTCCTGCTCGAGGTCACGCAAGCCGTCAGCGACGCCTGGAACCCGGACCGCGTCGGCGTCAGGCTCTCGCCACGCGGCACGTTCAACGACATCCGGGAGAGCGATCGCGCGGCGACCTTCGGGCACGCCGTCGACGCGCTGAACGAGTTTGGCCTCGCTTACCTGCACCTGGTCGACCCCGTCGGCCCCGGCACTGATGACTCCGTACCGAGGCTCGCTCCGGATCTTCGCCGCCGCTTCTCGGGTCCGCTGATCATCAATGGCGGCTTCACGCTGGAACGCGCCGCGGCCGCCATCGCGCAGAATGAAGCGGACCTGGTCGCCTTCGGTGTGCCCTTCCTCGCCAACCCCGATCTGCCGGCGCGCCTGCGACTGGGCGCGGCGCTGAACACGGCCGTCCGTGCCACGTTCTACGGGGGTGATGCGCGCGGCTACACCGACTATCCGACGCTGGAGCAAGCAAATGCCAAAGCGCCGGGGCTGGAGAGCCACGCCGTCTGAGCACGGAGCGCGGCTGCCGCGCGCGAGTTGACTCCGATTTCAGTTTTCACTACGAGCGCCAGGATGGGCGCTTCGCGATGTTTCTCCCTGTCTCTGCGCGCGCGGAGCTTGCTCGCGCTCTCGCTGGCCCTCGGCTGTGATTCCAGCAGCGAAGTCCGCACCGCGGCGCGAAGCGCCGATGCCGGGCGCGAGAGCGACAGCGCTGCGAAGCCCGAGCTCCTGGCGCTCTCCCGCTCCGGGCATGACCGCTTCTACGGTGTGACCTACGACCGCTCCGGTTCCATCTATGCGGTGGGACAGGTCACCAACTCGACGGACAGCGACGCGGACACGTCGCTCTTGCTCGCGAAGTTCACCGCGGCGGGACAGCTCGATCCCAGCTTCGAGTCCAACGGATCGCTGACGCGCAATGTCTCGCGCGGCCGGGACGGTGAGCTCTTCCGCGGCATCGTCGTGCAGAGCGGCGGCAAGATCGTGGTGGCGGGTACCGCTGAACACCTGGGCCCGGCGGACGCGCGCGATCGCGACATTCCCGTGCAACGCTTCAATCGGGACGGCACGGTGGATGACACCTTCGGCGCGAACGGCACGGTGCGCATCGATCTGAGCGTCGGCGTGGCGAACGGCGCCGGGTTCTCCACGGACAGCGGCTGGGGCCTGCTGCGCTACGCGGACGACCGCCTGGTGATCAGCGGCAGCATGGTGCGCGAGGGCAACCTGGATACGGATTTCGTGCTCCTGCGGCTGTTGCCAGATGGCCTCCCCGACAGGACGTTCGGCGCGAACGGCGTGTTCGTGCTCGATACGCAGCGGAACGGCGCGAGCAACGACGCCATCCCCCGAAATGTCACGCTGTTGCCAGACGGCGCGGGCCTGCTCGGCACCGGCTCCCAGCCGCTGCCGGGCGGCGGCACGGCACCGGTGCTGTACAAGGTGACCGACACGGGGGTGCTCGACACCAGCTTCGGCGACAACGGCGTGTTCAGCCAGAGCGTGTTGGCGCAGCAGACGGAGATCGATGCGGTCGCGCTGCAGCCGGCGGCCGACGGCGGCTACAAGCTGGTCACGATCGGCTCCGGGCGCGCGCTGGAGAGCGAGACGACGGACCTGATCTCGCTGCGCCTCACCCCGGACGGCGCGCTCGATCCGAGCTATGGCGACGGCGGCCTGGTGCGCGTCGATATCGCCGGGTTCGCGGATCAGGCGCACGATCTCCGCGTGCTGCCCGACGGGCGCCTCCTGTTCGTGGGCGGCGCCGGCGTCAGCGCTGCGGATGTGGACGGCCTGGTGATGATCCTGACCCCCGACGGTGCGCCGGACGAGAGCTTCGCGCCGGGCGGTTTCCGCACCTTTGATCTGGGCGGCTCGGGCGACTTCTTCTGGGGCCTTGCCCTGTCGAACGACGCCTCGACGGCCGCGATCGCGGGCTTCGAGGGCGTGGCCAACCCCTCCCGCTCGGAGAACGACGAGGCGGCATTGTTGCTGCTGCCGCTCTCGGAGTGAGCGAGCCGGTCAGGTCTCAGCGCCAGAGCGCTGCTCCGGCGCGGCGCGCTGCGGCGCCAGCAATTTTCCGCGCAGGATGAGCCGGCGTTGGCACGCGCGCTGCACTGGCCCTGCGCGTGGAAACGTCGCGGGACTGGATCGAGAAAGGCGCGCGCTTCGGCCACTTCACCAAGGGCGTCCTCTACGGGCTGATGGGCGCGCTCGCGCTGCAGGTGGCGCTCGGCACCGGCGGGGAGGTCGCCGGGAGCCGCGAAGCCGCACGACTGATCGAACATCAGCCGCTCGGTGCCGTGCTGCTGCTGCTGATGGCGGTGGGGTTCGCTGCTTACGCCGGCTGGCGCTGCGTCGTCGCGATCAAGGACTCCGAGCGCAAAGGCGGCGACGCGAAAGGCCTCAGTCAGCGCGCCGGCGCGCTCCTGACCGGGCTCATCAACGCGGCGCTGGCGGTGGCGCTGGTCCAGATCGCCCTCGGCCGCCCCGCAGGGCGCAGCGACGGAGCGCGCAGCTGGGTCGGCCAGGTCCTGGCGCAACCGTTTGGAGCCGCCCTGGTCGCCGCCGTGGGCGCCGGGATCGTGATCGCTGCGCTGATCCAGTTTCATCGCGCGTACAGCAAGAAGTTCCTGCGCGACTTTCGCTGGCAAGCCATGTCTCGAGAGCAGCGGCGCTGGGTGTCCCACCTGGGGCAGGCAGGGTACGCCGCGCGCGCGGTCGTGTTCTGCATCATCGGCGTCGGCCTGGTGCGCGCCGCGCTGGAACGAGACCCGGGCGAGACGCGCGGCGTGCGCGAAGCTCTGCTCGACATCGCGCACTCCGGCGCCGGGCAGATCTCCCTGGGAGTCGTGGCGCTGGGCTTCCTCGCCTTCGGCTCGTTCCTGATCGCCAGCGCGCGCTATCGACACATCGCTTGCTGAGCTGGTGCGGGTGGGCTCGGCGCTGCCGCGCACCGTGCCACTCCAGGAGTGCCCTCCGCGCGACCTCGACGCCGAGCCGCCGGCGTCGTGCGGCGGGCACATTCTAGAGCGCTGCGGCGAGCTCGGGAACCGAGCCAAATGCCGGCGCTGGAATGGATCGAGCGCGCACGACGGAGCCCCGGTCGAGGCAGACCGGGTGCGGGTGTGAGCGCAGAATTTTTGCTGACGTTCGCGTTCTGTTTCGTGCTAGCCGTGCGGAACGACTCGATGCACGGGGAACCGTTTCCGGGTTGTTTCCAACCTTTGGGACGAGCCAAAGACGAGCCAAGGATTTGAGCAATGACTCGAAACGACCTTCGGGAAGCGGCGCCCGTCTTGCGCGAGCAATTGCGCGGCGGGCAGATGTGGTCGCGGGTGCTGCGGCGCGGGCAGCGCCTGCGCTTGATCGACGTGGAGGGCGGCGCCAGCGTCGCGGCGCTGTTCTACAACGCGGACGATCCCAGCGAGCGCTACAACATGCCCGATACATTGAAGGCGCAGCACATCGCGCGCCTGACGGAGGGCTTCGTGCTGTATTCGGACATGGGGCGCGTGTTGTGCTCGGTGGTGTCGGACAGCCTGGGCTGGCACGACACGATCACCGGGCACGCCACCCGCGCGCACAGCCAGCAGCGCTACGGGGCCGGCAGCTACCAGCAGCTGCGCAACGACTTTTTTCGCAACACTCGCGACAATCTCCTCACCGAGCTCGGCAAGTATGATCTCGGCAAGCGCGACCTGGTGGCGAACGTGAACTTCTTCGTCAAGGTGGCCGCGGACGAAGACGGCAAGCTGAGCTGGGCCGCGGGGCACTCGCGCGCGGGCGCGCACGTGGAGCTGCGCGCCGAGCTGAACACGCTGGTGATCCTGTCCAACACGCCTCATCCGCTCGACCCGCGCCCCGAGTACGCGCCTCAGCCGGTAGCGATCGAGGTGCGTTCCGGCGAGCCCGCCGCCGCAGACGACCCCTGCCGCCGCTCGCGCCCGGAAAATGAGCGCGGTTTTCTGCTGACGGAGGCCTACTTCGCATGACTCTCACGGATAGTCGCCTCGATCCGAAGCGCGCCAGCTACGACGTGACGCTGGAGTCCGGGCTCGGCTGGACGCGCGTGCTGTCACCCGGACAGATCTTGCGCATCGTGGATCTGGAGGGGAACCAGGCCGTCGATACCCTGTTTTACAACGCGGAGGACGAGACGGAGCGCTACAGCGCCGTCGATACCGTGCGCGAGCAGGGCAACCTGTATCTGAGCGTGGGTACGCGCTTGCTGTCCAGCGAGGGCCGCGCGCTGTGCACGATCGTCGCCGACACCTGCGGCCGCCACGACACGCTGGGCGGAGCCTGCGCCGCCGAGTCAAACCAGGTGCGCTACGCGATCGAGAAGAAGTACATGCACAGCTGTCGCGATACGTTCCTGCTCACGATCGCCCATCAGACGCGGCACCTGAGCAAGCGCGACCTGACCGCGAACGTGAATTTCTTCATGAACGTGCCGGTGACGCCGGAGGGCAAGCTCACCTTCGAGGACGGCCTGTCGGCGCCGGGCCGCTACGTGGAGATGCGCGCGGAGATGTCGGTGCGCGTGCTGATCTCCAACTGCCCGCAGCTGAACAATCCCTGCAACGGCTACGATCCCACGCCGATCCGGCTGTTGATCTGGAACGCTCGAGAGACATGAAGCTGCACACGGTATTGATCGCCAACCGCGGCGAGATCGCGTGCCGGATTCAGCGCACACTGCGCCGCATGGGGCTGCGCTCGGTGGCCGTGTACTCGGAGGCGGAGCCGCGCGCGCGGCACGTGCTCGACGCCGACCAGGCGATCTGCGTCGGCGGCGCGGCGGCGCGCGAGAGCTACCTGAACGTGCCCAGGATCCTGGAGGCAGCGCAGGCTTCCGGCGCGCAGGCGGTGCACCCGGGCTACGGCTTTTTGAGCGAGAACGCCCAGTTTGCAGAGGCCTGCGAGGCGCGCGGGATCGCCTTCATCGGTCCGACGCCGGAGCAGATCCGCGCCTTCGGGCTCAAGCACACGGCGCGCGAGCTGGCGCGGCAGGCGGGGTTGCCGCTGCTGCCGGGCACGGGGCTGCTCGCTGACGCGGAGCACGCGGCGCGCGAGGCCGAGCGCATCGGCTACCCGGTGATGCTCAAGAGCTCGGCGGGCGGCGGCGGTATCGGCATGCAGCTGGCGCGCAACGAGGCGGAGCTGCGCCAGGTGTTCGCCAGCGTGCAGCGGCTGAGCCAGAGCAACTTCGGCGACGCCAGCGTGTTCCTGGAGCGCTTCATCGAGCGCGCGCGGCACCTGGAGGTGCAGCTGTTCGGCGACGGTCGCGGCAATGTGGCTGCGCTCAGCGAGCGGGACTGCTCCGCGCAGCGCCGCAACCAGAAGGTGATCGAGGAGACGCCCGCGCCGCTGCTGAAGCCGGCGCTGCGAGAGGCGCTGCTCGAGGCGGCGCTCGCGCTGGGCAAGAGCGTGGGTTACCGCTCCGCGGGCACGGTGGAGTTCGTGTACGACGCCGAGCGCGCGGAGTTCTACTTCCTGGAGGTGAACACTCGGCTGCAGGTCGAGCATCCCGTGACCGAGGCCGTGCACGGCATCGATCTGGTGGAGTGGATGGTGCGCACGGCCGCGGGCGAGCCGCCGGATCTGTCGCGGATCCCCGCCCCGCGCGGCCACGCGATCGAGGTGCGCCTGTACGCGGAGGATCCGGCACGCGAGTTCCGTCCCAGCGCCGGGCAGATCACCGCGCTGTCCTTGCCGGCGCCGGAGAGCGGCGCGCGCGTCGACTGCTGGATCGAGGCGGGCAGCGAGGTCACGGCCTTCTACGATCCGATGCTGGCCAAGCTGATCGTGCACGGGAGCGACCGCGCCGCCGCCGTGGCGCGCCTGGAGCGCGCCCTGGAGCAGACGGAGATCGCCGGCATCGAGACCAACCTGCGCTATCTGCGCGCGCTGGCGCGCCACCCCGCCTTCGTGGCGGGGGAGCTGATCACGCGCTCGCTGGGCGCGCTGCCCTTCTCGTCAGCGAGCATCGAGGTGCTGAGCCCGGGTACGTTCAGCATCCTCGTGGATCATCCGGGCCGCCTCGGTTACTGGGACGTGGGCGTCCCGCCATCGGGGCCGATGGACGCGCTCGCCCATCGCCTGGCGCAGCGCCTGGTCGGCAACCCCGAGCACGCGGTGGGGCTGGAGCTCACGATCGCGGGGCCCAGCTTGCGCTTCGCGAGCGACACCGTGATCGCGCTCACCGGCGCGCGCATGCCAGCCTCGCTCGACGGCGAGCCGCTGAGCTACGGGCGCGCGCAGCGCGTGCGCGCGGGGCAGACGTTGAAGCTCGGCGTCGCCCAGGGCGGCGGCTGTCGCAGCTACCTCGCCGTGCGGGGCGGCCTGGACGTGCCGGAGTATCTGGGCAGCCGCACCACCTTCGTGCTGGGCGGTTTCGGCGGGCACAGCGGGCGCACCTTGCGCCGCGGCGACGTGTTGCATTTCGGCAACGCCGAAGGGCTGGCGGCGCCGCTCGAGGGCGGCGAGCTGGGCGAGCTGCTCGCGCCGGCCTACGGCAAGAGCTGGCAGCTCGGCGTGCTGTATGGGCCGCACGGCGCGCCCGACTTTTTCCAGCCGCGCGACATCGAGATGTTGTTCGCCACGGACTGGGAGGTGCACCCACAATCGAACCGCACGGGAGTGCGGCTGCTGGGGCCGAAGCCCGAGTGGGCGCGCGAGGACGGCGGCGAGGCTGGCCTGCACCCCTCGAACATCCACGACGTGGCGTACGCCATCGGCGGCATCGACTTCACGGGCGACATGCCGATCCTGCTCGGGCCGGATGGGCCGAGCCTGGGCGGCTTCGTCACTCCGGGCGTGGTCTGCCAGGCGGAGCTGTGGAAGCTCGGGCAGCTGTGCGCCGGCGACCGCGTGCGCTTCGTGCCTGTATCGCGCGAGGCCGCGGCCGAGCTGCACGCCGAGCAAGAGGCCGCGCTGCGAGATCTCGCGCGGCCGCGGCCGCGGCCGGCGTTGCGCGCCGTGCCCCCCGGAGGCGCGATCTTGCGCGAGATCGGCGCAGGCGGCGAGCGGGTGGTGTACCGGCAGCAGGGCGATGCCTACCTGCTGGTGGAGTACGGCCCGCTGCAGCTCGACCTGCGGCTGCGCATGCGCGTGCACGCGTTGATGAGCTGGCTCGAGCAGGGCCGCTTGCCCGGCATCATCGACATCACGCCCGGCATCCGATCGCTGCAGATCCACTTCGACACGCGCCAGCAGAGCGCGCCGCGCCTGCTGGATGCGCTGGCGCACGCCGAACGCGAGCTGACGGACATCAGCGAGCTGGTGATCGAGAGCCGCGAGGTGCACCTGCCACTCTCCTGGGATGACCCGGCGACGCGGCTCGCGATCGCCAAGTATGCGCAGGTGGTGCGCGCGGACGCCCCCTGGTGCCCCAGCAACATCGAGTTCATCCGTCGCATCAACGGGCTCGGCTCCGAGCGCGAGGTGTACGACATCGTGTTCGGCGCCAGCTACCTGGTGCTCGGCCTGGGGGACGTGTACCTGGGCGCGCCCGTGGCGACGCCGCTCGATCCGCGCCAGCGCCTGGTGACGACCAAGTACAACCCGGCGCGCACCTGGACGCCGGAGAACGCCGTCGGCATCGGCGGAGCGTATCTGTGCGTCTACGGCATGGAAGGGCCCGGCGGTTACCAGTTCGTGGGGCGCACGCTGCAGATGTACAATCGCTTCCGCAGCACGCGCGATTTCGCGCCGGGCACGCCCTGGCTGCTGCGCTTCTTCGATCAGATCCGCTTCTATCCGGTGGGAGCGCAGGAGCTGCTGGAGATGCGCGCCGACTTCTTGCATGGCCGGGTCGAGGTGAAGACCGAGCCGCGCAAGTTCCGGCTCAGCGACTACGAGGATTTCCTGGCCGAGAACGCCCCCAGCATCGAGGCCTTCAAGGCCAAGCAGCAGCGAGCCTTCGAGGCGGAGCGCCAGCGCTGGGTCGAGAGCGCCAGCAACGGCAGCCCCGCGGCCCCGTCCGCCAGCGCGGCCGCCTTCAGCAACGGAGATGCGCTACCTGCCGGCGTGCTGGGCGTGGAGTCGCACGTCTCGGGCAGCGTTTGGAAGTGGCTCGTGCCCCGCGGCAAGCGGGTGAGCAGCGGCGAGCCGCTGCTGATCGTGGAATCCATGAAGATGGAGGTCGCGATCGAGGCCCCGTCGGACGGCACCGTGCTGGAGACGCTGGCTTCCGAGGGGGCGACCGTGTCCCCGGGGCAACGCCTGCTCACGCTCGTCACCTGAGGCCCAGCGCCCGCCTCGCGGCGCCGAGAGCGGCGATTCGGGGCCGATCGAGCCGTGGTATGGATCCGGGCATGTCGGGGCCCGACCTCAATTTGCTGATCGCGCTCGATGTCCTGCTCGCGGAGCATAACGTGGCTCGTGCGGCGAAGCGCCTGCAGCTGAGTCCTTCCGCCATGAGCCGGACGCTGGCTCGCCTCCGTGAGGCCACCGGCGACCCCCTGCTCGTCCGGGCCGGACGCGGTCTGGTCGCGTCGCCACGAGCACTGGCGCTTCGCGAGCGCGTCGCTCAGCTCGTGCAAGACGCAAGCACGGTGCTTCGTCCTGTAGAAGAGCTCGACCTGCAGCAGCTGGAGCGAACGTTCACGCTGCGGACCAGCGAAGGGTTCGTCGAGACCTTCGGCCCCGGCATCCTGGAGCGCGTCAGCAGCGAGGCACCTCGGGTGCGGCTGCGCTTCGTGCAGAAACCACACAAGGACAGCGCACCCCTGCGCGAGGGCGCAGTCGATCTGGAGACCGGCGTGGTGGACCGAACCACGGGACCGGAGCTGCGTGCGCAGGCGCTGTTTCGAGACCGCTGGGTCGGGGTGGTACGAGCGGGGCATCCCCTCAGCAAGGGGCCGAGCACGGCGGCGCGCTACGCGGGCGGACAACACATCAGCGTCTGGCGCGGGGCTCCCGGCACCGATCCGATCGACAGCGCTCTGAAGGCGCTCGAGCTGCAGCGCGAGATCGTCGCGTTCCTCGAAGGTGGCTTCGCAGCGGCGCTGGCTCTGGCCAGGTATTCCGACCTGATCGTCGCCGTTCCGGAGCAGCACACCGCCCGGCTGCGGGCTGAAATGCACAGCTTCGCGCTGCCCGTTGCCGTGCCGGAGTTCACGGTGTCGCTGCTCTGGCACCCCCGCCTGGACGCCGACGTCGCCCATCGCTGGCTGCGGCGATGTACGCTCGACGCCTGCGCAGACCAGCTCGCGGGCGCGGCGGCGGTCCGCCGGCGAAAGCCAGAGCGTACTGTGCCGCCGGCGCGCCCGGGCCGGGCCCGCGCGCGCTAGTTCTGCCCAGGGCTTTCGGAACATGGCGTCAGACGCACGGATGAAGTGCGATCGTTGCGCGTTCCGCACTCCACCGCGCCGCCCTACCCTCTCCTCACGAGCTCGAAAGAACGCGAGCCGAGGAGAACAGCACAATGGAGAACAACGCGCTCTCAACCTTCATCGAGAACACCCGCGCGAGCTTCGGCCCGCTCACGAGCGAGCTGGTCGCCTCCGTTCGCGCACAGATCGAGCAACTGCTGAAGACGCCGAGCACAGAGCGCTGGCTCCAGGCCTTGCACCAGGAAACGCCAGCGTCGAAGGAGCTGTACCGGGACGCAGCGCACGGGTTCGTGCTCCTCGCGCACAGCGAGCCCACGGATCTCTACCGGGCGCCCCACGATCACGGGCGCGGATGGGTGATCTACGCCCTGCAGCGGGGCGAGATGGAGATCGGAACGTACGCCCGCGTGCAGGACGCCGGTGGTCGGGTGCGCCTGGTGAAGCGCGACGTTACGCTGCTGCACGCCGGCGAAGCACGTGTGTACTTGCCGGGAGACATCCACGACACGCGCTGCCTGGCCGGTCCTTCGCTGCTCTTTCGCTTCAGCGATCGTGACCTGAAACGGGAGGATCGAGAGGCGCACAAGGTCACGCGCTACATCGGTCGCGATGGCGTGTGGACGGTGGACGCGGCATGATCCCGCTCTTTTCCCGGGCCAGCTTCAGCTCGCCGGCGCCGCCGGCGGGGGCCCCCGCTGGCGCGCTCCCGGTCGCCGGGGGCGCCCCCGCTGTCACGGACCAGACGGGTGACGCCGGGCTCGGCGGGCTTCGCCGCAGCGCCGCGATCGGCTGCGTGCTGGCAGCGGTCGTGCTCGTGGTGCTCGACGCGGTGATCGTCAACCTCGCGCTGCCCGCGATCGCGCACTCGCTACAGGTCTCGCCCGCCGCGTCGGTGCGAGTGGTCACCGCCTACCAGATGGCCCTGGTGATGACCCTGTTGCCCTGCGCCGTCCTGGGCGAGAGCCTCGGCTTCCGGCGGGTGTACAGCGCAGGGGTCGCGCTGTTCAGCGCTGCTTCGGCGCTGTGCGCCTTCGCGCCCTCCCTCTCGATCCTGCTCGCCGCCCGCTTCCTTCAAGGGCTCGGTGGCGCGGCGATCCTGTCGCTGGGCATCGCGCTGCTCCGCTTCGTGGTGCCGCAGGGACAGCTCGGCGCCGCGATCGCCTGGAACACCCTGGCCGTCGCGCTCGCGTCCGCCGCGGGCCCCACGCTCGGCGCACTGGTGCTGTCGAGCGCGAGCTGGCCCTGGCTGTTCGCGCTCAATCTCCCGGTGGGCGCGCTCGTGCTGTTCGGTACGCGCGCGCTTCCGCAGGTCTCGGGTACGGGGCGCCCGCTCGATCCCATCAGCGTGGGGTTGAATGCGGCCGCCTTCGCGGCGCTCGTCGTGGGTGCAGAATGGATCGCCGAACGCGGCGCAGCAGCGGCGCTGGTGCTCGCGGCGGGCGCCCTGTGTCTGTTCGCTCTGATCCGGCGCGAGCTGCCGCGACCGTTTCCGATGGTCCCGCTCGACCTGTTGCGCCGCGGCTCCTTTCGCGTCTCGGTGATCGCATCGGTCACCGGCTTCGTCGGGCAGAGCGCGGCGATGGTCTCGCTCCCGTTTTACTTGCAGCACGGCCTCGGGCTGAATGTGCTCCAGACGGGCTTGCTGATGACGCCCTGGCCGCTGACGGTCGCAGCGGTGGCGCCGATCGCGGGACGGCTCGCCAACCGCATCTCCGGGGGGTGGCTCTGCGCGCTGGGTGGCACCCTGCTCGCCGCTGGGCTGGCTTCGACCGCGGTGTTGCCGCTACACGGCAGTCCTACCGCCCTGGCGGCCTTGCTCGCGCTCTCCGGCGCGGGTTTCGGGCTGTTTCAAGTCTCGAACAACCGCAATCTGTTTTTGTCGGCGCCGCGCTCGCGGAGCGCGGCAGCGGGCGGCCTGCAGAGCACCGCTCGACTCACGGGGCAGACGGTCGGCGCCGTGCTGATGACGGTGCTCTTCACGATGATGCCGCTCGAGCTCGCGCCACGGGTCGGGCTCGGCCTCGCGGCGCTGCTGACCCTCATGGCCGGGATGATCAGCCTGTTGCGGGTCGGCGCTCCGCCCCCGGCAGCGGGTGCGGCATGAACGTGGACTGCGGGACGCCGCTGGGGGGTGCTGGACAGAGCGTGTCAGGACTCGGCTTCCGTGAGGCAGGCTGCTCGGGCGCGCTCCGCGGCCTGGCCGGCACGGACGATCCACAGGCGCACGCGCGCAGCAAACTCTGCCGCCGATTCGCCGCGCTGCAGGTACTGACCAGGCCCCACCTCCACGTGCACGATGGGGGAGCGCCCGACGAACTCGGAGGAGTAATGCCCGAGCAGGGTCTCATCATCGACCCAGCACAGCTCGGGCGCATCGAAGGAGATCGAAAGCGGAACAATCGGTATGTTCATCAGCGCGGAGAGCCCGAAGATGCCGCGCTGAAACAGCCGCGTCGCCCCGCGCGTGGTCGTGCCCTCGGGGAAATTGAGGACGCTGACTCCAGCTTCGAGCGTGCGCATGGCGCGCCACAGGGCCGCGGCCCCGCTGGCAGGGTCGGAGCGGCGTACGAAGATCACGTTCAGGCGGCGGCACAGCTGGCCCACGACGGGCCAATCCGCGACCTCCTCCTTGGCGACCGGGGCGCAGGGCACCAGGCTGCAGATGGCGATCGGGTCGATGTAGCCCAGGTGATTGGACACGAAGATGGCCGGCCCTTCCGGCACGCGCCCCGTGACGCGCAGCGAGACTCCGTGCACTTCGCACAGCGCCCGACAGGCCCGGCTGAGGCTGCGGGCGCGCGCGTGGGCGCTGACCGCCGCTCCCCAGCTCAGGCGCTCGAGCCGCGGCCGCGGGCGGTCGCTCCCTGCCGACCACAGCCACTGGGAACGCAGGTAGCGAAATGGATGCGAGACTTCCTCGAGCATTGTGGTTCTCCTTTTGCTCGAGCAGTTTGCCCGGGGCGGGTGAGGGCTGGATGGGGGGCGTGCGACGCGGCGGTGAACTGCTCGCTGAGATCGCTGCGCGCGTGGCGATCGAGCGGCATCCCGGCAACATCTGTGCGAAGCGCGGGACGAGGGCACCCCCCAGCAGCGTGGCGCAGGTAAGCTGGATCGCCATGCCGTCCCCCGCTCCGACGCTCGCCGTAGCCACGGCCCCTCGCGTCGCCGCGCCTCGCCGCTGGGTCTTGCTGCGCGGCCTGGGACGGGATGGCCGCCACTGGTTCGATTTCCCGCACCGCTTCGCCCGCGAGCTCGGCGCGCCCTGTCTGCTGCTCGATCTGCCGGGCACCGGCGAGCTCGTCAGCGGGCCCGCGCCGGCGTCGGTGGAGGGTCACGCTCGGCAGCTCGATCGGCAGCTCGATCGCCAGCTCGCTGTCGGAAACGAGGCGTCGAAATGGGGGCCTATTGGGGTGCTGGCGGTCTCGTTCGGGAGCATGGTGGCGTTCGCGTGGGCGGCGCGGCGCCCGGATCGCATCAGCCACCTGGTTTCGATCAACTCCAGCAGCCGCGATTCGCGCCCCTACCGGCGCCTGCGGCCCCGCGCGGCGCGGCAGCTCCTCTCGGCGGCCCTGCTCCCTCCGCTCACTCGAGAGCGCTGCATCTACGCGCTCACGACCCATGGACCGCCGCAGGCTTGCGAGGCCTGGGCGCTCCAGGCGGCGGAGTTTGCCCGGGCGCGCCCAATCAAGCCGATGACGCTGCTGCGCCAGCTGCTCGCTGCGGCGGGCTTTTCTCTACCCGAGCTCGCAGCACCGTGCCTGATTCTGAGCAGCCAGAGGGATCGGCTGGTCTCGCCGGCCTGCTCCGAGGCCATCGCCCGCCGGCTCGGCGCACCGCACCTCTCCCATCCCTGGGCGGGCCACGATCTTCCGCTGGACGATCCGGACTGGGTCATTGCGCGCGTCCGCTGCTGGCTGTCCCATGCCCCCTGCGTGTCCGGCGCCGCGGCGGCGCCGTAGAGCGTCGCTGAATGGTCTTCAACGCGCGCCCGAATACCAGCGCATCACTGCCTCGCGCTGCAGCGTCGCGCGCACGCTGCCGCCGCGGGGCAGCCAGGCCGAGGACGAGCAGACCGCATGGACGAGGAAGTCGAACAGCGTCTTGTGCCGGCGCTGAACTCGAGCCAGGCGGTGGGGCTGCATGGGGTGGAACAAGCCGAGGCGGCTCAACAGCTGACGCGGGTTCTTGCGGTACCACACGCGAGAGCCGAGCTCGAGCGTGAGCGGCAAGAGCAATCCGCGGCCCGGCGCCGCCAGGTGTTCGTCATAGACGTGATCCCAGAGATCTCCATGGGTCGTGTAGTGGAGAGATTGCGGCTCGATGGTGTAGACGTGATGCTCGTGCGTGGCACTCAGCAGGCGCGAGAGCGCGAGCATCTCGGCGGCGTGCGGAAAGGGCCGGCGGCTGCGCGCGTACGGAAACCACAGACGATCTCCCTCCAGCAGCCCGGAGTGAACGTCGACGCTGATCGCGCACACGCTCTCGAACAACTCCGCCCTCACGAAGTCGTGCAGGGCCTGGGCCTCAACCTCCATGAGCCCCGATCCCCGGTACCAGGGCAGCAGCGGAGTGAAGCACTGACCCCGGTGCAGCTCGAACCAGCGGCTCCGCTGCTCGGCTTCGACGGGCGCGTTGCGCATCAGGTCCACGCCGCGCGCATTGGAGCGAAGCCCCAGCGCCATGCCCGCGGGATTGAGCAACGGGATCAGCAGCAGCCGCATCTGACCCAGGGTGTGCTTCCAGACCGTGTCCCAGCCGAGCGCCGATTCGAGCGTACGCAGATACGACAGCAAGACCTGGGTGCCGACGCGCTCCAGCCCGTGCACGCCCCCGACAAACAGCAGCGCCGGCAGCTGCCTGTCCTCGGGCCCGAGGCAAATGGCATGGATGGGAAAGCGCTCCACGCCACAGCGCACCTGGGCGAGGACCTCGACGCGCGCTCCAGGTAGATGGGGGAGCAGTGCCTCGAGAGCGTCGAGCTCGCGGAGCTGCTCGCGCAGAGACGGCATGGGATTGTGGCTCGAGAACAAGAGGCGGCGCGCAGCTGCGCTGCGAGCCCGCCTCAGGCGCTCTCGACCCTGACCTCCGCTGGCGGCGCCGGCGGGCGCGCCCGGCGAAACGCCGCGTAGTTCTCGGCTCCCATGTACAGCTGCAACAGTCGCGGGCTGGTCCGATCGAGATGGATGGCGACGAGCCCGTCCATGGCGTCCAGAAACTCGGGGTCGACGCTGAACGAGAGGAACTGGCCGCCGAGCTTCAGGTACTCGCGGACCAGCACGGGCAAGCCCTTCTGATCTCGTTCGATCGCCCCCACCCGGCGCGAGAGCGCCCGGAACTCCTCGTCCAGCGCGGCGATGTCGAGGCGCGAGGACTGGACCGGATGCCGGGCGTCCACAGCTGCGGAGAGCGGATGACGGTAGCGCCCCTGACAGAGTCGGGAGGCGATCAGCTGCCGCGATTCCTCGGAGTAGGCGGCGGAGATGCTGACCGGTCCGAACAAGGTCCGATAGCGCGGCCGCGCCGCCAGCAGCTGGCCGATGCCGCGCCAGAGCAGGGCGAGAACGCGGCCGGTCCCCTGGCACTCGGGGCGCACGAACGAGCGACCGAGCTCCAGCGCGGGACCGAACTCGTCGAGCAAGGCTTCGTCGTAGACGAACAGGCTGTGGGTGTAGAGGCCGCGCAGACCGCGCTGCCGGACGGTCACGTCCGTCAGGGTCAGGCGATACGCGCCCAACACCTGGCAGCGCCGGTGATCCCAGACGAACAGCTGCTGATACCAGTCGTCGTAAGCATCCCGATCGCAAGCCCGTCCGGTGCCCTCGCCCACCGCGCGGAAGCTGAACTCACGCAAGCGCCCGATCTCCGACATCAGGCGCGGCATCTGCGCGGCAGAAGCGACGGCCACCACGCAGTCACCGCTCTCGTACAGCCGCTGGAACGCGGGCAGCGCCGCGAACTCGAGAGACAGCACCTCCGGCGGCTCCGGCGGCGCAATCGGCGCCGCCGTGTGCTGCCTTGCCGGCGTCTCTCGGGTACTCCGCTCCGCCACCGGCCCTGCGCCGTGCGCTCCGTCGCAGGACCCGGTGAGCGCCCCTGACTCGCTTCGTCGCACCTCAACCGTTCTCATGTACTTACCTCCAGTGCTGATTTGCGCAGTCTGGAGCTGCGTCATGGCCGCGTAGCGGCGCGCCGCGTGCAATTGCGTGACATTGTGAGGAGCGCTAGCGGCGAGCCGTGCTAGCGGCGCCCTCGCTAGCGGCGCCCGCGCGAGGGCTGAGCCGCGCGGTGGGCACATCCTGAGGTCGCTCGCTGGGGTTGCCTCCGAGTCCTCCAGCCCCCCGACGGACCTATCGCAGCGCCTGCAACCTGCGCCGTACTGGAACAACTACGGCAGCGAGCCAGCAACGCAGTCGAATTTCTCGCGTAGTGAGCCGGCCACTCCGGACGCACACACAGCGGGCCAGCGACCGTCGTCAGCGGAGATGCTCCTGACGGCCGTGATGGAGGCGCTCGACGTCACAGCTCTGGAGGTCAGCCCAATGCACTGCGCGAGGGGTGGCTGACTGGTCTATTGGGCCGCCTCTCGCCGGCGTGTTCGACGCGCCGCACGGACCGTGACAATAGCCTTGTCCACCGTGGGAAGGGCACCGCGAGTACGTGGGAGCGCTGATGGAACGGTTGATCGCGAACGCGGCCGAGCAGCTGCCGCTCGAAGATCCGCAAGCAGCCGAAGGCGTGGCGGCAGCTGAAGCCCTAAAGGACTCCGAGTCCCGGCACCGCTTGCGCATCGAATGCAAGAAGAATAGCCAATCGTCAAGCTGTCGCGACCTCCGACTCCCGGCGTGTGCCTGCCAGCTGCCCGCTTTCCGGCAAGGCCGGAGGTGCTCATCGGACGGGGAAGGATGTCCAGCCCTGGGTCCAGTCCTCGCCGCCCGGCGCGAGCGCTCCTGCATAGGGCGCCGGCGTGAAGAAATCCGTCATCGGGGCCGCCACCGCATTCATCGCACCCTCAGAACACGGGAGCCGATGAGCACATGGCAGCCAGTGCCAAATGGGATGACGACGAGGGCATCGACGAAATCAATGTCACGCCGCTGGTCGACGTGATGCTGGTGCTGTTGGTGATCTTCCTGGTCGCCTCGATTTACATCGTCAAGGACGCGATCGAGGTCGAGGTGCCCAAGGCCGCCAGCGCGGGCGAGACGCTGGACTCGACGCTCGCAATCGTAATCGATCGGGAGGGCCGCCTGTACCTGAACGGCCGCCCCACACCGGATGAGTTGTTCGCGCAGGCATGCAAGCAGGCGAGCGAGCGGGACAGCAACGCGCAGGCGATCATCGCAGCCGATCAGAATGTGAAACACGGCGATGTGATCCGCGTGATCGACCTGGTCCGCACCAACGGTCTGACTCGCTTCGCGATCAACGTCAAACCGGCTGACATCCTGGACGGTACCCCGGCCTCCGCCGCGGGCGGCGGTTAAACAGGGAAACGGAGCTGCTCGGGTGTACGCGCTCGAAGACGAGCCGGAATCGGGGGCCCGCTGGCGCCGCCTGGGGCTAGGCGCGCTGATCACGGCGCTCGTGCTCACCGCCATCGCTCATGGCGCGCAGCGCTACGAACCCGCGCGGCGGCTCATTCAGAGGGTGGTACAGGTGACGGTTCTGCCGGACCCGCCCAAGCCCGAGCGCCTGCTGCCGCCTCGTACAGAGCCGCCTCCCCCGCCAGTGAAGCGCGCGCCCCCTCAGAAAGCCACGGCGCCCGCTTCTTCTGCGCCCAAGACTCCTGCTCCACAGCCTCGGTCAGCGGAGCCCGTCGTGGGGCTGTCCGAGGGCAGCTTTGGCAGCGGCGCTGGTGCCCATTTTCAGGTTGGTACGACGCAACTCGGCGACCCCTCCAGCGCGCGTGCGCAGCGGCTCGGACTCGAAGGAATGCTGCTGATTGAGACCGAGATCGATGCAACAGGCCACGTCAGCGCGGCGCGGCTGCGCCGGAGTCTGGAGGAGGCCATCGATCGCGAATGCCTCGAGGCGGTGCGCAGCGCTCAGTTTCAGCCCGCCACGCTGAATGGAAGCGCGGTGGCGAGTGTCCGGCTGTTGCGCTTGCGCTTCGAACTCGGACGCTGAAGCACAACGGCTGGCGGGGGTGTGAGGCGCGTATCGTGACGAAAGACGCTCGCGAGAGAGCGCCGATCGTCCCAATGAGTGGCCCAGGTGACATGTTGAGGTCGCACGCACATTGCAACTGGATCCTGATCGAGTTCGCGGATCCGCTCTCGAGCCTCTGAACACAAGCGGAGCTCCCCTGCATCACCGCGCAGACGGGCAGCGCAGTCAGCGCGCTGCCCGCCGCCGACCGGCAGCGCTCGCGCGGACGCCCTGCGGGCATATCCTGGAGTCGCTCGCTGTGGGCTGGCTCCGAGCCCTCCAGCCTCAGAGCGCGGGCTGGTTGCGCAGCCACTGGCCGCGCAGCGCGGCTCCGTTCAGCCAGCGGCTGAGCTCCGCCGAGAACTCGTGTGGGGCCTCGAGCTGCGGGACGTGCCCGATGTCGTGCAAGGGCACGTGCTCCCAGTCGGGGCGGGCTTGCTCCAGGCGTTGCCAGGCCGCTCGCGGATAGAGCGGATCGACGGTGCCGTAGATCGATTGCACGGGGCAGCGCACGCGCTGGATCCAGCGCGCGCCCAGGCGCGGGCAGATCAGGCGCAGGCCGAGGCTGCGCGTGACCTGTTCGTAGGCGCGCGCTGCTTCATCCGCCCAGGTGAGGCGATACTCCGAGACCTCGATCAGCTGCTGGCGCAGGCCGGCATCGAGGCGGGTGGGATCGCGGAACAAGAGACGGATCGGGTCGTCGACCACGCCCGGCACGCCGCGCGAGCGCACGTATTGCTCGACCAGGCGGCGCCCCTGCCAGGGCAGAGCGACGGGCACGTAGCGCAGGATGTCGCCCAGGGCGGCGCCGCGGCGGCCCCAGTCGAGCGGGAGCGCGAGCGCGGCGAGGTTGACGGCCGCCACGCGTTCGGGGCAGCGGCAGGCGAGCTCGAGCGCGAGCAAGCCACCGAGGGAGTTGCCGGCGAGCAGCCAGCGCGTGCCCGCGGGCGCCTCGGCGCGCAGGACCTGCTCGATCACGCTCGACAGCACGCGCAGATCGAGGCCAGCGGCGCCCGGGCGCGAGGCGCCGAAGCCCGGTAGATCGAGCGCCAGCACGCTGACCCCGAACTCGCGCGCCAGGCGCGGCGCCACCGCATGCCAGGTGATGGAGTTGCCGCCCAGCCCGTGGAGCAAGAGCGCGTGGCCGCGCGCGCCGCCCCGCCAGCGGTCGGCGTGCAAGCGGAAGGAACCGACGCGCAGCTGGAGCGGCTCTCGCCGCGGTTCCGATCCCGGTGCGGTCTCTGGACTGTCGAGTACTGCCGAGGCGTCGCTCACTGCTGAGCAGGAGTAGCCTGGACGCGGGAGCGATGCACGGAGTTCGGATATTTCGTTTCGAAGCGGGCCGCGCGCGCGCGCGCCTCGGGCTCGCGTCCCAGGCGGCGCAGGGCCTGGATCGCGATCGCCTCGCGCTCTTCGCTGAGCGCGCCGCGCGGGAAGCCGCGACGATGCTGCTCGGTCAGCGCCAGCGCTCGCGCGGGGTCGCTCGCGAGCGCGCTCTGCGCACGCTGCAGCAGCGCCGACTCGCGGGTGCTCGGCGCGCTGGCGCGGGTGTGTCGCGGTGGAGCCGGGGGCGGCTCGGGCGGCGGCGCGCGGTCGACGCTCGGCGCCGGCGGCGACGGCTCCGGAGACGAGGGCTGGGCCGGCGCCGGCTCTACCTGTTGCACGGGCATGGGTGCCGGCGCGGGCTCGGGAGCGTGCCTTTCGCCGCTCACTCCGTACCAGACCAGCGCCGCGCCGGCGGTGCCCGCGGCGAGCCAGGCGGGCCAGCGCCCGAACGCGAGCCAACCCTTGCTGGCCGCCGCCGTTGTTGCACTGCCGAGGCCCGCGGCAGGTCCGAGCTGTCGAGCCAGCGCGCGCGACAGCTCGGCGATCTCTTCACCGCTGCCCAGCTGCTCGCGGCTCGCGCGCAGCCACTGGCGCAGCTCGGCGGGCACCTCGGAGCCTTCTTCCGTCCAGCGCGGCAGTCGGGGATCAGCGTTCATCGTTCAGCTCCTGCTCGCGGTATCTCTCGAGCAGCAGGCGGCGCGCGGCGTGCAGCCGCGAGTAGGCCGTCTGCAGCGGGCAGCCGCAGGCCTCGGCGACCTCGCGCATGGGCAGCTCTTCGAGCTCGTACAGGACGAAGACTTCGCGCTTGTCGGCGTCGAGCGTGTCGAGCAGGCGGCGCAGTGCCGGCCAGCCCATGCCCTCCTCGAGCGCGCGCGGTTGATCGGGCTCCAGCGCTTGCTCGGGCGGCTCCGAGAAGCTGCGCTCGCGCCGGACGTAGGCGCGGCGGCGGTAGTTGGAAGCGACGCGCACGCAGATGCCATAGACCCACGTGCGCAGCGCCGAGCGCCCTTCGAACCCCTGGAGGCCGCGGAAGACGGCGACGAACACCTCCTGTGCCTGATCCTGAAGATCGGCGCCAGGTACGCCCAGATGGCGGAGCACACGTAGGACAAACGGGGCATGTTCCGAAAAAACCGCAGCAAAGTCCGGGCCTGTGGCAGGCGCGGGTCGTTTCAGGGCTACCGTCACGCCGGGCCTTCGTGGAGTAGGTAGCCCCGGGACAGCCGCGTTATGAACGCAGGCACGAAAAAATCAGCGCCGCGGAAAAAACACCGCGCGGAGAGAATCAACGCGCGCTCACAGCTCCAAACCAAACGAGACGCCGGCGAACGCCCAGAGCGGTGCTGGCTCATGTAGGACGATGTCCGCGCCATCCACGTAGAAGTAACGGCGCTGCACCAGTGGAGCTAACAGCGAGCCGGAGACCGAAATGAACCATGCGCCGAAGTGCTGGCGCAGCGACTCGCTCGCACCCAGCGCGAAGCTGGCGCCCGAGCCCGACTGATCGCGATCGAAACCGAAGCCCTGCATCGCCACGCGCCCGACTAGCTGCTGCGCGCACAGGCGCGACTCGAGACCGGCGAGCTCGAACAGCAAGGGACACACTCCGAGCTCCAGCGTCTGCGCCGACAGCTCGACCCCCTGCCCCGCTCCGATCCGGCGCGGCTGCCAGAGCGCCGCGCGCAGCCACAGCGCCCAGAACGCGGGCGGGCGCAGCTCCAGCTCGAAGCTGCCCCCGAGGCCCAGGCCGGGCACGAGCCCACCCGCGACCAGCACGCCGAGCGCCGGCGCCAGCTGCCAGCCCGCGCGCGGAGAGTAGCTGCTCTCGGGCACCTCGATCGGCGTCTCCAGCGCCGCGGGGGCGGCTGCCGCGGGCTCGGGCGCGACTTCAGCGGTTGGCTCCGCGCCTGCCGGGGCCTCTGGCGCGGCCGCGATGTCCACCGCCAGCGAGACCACCAGCGCCAGCGAGTCGTCGAGCGCCGAGCAGTGGCGCGCCCGCGTGCGCAGGTGGCGCTTGCCCAGCGAACGGCCCTCGCGATCGACCAGCTCCACGTCGATGCGGAAGCCGCGCGCGACCCGCTGAGCGCGCACTCGCGCCTGCAGATCGGCCTGCGCCGCCGGGACGAACACGCTGCGCCCCAGCCGCTGTTCCACGGCCTGAACCAGCGCTGCCGGAGCCAGGCACTGCGCGGCGCCGGCGCTGCGCTCGTAGTGCAGCCCGAGACGCGCCGGGGCCGGCTCCGCCGCGGGCTGCGCAGCGGCAGACACGCTCGCCAGCAGCCCCGCACCCAGCGCGCAGCACGCTGCCCCACGAGCTCTCTCGCGCGCGCTCCTGGTCATCGCGGGAGGGCCACGCAGCAACCGGTGATGCAGTAATGGAGCGCGCCGCAGGCGCCGGGGTCGCTCGGATCACAGGACTGCACGCCGTCAGCGCAGGCCGGCCGCGCCGCGCTCCCGCAGCTCGCGGGCAGCGTGGGCTTGCCGACGCACAGCTCGCACTCCTTGCAGTCGTTCTGGCAGCTGGGCACGGGCGTGCAGGGCCGGCACTGGGTCGGATCCGCGCTGCTCTCCAGCTCGCAGTGGTGCTGCTGATTCTCCGAGCCGAGCCAGATGAAATTTCCGCTCTGCGCCGGCAGCTCGCAGCAGCCGAAGCAGTCGCAGCCGTTGGGCGTGAGCGGCAGGCAGCCGCCTTCACAGGCCCGCGCGCGAGCCGTGTCCATCTGGCAGACCGCGAGCGACGGATCGTACTCGCACATCGCCAGGCCCGTGGGCGAGTAGAGCGGCGCCGTCGCCAGCGGATCGCAGCGGAACGACCAGTTGCAACCGTCGTCCCCGGAGCCCGAGTTGAGATCGAAGTAGCAATCGGAGCGGCACGAGCCGTTCACGCGCACGCTGATGCCGCTGAACAGCTCGGCCTCGCTGTCATCGCAGGGTCCGAGGCAGTCGGGGTCCTGGGCGTCGATGCGCCCATCCTGGTCATCGTCGATGCAGTTGCCGCACTGCCGCGCTGTGCCGCCGCAGGAGACCGGCACGCAGGGACCGGGCGGAGGTACGTTGCCGGTGGGACCCGCGTCGCCTCCGAGCGGCTCGAGCGGGAAGCCGTCGCCTCCCGCGCCTGCGGCGCCGCCGCTGCCCGCGGCGGGCACGACGATCCCTGCCGAGCCGCCGAAGTTCTCACCGACGAGCACGTCTTCTCGGCACGCGCAGCAGAGCGGCCCGAGCAACATCGCCGCGCGCCAGTGCTGGAAGCGGAACATTCCGACTTCTTCCGAGTATGACCGATTCCTGGTGCCGCGCGTCACGAGGGGTTGCCCTGCGCCGTTACGGCACGATCGGAGAAAAAGCCGAGCCCCTCATAAAGCCCACCCGGAGCGGCCTACTCAAGGGGTAACCGGTGAGGTGATTCTCCATGCGAAAGTATCCATTTGCAACGCTCGGACTCTGTGCCCTCGGGCTCGCGCTGTTTGCCGCCTGTGAGTCGGACGACATGAAGTTCGACGACGTCGATGCGGCCAGCAACGAGGCGGCGCTCGGTCAGGGCGCGCAGCGCAAGTTCCCGTCGGGCACGCCCGGGAGCAGCGCCGACGCCGGTGGCGACTCTTCCTCGCTGCCGCCCTCGGTATCGATGACGCCTGCCGGCACGCTGCTCTGCGGCAACCATGCCTGTGCGTGCAACAACGGCATCGACGACGACGGCGACGGCAAGACCGACGGCTTTGACGGCGAGTGCACCGGCGGCATCGACGACGACGAGAGCTCCTTCGCCACGGGCATCCCGGGCGACAACCGCGACCCCAAGTGGCAAGATTGCTTCTTCGACGGCAACTCCGGCCACGGCGACGACGGCTGTCGCTACCCCACGGGCTGCCTGACAGGCGAGCTGAGCCTGGATGACAAGGCCTGCGCCGTGACCGAGACCTGCCGCAACAACTGCCAGCCGCGCACCCCCAATGGCTGCGACTGCTTCGGTTGTTGCAGCGTGCAGCTGCCCGGCGGCGGCAGCATCGACGTGATGTTGAAGGACAGCTGCTCGCTGGAGAAGATCGGAGACGAGGAAGCCTGCCCGGTGTGCGTGAAGAGCACGGCCTGCGGCAACGAGTGCGGCGAATGCGAGCTCTGCCCCGGCAAGACCGAGGCGGACCTGCCCGAGCACTGCAACAGCGATCCGCCGCTGAGCGATCCTCCGGTGAGCGATCCGCCGGCGACGGATCCGCCCGCCAGCGATCCCCCGGCGACCGACCCGCCGGCGACCACCTGCGAAGGCGGGACGGCCTGCGACCCCGATCATCCCTGCACGGACATGACCGAGTTCTGCTCGATGGGTTGCTGCCTGAAGGTGATCCTACACTGAGCTCCAGGAGCCTCCGCTCGCGCTGGCGCGGGCGGAGGCTGCCTCCCTCACGGACAGGTTTGCACCGCGTCGCCGAACACTCCGGCGCTCAAGCAGCCGAGCCCCGTGATGTCGTCATAGTAGCCGCAGGTGTTGTCGGAGCCGCGGCAGCAACCCTTCAAGAGCGCGCCGTTGTAGGGGGCGTCCGGCGCGATCCTGCCGGGGCAGGTCTCCAGCGCCTCGTAGCGCGGCGGGTTGGTCTGGGCGAGCGGCTCGCAGAGGCGCGCGTCGTATTCGCCGCTCATCACCAGGCCACAGGCGTTGTCGTCGCCGCCGGTGCTCGTCGAACCCGGGTCCAGCAGCGGATAGATGATCACGCTCGGGCAGCAGGCTTCGAAGCTGACGCCGACGCCGACGAAGCCCTGGCAGCGCGCGCTGCCTTCGATGGTGGGACACTCGACCGAAGGTGGCGGAGGATTCGTGGAACAATTCGTGCCGCAGCCGCTACCCTGATAGCAGGCCCAGAGCGCCTCGGCATACGCGAAGGACTCGGGCGTGGCGGCGCTATCGCGGCAGCGCTCCAGGCACGCGCGGCCCTGGCAGCCGGTGGAGCGCATGCACTGGAACATCAGCTCGCAGCCGGCCGCGTCCTTGCAGGTGCCGAGCTCGCCCGGGCACGCCTGACAGGCGCAGGCTTCGCAGTCACCCGAGAGGGCATCACAGCTGCCGTACTGATCGGCGAAGCACCGGGGATCGGAGGCGGTGCAGCTGCAGCCGTAGGCATCGCGAGACAACTCCTTGCAGTCGTGCACCGTGCACTGCTGCCAGCAGGACTCGATCGGATCGCCGTTGCACGTGCACCTCGCCACGCAGCTCTCGCAGGCTCCGCACGAGGACGACAAGCCGCCCGGCTCCTCGCTGCACACGTCACTGGACGGAGGCGCGCACGCGCTGGCGCACGTGGCCTCGTCAGCGCCGCTGCACTGG
This sequence comes from Polyangiaceae bacterium, assembly GCA_035760985.1. Taxonomy (GTDB): domain Bacteria; phylum Myxococcota_A; class Polyangia; order Polyangiales; family Polyangiaceae; genus SZUA-265. Next base: position 69,006 of record DASTRX010000048.1, read on the forward strand.
CACTGTGACGCGCAGTCCATGCAGCCCGCGCAACCGTCCGCGGCGCTGCAGCCCGCGGGCAGATCGGGCGTGCCGTCGTCGGGCGGAGCGGTGCAGGAGCCGAGGCAGGCGTCGTAGCTGCCGCCGCTGCACGAGCAGGCATGCAGGCAAGTCGCACAACCGGCGCACTGATCGGCCTCGCTGCAAGCCGATGTCGACGGTGTATCACCGCCCTGGTCCTTGCAGAGCACCTTGCAGTCACCGAACTTCTCCCCGGAGCACAGGCACTGATTGAAACAATCGGGGCACTCCTGGCAACCATTCTGCTGCGTACAGCTCAGCGACGACTGCGTGACCTGCGGCGCCAGGCAGCTCAGGCACGCGGAGCTGGTCGCGCAGGTGCGCACCTCTACCGCCGCCCGGAACGAGGCTCCGGTGATGCCCCCGTTGGCCTGGATGAGGCTGCCGCAGCGCTGCGTGCAGCTGCCCTGCGCGCGCTCCGACAGCTCACAGCGCGAGTCGCGCAAGCACTCCCAGATCGCCGTGCAGCCCTGATCCTGCTGACACGTCGCGAGCGGATCGGCGCAATTCTGACAGACACAGGCGGCGCACTCGCCCTTCCCCGAAGCCTCGCCGCAGCTGGCGCGCGCCTCGCACGCCTGCCGGTGCACCTCGAGACAGCGCGAGCAGTCCCCTTCGCGACAGCCCGCGTAACCGTCGCTCGGATAGTTCTCCGCCGTATCCTCCGAGCGGTCCTCGATCCCGAGGATCCCGGCGCAGGCGACCAGGCACGAGAACAGCAGCCAGCCCCCCAGCTTCGACGCCCCACGAGCGCGCACAGTCCAAGTCACGAGGTCGGTTACGGCAGCGGCCCGACCCCGTGAAGGCGCCGGGGTAGGCGCCCCCCGCCACAGCCTCGATTTGGGATCGATTGAGGACCGAAACTGTCCTCGTTTCCGGGTACTCTGGACCCACATCCCAAGGCGAGAGGAGCCACCCATGACCCAGCCCGCAAGCTCTGGATCCAACAACGAAACTTCCGCCAGCACCGAGCGCCGGCGAGGCGGCTGCCACTGCGGCCGCGTACGCTTCGAGGTGGAGGTCGACCTGCGCGCCCCGGGCAGCCGCTGCAACTGCAGCGTCTGCACCAAGACCGCGGTCACGAGCTACATCGTGAAGCCCGCCGCCTTCCGCACCCTCACGGGGGAAGACGCGCTCGGCCAGTACGAATGGGGCGGCAAGACCTCCCAGCGCTTCTTTTGCGCTCACTGTGGCGTCCACGCCTTCGGCCGCGGCCACCTCGCGGAGGTGGGCGGCGACTACGTCGCCATCAACGCCAACTGCCTCGACGACGTCGACCCCACCCGCCTCGACGTCATCTACTGGGACGGTCGCCACGACAACTGGCAAGCGGGCCCCCGCAAGCAACCCTGGCCGATCACCTGAAGTCGGCTCGACGTCGAGCGGGCAGTCCTGGCGCCGGCCAGAGCGCGCGGCGCCGAGCCCTCTCCTGCTCGCCATCGATGGGCAGTGTGCAACCGAGAGAGGAAAGGGCTCGGCGCCTCAGCACAACCAGCGACACCAGGATATGCCCGCTCCACGGCGCGCGGCAGCGCGGCAGCTCGCGGTAGCGAGCGACCGTTACGACATCAGTACCGATGCATGACAACTCGCCGCTCGCGGCGGTCGCAGACTGAGGACGTTCGACGTCTTGCGCTACTTGGTGGAGCATCCGCAGCGCGTCGTGACCAAACAAGAGCTGCTCCAGTCTGTTTGGTCGGGCGTGGTAGTCACGCAGGCGGTGCTCGAGGTGCACATCAGTGAACTTCGCCGCTCCCTGGGCGACAGCTCGGAGTCCCCCCGCGTGATCGAAACGATTCAGCGGCGAGGGTGCGGCTCATGGACATCTGGTGGCTCTCGACTGCCCTGGCCAGCCCCAGATTTTGGACACGGACCAGGGCATGACTGCGGGACGGGACCCGGCGAGTCAACGCACGAAAGCGATCGACGGTGGCACTTCCCGTAACCCGGGCCACGATGCAATCCTCGTCGTGGTTCCTGCGGTTCGGGAGCGCCATCGGCGCTTCCGAACCCTGGAGCTCGGATGGCGCGCGCTGGCGAGGCTCCGTCCACGCGCTGTCCAGTGCACCGTCGCGGTAGGGACGGCCCTCGCCTTTCGACTCGGGCCGCCCCCCGCACAGATCCCAGCGAGCGGAACTACCGCACTGGGCTCCTGCCTTGGGTCTTGACGCGGAAGCGTTGTCTCGGCCATGGATGAACGATGGTTGCGGAAGGTAGCCACCGGGAAATGACCCGACTCATCCGCTTCCAGTTGAGGCGCGACTTCTGGCTTCGTCGCAACAGCGAGCGATGCCAGAGCCGAGCCACTGAGCTACGGAAAGCGTCGAGTGCATAGTAATTGGTCGGTACTCCGTAGTACGCGCAGTGCCCTCGTAGCACTGCGGCCAACCAACGCCCCTGGTCCGGGATGGGAAGGTGCCGGCGTCGCTGCATCTCGGTCTTGACCTCGTGCAGCTTGGCCTTCATTCGCGTTCGCATGGTGCGCCGCTGGACCTGATACCTTCCAGCCTTGAGGTTTCGCCCACAGATGTGGGTAAATCCCAAGAAGTTGAAGGTGTCGGGGCTCCCAGCTTGACCCCGCCGCTCTCGGTCCCGGAGGGCGAACCTCCCGAACTCGATGAGGCGCGTCTTGCTGGGATGCAGCTCCAGGCGGAACTTTGCGAGTCGTTCGCGTAGCTCCGCCAGGAACCGCTCCGCGTCGGTGCGCCGCTCGAATCCAACGATGAAGTCGTCGGCATAACGCACTACGATGAGCTCGCCGTATGCATGCCGCTTCCTCCACCGCTGGACCCATAGATCGAGGACGTAATGCAGATAGATATTCGCCAACAGGGGCGACACTGTCGCGCCCTGGGGCGACCCTACCTCGCTCTGCGTCCACTTCCCGTTCTCCATCACGCCTGCGGTCAGCCATTTCTGGATGAGCCGCAGGACCCTCTGGTCTCCAACCCGATGCTCGACAAACTTCACCAGCCACTCGTGGTCGATGGCGTCGAAGAAACCACGAATGTCGGCATCGAGCACCCAGCTCACCTTCCTGTGCAGGGCCACCCCGAGCGCGTCCAGCGCGTTGTGCTGGCTGCGTCCAGGGCGGAACCCGTACGAGAAACCGAGGAAGTCCACCTCGTATATGGCGTTGAGCACCTCGACGACGGCACGCTGGGCAATCTTGTCCTCCAGCGCCGCGATGCCGAGCGGCCTTTGCCGCCCGTCCGCCTTCGGTATGTACACCCTTCGAGACGGTCTTGCTCGGTACGCTCCCTGGTGCAGTCGCCGGTGCAAATTCTGGAGGTTCTCCTCCAGGTGCTCGGCGTACTGCTCCCACGTCACGCCGTCGACTCCTGGCGCCGCGTCCTTCTTCAGAGCGCTAAACGCCATTCGCAGGCGGTCTAAGCCGACGTGGTGGAGGAGCGCGGTGAACCGCATCCTCTTGTTCCTTGCTGCTGCTTCACGTACACGGTCGAGCGCACTCGGCGCGCGACCCCGGCACTGTGTCCGGTGCGCGTTTTGCTCGCCCGTGTTCCCCTTGGCCAGGCCCCTTCCCTCCATCTCCTCCGCATCAGCGCGGGCGCTCGCCTTTCGTGCGGTAGGTGCTCCCTTGTCTGTGTCCGGCGTTTCCGCCTTCGTGCCCGTGTAGGGTTCACCGTGGCTCTCAGGTTCGCGCTGCCCTTTCTTGTTCGAAGACTTCGCAGGTACATTGGGCCTGTCCGACTTCCCCAGGGCGTGCATCGCCGGCGTTCGGCCATCGGCCTTTCCGGCGCGTCCCGCCACACCATCCGTGGCGAGCACCCTCGGGACCTCCCGGTTCTCGCGCAAGAAGGTTCCGTACGTGCTTCGGGTCTCGGACCGCGCAGGACCGCCCGGGGGCTCGCGATATCGCCCCCGGAGCGTGTTGCCTTCCGCATACAGTAACTGCGTCGGCGTCCCGGACTGCCTGTTTTCGCGGCTCAATACCGAGCCCGTACGTGCCCCTGTCAACGCTTCACGTCTACCCTCACGGATAGCCGCGCATGACTCGGGGTCATCGTGGGTCGCTACTCCTTCGATGTGAGGCTCTTTCATCCTTTCCT
>DASTRX010000049.1:0-24017 GCA_035760985.1 Polyangiaceae bacterium
AGGAGGCTCACGGCGAGGAGGGCTCACGGGGCCTCGCGGAGTGGCGGACTCACGGCGAGGCGGACTCACGGCGCAGCGAGCTCACGGGGCCTCACGGCGAGGCGGACTCACGGCGCAGCGAGCTCACGGCGGCCCTACGGCGCGGCGTCAGCGCCTCGGCGTCAACCATCGAGCTATGCCAGGCGGGAATCACCGGGGCAAGCCGCGCGCCTGCGCGCGAAGCACAACCTCGCCCGGATCGGGTGCGACGGGTTCCGTCAGAGCGGCGGCAACGAGTGATCGGCGGCAGCGTGCCCGCCAGCGGTGACGCCGGCAGCCAGCTCGGCCGCTGAACAACCGCCGAGATTCAGCGCTTCTGACGCATCGGGATCCGCCCGCCCTTCGCCGGAGCCGGCCGCGCTCCCGCCGGGGCGCTGCGCCGGGGACGCCTCCGTCGAGTGATGCCCCGGTACGGTGTTGCGTCGAGTGAGCCAGCGCTGCAACAAAGCGAGCGCCTTGGAGCGCGAGTTCAGCACCCGTTCCAGCACGGCGATCGCCTCCGGCAGCTGCTGGCAGCGCGCGAGCGCGTGCGCATACGAGGCCGCGATCTCCTCTTCATCCGGCGCGTAGCCGTGGGCTTGCTTCAGCCAGCGCAGCGCCTCGCGCGGTTGGTCGAATGCGACATCGATCAGGTGGCCCAAGTTGTGAGCGTAGGAGGCACAACCCGGTGCGCGCGCCAGCGCTCGAGAATACGCCCGGCGCGCGACCCGGTGGTTACCCAGCAGCGTGTGCGCAAGCCCGAACAACGCCCAGGCGCGATCATCGTCCTTGTGCTGCAGCACGTCTCGCGTGAGCAGCGCGGCGCGCCACGGCGCGTGCTCGACGATCAGCTCAGCGAGCTGCCGTTGCGCGGAAATCTTGCAGTCACTAGCGGCCGGAGCATGCCGAATCAAGCGCTCCAACATCGGGATCAGATCGCGAGCACCAAGCCCGTGCGCAACCGCCCACGCGATGTTGCTCTGCAACCGCTCCACGTTCACAGGCCTAGCCATCGGTGTTTGTCGTAGCTTCGAGAGAACGGTCGCGCAACGGTTTTTGAGTGCTCGTCTCGAGAGCCCACGCTCGGGCAGCAGGGTTGTCTCTATCGAAGAAAACGACCGCCGCTCTTGCAATGGGCCACGAGCGTGCAGATCGCGGTGAATGAGAATGGGGGTCGCCTGCAAATCGCGGGGCACCGCAGAGCGCTCGGACCGAGCACGCTGGGACCGCACACTTCCCAACAATCAAGTATGGATCGGCAAGTATCGCGCGCAATGCGCAGCTCGCTCGAAGACGAATTTTATCGGTCGCAGCTCGACTGAGAAAGCTCGCGCCCACGACCGGCGCCGCTGCGCGGCGCGCGCAACTGCTATCGCCGAGCCATTTTTGCCCCTCAAATGCGTCTCTCTGGCTGTGCCAGAGAGCACGCCGGTCTGCCATGATGCAGCGGCGTGCCGCTGTTTCAGCTGCTCCTACTCGGCATTGAGGTCGAGCAATGACGTCTAACCAACCGCTCGGCGTGCCCCAGCGTGGGCATTTGCGCCGTCGTGCGTTTTGTGCAGCGCTGGTTTTTGCGTTCCGCCTGTTGCTGGTCTAGCAGCTCGGGGCGCCCCGAAGATGCTGAAATACCGGGCTCGACGGAGCTGCGGCTCGGGTGTGTCGCGCTCGGTGTGTTGATCGCGTGTGTCGCTGTCGAGTGTGCGGTGAATCGCTAGCAGCCTTGTTTGTTCGAGCCACGAGGTTTCGTTCGAGCCACGAGCACCGCCCTCAGCGCGCTGTCGAAGCTCTGGCGAGACTCGGCGGCGCACGAATTCATTGCAGCGGGGAGGGGGGCCCGCAACCTGATTCTCACGCTAGACCGGCGCGCGTTTCGTGCTGCCGTCATTTTCGTGAACGCCCGGCGACGCCCCGGGGCTGGCGGGAAGAGTCCCGACTCGAGCATCGCGTTAACGATGCAAGAGCGGCTTGATTTTTCCCTGCGCTGAGCTAGCGGCGCGCCTGGCGCGGCCGCGCCGGCTGTGCTTCGACTTCGCGCTGCGCGATCGTCTGCCCGCTCAGGCCGGTCACCACACGCTCCAGCAAGCCCTGGCGCACGCCGATGAACGTGTGGCGCTGGCGGATGCGCACGTACGCTGTGTCGTCTTCGCTGACTCCGGCACTGTTCAGCGCCTGCTGTACGTCGCTGGTCCGCACCCCGTCGTCCTTGCCCACGTTGACAAAGGCCTCGTCGATCGGGCCGTCCCATCCCCGGCTGCCGCTGACGGCCGCCTCGGTACGAGAGTCGTCGGGGCGCACCTCCGTCACTCCCTCGCTCGAGCTGGGGGAGGATTCGGGCACGGGAGCGTGGTTGGAGGCCGCAGGCGACGGGACCAGCCCCGCCAGGTCCGCGTCGGAGACGCTGCGCACCTCGTAGCGAATGCCCGCGTCGCCCAGCGCCGGCCGCGCCGGCCGCGCGCGGCGGCGCGCCAGCGTCGGGGGTTCCGGGGGCCGACCGCGCTCCGTCGCAGGGCCGGGGCGTTCGGCGTCGAGCTCGCGCGTTGCGCGGGCTTCGCTGGCGCGCGCTACGTCGGCCTCACGCGGTCCACGGCCTTCGACCTCGCGCGGTCCACGGCGCCGTGAGCGATCCGCCGCTGGCTCTTCACTGCGTTCGGCCGCGATCGCTGCGAGGCGCTCCGTGCGCGGCTGTTTTTCGCTGCGCGGGGCCCGTACTTCGGGCGGCGGCGGCACCAGCTGCCGCGGGCTCCGCACGCGCGGCGCTCCCGGAAGCTCGGTGCCGTTCGCCGCGAGGTGTTCGCGCAGCAGACCTGCGATGATGGTCTCGGCTCGCTCATGGGTGAGCAGCCGCCGGACCAGCGAGCGCTCGGCTTCCCGCGCGCTGGTGAAGCGTCCGGCGAGCTGCAGCACAGTGTCCGTCTCGGCGCGCGTCTTGAGCTCGCGCTCGCTGGGCAGCTGACGCTCGATCGGGTGAATCTTGTACTCGAGCCTCAGATAATAGAGGTTGCCGATCGAGGACGGGCTCACCAGCGAAATCGCCGTTCCCATGCGCCCCGCGCGCCCCGTGCGCCCCGTGCGGTGCACGTAATTCTCGGTGGCTTCCGGGAAGTCGAAGTTGATCACGTGCGTGAGGTGCGAGATATCGATGCCTCGCGCGGCGACGTCCGTGCAGACCAGGAACGGTAGGCGGCCCTCGCGCGTCGCTGCCATGACGGCCTCTCGCTCTTTTTGCGAGAGATCGGCGTTGAGCCAGTCGGCGCGGTAGCCCGCGCGCTGAAGCTCCTGGGCCACGCGCTGCGTATCGTCGCGTGTGTTGCAGAAGATGATGGCGCTCTCGGGCGCCTCCGACTGCAAGATGCGCAGCAGCTCCTGCAGCTTGTCGCCCTGGCTGATGTAGACGAAGTGCTCGATTTCGAGCGCTCCGATCTGATCGCCGCTCAGGGTGATGAACTCTGGCTCGCGCAGCCGCGAGTCCGCGACGCGCAACACCGGGCGAGGCACGGTGGCGCTGAACAGCAGGACCTGCAGCTCCTTGGGCAGCTGGTTCCAGATGTCGAGGATCTGCGGCAGGAAGCCCATGGAGAGCATCTCGTCGCACTCATCCAGCACCAGGACGCGGATCTTCGAGGGGTCGAGCGTCTTTCGGCGCAGGTGGTCCAGCACGCGCCCTGGCGTTCCGACCAGGATCTGAGCACCCTGCTTGAGGCCTTCGATCTGCTTGGGCATCGGCGCGCCGCCGTAGATGGGCAGCACGCTGACTCCGGTGTTCTTGCCCAGCGCCTCCAGCTCGCGCGTGACCTGCAAGGCGAGCTCGCGCGTGGGGCAGAGCGCCAGCGCCTGCACGGCCTTGACCTTCCGGCGCACGATGCGATCCACCAGCGGTAGGCCGAAGGCGGCGGTCTTGCCCGTGCCCGTGCGCGCCTGCACGACCAGATCCTTGCCGCGCGCCGCCGACTCGAACACTGCGCGCTGCACCGGGGTGGGGTGGACGTACCCGAGATCCGCGACGGCGCTCCGCACTTCAGGGGTCAGCGGGAGGACGTCGAACGTCGGTTCGTCTTTTGGGGTTTCAGCGTCTGATGCTATGGCCATGGCAGTGGGGAATTTTCGATCGTAGGACGGGCCGGATTCAGAGGACCCGGTCCACGGACTGTCGGAGCAGGGGAGTGAAGCGTTTGACTTCCTGCCGTCGCTTCGCGAGATCGACGGCGCCGTATCTTACGGCGTGTTCTTCGGCATATCGCAGTCGATCCACGGCGTGGAGGCGGCGAATTGCCGCCGGGTCGCTCGCGCAGGACTGCTCGAGCGCGGGTCGATGAGCCCAGGCACTGGCCAGGGCGCCGCGAAAGCGCGCCAGCGCAGCATGCTCTTCTGCTTGATCTGCGGAGGCGACACGCGCCGCTTCAATAGCATCTACCAACGCAAGGGTGCCGGCCGAACAGCCAACGGAGGTGGGGACGATGGTCGGGCTCCAGACCTGCAAGCAGATCTGGACGGAACAAACCACGGTAAACGCCGCGACGAGCAGCCCGAATACGGCGATCCCCACAGTCCGACCAAGCTGTCGGACGCTTGCGAGGCCGGGGTCCGCCGATTGTGACTCCACGTGCTCTTAGTGCACAGATGATCCGCGGGACGTCAAACCTGGAAGTACAACCTCGGGTCGAAACCTAAAAAGCCTAGAACTCCGTCGGGCTCTTTCTGTTAAGACTCGCGCCACATCAGGGACATGACGCAATCTACAGACGCCGCGCTAGGGAGCCTTGCGAAGTGTTCCGCTTTCTCCGCCGCTGAATTTCCGCTGGAAGCTCGCCTGAGCGAGGCTCAGGCGTTGCTGCGTGACGACCTCGGTGCGGTCGAGCGCTTGCTGCGGGAAAGCGCCACTCGAGGCCCCGTGCCGGCGTCTGATGCGGCGCGTCACCTGGTCTCTCTGGGTGGAAAGCGGGTTCGTCCGATGGCGCTGCTGCTCAGCTCCGCGTGCTTTGGACAGGTGCCGGAGGCGAGCCGCCAAATGGCAGTGTGCGTGGAGTTGATCCACTCGGCGACGCTGCTGCACGACGACGTGATTGACGAGGGCACCGAGCGCCGTGGTCAAGCCGCGGCGCGCATCGTCTGGGGCAACGCAGTCAGCGTGCTCGGAGGTGACCTGCTCTTGACGCACGCCCTGGTCACCGCCCAGGAGCACGCCCCGGCGCTCATGCCGGAGCTATTGCGTACGCTGCGGCACCTGGTCGATGGTGAGATCGTTCAGCTGCGCGGGCGAGCCGAGCTCGATGTCAGCGAGTCGGTGTACTGGTCCATCCTGCGCGACAAGACCGCGGCTCTGTTTCGCTTCGCCACCAGCGCTGGCGCCGAGCTGGCGGGCGCATCGACGCGCGCCCAGGGGCTCCTGGCGGAGTTTGGTGAGTGCATTGGCATGGCGTTTCAGCTGGTCGATGACCTGCTGGACTACGCTGGTGATCAGACCGGCAAGACGATGTCCGCCGATCTGCGCCAGGGCAAGCTGACCTTGCCGCTCGTGCTCGCAGTGGAGCAAGAGCCGGAGCTGTTCGGCTGGTTGCAGCAGATCCGCGCGGGCGACCTGAGTCGAGTCTCGGCCCTGCGCCAGCGCGTGGTCGCTTCGCGCGCACGCGATCGCGTGGTCGAGAAGGCGCTCGGCTACACCACGCGCGCGACGGAGTACCTGGAGCAGCTGCCGCCTTCCCCGGCGCGCACCTTGCTGCGAGCGGTGGCGGAGCAGCTGGCAGCGCGCAGCAGGTAGGCGAGCCCCGGGGGCGGAGCGACAGTAAGGGTGCAGCCGCCAAGCGCCCCGAACCGCCGCGCACCACGCCCAGCGGAGGCCCGGCCCAAAACCAAACCCAGAAACGCCTCGCGCACCCAGCGCAGATCCCCCCTCGCCGAAACCGCAAGCGAGCGAGCGGGGAAGCGCAGACGCCAACAATTGCTCCAAGCCCCCCAACGCGGAAATCAGCTCAACCCAACGGCGAGAGGACGGAGCAAACCTCTCCCCGAAGCAAAGCCCACCCCCGTCACTCCACGCCCTGCCGCTGGGGGAAGCAAGCCGGGGCTGGGGCCCCGGCGCGCAGCGCGAGCGAAGCGAGCGGAGGCGGGGGAAGTGCCCTGCAGCGAAGCTGCGGGGACTGGGGGTCTGCTTCAGACCCCCCCTAATTCAACAGCTTCGGACTGACGTCGGTGATGTCTTGCTCTTCGAGCACGGCGCTCAGCTCGCGCTCCAGGGCGGCGTTGAGCTCCGTCTCGACCGCTTCCAGCGCGCCCGCGAGCCGCTCCAGGTTGCGCTGATAGACGAAGAGCCGTGCCGTCGGGCCTTGCAGCATGCTGGGGCCACGGGAGCTGCCGGCGAGCGGATGGGGAGGCAAGGAGCTCACGGAAATGGAGCTGGGCGAGATGTCGTCGAGCAGGATCAACGCCCGGGGATCGACGCCGTCGATCACGAATTCGATGCCGGGCATGTCGGCCACGTAGATTTCGTCCTGACGAATCAGCTGCCGCAGGCGCGGCGGCAGCGCGTCGACCACACGCCGCACGGTGTGCTCGAAAGCATCGAGCGAGAGCGACCACTCCGGAACCGGCGCCTCGAGATCGAGAGCACGCGCGCGCACAAACGCTTGCGTCGCCCGGGTGCGATCGCCCTGCTCGTCCCGCATCAAGCCCAGGTAGTAATAGGCTTCCGAGTTGCCCGGTGTGGCCTTGACGGCCTGCTCGATCAGGGGAGCAGCGCGGTCGATGTCTCCCACCTCGTACAGCGCCCGGCCCACCAGGAAGACGTGGTTGGGATTCTCGAACGGGCCCTCCGGGAAGCGAGCACAGAGCGCCTTCGCGTCGTCCATGCGGTCTTCACCGAGCAAGGCGTCAAACTTCAAGAGCAGCGCGTCCACCAGCTCGTCGTTCGTCTCTGCCAGCTCCAGCGCGCGATCGCACATCTCGAGCGCTTCCTGATAGTCACCGAGCGGGTGGATGTAGACTTCCGCCGCGTTCAGCAGGGCTTCGAAGTAAGCCTCATCCAGCGACAGCGCGTGGTTGTAGTGGCGGATCGCGGCTTCGAAGTCACCGCGCAGCGCCGCTGCGTAGCCCAACAGATTGTAGGCTTCCGGTGCTTGCTTGTTGAGCTCGAGCGCGCGCCGCGCGGACAGCTCCGCACCCTGTGAATCCCCGTGTTGAACGAGGTCCCAGCCGCGATCGAGATGTGCGGAGAAGCGATCCATCTTTCCTTTCGTGATGGTCCTAAGGGCGGGCCAAGTCAAGAGTTGCCTGCGCCGGCGACGTCGTCGGATGCCCGCGCCGTCCATGCCCCGGAGTGCCGCCGAGTATCGCCGGAGTGTCCGCTGGAGTGTCGATGGAAGCTCCGGAGTCTCGCTCGAGCCCTGCGACCGAGCCTCACCCCTGGCGGGTGATCCCCCTGCGCGGCCTCGGCGCCGGTCGCTGCTCGAGGTCAAGGGCCGGCCAATCGCGGCAGCGAGCGTATCTTCTCTCCGCTCTCAACGCGACCTGGGCAGCGGAGTTGAGCCGTCGATCACCACGCGACTGCCCTTGCTGCCGTTGGCCGCCCAGGCCCCGTGCCAGCCCGTGCGCACCGGCGGGTCCGTGAAGTAGAACAGATACTTCGCGTCGAGCGGTGCCAGATTGATACAACCGTGGCTCATGCGCACGCCGTAGTTGCGGTGCCAGAAAGCACCGTGCAACGCGTACGAGCCCTCGAAGTACATCACGTACGGGACGTCTTCGATGCTGTAGGGGAGGTCCCCCGCGGCGGTACCGTCGCCGTCCATGGTGGTGGTGATGTGCTTCTCGCGGATCGTCCACTCGCCGCTCGGTGAGCGATGATCGGTCGTCACGTCGTTGGTCTCCTTGCCGCTGGAGATCAGCGTCGCGTAGACGGGGCGCTCGCCGACCAGCGCCACCAGGGTCTGCGTGCGCAGATCCACGAACACCCAGCGTTCGTCCGGCGCCAAGTTGGAAGGCAGCTGCACGGGCGCGCTCGCCACGCGCACCTGATCGGCTTGCACATAGTCCAGGTCTGCCGTCTGCAGATAGCTGTGGCCCGCGAGCTCCAGCTTCTCGCCGGTCAGCTGCACGGGCGCGAGCTTGGCGAGGGTGCCGACCTGTTTCGCGCTGCCGTGCTCGACGCGGTAGCGGGGGCGGCTATCGCGCGTGCCGTAGACGAAGGCAAGCGGCAACGTGAGCTCGCCGTTCAACTCCACGCCGTGAAAGTTGGAGCCCTCGACCGCCACGAAGCGATCCTTGGGCGCCACCATGCCCTTGGTCGTCTTGTACCAGCTGCGCGAGCTCCACTCGAACTCGCGGTCGATCGCGATGTAGAAGCCCTGGACCAGGCGTCGAGCGAGCAGGCCATCGGAGTCCGTCGAGAGCTCGGCCAGGCGCACCTGGCTCAGCTGGACGCGATCGCGTTGCCACCAGGGCCGCTCGTCGGAGTCAACCGCGCTCGTGTCGCGCTCCGCGCGCGGTTCGTAGGCCGCCATCTGATCGGCGGACGGCACCGAGTTGTACAGCGGAGTGCCGTTGCGCGCGTTGCGCGCGTAAGGGTAGGGTAAGATCGCGTCCGTGTTCGGTGGCGTGGCGCTGAGGCGCGCGCGCGGGTCTTCCTGATCGATGGTGCCCTCACTCGAGCAGATGAAGCCGCCCTGAAGGCCTTCATACCAGCCGCTTCGGCAGGCGTCGTTGACCACCATCTCGGGCAGCACGGGAATGTGGCCGCCATTGCGAGCGTAACCGATCTTGAGGGCCCGATCGGCGACGGGCTGAGCATAGATGCCGGTGGAGCTCGAGAGCACGGTGAAGAACGGGCCGGGCCAGGGCGCGCCCCCGTCCGTTCCCGCGTCGGAGGGCTGGGGCGCCGGCTCCGGCGCGCTGGTCACGCCCGCGTCGCGCGCTGCCTGCGCCACTGGAGTCGAGATGAGCACGCCCTCGGTACGCGAGCGGCCTTCGGGGCGCTCTTCCTCCCGGCAGCCGCCGGCGCAGCCGAGGGGCGCGCCGAGCGCGAGGCAGAAGGCGATGCGCCATGAGTTGTTGGGCTCCGCCAGGTGGAACATGGGAGACTCTCTGGGGCGATGTGGGCGATGCAGCATCTCTCGAGACCAGAGCGCGTCCTCGGGACCTGCCGTTCACAACGGAATGGCCTTGCGGCCGAACAGGTGAGGCTGGCGTCAAGGATGCGCGTGGGCTCATGCTAGGAGAACTCGAAGGATTCGTCACGGTTCCGGCGGAACATGGCGCGAGCGGCGCGAACCGAGCGCGGGAGCGCTGCCTCAGGTGATGCTGAAACAGACCCCCGATCGACGTCCAGGGAGCAGAGGTTCGGGGCGAGCGCTCACCTGGGCGATCTCGTTGTCGCTGGTGCTGCACCTGGTGCTCACGCCGGCGGCCGCCTGGGTGGGGTTGTTTGCCTGGTTCTTCCAGACCAGCGCGGAAGACGACACGTCGGATGCGGAACAACTGCGCTCGATCCCGATCACGTGGCTGGGCGAGGAGGAGCTCGAACCAGAGCTCGCCGAGCCCGCGCCGGCGCTGACGGCCCCGGTGGCGATGACGGAGGCGCCCAGCCAAGCGCGGACGCCACCGCCTGCCCCGAGCCCGCCGCCGCCCGCCACAGCCCCGCCTCCAGCGCAGGAGCCGGAGCAGCGGGAGAAGCCGAAGGGAGCTGCCGGGCGCCCCGACATCGCCCACCCCGTAGCTCTATCCGGGGTGCAGTCGGAGATTGTCGACAGCAACGCCAACGTCAATCTGCTGTTGCTCAGCGATCGGGTGCGTGAGCACCCACTCGGGCCCCGCATCGGCAAGCTGTTGACGGACTTTCCTCAGTGGAGCAGCTTCTTCGCGACGGCGGAGCTCGACCCTGTCCGCGACCTGAATCGGATGCTGATCGTGGGCCCGGAGTTTCGGCGCTCCGCCGATGTGGTGGCGATCATCCAGCACCGCCTCCGGCGTGAGGTGCTGCGCAAGGCGATCGATCGGCTCGTGCAGCGGCCGCCCCGGGGCCGCTGGCTCGAGACCAAGATCCCGGCGGCGCGCGCGCACGCGGATCGCGCCGAGCGACTGTTCGTGCTGCCCTCAGCGAATCTGCTGGTGGTGGCGCCCCTGCACCTGGAGAAGCAGCTGCTGTCCGCGCCGCCGCTGAAGTTCCCCGCGCCCGACGGCAGGGAGGCCGTGGTCTTGCATGTGCGCTCACCGTCGCGCGCGCTGCGCGGTCTGCCGCTGGCCTTGCCCGAGTCTATCGCCTGGCTGAGGCTCGACGCGCTGGTGCTGGAGAACGGCGGGGCGGAGCTGAGGGTCACAGCCGAGGACGGCAGCCCGGAGCTCGCGCGCAGCCACGGGCAGAGCCTGTCGCTCGCGATCAACGCGCTCACCAACCCTGACCTGGGCGCGCTCGGAGCGCTGCTGGGTTTGCGCTCGATCGCGTTCATCGATCCGATCGAGCTGCACTCATCGGGCGCGCGCATCTACGGCCAGGTCGACGTGAGCCGCGCCCAGCTGGAGCGCCTGCTGAGCCTCGCGGAGGAGCTGCTCGCGGACTGGAACGGCAGCCGCGACAGGCGACCAAATTTGGCCCATCCGCCGTCACCCAGGTAGTCGTACATCCTCTCCAAAGGAGCGGATGACACATGTCTCGAGCAAACCCCGACGCCTGGCTCCCGACTCTGCGTAGGCTGCTCGCCGAAGCGTTCGCGCTGCATCAGAAGGGCGCGGCGGGAGTCCCGCTGGGGCGCGCCTACGGCGCAGCCGACGGCTTCATGCTCGCGCTGATCGAGCTCGGCGCCACCAACCCGAAGGAGCTCAGCGCCCTGGTCGCCGACGAGCGCTTCCGCTTGCTGGGGCCCGCCACGCGCATCTTGACCGACAAGGAGGCGCAGCCTCGCGAGGAGGCGCGCCCCTTCCGGGCCACGACTACAGAGGATGCGGGGCGCGCTGCGTGAGCTCCGCCAGGCGCGCTTCGGGTCGCGCGCCGTAGTGACTGATCACCTCGGCGGCGGCGATGGCTCCGCGCCGGCCTGATTCCGCCAGCGACTCGCCGTGCGTCATGCCGAACAGCACGCCGGCGGCATACAGGTCACCAGCGCCGGTCGTATCCACCACGCGCGCCAGCGGCTGCGCCGCGATCTCGACCTGTTCCGCGCCGGCGATCAGCACGCTGCCTCTGGGCCCGCGCGTGAGCACCGCGAGCGAGGTGTGCTCGCGCGCGCGGCGCGCTGCCGTCTCGAAGGAGTCCGTCTGGTACAGGCTTTTGATCTCGCCCTCATTCGCGAACAGGATGTCGACGTGATGCGACACGAGCTCGAGAAACGACTCGCGATGCCGGTCCACACAGAAGCTGTCCGACAGGGATAGCGCCACCTGGCGACCCGCGGACGCGGCCACGCGCGCCGCGTGCAGAAAGGCCTCCTTGGCGCGCGGTCGATCCCAGAGGTAGCCCTCCAGGTACGTCACCTTGCCGCGCCGGACCAGATCCTCGTCGATGTCCTCCGGGCCGAGATCGACGCAAGCGCCCAGGTAGGTGTTCATGGTGCGCTGAGCATCGGGTGTGACCAGGATCAGGCAGCGTGCCGTCGGGGCGCCGGCGCCCGCAGCGGAGACCGCCAGTTGCACGCCGATCGCGCGCAGGTCGTGACAGAAGATCTCTCCCAGCTGATCGCGCCGCACGCGGCCGATGTACGCGGGGCGGCCGCCCAGGGAAGCGACGCCGGCCATGGTATTGGCGGCGGAACCTCCGGACGTCTCCTGTGCGGGCGCCATGGCCTTGTACAAGGACTGCGCTTCCGCTTCGTCGATCAGGCGCATCGCGCCTTTAATCAGGCTGTGCCGCGCCAGAAACTCGTCGTCCGTACGCGCCACGACGTCCACGATGGCGTTGCCCACGCCGACGACGTCGAGTTCACCGCTGCTCATTTCGCGAGATCAACCTCACAAACAGGGCGGCGGTCAAGGGCGGCCCGTCCGGGCGCCTCAAAATCGCAGCAGCCCCGGCGATTTCGCCGGCAGCTGTTTCTCTAGCAGCGGTTTTCTAGCAGCCAGGAAAGGCGCGTGGCCACCTCGGGGGCGAGCGCCTTCAAGGGCGTCAGAAGCGCGTGCCGCGTGGCTCCAAACGCCGGGCTCTGCTCGGGCGGGGGCAGGAGCCCTGCCAACTGCGCGACCGTGCGCCGCGCCAGATCGGCGTTCTGCTTCAACACGGCCAGGATGGCCTGTACGTCCACATGCGCTTCGGACTCGTGCCAGCAGTCGTAATCAGTGGCCAGGGCCAGCGTGGCGTAGGGAAGCTCCGCCTCGCGCGCGAGCTTTGCTTCCGGCATCGCCGTCATGCCGATCACACTCACTCCCCACTGCCGGTAGAGCAGGCTCTCGGCGCGGGTCGAAAACTGTGGGCCCTCCATACACACGTAGGTGCCGCCCCGGTGCACGCGCGCGCCCGCCGCTTCGCTCGCCTGGGCCAGCGCCGCGGCCAGCGCGGGGCAGACCGGCTCCGCGAAGGCGACATGGCCGACGATCCCGTCCTCGAAGAAGGTGGAGACGCGGCGCTTGGTCAAATCGATGTACTGGTCGACGACCACCACGTGCCCGGGCGCGATCTCCTCGCGCATCGAGCCGACCGCCGAGAGGCTGACCACGTGGGTCGCGCCCAGCTGCTTGAGCGCGCAGATGTTCGCGCGGTAGTTGATCTGGTGCGGCGGTAACTGGTGATGCGCGCCGTGGCGCGGCAAGAACAACAACGTGGTGCCGCCCAGCTCGCCGCGCAGGATGGGAGCGCTCGGCGCGCCGTAGGGCGTCGCCACCTCCTGCGTCGTGACCCGCTGCAGACCGGGAAGGTCGTAGATCCCACTGCCGCCGACGACGCCCAGAACGTATGCCACGCCCAGCCGCTAGCACGCCCCCGGCGCCGTCTGCAATGGCGGCGGACCGAGCTCGTCGCTCAGCGGGGCGGGCGGGTCCCGCCGAAGCCGCGCACGTCGTTCAGCAGCTGCTCGGCGCGCGGCGCGCCGCGCTTGCGGCGGCATTCCTCCGCCAGAAGCACGCTGATCAGCTGCTGGATGGCGCGCTCCAGGTCGTCGTTGACGAGCACGTAGTCGAAGAAGCCATAGTGCGCGATCTCGTCCTTGGCCGCCTGAAAGCGGCGCTGCACGGCGCTCTCATCTTCGCTCGCGCGGCCTCGCAGCCGGCGCTCCAACGTCGGCATGTCGGGGGGCAGGATGAAGACGGTGACCGCGTCCGGCTCGGCGCAGCGGATCTGGCGCGCGCCCTGGTAGTCCACGTCGAACAGCAGGGCGCGGCAGCCGCCGGCCCGTGCCACTTCGCTGCGGCTCGTGCCGTAGAAGTTGCCGTGCACCAGCGCCCACTCGAGGAACGCATCCGCCTCGATCAGGCGCTGAAATTCCGCGCGATCGACGAAATAGTACTCTCGCCCGTGCTGCTCGCTGGCGCGCGGCTTGCGCGTGGTGTGAGAGACGCTGAAGTTCACGCCGCCCACCCGCGCTCGCAGGGCGTTGGTCAGCGTCGTCTTGCCGGCGCCGGAAGGCGACGAAACGATCAAAAGGAGCGGGGACCGCGGGCGCTCTTCCATGGGCCGATCTCGAGGGGGTACTGGCTTCGGTTACGGGGCACTGCTGAGGCCGTCATTCGATGTTCTGAACCTGTTCGCGCAGGCGTTCGACCTCGGCTTTGAGTGCGACCACCAGATGCGAAAGATTAGCGTCCTGGCATTTGGCCCCAATCGTATTCGTCTCTCGTCCCATTTCCTGCAGCAGAAAATCCAGCTTTCTTCCACTGGGTCCCGGCGCGCTCAGCGAGGCCTCGAACTGGTCGAAATGGCTCTCCAGCCGCACGAGCTCTTCCGTGGTGTCGGAACGATCGACCAGCACGGCCACTTCCAGGGCCAGGCGAGCGGGATCGAGCGCCTCGACCCCTCCCAGCAGGCGGGCCAGGCGCTGCTGCAGGCGAGCCTGTTGAGCTTCCAGCAAGCCCGGGCCGTGCCGGGCCAGCTCGGACACGAGGTTGCGCACCGAGCGCAGTCGATCGCCGAGCTCGACCGCCAGGCGCCTGCCCTCGGCGTCTCGCATCTCGTCCAGGCGCGCCAGGGCCTTACCGATGGCCTGCGTGAGCGCCAGGCGCAGGGGCTCGGGATCCCCGCTGCCGGAGCTGGAAAACAGGTCGGGAAAGCCGGCGAGCAGCCCCAGCGGCAGCTCGCTGCCCGGGGACAGCTCGTCGCGCAGCCGCTGCAAGGTCTGATAGGCGTTGCGCACGCGCTCGAGGTCGAGCTGAGGCGCGGGCAGCACGTTGCCGTCCAGGCGCACGCTGATATCGTATCGCCCGCGGCCCAGACGCTCCCGGCACAGCTGCTCCACGAAGAAGGTGTGCTCCGTGATCTCGAGCGGCAGCCGCACTCGCAGCTCCAGAAAGCGGTGGTTCAGCGAGCGCACCTCGGCGCAGACGCGCCCGCCACCGAAGGGCTGCTCGCCCAGGCCGAAGCCCGTCATGCTGCGCACGGGAGCCTCCGGACGCCGCGGCGCGGCGCGGGCCGCGCCCACCGCTTCAGGTGCGCCGGCGCGTCACTTCTTCGCGCAGGCGTTGATACTCGACCTCCCATTGGGACGAGCCTTCCTCCACGTGTTTGAGCCGCTTGCGCACCACATCTTCCACCTGCTCTGCCGCCGCCTCTTCCTTGCGCAGCGGAGCGCGCATCGCGAGCTTGAGCTCGTGGTCCTGAGCAAAAATCTCTTCGACGCTGCCCGAGTGCATCAGCATCTCGAGCAGCTGGGAGAGCAGGTAGTCGATCGTGTCGTCGCCGACCCCGACCCCTTGCTGGCGCGCCAGCTCTTTCTTGATGCGGCCCTGCTCCGAGGCTGAGCCACCGCGCTTGGCCGCGATGTCTCGCGCGCGGGTCGTGATGTCTTGCTCGTCGCGCAGGTACTGCTCGAGCACCGCCAGGATGTCTGCCTGGACCGCGTCGCGGGCGTCCGTCTCGATCAATGCCGGATCGACCAGGGACTTTACGATGCCGGATGCCAGGGCGGGAAGCCTGGCGCGCGTGAGCCACATACCCGAGTCGTACCGTCGGCATGTGCCCGGGTAAAGCCCGGAGCCGAGCCCGGCCGCGATTGGGCGCCCTTCCGCCGGGCTCGTCTCAGCCTTTGCCCGAGCTGGGGTCCCGCGGCAGTCGGGCTCCGAGCCGGATGCGGCGGTGAACGGCCTCTCGCTGGCGCTGCTTGTACGCCTCGTGGTTGGCGCTGCCGGTCTCGTTGGCTTCTTCGGTCTCCGCGTCCAGCAGCTGAATCTCGCACAGCATGTAGACGATGGGGCCGAGGTTCCCGGAGCCGGGCGGCGCGAGCTCCATGATGTGGGCGGGTACCCGCACAGGTACGTCCGCCACGAACTGGATCGTGCGGTAGGCAGGCGAGCTGAAGCGATTGTCGCCCGGCGTCAGCGCATCTTCCACCGGGCCCTGAAACTTCGGGATGTACTTCTTCAGGGTAGGGTGACTCTCGCAGAAGCTGCGGAAGTGGAACATGGTGTTCGTGCTCTGCTTGGGCACGACGTAGTTGAACGGGAAGAGGCGCTCCGAGAGGTACAGCAGGATCGGCAGCAAGTCCTCGCGCTGGCGCGTCACGATGCGAAAGCGCAGCTTGTCATACAGCGCCACGGCCGACGATTCGGGCTTCGACAGCAGCTTGGTGTAGGTGGAGTCGAGGTTCTTGCGCCCGCCCACGAACTCCGTGATCGGGAAGCCCTCGCTCAGCATCGTGCCCACGACCCGGTAGACCTTCTCCTCGACCAGGTGAAACAGGTCGCGGTCGCTCACCGGCAAGCGGAACAACAGCTCGCGGCCGTTGGTGTGGTTGATGATCTGCATGGCCTTGAGCACCGTGCAGGCCGCTTGTTGGCGGTGGCCGCTGCCGGAGGCCATCATCACCAGATCCTCGGCGCGCGCGTTCTGCACAGGCTTGGGAAAGGCGAGGCCGAAGTTCCGCCGCAAGTAGCCGATCGCCTGCTCCTTGAGCGCCGTGATGTACTCGACGTCGCGCTCGTCGTCCGGGTCGAGCTCGTGATTGCGGATGAAGTCCGCCGCTTGCTGGCGATCGCTGAAATTCAGGCGATGCCAGTCGATCACGGAGTCCCCCTGCAAGATCAGGCGGACGGCGTCCACGTCCTGCAGGCTGAACTCGGAGAGATCGCGCAGCCCGCGCAGGCCTTCTCCCAGACGATCGAGCGTTCGGCGCGTGGAGGGGGGCGGCGGATCGCTGTTCATTCGCCTCGCGAGGGGCGCGCCGAACACGCCCACGCCAACGATCCCATTGCAGGCAGGGCGCTCCTGGCGGACGAGTTGCCTCGGCGACGACTACGCCCCAGGTGGTGTCGTGGCCTCGGGAGTGACAGGGCGGGGGACAGCGTGCGGGCCGTCCCCGCTGTAAACGGCGGAATGACCGCTACCGGTGTCGAGGCTGGTGGGCGACAGCATGCCGCGGCGAATCGAGACGGTTCCAAAGAAGATTCCGAGAGCAAGCCCAACGACGGCCAGAGGCGCCCCGTAGGGGCCGAGAGCAGCGAGCACCGCCGCCAACGCGACGAGCCCAACGTACCAGTAGCTGCGAATCATATCATCTCCGGATTGCACACGGGGTCTGCTAGGGGCGCTGCGAGAACGACTCGTCCGAAGCCGGCTGGCGAACTCTGGCTACCGGCCGTGCCTACCCGGCCGCGTTTACCAGCCCTGCCGAGAGATTGCGCTGGATGAGCGTCCGGCTCGCGGGGAGCCAAGGATTCCCAATAGCAATCGCGAAGCCAGGTTAACACGGCGGCGTGTGAGGCGGGCAAGACTTAGCCGGATGGGCAGAGGCCTTCAAGCAGCTTTCAGGGGGGACGTCGGAGAATTCCCTGCAACGGCTCTCAGCGGTGCCTCCGCTGGCTTCTACTGGGGATCGGCGAGTGCGATGTCGCACGGCAGCACGAACGGACGGGCCTGCGCCGTCCTGAAGCCGTGACGCGCCGAATCGGCGCTCCGACGCCGGACAGCAAAGACGCCGCAGCGATCCCTTAGGCCGCGAGGCGAACTGTCCGCATGAGCATCGGGGGCGGCGCCATCGCACCTGCGCGGGCCCGCTCCGTCCCCCGCAGGAAACGAGCCCGACCGATGTCGAACCCCGCGCCTTTCTTCCGTCCGAGCCCGGCCGCGCTCCTGCTCGCTCTGTTCGTCGGCGGTTGCACGCTGGACGTGGGCGAGAACTTCCAGGTCGCCGAGGTCGTGTACGACGAGAGCTACTTCTACTGCGAGGTCGAGCCGATGATGTTCCAGGCGGGCTGCGGCAAAGGTGATCCGTCGCGCGGGGAGTCCGCTCAGGGCTGCCACTTCAACCGCCAGCGCCTGCGCTTGACGGACTACTCGCCGCTCGCGGCGGAGCAGTGCCAGAACGACCAGTTGGGAGACTTCGGCGTGCCGCAGCAGGCGCAACAGAACTACCAGTCCGCGCAGCTGCAGATGGAAGTCGACCCTGACCGCTCCCCGCTCTTGAACCGCCCTACCAGCACCGTGGCGCACCCGCGGGTGATCTTCGAGCTGAGCTCCGAGCAGGCGGACATCATCCGCACCTGGGGTTCGAGGTATTCCAGCCGATGACGGCGGGCAGCATCCGTTGCCGCGCGGGCGTCGCCGCTGCAGCTCTGGCGCTGGCTGCCGGCTCTGCCAGCGCCCAGAGCCCCGTGCAGCTCGACCAGGAGCTGGATACCGTGGCGCGCGTGACCAGCTCCAGCAGCGAGCTGCGCGCCGGTCCCGGGCTCTCCTATCGCGTGATCGAGCGAGCCGAGCGCGGCGATACCTTCTTTGTTCAGGGCCGTGAACAGACCGGTTACTGGCTGCGCGTCTACTTGCCCGACGGTCGCACCGCCTACCTGCTCGGGGATACCGCCGACACCCTGCTGCTGAGCGACGCGGGCTCGGACGCGCCGGGAGCGCCCGGTGTCTTTGCTCCGCCTCCGCTCGGCTCGGCCCACGGCGGGCTGGCGATGACCGGGGGCATCTTCGACGGCGACGGTTACGCCGAGCTGAAGCCGGCGATCGTGGTCACGCGCGCCTTGTCGCTGGAGCCCTACGTCGGGCTGGTGATGAGCTCCTCCGGCCGCAGCCTGCTCTACGGTGGCGGCGCCACCGTGAATTTGGCGCCGGACTTCGCGCTGGCGCCCTACCTGAGCCTGGGCGGCGGTGGCTTCAGCACCCTGCCCAACGACGACGCCTTCGTGCTGCGCCGCGAGACGCTGTTCCACGCGCGCGCGGGCGGCGGGCTCCTGGTCTCGTTGCGCTGGCGCATCACGTTGCGGCTCGAGGCGACCAACACGGTGCTGTTCAACGCGTCCGCTTACCGCAACGCCCAGAGCTTCGTGGGCGGGCTCGGCAGCTACTTCTGAAGCGCAGGACCGCTCCCATGCACGACAAAGTTTTCGTCGCATTGCTCACTGCCTTCGCCGCCGGAGCCCTCGGCTGCGTCACGGTGCGCCCCGAGCAGCGGGCCATCCTGGCCGATCGCATCATGCAATTTGGCGCCGACGCCCGCGAGCGCGCAGCTCTGGAGCATGCGATCGAGAACCGCGAGGGCTCGAGCGGTGCTGGCTCCGTCCAGGGTGGGGGCTGCGGATGCAACTGAGGTGGCGCGCCGCTGGCCTGCTTGCGCTGGGCCTGGTGTCACTCTCCGAACCGGGCCGCAGCCAGGTGGCGGAGGTGGACCTGCGGACGCAGATCTTCCATGAGCCGTCGGCGCAGAGCCACATGACGGTGTACACGCCGGAGCTCAACGTCCAGGCCTCGCCCAGCGATGCGCTGAGCGTGTACGCGAACTATCAGGCGGACGCGGTCACCGGGGCCAGCGAGGCGATCAAGGCGGGGCCGCTGCTCGCCAACGTGCCCGACATCGTCAGCCGCGCATCGGTGCGAGACTTTCGTCAGATGGCCACCGGCGGCTTCAACGTCGCGCGCGAGCACACGCGCTTCGGAGGCTCCTATACCTACGGCACCGAAAACGACTACCGCTCCAACTCCTTCGCAGTGAGCGCCGGAACGGATTTTCTGCAGCGCAACACCGACGTGGAGATCGGCTACTCCAAGGGCTTCGACGACGTGTGCAGCCTCCGTCAGCGCAACCTGCCGGCGACCCTGCGCCAGGGCCTGGACAGCTCCGACGGCTGCTTCACCAAGTCCGAGCGCCGGGAGAGCCTGCCGATCCGCCTGGACAACTTCCGTCTGGCCTGGACCCAGACCTGGACGCCGGTACTGGCGACGCAGCTGGTGTTCACGGGCGCGTTGCAGCACGGATTTCTGGGCAATCCGTACCGCGAGGTGGTGATCGGCCCCACCGGGCAGGCAGCGCAAGAGAACCATCCCGACGATCGCCGGAGGGTGGCCGCGGGCTTGGGCCTCAAATACTACGCCAAGAGCATCGAGACGGCGCTGGGCGTCTCCACGCGCGTGTATCGCGACTCCTGGGAGCTCCAGAGCTTCAACGTGGAGATCACGGCGGAGCGCTATCTGCAGCCCTGGCTGCGCCTGCTCGTGCACGGGCGGGCCTATGTGCAGTCCGGCGCCAGCTTCTGGAGCGACGACTATACCGGAGGCGAGCCGGCGACGGGACCGCGCGGGCAATTCTGGTCGGGCGATCGCGAGCTGTCGCCGTTGCAGACGCTGCTCGGGGGAGCGAGCCTCAACGGCAGCTGGCGCGCCGCGGGGGATTCGCGCTGGGTCGGCGTGTTCCGTGAGATCTCCGCCGGGGCGAGCCTGGATCTGCTGGCCACGTTCCTGCGCGATTTCACCTGGGCGGGCAGGAAGCCCGACGACACGATCGTGCTGTTGCCGTCGCTCGGGGCCACCGGCAGCTTCTGACGTAACTCCCTCCTCCCAGCGCTGCATCCCGATTTGCGGACCGCGCCGCAGGCGCGGAGTTTTCTGCGTGCGGGGGCCCGGGCGCTGAGTTATAGGCCACTCGTTCACGGGTGGACCCAGAGGGACACCCTGCGCACCCCCAGGAGCTACATGACGATGCAAACGAGCGAATCTTCTTTGAACGAGCACGCCGCTGCCCGAACCTCCGCGGGGGCCCGGCTCCCGTTCAAGGTCGCCAACCTGGCTCTGCACGAGCTGGGGCGGAAGGAGATTCGGCTGGCCGAGCAGGAGATGCCGGGGCTGATGGCACTGCGTGCCGAGCACGGCGCGAGCAAGCCGTTGAAGGGGGCGAAGGTCGCGGGCTCCCTGCACATGACCGTGCAGACGGCAGTGTTGATCGAGACGCTCGTGGCGCTGGGCGCGGATGTGCGCTGGGCTTCCTGCAACATCTTCAGCACGCAAGACTCCGCCGCCGCCGCGGTGGTCGTCGGCAGCGGCACCCCGCAAAAGCCCAAGGGCGTGCCCGTCTTCGCCTGGAAGGGTGAGACGCTGGAAGAGTACTGGTGGTGCACGGACGAGATGCTCACCTGGCCCGACGGCAGCGGCCCCGATCTGATCGTCGACGACGGCGGTGACGCGACGCTCTTGATCGTCAAGGGCGCGGAGTTCAACCGCAAGGGCTCCGTCCCGCAGCCCGCCGCCGACGAGTCGGCGGAAGGCATCGTGTTCCTCGACCTCGTGCGGCGCGTGCAGAAGGAGTCGCCCGGTAAGTGGGAGCGCTTCGCCAAGAACGTGCGCGGCGTGAGCGAGGAGACCACGACGGGGGTCCACCGCCTGTACGAGATGCAGAAGAAGGGCGAGCTGCCGTTCCCGGCGATCAACGTCAACGACTCGGTCACCAAGAGCAAGTTCGACAACCTGTACGGTTGCCGGCACTCGCTGATCGACGGCATCAACCGCGCCAGCGACGTGATGATGGCCGGCAAGGTGGCGGTCGTGTGCGGCTACGGCGACGTGGGCAAGGGCTGTGCGCAGTCGCTCAAGGGCCAGGGTTGCCGCGTGATCATCACCGAGATCGACCCGATCTGCGCGCTGCAGGCGGCGATGGAAGGTTACGAGGTCAAGACGCTGGACGACGTGATCTCGACGGCGGACATCTTCGTGACGGCGACCGGCAACCGCGACGTGATCCTCGCCAAGGACATGGCGCGCATGAAGGACAAGGCGATCGTCGGCAACATCGGCCATTTCGACAACGAGATCGACATGGCGGGCCTGGCCAAGCTGCCCGGGATCAAGAAGATCAACATCAAGCCGCAGTACGATGAGTGGGTGTTCGCCGATGGGCACAGCGTGCTGGTGCTCGCGGAGGGGCGTCTGCTCAACCTCGGCTGCGCCACGGGCCACCCGAGCTTCGTGATGAGCGCGTCCTTCACCAACCAGACGCTGGCGCAGCTCGAGCTCTGGAAGAATCAGTCCAAGTACGAGAAGAAGGTCTACGTGCTGCCGAAGAAGCTGGACGAGATGGTGGCGCGCCTGCACCTGGAGAAGCTCGGCGTGAAGCTCACCAAGCTCACCCCGGCACAGGCCGAGTACATCAGCGTGCCCGTCGATGGGCCGTTCAAGCCCGAGCAGTACCGGTACTGAGGTACAGAAAAAGGGGGCACGGGCCAACGGGTCCGTGGAAGAGCGGAGAAGAGGGTCAGGGACGCGGTGGCGTCGCTGGCCCTCTCGCGCTAGAAGCGCAGCGTGGCCAGCAGTACGCGTCCGCTCACTTCCATCGAGGCGAATACCCGGCTGATCGTGCAGGGGGATCGGGTCGTCGACGTCCCGGAAGCCATTGCGCGAGCTTTCCAGCCGGGGGATTCGCTGGTCTATGCCGAGGCGGTCGATGAGCTGCTGCTGATCCCGGCGCGCGAGAAGCAGGGCGCGGCGCGCGCGGTCGCGGCGGCGGTGGAGGCGTTCGGGGCGCTGCGTTCTGCGCGCGATGAGCAGATCCAGAAGTTCTATGCGGGCTTCGCCGCGCGCCTCGCCGATGCCGCGAGCTGGGCCAAGATTGCTGAAGTGAACCAGGCGGATGTGGCGGATGCCAAGAGCCGCGGGCGTTCCACCACGCGGCTGGTCGCATCGGAGAGCATGCGCCAGGCGATGATCGAGGGACTGCGCGGCTGGGAGGCGCTCGGCACCTCACGCGGGCGCCTGATCGAGACGGTGCCGCGCGCGGGCTGGGCCGTGGATCTGGTGGCCTCCGGCCTGGGCGTGGTCGCCTTCGTGTTCGAGGGCCGCCCCAACGTGCTGGCGGACGCGACCGGCGTGCTGGGCGGTGGTAACAGCGTCGTGTTTCGCATCGGGCGCGACGCCGCGCGCACCGCGCGCAGCATCATGGATGTGGCGCTCGTGCCGGCGCTGCGCGAGGCCGGTCTGCCCGAGCATTCGGTGTGCTTGCTGGAGAGCAGCGAGCACGCCGCAGGTTGGGCGCTGTTCTGCGATCGGCGGCTGTCCCTGGCCGTGGCCCGCGGCTCGGGTCGCTCCGTGGCGCTGCTGGGCAGCCTGGCGCGTCAGGCGGGCGTGCCCGTGAGCCTGCACGGCACGGGCGGCGCCTGGCTGGTCGTGTCCGAGCGCGCCGAGGCTGCCGAGCTGGAGCGCGTGGTGAGCCGCTCTCTCGATCGCAAGGTGTGCAACACGCTCAACGTGTGCTGCCTGCCGCGCTCGCGGGCGCAGCATCTCTTGCCGGCGTTTCTGCGCGGTCTGGAGCGCGCCGGCGCGGCGCGCCAGCAGTCCTTCAAGCTGCACGTGGTGGACGGCGCGGCGGCGCGCGAGCTGGCCCAGGCTGCTCCCCTGCGTGACGTGTTTGCGCGCCGGGTTCCGGTCACGCGCGCCGAGGGACGCTTCGACGAAGCCCAGGCCGAATGGCTCTCCGAGAGCGAGCTGGGCCGGGAGTGGGAGTGGGAGGAGACGCCGGAGCTGAGCCTCGCGCTGGTGGATGACCTCCCGCACGCGGTCCGCCTCTTCAACGCCCACAGCCCGCAGTTCGTGGCCAGCTTGCTCAGCCCGGACCGCGCCGAGCACGAGCGCTTCTTCGCTGAAATCAACGCGCCCTTCGTCGGGGACGACCACACGCGCTGGGTGGATGGGCAGGTGGCGCTCGGGCGCCCCGAGCTCGGGCTCTCCAACTGGCAATACGGGCGGCTGCTGGCGCGCGGCGGCATCCTCAGCGGTGACGGGATCTACACGATCCGGACCCGCGCTCGTCGCACCTGAGGTCGAGCGCCGGTTCTGCCCGCAAGAGCGAACTGCAGCGGGCAGCCGAGCGGACGCAGCTCGCAGCACACCCCACGTTCTGCGACATGTGCGCCAGGAGCTCGTCCATCCCATGCGCGTGCATCGAGCTCTTCTGCCGGAGCCGCGCCGCACGCAGCAAAACCGAGGACTTTACCATGAAGATGATGAATCGAGCGGCCCGGTGGGCCTGCCTCGCCGTGCTGTGCTCGACGGGAACGATGGCTTGCGGAAGCGATGACGAGGAGGGAGGTGGCGAGATGCTCGCGAGCTCCAACGGTCAGCCGCTCCAGATCTATCAGGATCCTTACGCTCCCGACATGGCGGGTACCCCGAACCCGATCGGCAGCGGCGCGAGCGCCAGCGCTCAGGCCTTCGACGACGGCGGCAAGCTCCGCATCGAGCTCAGCGTGAGCGGGTTTCCCGCTTCGCGCGCGTTCGGCTCGCACCTGCATCGCCTCGCCTGCGATGACGCCATGAAGGCAGGTGGCCACTATCAGAACATGCCGTTCCCCGCGGGGGGCATGGCCAGTGATCCGATGTACGCGAACCCGAGCAACGAAGCCTGGCTGGACTTCACCACCGACGCCGCCGGCAAGGGGGAGCAGGAAGCGGTCGTGGACTGGATCCCGCGCAGCGGCGAGGCACGAGCCATCATCTTTCACCACATGGCGACCGGCACGGGCGGAGTGGCGGGAGCGAAACTCGCCTGTCTGCCGCTCGACGGCCTCTGAGACGGCCCGAGATCGGGATCAGGGCCGGGCCTGCACCTGCGCGCGCCGTGCGGCACCTCGGGGCGCGGCTCGGCTAGCTAGCGCGCCGCAGCGGTACTGCCTGCGCGCTC